>NZ_PEOG01000048.1 GCF_002761755.1 Roseateles chitinivorans
CGGACGATCTGGCCGCGCTCGAGCCGATGCTCGCGCCCGGCCTGCGCGGCTGGCTCCTGCCCCGCGAAGGCCTGATCGCGCCGATTCCCGCGATGGCCGCGCTGCATGCGGGCGCCGAGGGCGCGCGCTGGCACTGGGCTCGCGCGGTCGATCAGGTGCTGCCTGGCGAGTTGCACTTCGCCGATGGCGGCCGCTGGTCGGGCGACTGGGCGGTCGACGCGCGCGGGCTGGGCGCGCGGCCGCCGCTGCCGCTGCGCGGCGTCCGGGGGGAAATCATCACCCTGTCCCTCGCAGGCCACGGCTTGCGGCGACCGCTGCGGCTGCTGCATCCCCGGCACCGCGTCTACCTGGTGCCGCGCAGCGACAGCGAGATCGTCGTCGGCGCCAGCGAGATCGAGAGCGAGGACCGCAGCCCGGTCTCGCTGCGTTCGGCGGTGGAGCTGATGGCGGCGGCGCAGAGTGTGCTGCCCTCGCTGTCGGAAGCACGCATCCTGCGCCTGGACCGGCACCTGCGCCCCGCCTTGCCCGACAACCTGCCCTTTGTTCATCACGAGCCCGGCCTGCTGCGGCTCAACGGCCTGTACCGCCACGGCTGGCTGCTGGCGCCCGCGCTGGTCGAGCGCCTGCTCGGCGATGCCGGGCTCGCCACGCTGGCGGAGCCGGCGGATCTGGAGATGTCCCCATGAGCGAATCAGAACCTTCGTCGGTCCGCGTTGACGGCGACACGCCGACGCACGCGATGACGGTGCGCCTCGACGACCGGGCGATCACGGTAGCCATCGGCACCACGCTCGCGCAGCTGCTCGCGCGCGAAGGCCGCGCGCAGGACGCGGTGGCCACCGCGCTCAACGGCCGCTTCGTCCCCCGAGCGGCGCGCGAGGCGACGCCGCTGCGCGACGGCGACCAGGTCCTGTTCTTCCAACCGATCGTCGGAGGCTGAGATGTCGGACACCCTCACCCTCGCCGGCGTCTCGCTGGAGAGCCGCTTTTTCCTCGGCACCGCCGGCTATCCGAGCCCGGCCGTGCTGGTGGATGCGATCCAGGCGTCCGGCGCGCAGGTGCTGACCGTCGGCCTGAAGCGCACGCTGCAGGCCGGCGACAACGGCGCGCTGGCCCAGGCGATGGCGGCCGGCACCGCGCAGGGCGCGCGCCTGCTGCCCAACACGGCGGGCTGTCGCAGCGCGCGCGAGGCGGTGCAGCTCGCCCACATGGCGCGGGAGTTGTACGGCACCGCATGGATCAAGCTGGAGGTGATCGGCGACGACCACACGCTGCAGCCCGATCCGTTCGAGCTGGTGGCGGCCGCCGCGGAGCTGGCGCGGGAGGGCTTTGTTGTCTTCCCCTACTGCACCGAGGACCTGATCCTCGGCCGGCGCCTGCTGGACGCCGGATGCCCGCTCCTGATGCCCTGGGGCGCGCCGATCGGCTCCGGCCAGGGCCTGCTCAACCTGCACGGGCTGCGCACCCTGCGCGAACGCCTGCCCGACACGGTGCTGGTGATCGACGCGGGCCTGGGCGCGCCGTCGCAGGCGGCGCGGGCGATGGAACTGGGCTTCGACGCGGTGCTGCTGAACAGCGCGGTGGCACAGGCTGGCGACCCGGTGGCGATGGCGGGCGCCTTCGGCGATGCGGTGAGCGCCGGCCGGCGAGCCTTCCGCGCCGGCTTGATGGCGCCACAGGCCTTCGCGGTCGCCAGCACCCCGGTCAGCGGCCACGCCTTCCTGCTGGGGGACGCATGACCGGGGCCGTCGATCGGCGCGAGCCGCTCGTCAGCGCCCTGCCCTCGCCGCTGGTGCCGCATCCGAGCCTGGCGTCGCCCTGGGCCCCGGCGGTCGATCCGGACCTCACGGTGCTGACGCCCTGGACCGAGGATCCGACGCCACCGGTGATCTGGAGCGTCGCCGGCACCGACAGCGGCGGCGGCGCCGGGCTGAGCGCCGACACGCGAGCCGCGGCGGCGATGGGCGTGCACCTGTGCCCGGTGGTCGCTGCGGTGACGGCGCAGCATTCGCTCGGCGTCAACGCGGTCTTCCCTCTGCCACCGAACCAGGTGCGCGCGCAATTGAGCGCACTGCGCCAGGACCTGTCGCCGCGGGTGATCAAAACCGGCCTGCTCGCGAGCGCGGCGACCGTCGATGCGCTGCTGGCGCAACGCGGCGACGCGTTGCTGGTGGTCGATCCGGTGCTCGGCGCGAGCGCGGACGGCGCAGCCTTCTGTGACGAGGCGCTGCTCGGCGCCTATCGCCATCAACTCGTGCCGGCAGCGGCCTTGATCACGCCGAACCGGCGGGAGGCGGAACGGCTGCTCGGTGTCACGCCTGGCCAGTTGGCAGTGCCGGAACTCGCCGCGAGGCTGCGCGGCCTGGGCGCGCAGGCGGTGTGCATCACCGGCGGCGACGACGCGGCGCAGGTCGACGGGCTGGCGCTGGACTGGCTGGACAGCGCGCTCGCCACCGGCTGGATCGCCTTGCCCAGGCTTTCCGGCCGCGACGGCGCCCCCCCGCATCACCACGGCAGCGGCTGCACTTTCGCGTCCGCGGCGGCGGCAGCGCTGGCGCGCGGCTTCGCGGTCCCGGACGCGGTGATCCTCGCGAAGATGCTGACCTGGTCGGCGCTGCGTGACGGGCATGCGGCCGGCGCCGGCCCCGGACCGCTTCGACCGGACCGCCGCTTCGTCGACGACCCGCGCGCGATGCCGGTGATGGGCTTCGGCGACGAGCGCGTGCCGGACCGGGCGACGCTGACGCGTTGGCGCGAGGTCCTGTGGCCGGCCTCCCGCCGCCCGCCGAACTTCTCCGGCGGCCTCTATGCGATCACGGATCGTCCGGAACGCGTCGCCGCGATGGCGCTGAGCGGCCACTTCGAGCATGTGCAGCTGCGCATCAAGCGCGGTGCCGGCCTCGACGAGGATCAGCTGCGCGCGGCGATCCGCGAGGCGGTGCGGGACATGGCCGGCCGTTCCAGCACGCTGTGGATCAACGATCACTGGCGGCTGGCGCTCGAGGAGGGCGCGCGGGCGCTGCACCTGGGTCAGGAGGACTGGGCCGGCCTGGGCGGCGAGGACCGCGACGAACTGTGGCAGCGCCGTTTGCGGCACGGCGTTCGACTGGGCCTGTCGAGCCACAGCCTGTGGGAGCTGTGCCGGGCGCGCGGCGTCGCGCCCGACTACATCGCCTGCGGTCCGCTGTGGCCGACGACGACCAAGGACATGCCCTGGCTGGCGCAGGGGCTGGCGCAGCTGCGCTGGTGGTCACGGATGGCCGGCGTGCCGGTGGTCGGCATCGGCGGCGTACTGGAAGACCGACAGTGGCGCGCCGGCTTCGCCGCCGGCGCGTCGGCGATGTGCCTGGTGCGCGCGGCGGAGGCGCTCGTCCCTTCGGGTGGACCGCGCTGACCCCGCGCACCGCGCCTGACGCCTCGCTGTCGGCCCGGGCCTGCGCTCGACCAGCGGCTCGCCGATCCCCCCGATTGGCGGCGCCCTTCTTCGCGATTGCCGATGGGCACCGGCTCATGGAGCATCGTTGCTCGTTCGATGCATGCCGCCGGAAGGCGGGTCGCTCGACCGCTTTCAGCGGCCCGTCCGACCAGCAACGAATGTACAACTTTGTTTTACTTGAGACCGTCAGCCTGCCTAGAATGCGGACCTCGCTGCCGCGGAGGAACGGTCATGGAAGTGGTGTTGAAGAAGATGGGAAACAGTACCGCGTTGATTCTCCCGCCGCCCGTGCTGCGGGACCTGGGTCTGGCCGCCGGCCACGCGTTGACGCTGGAGACGACGGCGGACCGCCGGCTCGTCCTGACGCCCAAGCGCAAGTACACGCTCGAGGAGATGATCGCCGCCTGCGACCTCTCGGCCGCGCCGCCGGCCGACATGGCCGCCTGGGACGCGCTCGGGCCGGCGGGGGGCGAGGCGTGGTGAGGAAGACCTTCGATCGCGGCGACATCGTCGCCGTGCCCTTCGACCCCACGCTCGGTCGTGAGCAACGGGGAGCGCGACCGGCGCTGGTGCTGACGCCGCTGGCCTTCAACCGGCTTGGCGACGTGCTGGTGGCCCCCATCACGCAAGGCGGCGACTTCGCCCGCCACGCCGGCTTCGCGGTGATGCTGACCGGCACCGGCTGCAGGACCCAGGGCGCCGTGCTGGTCAACAAGATTCGGATGATGGACCTGCAGGCGCGGCAGGCCCGCCGCATCGAGCGAGCGCCCGCCGAGGTGATCGAGGAGGCCGTCGCTCGGCTGTCGGCGATATTGGCCTAGCACCGCTCCGGATGGGCCGTCCGCGGGTCATCGGCGGGCGTTTCCGCCCCCCCGCGCTCCTCACTGTCGCGGCGACTTCGCCGGCCGCTTCGCCCCCGAGGCATCGGCCGGGGCCGTCGTGCCCTTGACCACCGCCTGCGCCAGCTTGAAGAACACATCGGTGTTGTCGATCACGCCGGTGAAGGCCAGCGCGCCGGGCCCGAAGGCCGACAGCGGGATGTCCGTCGCCGTGTGCACCGCCTGCTCGCCGGGCACCTGGCCGGTGACCAGGAACTCGCCCTGCGCGTCGTCGCGCTCGGCCGCGTTGGCCGGGTACCACTTCAGCGGCTCCGCCTTGGCCAGCGGTTGCTGCGCGTCGCGCAGCGGCGTCTGGTTGGTGCGCCAGTCTTCATAGCGATCCGCGTTCGCGCCATAGCCGACCAGCAGGCGATAGTCGATGTCGGTCGCCTCCGGATAGCCGTCGGCCGCGATGCGATAGCGCGGGAAGCCGGCCTTCTCGTAGACGCCGACGACCTTGTCGCGCAGGTTGGCCGCGCCCTTCTTCGTCGCCGCGTCCAGCAGCGCCTGGTCGGTCAGCATCGAGCCGCCGATCAGCGCCGCGCCCGAGCACTCATGGTCGGCGGTGACGATCACCAGCGTGTCGCCCTGCTCGCGCGCGAAGTCCTGCGCGACCTGCACCGCGCGGTCGAACTCGATCGTGTCGAGCATCCATCGCTCGCTGTCCATGTTGTGCGCCTGCTTGTCGATCGAGGCGCCCTCGATCATCAGCACGAAGCCCTGGGGCTGCTTGCGCAGCGTCGCGAGCGCGGCCCGGGCCATCTCGTCGAGCATTGGCTGGTCGGGGAAGCCGTAGTCGTCGACGACGCTGCCGCCCGCCAGGCCCTTCTTCGCACCGCGGCGACCGTCGATCTTGTCCAGCGCCACATTCATGTTGGAGAAGGCGAACAGGCCCAGCAGCTTGTCCGCACCCGCGCCGGCGATCGCCTCGTCGAGCGCCGTCTTCGTCGGCGCATAGCGGTAGCCCGCGTCCTGGAACTCCCTGATCAGATCGCGGCCCTTGTCCTTCGCGCCCGGCGCCGCGCCCCAGCGCTTCACGATTTCGGCCGTGTGCGGGTCGCTCGTCGAGAAGGCGTAGTCGTTGGCCTCGGCGCGCTCGGAGCCGGCCGTGCCGGCAGGCAGGAACCACTTGCGCCCGCCGCCCAGCAGCACCGTCAGGCCGGTCCGTGAGCGATCATCGAAGAACTGGTCGACGATGCCGGTGCCCGCGCCGCGGTTGCTGGTGTGCACCGCGTTGCCGGCCGGCGTCGCATCGAAGACATCGGCGGTGGTGACGACGCCCAACGCCTTGCCCTGCGTGCGATGCAGATATTCGGAGAGGTATTCGATGCGCGGGTTGTCGAAGGCGTCGACGGTGTCGTCCGGGAACACGCCCTCTTCATTGTTGTTGTTCTTGTTGCCGGAGACGTAGGCCGTCATGCCGGGCGCCGAGTCGGTCACCACCGAGTTCAGCGAGGCGGTCTTGACCATTCCCGTCACCGGGAAGGTGTCCATCGCCAGCGGCTGGATCGCCTTGCCCTGGGCATAGCCGCCCTTGACGATGCGCGCGGCCGTGCGTTGCGCCGCGCCCATGCCGTCGCCCAGCAGGATGATGAGGTTCCGCACCTTCGGCCCCATCGCCGCGGCGAAGGGCACCACGTCGAGGTCGCCGGTGGCGGTGACCTTCTGGCCGTCCGCCTGCACCGCCTCGACGCTGAAGGTGTGGCGACCGGCCTTCTGCAGGCTCACCGCGCGCACCGTCGCGATCGCGGTCTCCGCCGCCACGCCCTTGACGCAGCCGGCCGCGCAGTCGCGCAGCGCGACGGTGGCATCGACCGGCTTGCCGTCGATCAGGAAACGCGCGCCGGTGATGCGCTGCCCCGCATCCGGCTTGATCGTGGCCTGCAGGTCGAAGCGCTGGCCGGGCAGGAAGCGGGCGATGACCGGCTCGGAGCGGCCGCTCGCGAACAGCTCGCTGGGCGGCGTGAGCCGCGTCACGGTGGGAGCCGCCTGGGCGGCGCTCAGCGCCAGCAGCGCACAAGCGCCGGCGAGCAGGGAGGGCAGATGTTTCATCGTCGGGACTCGAGTCGAAGGAATCGGAGAAGGCTGGGAAATGGGGAACGCTGCGGGTGCGCGGATGCGCGGGTGCGCGGGTGCGCTCAGTGGCGATGGCCGGCGCCGTCGAGCCGCAGGCCCGCGGTGGCGTCGGTCTCCAGCGCCCCGGGCGGCAGGCGAAGGCGGATCCAGGACACCCGGCCGGTCTCGTCCTCGACGCGGCCCACCGACAGCGTGCCGGTCAGCAGCACCAGGCCGTCACGGTGCGCGACCAGGCGCTCCCGCTGCGCCGGATCGAGCAGCACGGTGACCGTCGCGGCGGGTAGGTCGTCGGCCTCGCCGTCGGCGTGCTCGCTCATGCGCACCGGACGCGGTGTCAGCCAGAAGCGACCGGGCCGGGCCTGTTCCTGCGCGACCATGTAGCCGACCAGCCGCACTGGACGGCCATCGGCGGCGAGCAGCGCGTCCGACAGTTCCAGGCCCGCAGGGCCGATCGGCGACTTGAAGAATTGGGAGAACCTGAGCTCCGACACCTCGGCCGTCGAGGCGGCCGGCGCGGGCGTGTCTGGCGCGGCCGGTGCCGCGCGCGCCGTCAGCGTCGCCGCGAGGGCGAGCAGGGCCGCGCAGCGGGCAAGCCGCATACCTGTGGTGAGTTCGACGCACATGGGCCGCGATTCTTTCGGCGACGGATGACGGTTCCGTGACGCACCGCTTTTCTTGCTTGACACCGCGCGCGGCGTCACGCGAAGCTGGCCCGCGAAAAAAAAGGGAGCCCATGAACACGCCCGACACCCGGCCGGCGCTGCAGGCCCTGAACGCGCTCTACGCGCGCCGCGCGCCGATCTACGACTACGAGCTGATGCCGGTGGCGCCGCTGCGGCGCGAGGCGATCGCCGCCCTGGAACTGGCGCCGGGGCAGACGGTGCTCGACATCGGCGCCGGAACCGGGTTGAGCCTGCCCGAACTCAGCCGCGCGCTGGGACCCACTGGACGGATCGTCGCCGTCGAGCCCTGCGAGACGATGATGCGGCTGGCTCGCCAGCGCGCGCGGACCAATCACCTGGACACCCCGGTCGACTACCTGCCGACCACGGCCGAGGACGCGCCGTATGCGTCCGCGCTCGACACGCGACGCGCCGACGCGGCCCTGTTCTTCTTCACGCACGACGTGCTGCAGAGCCTGGAGGCCGTCGAGCGCGCACTGGCCGCGCTGAAGCCGGGCGCGCGCATCGTCGCGGCCGGGCTGGCCTGGGCGCCGCCGTGGATGCCGATGAGCAACTGCTTCGTGCTCGGCGCGGCGATGCATTCGATCCTCCGCATGGAGGGCCTGGACTGCCCGTGGCGGCATCTGGAGGCCCGAATGGCCAACGCGGAGGTCGAGCGCCGCTGGCTCGCCTCCGCGTATCTGCTCAAGGGCCGCCGCTAGGCGGCTGGGCCGTCAGTCCTCGATCGGCACGAAGATCCACAGCAGGAAGTACAGCAGCATCCCGCCGCCGGCGCACATCGTGAGCGCGACGAAGACCACGCGCCAGAACCACGCGGCCAGGCCGCTGAGCCGGGCGAGGCCGCCGCACACGCCACCGATCCAGCGATCGTCGCGGCTGCGCCGGAAGGCATTGATCGCATTGACGGCCGGCGCGCCGCCCTGCGGCGTCGCGTAAGCGTAGGCGCTGGACGAGGACGGGCGCGCGCCGGCGCTCAGCACGCGGTCCTTGGCCCGGGTGAACTCCTCGTCGCTGAGGACGCCGCGCTGATGGAGATCGGCCAGGCGGTTGAGTTCTTCGCTGTCGGACATGGAGGGCTCCTTTTCCTGAAAGTCGTGCATCCGGAGATGCGATGGGATGAAGGCTACGCAGCCACCTCATCGGTCGCGACCCACGTGCGACCGGCTGCAGGTGGGCGCGATGCGGAGCGGATGACGCGCGACAGGGCGTTTTCACCCAGTGCCGGCGCGGCATCGCGGACTAGCATTCCCGCCCATGAACCTCGAAACCATCGAATTGCAGACGCGCGAGGCGCCCCGCTTCAGCCTGCTGGTGCTGCACGGACTGGGCGCGGACGGCAACGACTTCGTGCCGGTCGTCCAGGCGCTGGACCTGACGCCGGTGTTGACGCAGGGTGGCCTGCGTGTCGTGCTGCCGAGCGCTCCGGAGATCCCGGTGACGATCAATGGCGGCATGCGCATGCGCGCCTGGTACGACATCCGCCATGGCGACCTCAGCCAGCGCGAGGATGCCGACGGCCTGCGCGCATCGCAGGCGCTGGTCGAGGAGCTGATCGACCGCGAGGAGCGCGAGTTCGGCATCCCGCCGGAACGGGTCGTGCTGATGGGCTTCTCCCAGGGCTGCGCGATGACGCTGATGACCGGCCTGCGCTACCCGAAGCGACTGGCCGGGCTGGTCGGCCTGTCAGGCTATCTGCCGCTGCTCGACACGACCGAGGCGCAGCGCAGTCCCGCCAACGCGACCACGCCGATCTTCCTGGCGCATGGCACCGGCGATGGCGTGGTGCTGCCGGCGCGCGCAAAGGCCTCGCTGGCAGAGCTGCGCCGCCTCGGCTATGCGGTCGACTGGCACGAGTACCCGATGGCGCACGAGGTCAACATGGACGAGATCCAGGCCCTTCAGCACTGGCTCGTGCAGACGCTCACCGCCGCCGCCTGATCGAACGCCCCTTGCTCACACCGATGCCGTCGCCCCGCCCTCTTGATCCGATGCCCTCGTCCATGTCCAACCGGCCTTTCCTGCCTTCGTTGGCCGCGCTGTCGCTGGCGCTGCTGCCCCTTGCACCGCTGACCGCGGCCACGCCACCACAGGCCTCCACGCCGACCGCAGCAGCAGCCGCGACCGCGGTTCAGCCAAGCTCGGCCTTGCCGCCGATCACGCACGATGTCTACGCCACCTGGCGCAGCATCCAGCACACGCAACTGAGCCGCGATGGGCAGTGGATTGCCTACGCGCTGGTGGCGCAGGAGGCCGATGGCGAACTCGTCGTGCGCCGCGTCGCCGACGGCCGCGAGTACCGCGCACCGCGCGGCACCTCGCCGCAATTCAGTGCCGACGGCCGCTTCGTCGCCTTCGCGGTGCAGCCGACGCGCGCGGAGATCGACAAGGCCAGGAAGGACAAGAAGAAGGGCGACGACGCGCCCAAGCCCGGCGCCGCCTGGATGGATCTGGCCACCGGCAAGATTGAATCGGTGGAGCGCGTGAAGCGCTTCGGATGGGGCAAGGACGGGGGCCGGCACCTGGCGATGCTGCTGGAAGCACCGCCGAGGAAGGACGGCGCGAAAGACGGTGCGAAGGAGGTCAAGGCGCCGGCAGACCGGGCCGATGGCGAGACGGAAGCCGGGCTCGACGTCGCTACGCGCGCCCAGGGGCACGACGCATCCCTCGACCAGGAGGCGCCAGCGGACGGCAGCGCGCCGTCCGCGAAGAAGCTGCCCGGCAACGACCTGCTGCTGATCGACGCCGAGACCGGACAGCGCAACACCTTCAAGGACGCCGCCGACTTCGCCTGGAACAACAGCGGCACGCTGCTCGCCTATGTGGTGTCGGTGAAGGACGCGAAGGCCGCCCCCGGCGCATCCGGCGCTGCGAGGGCGATGCCCGCTTCCGCCGCGCCACAGAACCGGCCGGCGGAGCCGTCGGCGCCGGCCTCGGCCAATCCGCCGGCTCCCGCGGCGCTGCCGGCTTCGGATGCCCTCGGTGCGGTGCCTCCCGCCACGCCGGTCGCCGCGGCCAAGCCTGCGGCCGAAGACAGTGCCCGCGAAGGCGTCTACCTGATCGACCCGAGCGCGCCCACGCGGGCACGCGCGGTGATGTCCGGCGCCGGCAGCTACCGGCAATTGCGCTTCGACGAGGCCGGTCGGCGCCTGGCCTTCGTCAGCAACCGTGACCACGTCGCCGAGACCCAGGCCGCCGAGAAGGCCCGGCAGGCCGAGGACCGCAAGGACGGTACGAAGGACGGCGCCCGGGATGGGAAGAGCGACAAGCCCGATCCGACGCCGTTCAAGCTCTTCCTGTGGCAGGCCGGCCAGGACCGCGCCACCGTGCTGGTCAGCGCGGCCACCGCCGGCATGCCCGCCGGCTGGACGCCGAGCGAGCACGCGCCACTGGCCTTCAGCAAGGACGGTCAGCGGCTGTTCCTCGGCACCGCCGAGCTGCCCGCGCCCGAGCCCAAGGACGCGCCCGAGCCGATGAAGGTCGACCTCTGGCACTGGAAGGATCCGGAGTTGCAGTCGGCGCAAAAGGCCAAGGCGGAGCGCGAGCGCAACCGCAGCTACCGCGCCGTCGTGCATCTTGGCCAGGACGTCGACGCCGCGCGCTTCGTGCAGCTCGGCACCCCGGAGCTGCCGACGATCCAGGTCAACGAGAACGCCGGCGTGGCGCTGGGCCTGAGCGAGCTGCCGTATCGCCCGCTGATGTCCTGGGAAGGCGTGTACATGGACGCCTACGCGGTCGACCTGGACACCGGCGCGGCCACGCCGCTCGCGCGCAAGCTGCGCCATGCGCCGACCTTGTCGCCGGCTGGACGCTACGTGCTGGGCTTCGACGCGCCGGCCGCGCGCTGGATGGCCTGGCGGACGGACACGGCGCAAGCGATCGACCTGAGCGGAAAGATCAAGGCCCGCTTCGACAACGACGAGCGCGACGTGCCCGACCTGCCGACCGCCTACGGCAGCGCGGGCTGGACCGGCGAGGACGACAGCGTCGTGCTCTACGACAAGTTCGACCTCTGGGCCGTGCAGCCGGCGACCGGCCAGTCGCGCAACCTGACGCAGGGCTGGGGCCGCAAGCGGCAGATCCAGCTGCGGGTGGTGCCGCTCGACCCCGAGGACGCCGACAAGCGGGCGCTGCCGGCCGATGCGTTGATGCTGGCCGGCACGCACGACCTGACGCGGGCCAGCGGCTACTTCCGCGTCGACGCCAGCGGCGGCATCCCGACCACGCTGTTGCAGGACGACAAGATGATCGGCGGCCTGATCAAGGCCAAGGACGCGGACCGCCTCGTCTTCACCCAGCAGACCTTCACCGAGTTCCCCGACTTGTGGACCTCGACGCTCGCCTTCGAGCGACCGCAGCGCGTCAGCGACGCCAACCCGCAGCAGTCGCGGTATGCCTGGGGCACGCAGGACCTGATCGAGTACACCGCGGCGGACGGCAGGAAGCTGCGCGCGCTGCTGGCCAAGCCGCCCGGCTTCGACCCGAAGAAGCAGTACCCGATGATGGTCTACATCTACGAGAAGATGAGCGACAACCGCCATCGCTACGTGCCGCCGGCACCGGGCCAGAACATCAACGTCTCGCGCTACGTCTCCAACGGCTACCTGGTGCTGCGGCCGGACATCGTCTACACGACCGGCCACCCGGGCCGGAGCGCGATGAACACGGTGCTGCCGGCGGTCCGCCAGCAGATCGCCAAGGGCTATGTCGATCCGAAGCGGGTGGGCATCCAGGGACACAGCTGGGGCGCCTACCAGATCAACTACCTGATCACCCGCACCCACGAATTCCGCGCGGCGGAGGCCGGCGCCTCGATGGCCAACATGGTCAGCGGCTATGGCGGCATCCGGTGGGGCGCGGGCATCAGCCGCGCCTTCCAGTACGAGCATGGCCAGAGCCGCATCGGCGCCACGCCGTGGGAGCGGCCCGACCTGTACCTGGAGAACTCGCCGATCTTCCGTGTCGACAAGGTCACCACGCCCTACCTGACGATCCACAACGACGAGGACGACGCGGTGCCCTGGTACCAGGGCATCGAGTTCTTCACCGCGCTGCGCCGCCTGGGCAAGGAGGCCTACTGGTTCAACTACAACGGCGAGAAGCACGGCCTGCGCGACCGCGACAACATGAAGCACTTCACCGTGCACATGGCCGAGTTCTTCGACCATTACCTGCTGGACCGCCCCCGCCCCGCCTGGATGGACCAGCCGGTGCCCTACCTCGAACGCGGCAAGCGCGATGTGATGGGCCAGTTCAAGCCGGCGGCGCCGCCCGCCGCCACCGCCGTCGCCAAGGGACAGCAGGAGGCCGCCAGCGGCGGCAGCGCGAAGTGAGGCGCGCGGGCCTCAGGCCCGTCGCCCCGAGCCGCAGTTGCCCAGTCAGCGCACCGGGTCCGCGTTCTGCGCGGCCCGGCGGGCGCTCTCCAGCCGCTCGCTGATCGGCGGGTGCGACGACAGCCACTCGACGCCCTCGCTCGTGTGGCCGTCGCGCCGCATCGCGTCGCGCAGCTTGAGCCACACGCCGACCAGGGTCTCGTTGGGCAGGTGCTCGCGCAGGATCAGGCGCTGCGCTTCGGCATCGGCCTCGCGCTCCGCGTTGCGCCCGTAGCGCAGCGTCTGCACCGAGGCCATCGAACTGGCCGCGACGGTGGAGAAATCGCCCATCACCACGCCGGCCACGGCCACCAGGCCGACGCCCTGCACCAGGTGGCGCATCGCATGGCGATGCTTCACATGCCCGGCCTCATGGCCCAGCACCGCCATCAGTTCGTCGTCGGTCAGGTCCTGCGTCATCCCGTCGAGCAGGAACAGCGTGCCGTTGGGCAGCGCGAAGGCATTGAAGCCGCCACGCTCGCCCAGCCGCGCGAAACGCAGCTTGGCGGGCTGGCCCGGGAACACCCGTCCGGCGATGTCCTCGAAGCGCTGGCGCAGCGCGGCCTGCCGCGCCGCCGGCACGGTCGATGGCTTGAGCCAGCGCGCCGTCACCTCCTGCTCCACCTTGTCGCCGACGGCGATGTCGAGCTGCTTGGGCACCAGCGGCAGCGCCACGCGCGCCAGCAGGCCGGCGCCCTGGCGGTCGAACCAGGCGACCAGCGCGATCAGCGCGACCAGGCAGCACAGGACCATCGCCCAGCTCGAGATCAGCTGCGTCGTCAACGACTGGCCGCCCAGCGCGCGTCCCATCGCGCTGTCGGGCGGGATCCAGAGCGTGCCGCCGTCGGGCAGGCCGACCGGCGTCGGGCTGCCGCGCCACCATTCGCCGACCGTCAGGCCCTTGCGGGTGTAGCGACGCAGGCCCGGCAGCGACGGGCGCGACGCGGCCAGCTCGGCCTCCGACGGCGGCATCGAGGAGGAGGCCTGCGGGCGCGGCGGCCAGGGCATGAACTCGAGGTGGTTGCGGCTCAGGCGCACGCGCACCTCCTGCGGGCGGTTCTCGACGCCATCGAACCACCGGGCGGTGGCGGTGTAGGTCTGCGATCTCATGGCGATGTCTCCCCGCTCACCAGCCGATGTCCAGGCCGAAGGCATCGGCCACGCCGTCGCCGACGGCACCGCGGCCGCGCCGCTGGGCGGCGCGCACGACCAGCGTGTCCAGCGGCTCGTCGGACAGCACGGTCATGCCCTCGATACGCAGCTTGGCGATGCGCACCGCGAGGAAGGGCCAGTACAGGCCCAGGGTCAGCACGGTGAGCAGGCCGTGGCCCATCACGGTCTTGAAGAGGGAGAAGGCAGGCAACTCATAAGCGAACTCGATGCCGCCGGCCAGCCGGGTGTTGTCCCAGATCAGCTTCTGCAGCCGCGCGATGTAGATCGGCCAGCCGATCACCCACAGCACCCCGACCGTGGACAGCGGCGCGAGCAGCGCCACCAGCGACGCCTGCGCGCCGAAGAGGGCCTTCAGCGTGCCCATCGCCAGCGCGGCGATGATGCCGGCGACGAAGCCGCCCACCAGGCCGACGCCGACGAGGATCAGGTACAGGCCATAGAACTTGCGCACCGGAAGCTGGAAGTCGAACTCGAGCGCGCCGTAGCGGGCATGACGATGCTGGAAGCGCTTGAGCCAGCCGTGCGCAAGCGGAAACAGCAGTCCGACCGCCAGGCCCGCAGCGCCGATGACGATCGGCCCCAGCCCCATGCCGGCGCCGACCGACACGACGGTCCAGGCCACCAGCAGCGGCAGGCAGGAGGCGTAGACGGTGGCGGCGCTGGCCTGGAAACCGAAGCGCACGCCGCGCCAGCTGGTGTTGCCGAGCTTGAAGCGCTGGGCGCCCGCGAACAGCATCGGCCCGAAGGCGTAGAGCACCGCCAGCATCGCGAAGCCGGCGCCCTTGGACCATTCGAACGCATGGCCGTAGCAGACCAGCAGGGCCAGCGCCAGGACGCGACCGATCAGGATGCGACGCGGATCGCCGTGGAAATCGAAGCCGTCGCCGGCCAGCAGCGTGTGCCGCGCGAACCAGCTCGCCTTGCGGCGCTTCGCCCAGGCGGAGTAGATGCCCAGCGTCGCCAGCGTCAGCAAGGCGTTGACGACCCAGATGCGGAAGTACTCGCTGCCGGTGCCGGTGAAGGTCAGTCGCTGCTCATGCAGCTTCGCGAGCAGGCCGGTGGCCATCGGCCCGGTCTGCTCCGACGGTGCGGCGACGGCCGGCTTGAGGACCGGTGCGCGCGGCCCCGGCGGCGTCGGCAGCGGGGGCGCCAACGGCGCCGGTGGTGCGGCTGGCGGTGCCTTGGGCACCAGTTCCAGCTCGATCTTGTTCTCGATCAATCCCTCTTCTCCCGGGCCGTCCTGGCCCGGGCGAGAGTCTAGTGAAGCTGGCGGCCCCCGCCGATCCCCCGCCAGGGCGAGCGGGGAAAACGCCACGGTCGTGTCAGCGGCCTGTGGGGGGGCCGGGGCGCCCCCGTTCGAGCGCCTGCTGGTGGGCGTCGGCCGGTTCGAACAACGCCACCAGCGCCGCCATCACAGCGCGCGCCTTGGCCGAGTTGTCGCCGCCGTAGTTGCAGACGTAGACATCCAGCGTCACCGCGGCGATCTCCGGCCAACTGTGCAGCGCCACATGCGACTCGGCCAGCAACAGCATGCCGGTGATGCCGCCCGGCGTGCCATCGGCTGCGGCTGGGAAGCGATGCCAGTGTTCGCCAACCACGGTCAGCCCGGCCCCCTCCACCGCCTCGCGGGTCTGGCGGGCCAGGCTCCGGGCATCGGTCAGCAGCGCCGAGCGCGCACAGCCGGACAGGTCGGCGGTGAGGTGCAAGCCGTTCATGGCGGCGGAGTGTAGGCCGGCAGGGCCCGCCGGACCGCGATTCGTCCGCAGGCTGCGCTCAACCGGCCGGCTGGCCGGCTTCGGCCAGCAGCGCGTGGCAGCGCTCCTCGTGCTGGGCGATCTCGGCGAGCGTCACTTCGATGTCGCTGAGCTGCTGCTGCAACTGCTTGCGGTGCTGGTCCAGCACGCCCAGGAACGCGCGCAATTGCGGCACGGTGTCCGACTGGTTGTCGTACATGTCCACCAGCTGCTTGATCTCCTGCAGCGACAGTCCCAGCCGCTTGCCGCGCAAGGTCAGCTTCAGCCGCGTGCGGTCGCGCTGCGTGTACACGCGATTGCGCCCGGCGCGAGCCGGCGTCAACAAGCCCATGTCCTCGTAGAAGCGGATCGCGCGGGGGGTGATGTCGAACTCGGCCGCCAGCTCGGTGATGGTGAACAGCGGCCCCGCGTTGTCGCCGGCTTCGGGCAGCGCGTCCTCGGGCAGGTCATCGGCCGGGGTCGGGCGGGGTGAGGGGCTCATGGCTACACTGGCAAATGACGTTGACGTAAACGTAAGTCTAAAGCCATGGCCAATCCCCGCGAATCGGAACTCACCTACCCCTTGGGCGACACCCTCCCCGGTCCGGGCGAGGCGCTCGACCTGCTGCCCGGCCTGCGGTGGGTGCGGATGGGCCTGCCCTTCGCGCTGGACCACATCAACCTCTGGTTGCTGCGCGACGTCCAGGACGGCCGCGAGGGCTGGACCATCGTCGACTGCGGCATCCACAGCGATGCGACCAAGGCGAACTGGGAACGGGTCTTCGCCGAGCGCCTGGACGGTCTGCCGGTGCTGCGCGTGATCGTCACCCACTTCCATCCGGACCACATGGGCCTGGCCCACTGGCTGACCGAGCGCTGGCAATGCCGGCTGTGGATCAGCGCGACGGACTATCAGCTGGCGCGGGTGGCGTCCTCGTCGACGGTCGGCATGGGCGGCGAGGCGGCGGCGGCCTTCTTCGGCAGCCACGGGCTGACCGATCCGGCAGCGCTGGACAAGATCCGCGGCCGCGCGAGCTATTACCCCAGCATGGTCCCCTCGATCCCGCCCGCGTTCCGGCGGCTGATGGACGGCATGACCGTGCGCATCGGCGATCACGACTGGCGCTGCCTCGTCGGCCATGGCCATGCGCCGGAACACATCAGCCTGTTCAGCGAGACGCTGGGCGTGATGATCTCGGGCGACATGGTGCTGCCGCGGATCTCCACCAATGTCTCGGTGGTGGACGTCGAACCGGAGGCGGATCCGCTGCAGCTCTACCTGGATTCGATCGCGCGGCTGAGCACGCTGCCGGCCGACACGCTGGTGCTGCCCGCCCACGGCAAGCCCTTCCGGGGGCTGCATGCCCGCATCGACCAGCTGCAGCAGCATCACCAGGAGCGGCTGGCCGAAGTGCTGGAGGCCTGCACCGCCAAGCCCTGCCACGCGGCCGAGCTGCTGCCGATGATGTTCCGCCGGCCGCTGGACCTGCACCAGACGACCTTCGCGATGGGCGAGGCGGTGGCCCATCTGCATCGCCTGTGGCTGGGCGGGCTGCTGCGCCGGACGCTGGACGCGGACGGCATCCATCGCTTCTCGGTCTGAGATCGAGGTCGGAGGGAGAGGTCGCTGCCGGCCAACGAGGTCCGGAAAGACAGTCGCCGCCGCCCCGATCACGGGACGGCGGCGCTGCGCCTTGTTATGCATCAGCTTGTCGGCTCTGAGCGCGGGTCGACCTGACGCAGCCGGTGGGCTGGGGGACCCTGAGCGCCGCCGGGAGCGGAACGCGGGAGGGGGTTCTGACTCAGATGCGAGTGATGACAGCGGTATCCAGTGTGCCGCCCCACACAAATCAGCTACAAGCCCCCCCAAAGGGGGAAATGCGAATGTTTACCGCTCTCAACGAGAACGATTGACGGATTCCCGGTCTGGCCTCAGGCCTCGTCCATCAGCGGCAGCACCGCCTGCCTGAGGCGATCGCGTGCGAGTTCGTATTCCGGGAACACCGACCGCACCACCGCCCAGAACCGCGGGCTGTGGTTCATCTCCTTGAGATGGGCCAGTTCATGGGCGACGACGTAGTCGATCAGCGCCGGCGAGAAGTGGATGAGCCGCCAGTTGAGCCGGATCATGCCGTCCGCGCTGGCGCTGCCCCAGCGCGTCTGGGCGGAGGACAGCCGCAGGCCGGTCATCGTGACGCCCAGCGGCCCGGCGAAGTGCCGGCAGCGGGACTCGAACAGCTGCCGCGCCTGGCGCTGCAGCCAGGCCTGCACCGCGTCGCGGATCTGATCCGGCGCCGCGGTCTGCGGCAGACCGAGATAGAGCATGCGGCGCGGCACCGTCGCCAGCGTCGGCTGGGGATCGGCCTGGCCCTCGTCGAGCCGCGTGCCGGTCATCGACGGATCGAGCACGACGATCAGCGGCTCGCCCAGATAGGGCAGGCTGCAGCCGTCGCCCCAGTGGACCCGGGCCGCCTGCGTCCGCTTGGCGCGCTCACGCTGCTCGACCAGCTTGCGCAGGATCCAGTCGCCCTTCTGCTGCAGCGCGTTGTCGATGTCGCCCAGCGGCACCCACTTCGGCGCCGACACCCGCAGGCCGTCCTCACTGACGGTGAAGCCGATGCTGCGGCGCCGCGCGCGCTTGAGCTCATAAGGAATCGCCTGCCCCTGCAGCAAGACCTGGCGCAGCGACGCGCCGGCCTCACCGCGCGAGCGCGGCGTCGGCGCGACGGGATTCGGTACGGGAGGCGGAGGCGCGGGCGGGGGCTCGGTGTCGAACAGCGACAGCTGCGTGAAGTTCAGCAGCGCGCCCAATCCCCGCAGCTTGGAAGGCAGCATGGGCTGCGAGTGTAATCAGACGGCGGCCGGCGCGGGTGGCGGGGCCGGCGGCGCGGGCGGCACGCCGGTCATCGCGGACGCGCCGCCGGCCGGATAGGCCGCCGGGTCCAGCACCCGCATCTCGGTCTCGATCCAGCCCTGCACTTCCTTCATCAGGTCGGCCGGCGTGCGGCCGGTGCTGGGGATCATCGGACCGATGGAAATGTCGACCACGCCCGGCCGCAGCAGGAAGCTCTTGCGCGGCCAGCAGCTCGCCGAGTTCATCGCGATCGGCACCACCGGCACACCGGTCTCGACGGCCAGCCGCGTGCCGCCGGTCTTGTAGTCGCCGGTCTTGCCGCGCGCCACCCGCGTGCCTTCCGGGAACATGATGATCCAGTTGCCCAGGCCGGCGATGCGCCGCCCCTGCGCGGCCACCTTGTTCCAGGCCTCGCTGCGCTTGCTGCGATCGATGTGGATCATGTCCAGCCGCGCCATGGCCCAGCCGAAGAACGGGATGTAGATCAGCTCGCGCTTGAACACGTAGGCCAGCGGCCGCGGCATCAGCATCGGGTAGGCGAAGGTCTCCCAGGTGGACTGGTGCTTGGACAGCAGGATCACCGACTGGCTCTGATCCGTGGGCAGGTGCTCCATGCCGCGCACGCGCCAGCGCACGCCGCAGATCAAGCGGGCGCCCCAGATCGCCACACGCAGCCAGTTGGCACACATCCAGTACAGCTGCGTGCTGTTGAGGAACAGCGAGCACACCACGACCGCGGTGCCCCAGGGCACGACGGTGACGATCAGGTAGAGGACGAAGAGGATCGAACGCAGCGCGATGAGCATCAGCCCAGGTCTCCAGGAGCGGTATCGGGTTCAGCGGATTCGCCACGCGACTCGGCGCGCGCGCGGCGTTCCTCATGGATCAGGGTCTCGGCGAAGGCGGCGAGGTCCTGGTGCACGCGCGAACCGGGCACCAGCGCGATCTGTCCCTGCAGCTGCGCCTCGTCGACGCCGGCCAGGCGGTCGCCACGCACCAGGTGCGGCACGCAGCCGGCGTTGTGCGCCGTCTGCAGGTCGCGCACGCTGGCGCCGACCATGTGCACCTGCTGCAGGTCCACGCCGAAGCGCTCGCCGATCTGTTCGACCAGCCCCGGCAGCGGCTTGCGGCAGTTGCAGTTCTCTTCCGGCGCATGCGGGCAGAAGAAGGCGGCATCCAGTCGGCCGCCCTTCTCCGCCAGCAGCTGGTTGAGCCGCAGGTGCACCGCATTGAGCGAGGCCATGTCCAGCAGCCCGCGGCCGATGCCGGGCTGGTTCGTCGCCATCACCGTGTGCCAGCCGGCGTGGTTCAGCCGCGCGACGGCCTCGAGCGCGCCGGGCAGCGGCTCGAGTTCCTCGGGCGACTTCACGTGGTCTTCGCGGTAGCGGTTGATCGTGCCGTCGCGGCCCAGGATCACCAGCTTCATGCCATGCGGATGGTCGGACCGGGTGGGCATCGCGGGCTCCGTTCTGGGTCAGGGGTAAGGCAGCGACCGGACGGTCAGGCCGCCAGGCGCGACAGGTCCGCGACGCGGTTCATCGCGTCGTGCAGTTGCTTCAGCAGCGCCTGGCGATTGGCGCGCAGCGCAGGGTCCTCGGCGTTGACCATCACATCGTCGAAGAACGCGTCCACCGGCGCCTTCAGCGCGGCCAGCGCCTTGAGCGAACCGGCGTAGTCGTGCTGCTCGAACAGCGCGTCGGCCTGCGGCTTCACGCCGGCGAGCGCGTCGGCCAGCGCCTGCTCGGCGGCCTCGGTCAGCAGCGCGGGCTGGACTTCGGTCGGCAGCTCGCCCTCGATCTTCTTGAGGATGTTGCCCACCCGCTTGTTGGCCGCGGCCAGCGAGGCCGACTCCGGCAGCGCGGCGAAGGCGCGCACCGCGCCCAGGCGCTTGGGCACGTCGCCCAGACGGGCCGGATTCAGCGCCAGCACCGCGTCGACTTCCTGGGCGCTGTAGCCCTGGTCGCGCAGGCTCACCGCCAGGCGGTCGGCGAAGAAGCCCAGCAGCGGCTCGGTCGGATCCTGGATCAGCTCGCCGAAGGCCGGCAGCGCGCCCTGGATCAACTCGGGCAGCGACAGCTGCATGTGGTTCTCGACCAGGATGCGGATCACGCCCAGCGCGTGACGGCGCAGCGCGAACGGGTCCTTGTCGCCGGTGGGCAGCTGGCCGATGCCGAACAGGCCGATGAGCGTCTCCAGCTTGTCCGCCAGCGCGACGACCGTGCCGGTATGGTTGCGCGGCAGCGCGTCGCCGGCGAAGCGCGGCTTGTAGTGGTCCTCGATCGCCTTGGCCACGCCGTCGCGCAGGCCTTCATGGCGCGCGTAGTAGCCGCCCATGATCCCCTGCAGCTCGGGGAACTCGCCGACCATGTCGGTCAGCAGGTCCGCCTTGGCCAGCAGCGCGGCTTCCTGGGCCTTGCTGTCGAGCACGTCGAACTCGTCCTTGGCCTCGACCGTGTACGGATGCTGGGCCATGCGCAGCTGGTTGACGATCGCATGGGCGATCGCGCGCACGCGCTGGGTGCGTTCGCCCTGGCTGCCGAGCTTGCCGTGATAGACCACCTTGTCCAGGCCCTCGACGCGCGAGGCCAGCGTCTTCTTGCGGTCCTGGTCGAAGAAGAACTTCGCATCGGCCAGGCGCGGGCGCACGACGCGCTCGTTGCCCTCGATGACCTTGGACGCATCGTCCGGATGGATGTTGCTGACCACCAGGAAGCGGTGGGTCAGCTTGCCCTGGCCGTCCAGCAGCGGGAAGTACTTCTGGTTGGCCTTCATCGTCAGGATCAGGCACTCCTGCGGCACGGCCAGGAATTCGGGCTCGAACTGGCAGGACAGCACATTGGGCAGTTCCACCAGCGCGGTCACCTCGTCCAGCAGCTCGGGCGCGTCGATCGGCGTCAGGCCCAGCGGCGCGGCCTGCGCCTGCAGCTGGCGCACGATCTCGTCCCGACGCTGGTCGAAGGACGCGATCACCGCGCCCTCTTCCCGAAGCTGGCGCTCATAGCTGTCGGCGCTCTGGACCGTGATCGCCTCGGCCTTGGATTCGAAACGATGGCCGCGCGTCGTTCGGCCGGCGGTGAGGCCCAGCGCGCCGATCTCGACGAGGTCCTCACCATGCAGCGCGATCAGGCCATGGGCCGGGCGCACGAACTTGACGTCGCTCCAGCCGTCGGCCAGCTGGTAGGTCATGACCTTGGGAATGGGCAGCTTGGCGAGCGCCTCGTCCAGCGCCTTCTGCAGGCCGTCCTTGAGCGACACGCCAGCGACGACGGTGTCCAGGAACAGCGCCTCGGCCTTGCCGTCCGGCGCGCGCTTGAGGCTGGGCACGACGGAAGCGTCGGCGCCCACCGAGGCCAGCTTCTTGAGCAGCGCCGGCGTGGCATTGCCCGCGGCGTCCAGCGCGACGGCCACCGGCATCAGCTTCTGCTGCACGGCGCGGTCGGCGGCCTTGGCGGCGACGCCGGCCAGGTGCACCGCCAGGCGACGCGGCGTGGCGAAGGCGGTCACGGCCGCATCGGCCGGAGCCAGGCCCTGGGCCTTGAGCGCATCGGCCAGCACCGCCGAGAACGCCTCGCCCAGCTTCCTCAGCGCCTTGGGCGGCAGTTCCTCGACAAACAGTTCGACGAGCAGGTTCTTCGTGGTCATGGAGCGGTATTCCTCGTCGTCAGGCAGCGGTCTTCTTGTCCGACTTCTCCGCGGCCTTCTCGGACTTCGCGGCGGCTTCGGCGCTCTTCTTCTCGATCTGCGCGACGACCTCGTCGGCCCAGGCCTTCGGGGCCATCGGGAAGCCCAGCCGCGCGCGGCTGTCGACATAGCTCTGCGCCACCGCACGCGCCAGGTTGCGGATGCGGCCGATGTAGGCCGCGCGCTCGGTCACGCTGATCGCGCCGCGGGCGTCCAGCAGGTTGAAGGTGTGGGCCGCCTTGAGCAGCTGCTCATAGGCGGGCAGCGCCAGCCGCGTGTCCATGAGGTCCTTGGACTTGCGTTCGTAGGCGCCGAAGGCCTGCAGCAGGAAGTCGACGTCGCTGTGCTCGAAGTTGTAGGTCGACTGCTCGACCTCGTTCTGATGGAACACGTCGCCATAGGTCAGGCCATCGGTGTAGACGAGGTCGTAGACCGATTCCTTGCCCTGCAGGTACATCGCCAGGCGTTCGAGGCCGTAGGTGATCTCGCCGGTGATCGGCTTGCAGTCGATGCCGCCGACCTGCTGGAAGTAGGTGAACTGCGTCACCTCCATGCCGTTGAGCCAGACCTCCCAGCCCAGGCCCCAGCAGCCGAGCGTCGGGTTCTCCCAGTCGTCCTCGACGAAACGGACGTCGTTCTTCTTCAGGTCGAAGCCCAGCGCTTCGAGCGAGCCGAGGTAGAGCTCCAGGATGTTGGCCGGCGCCGGCTTCAGCACGACCTGGAACTGGTAATAGTGCTGCAGGCGGTTCGGGTTCTCGCCGTAGCGGCCGTCCTTGGGCCGACGGCTGGGCTGCACGTAGGCGGCCTTCCAGTGCTCGGGACCCAGCGCGCGCAGGAAGGTCGCGGTGTGGCTGGTGCCGGCGCCGACCTCCATGTCATAGGGCTGCAGCAGGGCGCAACCCTGCTTGGACCAGTATTCCTGCAGGCGGAGGATCAGTTGCTGGAAAGTCAGCATGAGGCGTCGGGCCGTCGGGCCGGCGGTGGAGCAAAACGCCCGATTCTATGTGCGCCTCGGATGCGGCATCGGCGTGCCGCCCCTGGCGGCGCGCCCCGATCAGGCGACGCGGCGGGCGCCATCGCGACGGCGTCGCCATGCCGGCACCAGCACCGGCAGCAGGCCCAGCGCGACCAGCGCCCACAGCGGCCACAGGCCAGCCGCCGACAGCCAGCGCGCATACGGCGTGGCACCGGTCCGCCCCTCGACGGTGACCTCGAGCACGCCGGCCCGCTCCGCCGGCAGCCGGGCCAGGACCTCTCCGCGATGGTCGACGTGGGCGGTCGCGCCGGTGTTGGTCGCCCGCACGATCGGCCGCTGGAACTCCAGCGCCCGCATCTGCGAGAACTGCAGATGCTGATCCTGCA
This sequence comes from Roseateles chitinivorans, assembly GCF_002761755.1. GTDB lineage: Bacteria > Pseudomonadota > Gammaproteobacteria > Burkholderiales > Burkholderiaceae_C > Roseateles > Roseateles chitinivorans. The sequence goes on from NZ_PEOG01000048.1 coordinate 23,246, forward strand.
CCATCCGCGGCCCGAACCAGGCCAGGTTGCTCGCGTTGACGAAGACCGTGGCGGCCGCCTCGCCGTGATCCAGCGCGCTGGCGACGACGTCCTCGCCGAACAGGTCCTCGTAGCAGATCAGCGGCCGCAGGCGCTGGCCGGCGAAGGCCAGCGCGCGCTGGTGGGTGCCGCTGGCCTGGTCGTCCATCGGGATGTTCATCGCCCTGACGAACCAGTGGAAGCCGGGCGGAATGAACTCGCCGAAAGGCAGCAGGTGACGCTTGCCGTAGTCGTAGTCGCCCGGGAAGCCGATGCCGGCCAGCGAGTTCACGAAACCAACGGTCGTGTTCCCCAGGAAGGTGCCCAGCAGCAGCGGCCGCAGCCGGGCGTCGCGGCGCAGGCGCGCGATATGCGCCTCGTCGAGGAAGGCCAGCGGCACCGGCAGCACCGATTCCGGCGTGATGACGATCTGCCCGCGGGCCGATTCGATCAGCGCGGTCAGCTGGTCGAGGTTCTGGTCGAAGCGGTCGCGGTCGAACTTCTGATCCTGCGGGATGTTGGGCTGCACCAGCGACACGGCCAGCATGCCGCTCGGCCGGGTGAATTCCCGCGGCAGGAACTGCGCGACGCCGATGGCGACGACCAGCGCGCCCAGCAGCGCCCAGTGGCGCAGCGCCATCGCCGCAGCAAGCAGCGCCGCCACCGCGGTGATGCCGTAGACACCGACATAGGGGGCGAGCGCCGCCAACGGGCCCTGCGCATGCGCATAACCGCTGGCGATCCAGGGAAAGCCGGTGAACCAGCTGGCGCGGGCGAGCTCCGCGCCCAGCCATAGGGCGGCGAATGCGAGCACCCGCCGCGTCGGCCCCGCGCCGGCGGACCAGCGGGCGGCCAGGCCCATGCCGGCCGCGTAGTAGAGGGAGAGGAACAGCGCCAGCGCCAGCACCGCCAGCGCGGACACGGCCGCGGGCAGGTGCCCGAAGTCGTGCATGCTGATGTAGAGCCACCACAGCCCCGACGCCAGCCAGCCGATACCGAACAGGGCGCCGGCCAGCGCGGCGCGGCGCGGCCGGACGCCCTCGCAGGCGGCGACCAGCCAGGCCAGCGCCAGCGGCTGCAACCACCAGGCGGGACTGGGCGAGAACGAGGCGGTGTGCAGCACCCCGGCGACGAGCGCGAGCGCCGGATGGAACAGCCACGCGGCCCGGCCCGGGCGGGCTCCGCCGTCGATCCGGTCCGACAAGGAGCCGCGGCGCATCAGCCGCTGTGGTCGTCGGCCTCGGGCGCCGGTGCGCGGGTCACCTTGAACCAGCGCACGGCGCCGCCGCGATTGATCATCACCGAGAAGCGCAGGCCGGCGACCTCGACGGTCTCGCCACGGCGCGGCACGCGGCCGTGCTCGTGCGCCACCAGGCCGCCGATGGTGTCGAAGTCGGCATCGGACAGCGACAGCCCGAAGGCCGTGTTGACCGCGTCGATCTCGGCGTCGCCCGCGACGCGGTAGCTGCCGTCGGCCAGGGTGTAGATGCCCGCATCGCCATCGCCGACGTCGAACTCGTCCTCGATCTCGCCGACGATCTCCTCGAGCACGTCCTCGATCGTGATCAGCCCGGCGGTGTTGCCGAATTCGTCGATCACGATGGCCAGGTGATTCCGGTTGGAACGGAAATCCCGCAGCAGTTCATTGAGGCCCTTGCTCTCGGGCACGAAAACTGCCGGGCGCAGCAACGCGCGCAGGTTCAGTTCCGGAGCGCGCTGGAGCTTGAGCAGGTCCTTGGCCAGCAGGATGCCGATGATGTTGTCGCGCTGGCCGTCATAGACAGGGAAACGCGAGTGACCGGTATCGATGACGGCGGCCAGCAACTCGTCGGGCGGCGACTGGATGTCCAGCAGGTCCATCCGCGGCGCGGCGACCATCACGTCGCCGGCGCTGAGTTCGGCCATCCGCAGGACGCCCTCAAGCATCTGGCGCGATTCGGGCGCGATCAGATCGCGCTCCTCCGCTTCGGCGAAGTTCTCGATCAGCTCGCTGGTCGAGTCCGGGCCGGGGTGCAGGAATTCGAGGACGCGATCGATGAGACCGCGTTGGTCGTTGCCACGCCCGCCATGCTTGGCGGGCCGACTAGGCTGGGGATCAGACACTGTCGTGTGTGCCGTCGTTGAGGAGGCGCCAGAATAACCGATTGACATTGACATTCGCTTGAAACACAGTCATCCGCCCCCAGTTGCCGGGCCCAAGCTTCTCCACAGATTGGTCGTTCACCATGTCGTCCGTTCCTGACACCGCCGCCCCGGGTTCCGCCAGCGGCGCCGCCCCGAGTCCCGCCACGGGGCTGATCCCCGCCACCATCCTCACGGGCTTCCTCGGCTCGGGCAAGACGACGCTGCTCAAGCGCGTGCTGACCGAGGCGCACGGCCAGAAGATCGCCGTCATCGAGAACGAGTTCGGCGAGGAGAACATCGACAACGACATCCTCGTCAGCGACACGCAGGAGCAGATCATCCAGCTCAGCAACGGCTGCGTCTGCTGCACCATCCGCGAGGACCTGCGCACCACGCTGGCCGACCTGGCCGCCAAGCGCCGCAAGGGCGAGCTGGACTTCGAACGGGTGGTCATCGAGACCACCGGCCTGGCCGACCCGGGCCCGGTCGCGCAGACCTTCTTCATGGACGACGAGATCGCGGAGACCTTCCTGCTCGACTCGATCCTGACGCTGGTCGACGCCAAGCACGCCAACGAGCAGCTCGACACGCGCCAGGAAGCGCGCCGCCAGGTGGGCTTCGCCGACCAGATCTTCCTGAGCAAGACCGACCTCGTCGATGACGCCGCGGTGGACGCGCTGTCGCACCGGCTCAAGCACATGAACCCGCGCGCGCCGCAGTCCAAGGTGCACTTCGGCGAGGTGCCGATCCGGGACGTCTTCGACCTGCGCGGCTTCAACCTCAACGCCAAGCTGGAGATCGATCCCGACTTCCTGGCCGCGGACGACCACGACCATGCGCACGACCACGGTCATGACCATGACCACGATCATCACGACCATGAGCATGACGAGCACTGCGACCACCCGCACCATCACCACCATGACGACGACGTGAAGTCCTTCGTCTTCCGCTCGGAGCGTCCGTTCAACCCGGCCAAGCTGGAGGACTTCCTGGGCGCGATCGTGCAGGTGTACGGCCCGAAGATGCTGCGCTACAAGGGCGTGCTGAACATGAAGGGCACCGACAAGAAGGTGATCTTCCAGGGGGTGCACCAGCTGATGGGTTCCGACCTCGGCCCGAAGTGGATGCCCGAGGAGAAGAAGATCAGCAAGATGGTGTTCATCGGCATCGATCTGCCGAAGGACATCCTCATGCAGGGGCTGGAAGGCTGCCTGGCTTAGTGCCACACTGACCGATGGTCAAACCCATCGGCGGCGCGACGGCGGAGGTGGCTACAATCCGCCGCGCCCGAACCAGGCCCCTGCGCAACCGCGGGAAGCCCCGGCTTCTCATGTCGAGCAGGTATAAAGAGCCGCTAGGAGAGTGAACGTGAGCAAGACACCGGCCTCCAAGACCGCCGCGCCCAAGGCCGCCGCCAAGGTGGCCAAGGCTCCGGCGGCAGGCAAACCCGCCGACGCGGACGCGCCCGACAGCACGGTCTCTCTGCTGGACAGCCCTGTCCGGCCCTCGACCCCGACATCAACGAACCAGAACAGCCGCCCTGCCGTGAAGACCGATCCCAAACTCTCGTCTGCCTGGAAATCCAAGGCCGGTGCCGAACTGACCGACGCCGAAGTGCTGGCGATGCCGGACAGCGAGTACATGAACGACAAGCAAGTCGACTTCTTCCGCGCCAAGCTGACGCAGCTGAAGGAAGACATCCTGTCCAACGCCGGCGAGACGACCGAACACCTGCGCGAGGACACGTCCATCGTCCCCGACCCGGCCGACCGCGCCACGATCGAGGAAGAGCACGCCCTGGAACTGCGCACCCGCGACCGCGAGCGCAAGCTGCTGAAGAAGATCATGCAATCGCTGCAGCGCCTGGAAAGCGGCGAGTACGGCTACTGCGACGAAACCGGCGAGCCGATCGGCCTGGGTCGTCTGATCGCCCGCCCGACCGCCACGCTGTCGCTGGAAGCGCAGCAGCGCCGCGAGCTGAAGCAGAAGATGTTCGGCGATTGAGCCGGACATCGCGCAAAGCAAGGTCCGCCAGAGCATGACCGACCCCAAAGACGGCACCAAAGAAGGCGAGAGCTTCTTCCGCAAGGTGGCGCGCTTCGTCGCCAATCCGACGACCGACTGGGCGGAGATCAACTCCCGCCAGGACGATCCCGAGGCCGATGCCGCCAAGGCCGAGCTGCGGGCCATGGTGGAGCGCAAGCGGCGCAACGATTTCGTGCGCAAGCGCGAGCTCGACATGCTGCGCAAGATTCGCCGCGAGGGCCTGACGCCTGAGCAACTCGCCGCGCTCGGCGGCCATGCGACCTCCGGCATCGACGAACTGGGCCGCATCAGCGAGATCCAGGGCGCGCGCCGCGATGAAGCCAGCGTCAAGGCCAAGATCGACCAGATCGAGCAGCAGATGGTGGGCGAAGGTTTCGTCCCCACGCAGGTGCAGGGCCAGCATCCGCCCGGCTTCTTCGACACCAGCACGCGACCGGTCAATTTCGCCGCGACCCAGCCGGCGGACCAGATCGGCGCACGGGTGTCCGATCACGCCGCGCCCGCCGACATCGAGCGGCTGGACCTGTCGCCGGCGCCGGCCGCGGCCTCGATGGGCGGTGGCATGGCCCCGCTGTCGCCGGCTGGCGGACCCGCGCCGATTCCCGAGCTGAAGAAGGAAATCCCGACGCTGAGCTTCCGTGTCGCCGATCCGCAGGTCGAGGTCAGCGAGGTCGTCCACGATGCCGAGCTGGACGAGGCCGTGATCGCCTTCGCCAATGCCGACTACGAGCACTGCGAGCGCAGCCTGATCGACCTGACCCGGCCGGGCGGCGCGCGCCACGAACATGCCGACACCTGGCTGGTGCTGTTCGACCTGTACCGGGCGACCGGCCAGCAGGGCAAGTTCGAGCAACTGGCCAACGACTACGCCCAGCAGTTCGGACTCTCCTCGCCGCAATGGTTCTCGCTGCCCAAGCTGGTGGCCGCGGCCGTGCAGGAGGAGCGCGCTCCGCGCGGCCGCGCGAGCAGCGTCTCCTGGACGGCGCCGGAATACCTGGACACCGAGGCGGTGACGCAGATGCGCACCCGCTGCGAGAACCTGCCGATGCCGTGGGTGATCGACTGGGCGCCGCTGCGCCAGATCGACATCGAGGCCTGCGCCAAGCTGCGCGACCTGTTCCGCGCCTGGGCGCAGCAGGCGCTGGACCTGCGCTGGCTGTCCGGCGATCACTTCTTCAATGTGCTGAGGGAACAGGCCCCGGTCGGCAGCCGCGACGCGGATCCGATCCTGTGGATGCTGCGCCTCGAAGCGCTGCGCCTGGCCAATCGCCCGGACCAGTTCGACGAGGTCGCGATCGACTACTGCGTCACCTACGAGGTGTCGCCGCCCAGCTGGGAGAAGGCGCTCTGCCATGTCCGCATCAGCGGCAATGCGCTGTCGACGAGCTCGCCCTCCTCGATCCAGCCGGCGGCGATGGACACCGGCATCGCCTTCCTGGAGTCGACGATGACCGACGCGGTCAACACCGCGGCGCTGATGGAGCTGTCCGGCCAGTTGAGCGGCGACATCAGCGAGACGCTGGCGCTGATGACCGAGCAGCTCGGCGGCGCGTCGCTGGTGACGATCGCTTGCCCGAAGCTGATCCGCCTGGACTTCATGGCCGCGGGCGACCTGCTGAACTGGGTGCTGGCGCGCCGCAGCGAGAACCGTGCGGTGCAGTTCACCGACGCCCACCGGCTGGTGGCGCTGTTCTTCGGCGCCATGGGCATCAACGAGCACGCCAGGGTCAAGGTGCGGCACGTCTGACGGCTGCCGCGCCGGCTTCGACCTTCGCGACCACGGGGCCTCTGGCCCCGTTCTTCATCCGGATGTCCGATCATCGACATCGTCAACCGGCATTCGCACAGGCGGGGCCGCTCTCTTTTCCTCACCTTGTGATTCCCATGCGGGAACCCACGTGAGACCTTCATGACGTTCAAGGCGTCCCCGCACGTCCGATCCACCATGTCCCAAGACCACTCTTCCCCGCTTCCGCCGTACCACGGCACCACCATCGTCAGCGTGCGGCGCGGCAACCAGGTCGCGATCGGCGGCGACGGCCAGGTGACGCTGGGCTCGATCGTCGTGAAGTCGACCGCCCGCAAGGTGCGCAAGCTCTACAAGAACCAGGTGCTGGCCGGCTTCGCCGGCGCGACGGCCGATGCCTTCACCCTGTTCGAGCGCTTCGAGGCCAAGCTCGAGAAGCACCAGGGCCATCTGGTGCGCGCGGCGGTGGACCTGACCCGCGACTGGCGCACCGACCGGGTGCTGCGCCGCCTGGAGGCGATGCTGGCGGTGGCCGACCGCACCGCCTCGCTGATCATCACCGGCAACGGCGACGTGCTGGAGCCCGAGCAGGGCATCGTCGCCATCGGCAGCGGCGGCGCGTATGCCCAGGCGGCGGCCAAGGCGCTGCTCAACCACAGCGAGCTGAGCGCGGTGGACATCGTCAAGCAATCGCTGGTGATCGCCGGCGAGATCTGCATCTACACCAACGGCAACCACACGATCGAGACGCTGGACTGACCGGCGCCGGAGCACACGAATGAGCAGCAGCATGACCCCGCAGGAGATCGTCTCCGAACTCGACCGGCACATCGTCGGCCAGGCCGACGCCAAGCGCGCCGTCGCGATCGCGTTGCGCAACCGCTGGCGGCGCCAGCAGGTCGACGAGAAGCTGCGTGGCGAGATCACGCCGAAGAACATCCTCATGATCGGCCCCACCGGCGTGGGCAAGACCGAGATCGCGCGCCGCCTGGCCAAGCTGGCCGACGCGCCCTTCATCAAGGTCGAGGCGACCAAGTTCACCGAGGTCGGTTATGTCGGCAAGGACGTCGACAGCATCGTGCGCGACCTGGTCGACATCGCGGTCAAGCAGGAGCGTGAGCGCCAGATGCGCTTCCAGCGCGCGCGGGCCGAGGATGCGGCCGAGGAGCGCATCCTCGACGCGCTGGTGCCGCCGCCGCGCTCGTCGACCGGCTTCGCGCCGGCGGCGGACAGTGCCGGCGGCGACAACACCGCGCGGCAGGTGATGCGCAAGCGGCTGCGCGAGGGGTCGATGGACGACAAGGAGATCGAGATCGAACTGGCCGAGGCCCGGCCGTCGATGGAGATCGTCGGTCCTCAGGGCATGGAAGAGATGGCGGAACAGCTCAAGGGCCTGTTCTCGCAGATGGGGCAGGAACGCAGGAAGGCGCGCAAGCTCAAGATCGCCGAGGCGATGAAGCTGCTGGTCGAGGAAGAAGCCGCCAAGCTGGTCAACGAGGACGAGATCAAGACCGCGGCGCTGGCACACGCGCAGGACAACGGCATCGTCTTCATCGACGAGATCGACAAGGTGGCCACGCGCGCCGAGCACAGCGGCGGCGCGGACGTGTCGCGCCAGGGCGTGCAGCGCGACCTGCTGCCGCTGGTCGAGGGCACGACGGTCAACACGAAGTACGGGATGGTGAAGACCGACCACATCCTGTTCATCGCGTCGGGCGCTTTCCACCTGAGCAAGCCCAGCGACCTGATTCCCGAACTGCAGGGGCGCTTCCCGATCCGGGTGGAGCTGAAGTCGCTGTCGGTGGAGGACTTCGAAGCCATTTTGTCGAGCACGCATGCGAGCCTGGTCAAGCAGTACCAGGCGCTGCTGGCGACGGAAGGGCTGACGCTGGAGCTGAGCGCGGACGGCATCCGCCGGCTGGCGCAGATCGCCTTCGAGGTCAACGAGCGCACCGAGAACATCGGCGCGCGCCGCCTGGCGACGGTGCTGGAGCGGCTGCTGGACGACATCAGCTTCGACGCGCACAAGCATGCCGGCAAGACCGTCACGATCGCCGGCGCGCAGGTCGACGAGAAGCTCGGCGCGCTGGCGCAGAACGAGGACCTGAGCCGGTTCATCCTGTAGGGAGCGCGTGACGGCGCCAGAATGCGCCCATGAGCACTCCCCTGACCGACCTGTCCGTCATCCCTACCTCCGCGCGCGCGGAAATCCGATCGCGCTTGCGGCGTGCCGAGACCGAGCATGACGTGCGGGTGTTGCTCGCCGTCGAATCGGGCAGCCGCGCCTGGGGTTTCGCCTCGCCCGACAGCGACTTCGATGCCCGCTTCATCTACGTGAACCAGCAGGAGTGGTATCTGTCCGTCGGCCTCGAGGAACAACGCGATGTGATCGAGTACCCCATCGTCGATGAGATGGATATCAACGGCTGGGACCTTCGCAAGGCGCTGCGCCTGTTCCGTAGCTCCAATCCGGGCTTCGTCGAGTGGATCCAGTCACCGATCGTCTACGAAAGCCGCGGCTCCTTCCACGCACGGGCGCTCGAACTGCTGCCCGTTGTGTACTCGATCGTGCGCGGCATCCATCACTATCGCAGCATGGCCAAGACCAACTTCCGCGGCTACCTGCAGACCGAGCAGGTTCCGTTGAAGAAGTACTTCTACGTGCTTCGTCCGCTGCTCGCGGTCCGATGGCTGGAGCGCCACCAGTGCCCCGCGCCCATCGAATTTCATCGCCTGCTCGACACCGTTCGGGATGAACCGGGGTTGCCCGATGCCATCGACGACCTGCTTGAGTTGAAGCGCAACACAGCAGAGCTTGGAATGTCCGCACAGGTGGTCCCGATCCAGCGCTTCATCGAACATGAACTCGACCGCATCGAGGGCCTGGAACTGCCGGCCCACGACCGGCCGGAGGTCGAGCCGCTGCTGTCGGAGTTGTTCCGCGACGTGCTGCGGGAAAGCTGGGCGGGCTGAAGAACTTCTTGCGAGCCGGCTATCGTGCGGCGCACGGCAGGCTCACCCTGCGCTCACACCGGGCTCATGCTGAGCACCGATCCGATGGCCAGACTGGGCGCCTCTCCACCAGGAAAGGAACCCATCCGCCATGAATCGCCTGCTCGTTTCCGTCCTCCTGGGACTACTGGTCTGGAACCTCTCCACCGCACTGCTCATCGATGTCTACGTGCCCTCGCCCTGCGACGCCAGCGGCCGCTGTGACGGGGACATGGTCTTCACCCTCAAGGTCGTCGGCCTGTGGCTCGGCATGTTCTGGCTGAGTTCCGTCGGCGTGCTGCTGTATCACGTCGCGCGGTGGCAGCGCGACTGGCGCCTGCATCATCAAGTGGCCCAGTGATCGGCGAGCGGTGGGCGCCGGCCGGTCGCCGCCCCCGTCGAAATCCGCCGCCCTCGATCGTCGTCCCCGGGAAGCCATCCCGCTTCAAGGAGACACATGATGACCGATGACCCGATCCATGCCTTCCTCGGCGACTACGCGACCGCCGTCCTCGAGCGCGACCTCACGCGCTTCCTGGACCTCTATGCGCAGGACGTCCAGGTCTTCGACAGCTGGGACCGCTGGCACTACGCCGGCCGCGACGACTGGGGCGGCATGATCGCCGCCTGGTTCGACGGCATCCAGGACGTGCGCGTGCGGGTCACCGCGACGGACGTGACAACCTGGTGTGACACGCAGGTCGCGGGCGGCGTGGCGACGCTGGCGTTCACCGCGCTCGATGCCGGCGGCGAGGCGCTGCGCGCAATCGAGAACCGCCTGACCGTGCTGATGCGACGCGAGCAGGACCGGTGGCGCGTCGTCCATCAGCACAGCTCGGTGCCGGTCGACTTCCAGAGCCGGCAGGTCGTGGCGCGCTGAGCGCCCGACGGCCGGCGAGGACTTCACGCCGGCCTCACCGCCCGCTCATGCTGCCCTCGAACGGGATGGCGAGACTGGCCGCTCCTCAATGCATGGACACCCGTCCCGTCATGCCGCACTTCCATGTCTCGCTCCGCATGGGCCGCGATAAGCTCGCGCTCCCGTCGTCCCTCACCGCAGCGCCCATGCCCAGCACCCTCATCGAGATCCGCCGTGCCTGTTCCCCGGAGCAGGAAGCCCAGTTGATCGAAGCCGTGCAGGCAGCGCTGGTCGACGGCTTCCGGATTCCGCCCGAGGACCGCTGCGTGCGCCTAATCGCCTACGAGCCGCATCGCTTCATCCATCCACCGCGGCTCTCGCGGCCCGAGTGCTACACCCTCGTCACGGTGACGGCCTTCGCCGGCCGGACGATCGAAGCCAAGCGCCGGCTCTATCGCGCGATCGTCGATCGTCTCGGCGAGCTCGACATCCCTGCCGACCACATCACGATCACGCTGAACGAGGTCGAGCGGGAGAACTGGGGTCTGCGCGGCGGGCAGCCGGCCTCGGAAATCGACCTCGGGTTCAAGGTCGACGTGTAAGCGCGCTCGACGCGATCGGCTCGCCCCCGAAGCCTGGCCTGGCGCCTGCGGCTACAGCGCCAGGCGATGCGCCTGCAGCGCCAGCAGCCCGTCGAAGATCAGCGAGTCGATCAGCTCGTGCGGGATGTCCAGCGCCGGCGAGACCTTCCAGCCCGCGCCGCCGGTCATCAAGGTGACCGGCTCCTGCCCGCAGCGCTTGACGATGTGGCGGTGCATCCGCTCGATCGCGCCGGTGATCGCGTAATTGCCGCCGCTGGTGAGCGCATCCGAGGTGTTGGTCGGGAACTCGCGCACCTCGCCGGTCGGCACCCGCAGGCCGGCGGTGCCGCCTTCCAGCGAACGCAGCATGATCCCGTGCCCCGGCAGGATCAACCCGCCGAGGAACCTGCCCTCGGCGTCGAGCGCATCCACGGTCACCGCGGTGCCCACCATCACCACCAGTGCCGGTCGCGGCGTCTGCCCCCGCATGCGCGCGAGCACGTGGTGCCGTGCGCCGATCAGCGCGACGAAGCGGTCCGCGCCCAGGCGCCCCGGATGGTCGTAGCCGTTGGTCACGCCGCCGGCCTGCGCCGACGAGGCCACCCAGCGCGGTTCGATGTCCCACAGCTCCATCTGCTCCTCGACACGATGCCGCATCGCGTCGCCGGCGACATTGCTGCCGAGCATGCTGCCCGGCGTCGCCGGCAGCCTGGCCCAGTCGTGCTCGGCCAGCTTCTCGATGTTCTCGAGGAACTGCGCGCCGTGCGCCAGCATCGGGCTGCCCGGCTGCGGGCTCGCGTAAAGCGCCCACTTGAGGCGCGTGTTGCCGATGTCGATGGCCAGGAAGCTCATGGGCGTGGCGGGACCTTCTGTGCAGTTCTACGGGATCGGGCGGCCGGCGCGAGTCAGGGCGGCAGGTTAGCAGTGTTTGTCCTCAAGCCGGTGCCCCCTTCGGCCGATTTAGGATGGGATGCAGGTCAACCGCACCATCCCGGGGCGGCTTCCGACCCAACACAAGGCGCCAGACCGATGAAGTTCTCGATCGCCACGCGACTCTGGATTCCTGTTGCCGTCATGTCCGTCATGACGATCGTCATGTCGCTGGGGGCGGCCTCGCGCACGCGCAGCCTGCTGGAAGTCGCCCAGGCGACCCAGGAGAGGCAGCAGCAGCGCTTCGAGCTGGCGCTGCGCTGGCGCGGCCTCACCGAGGCCAACGCGAGTCGCGTGCAGGCCGGGCTGGCGGCCAACGACAACGCGGTTGCCGATGCGATGAAGGGCGACATCGCCAAGACCACCGAGACGATCAGCACGATCCAGAAGCAGCTCGAGGCCCTCGCCGAAGGCGACGACGACAAGGCCGCGATGGCGCGGATCGCCGAACGACGCCAGGCCTACATCGCCACGCGCAACGAGGCCAACAAGCTCAAGGCCGGCGGCGATGTGAGCGGCGCGCACCAGGCGCTGCGGCAGAAGGTCGTGCCGGCCATCGAGCAGTACCTGGTCGCGCAACAGGACTTCGTCACGCTGCAGCAGCAGCGTTCAGCGGCGCTGCGGGAGGCCGCGGGGGCCGAGCGCATGCGCACCGTGTGGGGCGTGGCGGCGCTGATGGCGCTGATCGTGGGCCTGCTGGCCCTGGCCACCGCCTACTTCGTGCGCACGATCTCGGCGCCGCTGAAGTCGCTGATGGCCGAGGCCGAACGCATCGGCGAGGGCGACCTGTTCCATGTCGACCGTGACTACAGCCAGGACGAGATCGGCGACGTGCAGCGCGCACTGGCCGCGATGAAGAGCTCGCTCCGCAAGGTGATCCGCGAGGTGCGGGCCAGTGCGGACGGCATGCAGACGGCCAGCCAGGAGATCGCCAGCGGCAACCAGGACCTGAGCCACCGCACCGAGCAGACGGCCTCCAACCTGCAGCACGCGGCGTCCTCGCTGGCGCAGCTGACCGGCACGGTGCAACAGAGCGCCGACAGCGCGCGCACCGCCAACCAGCTGGCGGGCAGCGCGGCCGAGGTCGCCGAGCGCGGCGGCACGGTGGTGGGCGAGGTGGTGGGGACGATGGCGCAGATCGACGCCTCGGCCAAGAAGATCAACGACATCATCGGGACCATCGACGGCATCGCCTTCCAGACCAACATCCTGGCGCTGAATGCCGCGGTGGAGGCGGCGCGCGCCGGCGAGCACGGCAAGGGATTCGCGGTGGTGGCCTCGGAGGTCCGGGCGCTGGCGCAGCGCAGCGCGGGCGCGGCGCGCGAGATCAAGGCGCTGATCGGCGACAGCGTGGCCAAGGTCGAGGCCGGCTCCCAGCTGGTGCGCGATGCCGGCGCCACGATGACGGAGATCGTCGCCAGCGTGCAGCGGGTGTCGGACATCATTGGCGAGATCAGCGCGAGCACCGTCGAGCAGAGCCAGGGCATCGGCAGTGTCAACGGCTCGGTGGCGCAGCTGGACCAGATGACGCAGCAGAACGCGGCGCTGGTCGAAGAGTCCGCCGCCGCGGCCGAGTCGCTCAGCGACCAGGCGCGCAAGCTCACCGCCCTGGTCGGGCATTTCAAGGTCAGCGATCCCAAGCCTGGATCGAACGACCCGGCGGTCGTGGTGCCGCCACCGCCATTAGCGCGGACATCGGCTCCGGCACCGAAGCCCGCTGTCGCCGCCTCGACGGCAAAGCCGCCGACCGCGAAGCCGGTGATGGCCAAGCCGGCCGCCGCCGCCCCGTCGACCCCCAGGGCGCCTGCCCCTTCGGTCGTCAAGGCCCGCCCCGCCCTCACGACGCCGCCCACTCCCAAGCCGGCGCCAGCCACCTCTCCCGGTCCCAGCGCCACGTCCGCACCGGGCGACGACTGGGAGACGTTCTGATCCAGCGCAACGGCCTCGGTGATCGAGGCTCCCTCCGCCCCTGGCAGGTCTCCGCCGGCGGCATCGCCGGCCTGATCTTGAGCATCGGCCTGGCGCGCTTCGCCTACACGCCGTTGCTGCCGCTGATGCAGCAGCAGGCCGGCCTCAGCGATGCGATGGGCGGCACCCTGGCCGCCGTCAACTATGCCGGCTACATGAGCGGCGCCCTGATCGCCGCGCTGATCGACGACCCGCGCTGGCGCTCGCGGCTCTACCTCTGGGGCATGGTCCTGGGCCTGATCGCCACCGCGCTGATGCCGCTCGCGCCCAGCCTGCCGCTGTGGGCACTGTCGCGCTACCTCGGCGGCCTCAGCGGCGCCGCCGGCATGCTGCTCGGCTCCGGCCTCGTGCTCGGCTTCCTGATGCGCGCCGGCAAGCGACCGGAGCTCGGCGTCCACTTCCTCGGGCTCGGCCTGGGCATCGTCGTCTCCGCCCTCGGCGCGATGGCGATGGACCAACTCGCGCTCGACTGGGCCGGCCACTGGTGGGGCTTCGTCGTCGTCGGCCTCCCGCTGCTCGCGCTGGCCGTGTGGTGGCGCCCGCCGGTGCCGCCGCCGGTCACCGCGACGAGCACCGCCACCGCGCCCGATCCGCGATGGATGCGCTGGATGATCGCCGGCTACTTCTGCGCCGGCTGGGGCTTCGTCATCAGCGCCACCTTCACCGTGGCGATCGTCGAGCGCCAACCGCTGCTGCGAGGCCAGGGCCCGTGGGCCTGGCTGCTGGTGGGACTGGCCGCCACGCCGGCCGTGTTCCTGTGGGACCGCATCGCGCGCCGCCTCGGCGACCTCAACGCGCTGCTCGCCGCCTTCGCGCTGCAGATCCTCTCGGTCGTGCTGCCCGCGCTCTCCGGCAGCCTGGCGGCGGCCCTGATCGGCGCACTGCTCTATGGCGCGACCTTCATCGGCCTGGTCAGCCTCACGCTCGCGCTCGTCGGCCGGCGTTCGCCCGGCAATCCGGGCAAGGCGATGGCCCGCCTCACCCTCAGCTATGGCGTCGCGCAGGTGACGGCGCCCGCGCTGGCCGGCGCGATGGCACAGGCCAGCGGCAGCTATCTTGCTTCGCTCTGGCTGACCGCCGCGGTGCTCACCGTCGGCATGGCGATCATGGGCCGCCTTCGTGCGCTGGAGCAGAACGCCACGGCCTGAGACTCACGCGGCGCGGAAGGCCGCCTCGGCCTGAAGCGCCTCCGCAAGACGGGCCTCGGCGCCGCCGCTCGTCTCGAGCGCCGCCAATCCGGCGACCTCCCGCCACCGCGGCGACAAGGCCACCACCTCGCCGATCACCAGCAGCGCCGGGCTCGGCAGGCCCTCGCGCTCGATCGCGACCGGCAACTCCGCCAGCGTGGTGAAGCATTCGCGCTGTCGCGGCGTGTGCGCCGCGCTGACGATCACCGCCGGCGTGCTCGCCGACAGACCGCCGTCCTGCAAGGCCTGCGAGATGACCGCCGCCCGCGCCAGCCCCATGTAGACCACCAGCGTCAGCCGGCTCTTCGCCAGCGCCGCCCAATCGGGCGCAATGCCGTGCTCGCCGTTGTGCCCGGTCACGAAGGCCACGCCCGGCGTGCAGCGGCGGTCTGTGACCGGCACGCCGACCGCAGCCGGCGCCGCCAGACCGGCCGACAAGCCGTTGATCACCTCGACCTCGATGCCGGCCTCCCGCAGCGCATCGACCTCCTCCCCGCCGCGGCCGAAGACGAACGGATCGCCGCCCTTCAAGCGCACGACACGCGCGCCGGCCCTGGCCTCACGGATCATCAGTTCGTGGATGAAGCGCTGTTCCGTCGAGACACAGCCGCCGCGCTTGCCCACGCGCAGCACACGCGCCGACGCCGGCAGGCAGGCCAGCACCCGCGCATCGACCAGGTCATCGGTCAGCACGACCTCCGCCTGCTGAAGCCGCTTCATCGCCTTGACGGTCAGGAGCTCCGGATCGCCCGGTCCCGCGCCGACGAGGGACACCATCGGCGCGCTGGGATGCTCGATGGGATGCGGGCTGGCATGTGGGCTGGCATCGAGGGACGTCATGTCGCTTCCTTCACTGCATTCGAAACCGAAGAACTCGCCGGCGGAACGGCCTGCACCATCCGGCGCAATGCCGGCAGGCAGGAGCCGCACTGCGTGCCGCAGCGCAACTCGCCCTGCAGCGCCGCCAGACGCGCCTCGGGCGCGCCCTCCGGCTGCCGCTGCAGGCAGGCGGTGATGGCGTCCTCGCGCACGTTGAAGCAGTTGCAGACCTGGGGGCTGACCGCCACCGCGGGCCCGTCCGCATCCGGGGCGAGGAGCCGGCGCCCGAACGGCGCGACCGGCACGCGCTCGCTCCACAGCGCATCGAGCCACGCGCCCTCAGTGCCCTCTCCGACGCGCAGCAACGCCTGCAACCGCGCCTCGGCCCCGTCGCCGTCCAGCCGCAGCGAACGGCTGCGGCCGCGCCGGCCATCGGCGTAGCGCAGCACGCCGATGCCATTGAGTTGCAGCACCGTCGACAGCGCCTGCACGACCGGCGCGGGCGGCGGCTCGGCGAAGGCCAGTTCCAGGCTCCAGCCCTCCAGCCCCTCGTGCGCGGGTCCGGGCAGGCAGCAGGCGTACTCGGCCTGATCCATCAGCACGCGCAGCTGGCTGCGCAGCGCGGCCGCGTCGCCGGCCTTGACCCAGGCCGCGCCGAACACGCGCCACGGCAGGGCCACCGTCTCCACCGAGACAGCCGCGAACTTGAGCTCGGGCTGCCGCGCGTCCGGACAGAACGCCGGTTGCGTCAGCGCATTGATGCCGAACTGGCCGCGCCCCCCGAGGAACTCGCTGCCCCAGTGCATCGGCAGCCACGCCTGCTGCGCGCCGACGCCCTCGTCCGCGCGCAGCGGCACGATCAGCGGTCCGCGTCGCGACTGCACGCGCACCAGCGCGCCAGCGGTCAGCCCGCGGCGCGCGATGTCCTGCGGATGCATCGACAACGCGGGCCCCGGTTCGCCGGCAAAGAGCCGCGCGACGGTGCCGCTGCGGCTCATGCCATGCCATTGATCGCGCAGCCGGCCGGTGCTCAGGGCCAACGGGTACTTCGGATCCTGCATCTCGGCCGTCGGCTTGAACGGCTTGGCGATGAATCGCGCCCGGCCGTCCGCATGCGCGAAGTGGCCGTCCTCATACAGCCGCGACTTCGCGCCCGCGGCGCCCGCCGGCCAGGGCCACTGCCGAGGCGCCTCTTCCAGCATCGCGTAGCTGAGCCCGCCGATGTCGAGGTCCCGGCCCCGGGTCGCCTCGCGATGCTCGATCCACGGCTGTTCCGGCGTCTCCCACGCGAAGAGGCTGGGCTCACCCGGCCGCAGCGCGGCCTCGATGCGCTGCGCGACATCGCGCACGATGCGCCAGTCGGCGCGGGACTCGCCCGCCGGCGGCAGCGCCGCGCGCACCCGGCTGATGCGGCGCTCGCTGTTGGTGACGGTGCCTTCCTTCTCCGCCCAGGTCGATGCCGGCAGCACCACGTCGGCGAACGCCGCCGTCGCCGTGCCCGCGAACGCTTCCTGCAGGATCACGAGCTCGCAGCGCTCCAGCGCCGCGCGCACCAGGGCCTGATCGGGCAAGGACTGCGCCGGATTCGTACAGGCGATCCACAGCGCCTTGACCTCGCCCCGGGCGGCGGCCTGGAACAGTTCCACCGCCGTCTTGCCCGGCTTGTCAGGCATCGCGCCGACGCCCCACAGCGCCGCCACTTCGTCGCGATGGGCCGCATTGCCTGGATCGCGATGGCCCGGCAGCAGCGTCGCCATGCCGCCGCTCTCGCGCCCGCCCATCGCATTGGGCTGGCCCGTGAGCGAGAACGGCCCCGCCCCGGCGCGGCCGATCTGGCCCGTCGCGAGATGCAGGTTGATCAGCGCCGTGTTCTTCGCCGCACCGCTGCTGCTCTGGTTCAGGCCCATGCAGTACAGCGACAGCGTCGACGGCGACTGCGCGAACCACTGCGCCGCCTGCAGGATCTGCGCTTCCTTCAGGCCGGTGAGCCGCGCCGATTCGCTCGGCGTCATCGTGCGCACCAGCGCCTTCAGCTCCGCGAAGCCGGCGGTGTGTCGCTCGATGAACGCGGCGTCGATCCAGCCTTCCCAGATGCACGCATGCAGCATGCCGTGGAAGAGCGCGATGTCGCTGCCCGGCTTCAGCGCCAGGTGCAGGTCGGCGAACTCGGCCGTCTCGGTGCGGCGCGGGTCGACGACGACGATCTTCATCCCCGGCCGCACCGCACGCGCCGCCTCGATGCGGCGGAACAGGATCGGATGCGCCCAGGCGGTGTTGGAGCCGGCGATGAACAGGCAGTCGGACTGCTCGAGATCCTCATAGCAGGCCGGCGGCGCATCGGCGCCCAGCGATTGCTTGTAGCCCACCACGGCCGAGCTCATGCACAGCCGCGAGTTGCTGTCGATGTTGTTGGTGCCGACCAGCCCGCGCGCCAGCTTGTTGAACGCGTGGTAGTCCTCGGTCAGCAATTGCCCGGAGATGTAGAAGCCGATCGCATCCGGCCCGTGCTCGGCGCGGATCGCGAGCAACTGGTCGGCGATGCGCTGCGTGGTCGTGTCCCAGTCCTGCGCTTGCAGCGGTTCATCGCGCGTCGGTCGCCAGGCCGGCTGCAGCAGGCGTTGCCGCTGGCGCACCAGCGGCGTCGCGGTCAGGTGCAGCGTCGATCCCTTGGTGCACAGCCGGCCGAAGTTGGCCGGATGGTCCGGATCGCCACGCACGCCGACGATGCGCGCGGCCTCGCCCTCGCCCACCGTGTCGATCAGCACCCCGCAGCCGACGCCGCAGTACGGGCAGGTCGATCGCGTGCTGCGCATGCCCTCGGCCGGCGCGTCCGTGGCCGCGGCGGGCTCGTGATCCTGAGGCGCCCGGGCGTTCATCGGCCGGTGCCGCTCAGCAGGCCACGCGGGTGCAAGGACCGGCCATCACCGGCGGCAGGTCGATGCCCACCGTGTCCAGTTCCTGCCGGTCCAGCAGCACGACGCCGTCCTCGACCTTCACCTGGAACACCGGCGTGCGGCCCTCGTCGGGCTCCCGGGCGCAGCCGTTCTCCAGCGCGATGGTCCAGTTGTGCAGCGGGCACGCCACCGCGTTGCCGAAGACGATGCCCTGGCTCAGCGGCCCCGCCTTGTGGGGGCAGCGGTCGAGCAGCGCGTGGATGCGGTCGTCGGCGGTGCGGAACAGCGCCACCTGCGGGCCCTTGGCGCGGGCGACGCGGCGCGAGCCCAGCACAGGAATGTCGGTGACGGCGCAGACGGAGATCCAGTCGGTCATGGCGGGGCCTCTTGATCAGAAGGGGCCGCGCAGCGGCGCGGCGGGAACGGTTTTGGCGCTGGCACCGGCGGACTCGGACGACGCGGCGCCGGTCGGCACGGCGATGCTGGCCACCGGCTCGAACTGGCGCACGTCGACCTGCGCCTTCGCGAACTCGAACCACGGATCGGGCTCGCCATCGAGCGCGTACTGCAGCTCGGCCCACAGCGCCTTGCGGCCCTCGTGATCCTCGAGGATGCGCTGCTTCACATGGTCCAGGCCGACGCGGCTCACGTAATGCACGGTGCGCTCGAGGTACCAGCCCTCCTTGCGGTACAGCTGCATGAAGGCGCCGGTGTACTCCATCACCTCCTCGGCGGTCTTGAGCTTGACCAGGAAGTGCGCGACCTCGGTCTTGATGCCGCCGTTGCCGGCGATGTACATCTCCCAGCCGGAATCGACACCGATGATGCCGACGTCCTTGATGCCGGCCTCCGCGCAATTGCGCGGGCAGCCGCTGACGGCGAACTTGACCTTGTGCGGCGCGTACATGCGCCACATCGCGCGCTCCAGGTCCTTGCCCATCTGGGTGCTGTCCTGCGTGCCCATGCGGCACCACTCGGAGCCCACGCAGGTCTTCACCGTGCGCAGCGCCTTCGCGTAGGCATGCCCGCTGGGCATGCCGATGTCGCGCCAGACGTCGACCAGATCCTCTTTGCGGACGCCCAGCAGGTCGATGCGCTGGCCGCCGGTCACCTTGACGGTCGGGATCTTGTATTTGTCGACGGCGTCGGCAATCCGACGCAGCTCATCGGCGGTTGTCTCCCCGCCCCACATCCGCGGCACCACCGAGTAGGTGCCGTCCTTCTGAATATTCGCGTGGCTGCGCTCGTTGATGAAGCGCGATTGCGGATCGTCCACGGCCTCCTTCGGCCAGGACGAGATCAGGTAGTAGTTCAGCGCCGGACGACAGGTCGAGCAGCCGTTGGGCGTCTTCCAGCTCAGGCGCTCGTAGACCTCGTCCAGCTTGACCAAGTGTTCGTCGAAGATGGCGTTGCGCACCTCCTGATGGCTCAGTTCGGTGCAGCCGCACATGGCCTTCTTCTTCGGCGCGGCGGAATAGTCGCCGCCCGCGGTGAACATCAGCAGCTGCTCGACCAGCCCGGTGCAGGAGCCGCAGGACGCGCTGGCCTTGGTGTGCTTGCGCACCTCCTCCAGCGTGAACAGGCCCTTCTCCTTGATCGCCTTGCAGACGGCGCCCTTGGTGACGCCATTGCAGCCGCAGACCTCGTCGCTGTCGGCCATCGCGGCGGCCTTGTTGTGGCCCTGGTGGCCGACGTCGCCGATGTTGCTTTCGCCGAACATCAGCTTGTCCCGGATGTCGGCGATCTTGCGGCCCTCGCGCAGCAGCTTGAAGTACCAGCTGCCATCGACGGTGTCGCCGTAGAGGCAGGCGCCGACCAGTTGGTCGTTCTTGATGACGAGCTTCTTGTAGACGCCGGCGAAGGGATCGCTCATCACGATCTCCTCGGTGCCGTCCCCGCCCATGAAGTCGCCGGCCGAGAACAGGTCGATGCCGGTGACCTTCAGCTTGGTGCTGGTCTGGCTGCCGAGGTAGCGGCCGATGCCGAACTGCGCCAGGTGGTTCGCGCAGACCTTGCCCTGCTCGAACAGCGGCGCCACCAGGCCATAGGCGATGCCGCGGTGCGCGGCACACTCGCCGACGGCGTAGATGCGGGGATCGGTCACCGTCTGCAGCGTGTCGGTCACGACGACGCCACGATGGCAATGCAGGCCCGCGCTTTCGGCCAGCGCGGTGTTGGGGCGGATGCCGGCGGCCATCACGACCAGGTCGGCGGGGATCTCCTCGCCCCCCTTGAAGCGCACCGCCATCACGCGACCGTCCTTGTCGCCGATCAGCGCCTCGGTGTGCGCGCCCATGCGGAAGCGCAGGCCGCGCTCCTGCAGCGACTTGCGCAGCAGCTCGCCGGCCTGGTCGTCCAGCTGGCGCTCCATCAGCCAGTCGCCGATGTGGACCACGGTGACCTGCATGCCGCGCAGCATCAGGCCGTTCGCCGCTTCCAGGCCCAGCAGGCCGCCGCCGATGACGACGGCGTGCTTGTACTTGGTCGCCGCCTCGATCATCGTGTTGGTGTCGGTGATGTCGCGGTAGCCGATCACACCGTCCAGGTCCTTGCCGGGCACCGGCAGGATGAACGGATTGGAGCCGGTGGCGATCAGCAGCCGGTCATAGTCGGCCTCGGTGCCATCGGCCGCGATCACCTTGCGCCGGATGCGGTCGATCTGCGTGACCGTCTTGCCCAGGTGCAGCGTGATGCCGTTCTCCTCGTACCAGGAGAGCGGGTTGAGGATGATCTCGTCCAGCGTCTGCTCGCCGGCCAGCACCGGGCTGAGCAGGATGCGGTTGTAGTTCGGATGCGGCTCGGCGCCGAACACGGTGATGTCGTACAGATCGGGCGAGATCTTCAGCAGCTCCTCGAGCGTGCGCACGCCCGCCATGCCGTTGCCCACCATCACCAGCTTCATCTTTTTCATGCGGCACACTCCAAACGGATTCGGGCGATGACGGCAGAATCGCCGCCACCATGAGTTTCGACATCGCCATCGGCCTGGCCAGCGACCGCGGCCCGAGGGAACGCAACGAGGATTTCGCCGCCGTGCAGCGCCCGCAGGACGCGCGCGAAGCCGCAAAGGGCTGGATCGCGGCGCTGGCCGATGGCGTCTCGGGACAGGCCGGTCATCCCGGCGAAGGCGGCGGCCGCATGGCGGCGCAGACCACCGTTGGCGCGCTGGTGCGCGATTACCACGCCACGCCGCGCCACTGGGACACCACCGTCGCGCTCGACCGGCTGATCGCCGCGCAGAACGGCTGGCTGGCCCATCACAACCGCCGCGGCGAGCGCTCGGCGCTGACGACGCTGAGCGCCGTCGTGCTGCAGGGCGGCGGCTACACGGTGGCCCATGTCGGCGACAGCCGCGTCTGGCTGATCCGCGATGGCCAGGCGGTGCAGCTGACCCAGGACCATGCGATCGACCAGAGCGACTTCGCCCGGCTGACCCGCGCGATCGGTCTCGACGACACGGTGCGCGTCGACTACGCGCAAGGCGATCTGCGCGCCGGCGACCGCCTGCTGCTGACCAGCGACGGCGTGCATGGCCCGCTGCGCGCGAGCCAGCTCGCCGAACTGGCGATGGGCGAGGACGCCCAGGCGGCGGCAGAAGCGCTCGTCCGCGCGGCGCTCGACGCCGGCGGCCGGGACAACGCCACGGCGCTGCTGGTGCTGGTCCGCGCACCGGGCACCGCCGATTACGACGACCTGCTGCGCGGCGCGCAGCGGCTGCCGGTGCCGCCGCGGCTGAAGGCGGGGGATCTGCTCGACGGCCTGCGCATCACCGCGCTGGTGGCCGACAACGGCGTGCACCGGCTCTACCGCGCGCGCCGCGACGAGGACACCGAGGACCGGCGCCCGCTCGCGCTGAAGACGCTGAGCGAGGCCCGCGGCGACGACCCGCAGGAGCGCGCCATGCTGGCGCACGAGGGCTGGGTGGCGCGCCGCGTCGGCGACCATCCGGGCCTGGTGCGCGGCCACGAGACGCCGGATGCCAGCGCGCTCTACCTGCTGGCCGACTGGCACGACGGCCGCACGCTGGAAGACCTGATGGCCGAGGGACGGCCGGCGCTGGCCGACTTCCTCGCCGCGGCCGGCGAGATCGCCGCCGCGCTGGGCCGGCTGCATCGCGCCGGCATCGTGCACCGCGACATCAAGCCCGGCAACCTGCACCTGGGCAACGACGGCCGCTGGCGCCTGCTGGACCTGGGCGTGGCGCTGTCCGGCCATGAACCGGAGGCGCTGCGCGACCTGCATGCCGGCACGCCGAGCTACATCAATCCCGAGCAGTGGGACGATCCGCCGGCATCCGCGGACGCGGGCAGCGATCTCTTCGCGCTGGGCGTCACGCTGTACCAGTGGCTCACCGGCCGCTTGCCTTATGGCGAGATCGAGCCCTACCAGCGCGGCCGCTACCGGCATGACCCGCGTCCGCCCTCGCGGCTGCGGCCCGACGTGCCGATCTGGCTCGACCGCCTGCTGCTGAAGGCGGTGCACCGCGAGGCCGCGGACGGTCTCGATCAGTTCGCGCCCGAGCTTGCGGCGCAGGCTCGACACATGGACTTCGAGCGCGTTGCTCAGCACCTCGGCGTCGTCGCCCAGCACCTGCAGCTCCAGGTCGCGCTTCG
>NZ_PEOG01000049.1 GCF_002761755.1 Roseateles chitinivorans
CCGATCTAGCAGCGGCGCGGCGACCGGCGCGCGCACCGGGCGCTGCTGGCCGAGCCAGCGCGCGAGGGTCTCGCCGGCGGCGGGCTCGCCGTCGACCTCGACCCGGCAACGCGCCAGCAGCGGGGCGTTCAGCCAGAACGGACCGCTGCTGCGAGCGTTGGCCTCGATCAGCGCAGCCAGTGGGCCGTCGTCCAGCAGCGCCAGCGCGCGCCAGACCTGGGTGCGGTGCAGCTCGGCCATGCCGGCGATGCGTTCGCGCAGCTCGGCGCGCGAGCAGGGGCTGTCGACGCGAGCCAGGCCCTGCTCGTGCGCCTGCAGCAGTGCGGCCAGCAGGCGCGGCAGCAGGCGGTTGCGCAGCTCGGGCAGGCCATCGATGCGCAGGCCATGCGGCAGCAACTCGAGGTGATGCGCGATGTGGTCGGCGGCGGACGCGGGAGAAACGGTGGCGACGGTGGCGGTCATTGGGGACGCATTCTGCGCGGGCCGTGCGGGTGATGTGACGGCATCGGCGTAACGGGCGTTACGTCCACCGGTTACGGCACCGCCTGCCCGGGGCCTGTCGAGGCCTGTCGGGGCCGCGTCGATGGGTCTCGGGCCCGTCCTTTGCCAGCAGACCTCATCACCACTCGAGGGGATTGCGATGGTCGCGAACGAAGCCTGGTATGCGGGCGAGAGCAGCGTCGGCGGTGCCTATCCCGCCGGAAGGACGGCTTCCGCGGTGTCGTGGGGCGCGGTGCTGGCGGGCGCGGCCGCGGCGGCGGCGCTGTCGCTGATCCTGCTGCTGCTCGGCGTGGGACTGGGACTGGCCGCCGTGTCCCCCTGGGCCGGTGACGGCGCCAGCGCGGGCACGCTCGGCGCCGCGGGCATCGCATGGCTGGCCTTCACGCAACTGGCCGCGTCGGGACTGGGTGGCTACTTGGCCGGACGGCTGCGGGTGCGCTGGCGTGGCACCGACGCCGACGAGGTTCACTTCCGCGATACCGCGCATGGGCTGCTGTCCTGGGCGGTGGCGACGCTGTTCACCGCGGCCACGCTGACCGCGTCGGTGGGCGCCATCGCCGGACTGGGCGTGAAGGGCGCGGCGACCGCAGCCGGCGTGGCGACGGCGGGCGCGGCGGCGACGACGGGCGCCCGGGCCGATACGGACGGCACGCTGGCCGAGCGGGGCGCCGACGGCCGGGCGGGCACCGATCCGCTGGCTCGCGACGATCTCGGCTACTACGTGGACACGCTGCTGCGGCCCTCCGCCGCCGCCACCACGAGCGCGGGCGCGGGCGGTCCGTCCGCCGCAGCCAATCCGGCGACGCTGCGCGGCTGGCCGGACGCGTCGATGGCGCATGCGGACGAGCACTCGTCCGCCGCCCTGCACCGCCTCGTGTTGCGCGCGCTGCGCCATGAGGGGCGCCTGTCCGCGGAAGACACGCGCGCCGCCGCGCAGTTGGTGGCGCAGCGGACCGGCCTGACGCAGGCCGAGGCCGAACGGCGCGTGACCGAGACGCTGCAGCGCGCCCGTGCCGAAGCGCAGGCGCTGGAAACACGTGCCCGCGAGGCGGCGGATGCGGCGCGCAAGGCGACGCTGGCGGCGGCGCTATGGATGTTCGTGGCGCTGCTGATTGGCGCCTTCACCGCGAGCCTGCTGGCCACCCTCGGCGGCCGGCAGCGCGACCTCGTCGACTGAACCAAGGAGAGCTCGCATGCGTTCGCTGTTGCTGTATCTGCTGGGCGTGCCCATTCCGATCATCATCCTGATCGCCTTGATCCGGTAGCGACCGGGGCCCACGGTGTCATCGGCCGGTGGCCGACACCGCCGCGGCTCAGTTCAATGGCTGGGCGGCGCGCGGCGGTTCCGCGTCCGCGTGATCGCCATAGGGGCGCCACGCGCCGGGTGCATGGGCGAGCCGGTCGGCGACCACCTTGAGCACCGCGGGATTCCACACCAGGCCGCAGTGGCTGCCGTCGACCTCGACGTTCTCGATCATCGGATGGTCTTCGCGCTGCACGCAGGCCTGCCAGGCGACGACGCCGTCGCTGCGGCTGTAGATGGCCGTTGTCGGCACCTGCGGCGCGGCGACGAGGCGCGCCTTGAAGTCCTCGTCGAGCACCGGCAGCGCGCCGTTGATCCAGCGATAGAGCAGGCTGACGTTGGTCTGCGCC
Organism: Roseateles chitinivorans; assembly: GCF_002761755.1. Lineage (GTDB taxonomy): Bacteria > Pseudomonadota > Gammaproteobacteria > Burkholderiales > Burkholderiaceae_C > Roseateles > Roseateles chitinivorans. The sequence goes on from NZ_PEOG01000049.1 coordinate 2,155, forward strand.
GCCTCGCCGGTGATCGGCGTGCCGATCGTGATGACCTGCCGGACGGGCAGCGCGATGCGCTTGGCGATCTCGCGCGCGTAGATGCCGCCCAGGCTCCAGCCGACCAGCGAGACCGCCTGCGGCTGATCGGCGACCAGCGCCTCGATGTCGGCGGCGAGGGCGTCGAGCCAGCGGTCGATGTCCCCGACGGGCCCGGTGTTGAGGCCGCGGCCCCAGTCGCGCGCCGCGTAGCCCAGGCCGTGGCAGAAGCCGACCAGCGGGGCGATCGACTGCGCATCGGCCGCCAGGCCGGGGAACACGATGACCGGATGTCCGTCGCCGGGCGGGTGGCCGCTGCGGTCCATCAGGCGGCAACTGGCGTATTCCATCGCGGCACGCAGCGGCTCGATGCCCAGCAGGGCCCAGGAGGGAGAGGGAATGAGCGGCGCTGCGACGGGAAGGGTGCGGGCACGGACGGCGATCTTTTTCATGGCGTCGGGGGCCGGCCACGCCAGCGGGGACTGGCGGGTCGGCATGAGGACAGTTGAGCCGATCTTTCCGCAAGGATGGGCCCCTTGGGTACCCCCCGGATGACGCATTGCGCCGTCGGACGGAGCCTACAGACGAGGGAGAAGGGAGGGATGGGGCGTGTTCTCTCCCACCGTTGATGGAAGTCAGGGGGAGTGGCGGTTTTTCGATGGCATGCGGGGCTGGGCTTTCTTCCGTCGAGCACCAGGCTGTTGCTGATCCCGCGGATCGACGTTGATCGAACGGCAGTGGATGCCGGACTCGACCTGCTCCAGGCCGGGGGCGATTTCGCCGGTGGACTGATCGCTCTTGAGGGGAGGCGTCGTGGTGGAACCGTCTTCCTGACCTTTGATCGGCGGGCGATTCAGCGGCTGCGTCGGCTGGGCTTCCTGGCGCGATCGCCCTGATGTCGGGCAAGGGATTCAATGGAAATCCCGGCTCTCCGTCCTCAGCCGCCCCAACATCGGGGTCAGGTCTTCCATGTGCCCGGCGATCAGGTTGCGCACGTCGCCGCTGCGCTGCCACTTGCCCTTCACCGCCATCAGCCTGGCGTGCAGCATCACCGCGCGCTGTCGCTGCCACAGCGCCCGGTGCACGATGACCTGGATGTCCCCGGTCTCGTCCTCCAGCGAGATGAAGATCGTCCCCTTCGCCGTCGCCGGCTGCTGCTTGACCGTCACGATCCCGCAGCCGCGCGCCGGCCGGCCGTCCGGCAACTCGTCGAGCTCCCGGGCCGACATCCAGCGTTGCTCGCGCAGCAAGGGCCGCAGCAGCGCCAGCGGATGCCGTCGCAGCGTCAGGCCCAGCGACGCGTAGTCGAAGACGATCTCCTCGCCCTCGGGCGCCTGCGGCAGCGCCAGGAAGTCCTCCTGCACCGGCGCCGTCGACAGCAGCGGCGGCGGCGCGTGCTGCGCGGCCGCGTCCCACATCTGCTGGCGCCGATGCCCGCTCAGGCTCGTCAGCGCGTCGCCCGCCGCCAGCATCGTCATCTGCTGCTGGTTCAGGCCGGTGCGGCGCGCCAGGTCCTCCGCGTCGTTGAACGGGCCGCGTCTGCGCTCGAGGCAGATCGCCGCCGCCGAGGCCTGCTGCAGGCCCTTCACCAGCCGCAGTCCCAGCCGCACCGCCACCGGCGCCGCGTCGATCGCCAGCGCTTCGTCCGACTCCAGATGGGGGTCGCCGTCCTCGTCCTGCGCGATGCCGTCCTGGTCCAGCGGCCGCGCATCAAGCGCCTCGGCCTCCTTGCCGCGACGCGTGGGCCGGATCACCCGGCCATCGGTACGTTCCAGCGTGCAGTCCCAGTCGCTGTGCATCACGTCCGGCGGCCGCACCTCGACACCATTGCGCCTGGCGTCCTGCACCAGCTGACTCGGTGAATAGAAGCCCAGCGGCTGCGCATTCAGCATCCCCGCCAGGAACTCCGCCGGGCGATGCTTCTTGAGCCAGCTGCTGCTGTAGACCAGCAGCGCGAACGACGCGGCATGCGACTCCGGGAAGCCGTACTCCGAAAAACCCTTGATCTGCTCGAAGATCTGTTCCGCGAAGGACACCGGGTAGTCGCGCGCGCGCATCCCCTCGATCAGCTTCTCGCGGTATTTCCCCAGGTCGCCCTTGCGCTTCCAGGCCGCCATCGAGCGCCGCAGCTCGTCGGCCTCGCCGCCGGTGAAGCCGGCCGCGATCATCGCGATCTGCATCACCTGTTCCTGGAACACCGGCACCCCCAGCGTGCGGTCCAGCACCGATTCCAATCCGCTTGGATAGACCACCGGTTCCAGCCCCTGCCGCCGCTGCAGGTAGGGATGCACCATCCCGCCCTGGATCGGCCCGGGACGCACGATCGCGACCTCGATCACCAGGTCGTAGAAGCATTTGGGCTTCAGGCGCGGCAGCATGCTGCGCTGCGCCCGGCTTTCGATCTGGAACACGCCGATCGTCTCGGCGCGCTGGATCATTTCGTAGGTGGCCTTGTCCTCGATCGGGATGTCCTTGACCTCGAAAGGCGCCCGCTGGCGCTTGCCGATGAAGTCCAGTGTCTTGCGGATTGCCGTCAGCATGCCCAGCCCCAGCACGTCGACCTTGAGCAGCCCGATCGCGTCGAGGTCGTCCTTGTCCCATTCGATCACCGTGCGATCGGGCATCGACGCGTTCTCCACCGGCACCATGCGCGTCAGCGGCCCCTGCGTCAGCACGAAGCCGCCCGGGTGCTGCGACAGATGGCGCGGGAAGCCGAGCAGCTCCGAGGTGATCTCCACCAGTTGCCGCACCGCCAGGTCGTTGGCGTCCAGGCCCGATTCGCGCAGCCGCTCCGCGTCGATGGTCTGGCCGTCCCACCACTGGTGGTTGCCGCACAGCGTGTCCAGCGTCTCCGGCTCGAAGCCCAGCGCCTTGCCGACGTCGCGCAGCGCACTCTTGACGCGGTAGGAGATCACCACCGCCGCCAGCGCCGCGCGCTCGCGGGTGTACTTGCGATAGAGGTACTGGATGACTTCCTCGCGGCGCTCGTGCTCGAAGTCGATGTCGATGTCCGGCGGCTCGTTGCGTTCCTTGCTGATGAAGCGCTCGAACAGCACCTGCATCCGTTGCGGATCGACTTCGGTCACATGGGTGCAGTAGCAGACGATGGAATTGGCGGCGCTGCCGCGCCCCTGGCACAGGATGCCCTGCGAGCGCGCGAAGTGGACGATGTCGGCCACGGTGAGGAAGTAATGCTCGTAGCGCAGTTCCTCGATCAGCGCGAGCTCGCGCTCGATCTGCTCGGTGACCATCGGAGGAATGCCGTCGGGCCAGCGCCGGCCCGCGCCTTCATAGGTCAGCCGGCGCAGATGGCTGGCCGGCGTCTCGCCCTTGGGCACCACCTCGGACGGGTAGTGGTAGCGCAGCTCGTCCAGCTTGAAGTCGCAACGGGCGGCCACCTGCAGGGTCTCCGCCAGCAGCGCGGCCGGGAAGGCCAGCCCGAGCCGGCCGCGCGCGCGCAGGTGGCGCTCGGCGTTGCGGTCCAGCGCCTGGCCGCACTCGGTCAGCGGCCGGCCCAGCCGGGTCGCGGTCAACACGTCCTGCAGCGGCTTGCGGCTGCGCACATGCATGGTGACGTCGCCGACGGCCACCAGCGGGATCTCGGTCAGCGCGGCCGCCTCGCGCAGCCGCAGCAGGCGGCTTTCGTCGTCGAGCTCGCGGGTCTGGGTCACGCCCAGCCAGCAGCGGCCGGTGAAGCGCGACAGCAGCCAGCGCGACATCGCCAGCAGCGGCGCCGCCGCCGCATGCCGGTCCGGGCAGGCGATGACGACGCAGTCATCCAGCGCCTGGGGGCCGAAGTCGTCGATCGTGCAGCGGTAGCTGCCCTTGTCGGCCGAGCGCCGCAGCCGCGAGATCAACTGGCACAGGTTGCCGTAGCCGTTCAGGTTGCAGGCCAGCGCCACCAGGGTGAAGGGAGGCTCGTCCGGGTCGGCGCCGTCGCGCGGGTCGATGCGGAACTGGCTGCCGACCAGAAGCTTCAGCCCGTGCCGCTTCGCGGCCACATGCGCCCGCACGATGCCGGCCATCGAGCATTCATCGGTGATCGCGAGCGCGCTGTAGCCGAGCTCCTTGGCGCGCTCGACCAGTTCCTCGGGCCAGCTGGCGCCCTTGAGGAAGCTGAAGTTGCTGAGGCAGCGCAGTTCGGCGTAGTCCGGCAGCGCGGCGGGCAGGGCAGGCGGGGCGGTCATCGCTCGACTCCGTTCAGGCGTAGACGCCGTGCAGGAACCAGGCGCTGCCGCCATCGTCCAGCGGCTGCCGGAAGATGGCGACGACGCCGGCGTTGTCGTTGACCGCGATCCAGTAGTCGCGCACGACGTTGCGGTGGCCGATCGCCACCATCGCCGCGTCGTCCCGCGGCACCAGCGCGGTGAAGGCCGGCGCGGTCTGGTCCCGGACGCCGGCGCCGGTCTCGACTGCCGCGTCCGCTGGTGCTCGCGCCGGCAGGCGGTCCCACCAGCCGCCCTCGACGCGGTCGGGGCCGACCAGCAAGGTCAGCGCGCCCTGGTAGTGGGGCCGGTGATCGCGCAGCGCCAGGCGCAGCGGCGGCTCCAGCAGGAAGCCGGGTTCGGGCATGGACGGCGCGGGCCGCGCCACCGCGCGGCGGCGGCCGTTGCCCGAGGCGCCGGCGCGCTGGCTGTCGGTGGCGGGCTGCCAGCGCGTCATCCATTCGAGCCGGTGATCGTCGCCAGGCGCCGGCTGAAGCACCCGCTCCGGGCCGAGGCGCGCGGCGATGCGCTCCAGCGTCAGGTAGAGCGTCTCGCCGGTGCGCACCGTGTCGGGCAGCAGCGAGGCGCTGTCCTCGGTCAGGGCCTGGACCCCGATCGCCTCCAGCCGCAGCTCGCCCACCGGCGCCAGCAGCCGGGTCTTGGCCAGGTGCTCGGCCATCAGCCGGCAGAAGTGCTCGAGCGCGCGGATCGGCTCGGCGGTGCGGATCGTCAGCGACCCGCCGTCGCCAGCATCCTTGGCGCGCATCGAGTCATGCACCCAGTGCAGCGTCACGCCGGTCGCACCGGCATGGCGGGCGGCCAGCCAGCCGCACAGCCGCATCAGCAGCGGCCGCGCGCCCAGCAGCAGCGCCGGCGCGTGGTCCACGCGGCCGGGCAACTCGATGCGGGCGTGGAAATCCTCGGGCAGCACCTCCCAGCGGTGCGCCTCCGGGCGCAGCCCGTAGGCCTGGTCCAGCATCGCCAGCAGCGCCGCGCCGAAGCGCCGGCTGATGCCGCCGCGCGGCAAGGCCCGCAACTGGCCCAGCGTGTTGATGCCGGCGCGGCTCAGCGGCTCGGCGTGGTCGGCGCCTGCGCTCAGCGCCTGTAGCGGGAGCGGATCCAGCACCGCCTGCAGCAGCCGGCCGCCCAGGTCTGGCACGCCGCAGCGCGCCAGCACCAGCGCGGCGGTGGCCGTCGGCGCCCAGCCGATGCCAACGGCGCCCAGGTCCGGCGCCTCGTCGGCGATGCGCGCCTGGAGCGCGCCCAGGCCGCGGAACAGCCGCAGGCTGGCCTCGACCTCCATGACGACGGCGTCCTCCATCAGCGCCACGCGCGGCGTGAACTGAAGACACCACACGGCCAGTCCTGCCTGCGCCTCCGGACAGATCCCCCAGGGGTGGTCCGGCGGCGCGACCGGATCAGCGGAGGGCGCCGGCGGACGAGGCGGCAGGATCAGGGCGACCCACAACATCGGTCAGCTCCGGAAACAGGGCGAGCGGCTGCGGCTCGCGCGGGGATTCGGACAAGGCGGCGGACGGTGCGGCGGGCACTGCTTCGGGTGTGATCGGCGCGACCGGCGCGACCGGGCGCATCGTGCTGGGCCGCATCACCCGCGGCGTCAGCACCCGCTCGAGCCCGCCCGGAATGGACGCCAGCCGCAGCGGCGTCTCATGGGCGGGGCCCTTGCGCTTGAGGATCAGGACGTCCAGCGCCCAGTCGACATCGATCGTCACCTGCAGCCGCAGCGGCGCCGGCGAGGGATCGTGGCGCGCGGCCAGCGGCCGGAACAGGAACACCGGCCCCTCGAAGGACTGCGCCAGCACCTGCAGTCGCCGCAGCTGTTCCGGCGCGGCCTGCGGCATCCAGGCCAGCACCGCGCCGGCGGCGTTGGACTTGATCAGCTGCTCGGCGCACCAGAGCCGCTCCGAGGGCGCTCGCGCGTCGATCCAGACCAGGTGGCGCTCGTCCAGCCCCAGGTGCATCAGGCCGGGCAGGTGCGGACGCTTGGGCGGGCCGATCATCGCCACCGCGGCGCCGTCGGCGACCACTCGCCGCAGCGCCGGGCCGGCCAGCCGCCATTCGGCCAGCGAGAACTGCGGCAGCAGCAGCTCGGTCAGCTGGCGTCCGGGCCAGCCGCCGCCGGGCAGTTCAGCGTCCAGCGCGTCGAAGCCGCTGGGCCAGACCGTGTCGGTGCCGCGGCCCAGGGCGTCGCCGCGCCAGACGGCCTCGGCCACGGCGGGGGGAAGGGGCAAGGGCAGGGCGGACATGGCGGGTCGGTCGGCGGGAGAGACGACAACGCCGGTCGTGACACCGGCGTTGGGGACTGTATATGCATACAGTATAGGTGGACGGCCGACCCGTCCAGCGGATGTGTCGCTTCAAGTGGGGAGAATGTCCCGCTCCGGGGCCTGCGGCCGGCGATCGTGGCCGTCGTTGGGGCCGTCATCGGGGCCCGCGCGGCCTGTGGATGCCTGCCCGAAGCTCAGCGCGAAGCGCGTCCCGCCGTGGGCGGGCGCTTCCAGGCTGACGGTCCAGCCCAGGTGCTCGGCCACGCGCTTGACGATGGCCAGGCCCAGCCCGGCGCTGCCGGCGCCGGCCGGGTCCACCTGCATGAAGCGGTCGAAGATGCGGTCGCGCACGGCTGGCGGAATGCCGATGCCGGTGTCCTCGATGACGACGCGGCCGGCCTCCAGCCGGATGTCGACGCGGCCCTCCTCGGTGAACTGGCAGGCGTTGCGGATCAGGTTGCCCAGCGCGATCGCCGCGAGTTCCGGCCGCGCGGGCACTTCCAGGCCGGCGTCATCGGGCGCGGCATGCAGCGTCATCTCGACGTCCTTGCCCTTGAGCAGCGGCCGGCAGCGCTCCATTTCCTGGCGCAGCAGCGGCAGCACCGCGGTGGGCGGCGCGCCGATGCTGGCCGGATCGCGCGACAGCAGCAGCATCGCCACGACGCGCTCGCTGGTGTCGGCGGCGGTGCGGCGGATGCGCTCGGCCAGCTCGACCATGTCGTCGCGGCCGTGCAGGCGGGCCTTCAGGACCTCGGCGGCGCCCAGCATCACCGCCAGCGGTGTGCGCAGCTCATGGCTGACATCGCCGGTGAACCAGCGCTCGCGGTCCAGGTAGCGCTGCTGGGCCTCGGTCTTGGCCGCGAAGGCGCGCGACAGCACGCCCAGCTCGTCGGTGGAATCCTGCAGCGGGTACTCGCGCGGCGCGGCGCCGGTTTCCACCGCGCGGGCCAGGGCGGTCACCGGCGCGACGATGCGGCTCGCGGTCAGCTGCGCCAGGAACAGCGCCAGCCCCAGGCAGCAGACGAAGGCCAGGCCGAGCAGGCCGTACACGCCGGCCTCGATCTTGGCGAAGTCCTCGTCGCGGTCGGTCAGCACGAAGACCGGGCCGAGGTCGTCCCGGATCAGCGCGCTGACCAGTTGGCCGTCCTGCGGCAGCGTGTACTTGCCGGGCGGCTTTCCGCGCAGCGGGGCCGGGATCTCGGTGCCGCGGTAGAGCGTGACGCTGGGCGGCAGGTCGGGCTCCAGGCCCTGTCGCTCGCGGGCGATCAGCTCGTCGGCGGTGCGGCCCAGGCGCTGGTCGATCAGGCGGTCCTCGATGCTCGAGGCGATGCGCACCGCCGCCACGGCGAAGGCGCCGCAGACCAGCAGGGTCAGCAGCAGGAAGGCCGCGGCGACGCGCGTGCGCAGCGTCGTCGGCGCGGCGGTGGAGCGCAGGCGCCAGGGGCGGCGGATCCCCGGGGACTCAGCCCGCATCGGGCGACACCAGCCGGTATCCGATGCCCGGATGGGTCTTCAGCAGCGGGACGGGGAAGGGCTTGTCCAGCGCCGCGCGCAGGGCGTGGATATGGGTGCGCAGCGCGTCGCTGTCGGGCGGATCGTTGCCCCAGACCTCGCGTTCCAGGTCCTCGCGGCGGACCAGCTTGGGGGCCTCGCGCAGCAGGGCGGAGAGCAGCTTGTAGCCGGTGGGCGTGAGCTGCAGCGGCTTGCCGGCGCGGGTGGCTTCCAGGGTGTCGGGGTCGAAGCTCACATCGGCGTAGCTCACCGCCGAACTCAGGTTCAGTCCGTGGGAGCGCCGCATCAGCGCCTTGAGGCGGATCTCCAGTTCGACCAGCGAGAAGGGCTTGACCAGATAGTCGTCGGCGCCGCTCTCGAAGCCGGTGACCTTGTCGGCGATGGTGTCGCGCGCGGTCAGCATCAGGATGGGCGTCGGCCGGCGGAAATCCTTGCGCAGCCGCCGGGCCACGTCCAGTCCGTCCAGGCCGGGCAGGGTCAGGTCCAGCACGATCGCGTCGTAGGAGCCGGCGGCGGCCTGCGCCAGCCCGCCCAGGCCGTTGCGGGCCACGTCCAGCTCGTAACCCATCGGCTCGAGGTAGGCGAACAGGTTGGCGACGATGTCCGGGTTGTCTTCGATGACCAGCAGCTTCATCACGAGCTCACGTTCCTGCGGCGCCGGGCGCCGCGTCGTCCTGGGGAGGGAGCCCAGGCGGGGGATCGCTCCCCCGCAGGCCCCGCGTATGCCGGGAATGCTATGCCAGTTGGTCTGCGGCGACCTGTCTTGGGGCTGTCGCACGCCACGGCGGTCTAACGGACGCCGTCAGATCGGGCGATGTGCGCGCAAGATGCCAAAACTTCCAGGGTTTCAACGGCTTCGTCACCTTTCGTGACGCAAGTCCCGTTGCCGTCACCGACCGAGCGGTCGGGAGATGGCTTGAAATCCGCCAGGGGCGCATAATTTACGGGTTAACCCCTATGCTTGCCCCCATCTTCTCCATCCCGGCTGTCGAGCGGCTCACCCAGACGCCCCGCCTGACCCTGCGCCCGCCTGCGGCCGCCGACGCCCGGACCTTCCGCGACCTGCTGTGCGACCCGGCGAATCGTCGATTCGAATCCGGCGGTCCCGCCATGTCCGAGCGGCTGGAGCAATGGCGCGCGCTGTGGACGCGGGACGGGCTGGGGCCGTGGGCGGTCGCGCTGCGCGAGCAGCCGTCGCTCGGGGCGATCGGCTTCGGCGGCCTGAGCCGGGGGCGGATCTGCGGCGCGCCGGCGCTGCTGCTGGAGTTCCACTTCCTGTCCGACCACTGGGGGCGCGGCTACGCGGCGGAGATGTCGCTGGCGGCGCTGGCGCTGGCCTTCGACAGCCTGCATGCGACCTCGGTGCAGGCGCTGCTGGCGCCGGGCAACACCGCGGCGCGCAAGACGCTGGAGCGCGTCGGGCTGCGGCTGACCGGCTCGGTCGCCGAGCATCCCGGTGAGGCGGCCAGCCTGCTCTACGAGATCAACGCCGCGCAGTACGCGGCGCATCCGCCGGCGCAACCCGAGGCCACGCCGTTCGGCGCGTAAGGAATCTGGTGGTCGCCTGGGCTGGCCTTCAGCCCGCGGACCGACGCCCACCCGGCGCCCACCCGGCGCCGCTACTGCTGCGGATAGACCCGCAGTCCCCCCAGGTCCAGCACGCGAAGCCCGCCGTACTCGACCGCGATCAGCCGCTGCGCCTGCAGATGGCGCAGGGCCTCGTTGACGCGCTGGCGCGAGAGCCCCACCAGATGCCCCAGTTCCTGCTGCGTGATGCGCAGTAGCCCGTTCACGCCGGGATACAGCTGGGGATGGAACAGCGCCGCCAGGTTGCGGGCGACCCGCAGGTCGGGATCGCTCTGGCGGTCGATCTCGCGGGCGGCGATGAACTGGCCCAGCCGCTCGTTGAGCTGGTTCAGCACGTAGCGGTTGAAGGCCAGGCTGGTCTCCAGCAATTCATGGAAGCTGTCCAGCGGCAAGCCGGCGACGACGCTGCGCCGCAGCGCCTGGATGTTGTAGCGGTAGGCCTCGCGCTTGAGCAGCGTCCCCTCGCCGAACCAGCCACCCGGCGGCACGCCGGTGAAGGTGACCTGGCGCGCCGCCGCCTCGTCGTTGCTCATCTTGAGCAGGCCGTCGATGACACCGAACCAGAAATTGGCTTCGCGCCCGATGCGGCAGATGCGCTCGCCGACCTCCACCTCGGCCACCTGGATGCTGGCGGAGACGCGTTCGCGCAGCTCCGGCTCGATCGCCTTCAGCCAGGGGATGGCGCCCATCTCCTGCGCGCTCGCGGCCCGCGCCCGCAGCCGCAGCGGCTGCGTCGGCACGGCCCCGGACAGGGGCGGGCGCAGGGGCAGCGGGGACGGCGAACCCAGCGCGGCGTGGACAGCGGTGTCGGTGATCGAGGCCATCCCCCGTTCATCGCGCCGGCGCATGACAACAGCCTGACGCGACCCCCTGGGGAAAACGCTGCCCCGAACTCTCCCTAGGAATGTCGTCGCAACGACAACACGGCGTCAATGAGCCGGCCTACAGTCCATCAACCCCCGCGGCATGAGCGCCTCCGCCAGAGAGGCGACAGCGGGGACCACAAGGAGACGACGGTGGACCAGACCTTCCCCCGCCTGCTGCTCGATCACGCCCGCCAGCGCCCTCACGCGCCGGCGCTGCGCGAGAAGGAGCTCGGCATCTGGCAGACGCTGAGCTGGTCGGCGCTCGCCGCGCTGGTGCGCGACCTCGCGCATGGCTTCGCCGCCGCCGGCATGACGCGCGGCCAGCACCTCGTCGTCATTGGCGAGAACCGTCCCCGGCTCTATGCGGCGATGCTCGCCGCGCAGTCGCTCGGCGCGATCCCGGTGCCGCTCTACCAGGACGCTGTCGCCGCCGAGTTCGTCTATCCGCTGCACAACGCGGAGGTCGCCTTCGCCGTCGTCGAGGACCAGGAGCAGGTCGACAAGCTGCTCGAAATCCGCGACCAGTGCCCGGCGCTGCGCCGTGTCTGGTTCGACGATCCGCGCGGCCTGCGTCACTACGCCGCCGACGGACTGGCCTCGATCGACGGCCTGTGCGACGACGGCCGTGCCCATGCGATGCGGCATCCGGGCTGGTTCGAACGCGAGGTCGAGGCCGGCCGCGCCGAGGACGTGGCGGCGATGTTCTTCACCTCCGGCACCACCGGCCATCCGAAGGGCGTGGTCCACACGCATGCGACGCTGATCGACCGCGCCCAGGCCGGCGCGCGCTTCGACCGGCTCACGCATGACGAGGAGGTGCTCGCCTACCTGCCGTGCGCGTGGATCGGCCAGAACATCTTCAGCTACGCACAGTGGCTCGCCTGCGGCTACGTCGTCAACTGCCCCGAGTCGGCGAGCACCGTGAGCATCGATCTCAAGGAGATCGGACCCACCTACTACTTCGCCCCGCCGCGCGTCTTCGAGGGCCTGCTCACCAGCGTGATGATCCGGATGGAGGACGCCGGCGCGCCCAAGCGCTGGCTGTTCGCCCGTTGCATGGCCCTGGCCCATCGCGTCGGGCCCTCGCTGATGGACGGCAAGCCGGTCGGCGCCTGGGACCGCTTCAAGTACCGGCTCGGCGACCTCGCGATCTACGGGCCGCTGCGCAACGCGCTGGGCTTCTCGCGGGTGCGCGTCGCCTACACCGCCGGCGAGGCTATCGGGCCGGACCTCTTCAGCTTCTACCGGTCGATCGGCATCAACCTCAAGCAGTTGTACGGCTCGACCGAGACCGCGGTCTTCGTCTGCCTGCAGCCGGATCACGAAGCGCGCGCCGACACCGTCGGCGTGCCGATCGATGGCGTTGAGATCCGCCTTGCCGACAACGGCGAGATCCTGGTGCGATCGCCCGGCCTGCTCAAGGGCTACTACAAGAACCCGGACGCGACGGCCGAGGTGCTGGGCGCCGACGGCTGGTACCGCACCGGTGACGCGGGCTTCCTCGATGCCGGCGGCCACCTGAAGATCATCGACCGCGCCAAGGACGTCGGCCGCCTCAGCGGCGGCGCGCACGACGGCGCCATGTTCGCGCCCAAGTACGTGGAGAACAAGCTGAAGTTCTTCGCCTTCGTGAAGGAGGCGGTCGCCTTCGGCGATGGGCGCGATCGCGTCTGCGCGTTCATCAACATCGACTTCGAGGCGGTCGGCAACTGGGCCGAGCGTCGCAACCTGGCCTACGCCGGCTACACCGACCTGGCCGGCAAGCCCGAGGTCTACGCGCTGATCCGCGACTGCGTCGAGAAGGTCAATGCCGACCTCGCGCAGGACGAGCGCCTGGCCGGCAGCCAGATCACCCGCTTCCTGGTGCTGCACAAGGAACTCGACGCCGACGACGGCGAGCTGACGCGCACCCGCAAGGTCCGCCGCGGCGCGATCGCCGACAAGTACCGCGTGCTGATCGACGCGCTCTACGACGGCAAGCCGTCGCAGTTCATCGAGACGGCGGTCCGCTTCGAGGACGGCCGCACCGGCAAGGTCGCCGCCGACCTGCGCATCGAGGAGGCCCGCACCTTCTCGCCGACCCGGAGGGCCGCCTGATGAGCGCCACTGCCACCGCCACAGCCTCTGCCGCCGGCACTCTCGGCGCATCCGTCGGCGCATCCGTCGGCGCCTCCGCCGCCGCGCCCGCCCCGGCGCTGTTTCAAGATGCCGCCGCGCCGGGCGCCACGGACCCCGGCGCGCCCGCCGCGACCGCCACGCCTTCCGCGACGCGTCGCGTCGGCGAGGTGATCCTCGAGGTCAGCAACATCACCTTGTCCTTCGGCGGCGTGAAGGCGCTCAACGACATCAGCTTCGACGTCCGCGAGCACGAGATCCGCGCCATCATCGGCCCCAACGGCGCCGGCAAGAGCTCGATGCTGAACTGCATCAACGGCGTCTACCAGCCGCAGGCCGGCCGCGTGCTGTTCCGCGGCGAGGATGTCCGCCTGCTGAGCCCGCGCACCCGGCTGCGCCGCATGGCCGAGATGGGCGTCGCGCGGACCTTCCAGAACCTGGCGCTGTTCAAGGGCATGAGCGTGCTGGACAACATCATGAGCGGCCGCAACCTGCGCATGCGCACCGGGCTGTTCGCGCAGGCGTTCCGCAATCCATGGTGGAGTCCGGCCGAGCGCGAGGAGACCGCGCATCGCGAGCACGTCGAGCGCATCATCGACTTCCTCGAGATCCAGGCGCATCGCAAGACCCCGGTGGGACGGCTGCCTTACGGGCTGCAGAAGCGCGTCGACCTGGGCCGGGCGCTGGCGATGGAGCCCAGGGTGCTGCTGCTCGACGAGCCGATGGCGGGCATGAACGTCGAGGAGAAGCAGGACATGTGCCGCTTCATCCTGGACGTCAACGACGAGTTCGGCACCACCATCGTGCTGATCGAGCACGACATGGGCGTGGTGATGGACATCAGCGACCGTGTCGTCGTGCTGGACTACGGGCGCAAGATCGGCGACGGCAAGCCTGACGAGGTCCGCGCCAACGAGGACGTGATCCGCGCCTACCTCGGCGCGTCGCATTGAACGGGAGACGACGATGGGCTTCTTCCTCGAGACCCTGATCGGCGGCCTGATGACCGGCATGCTGTATTCGCTGGTGGCGCTGGGCTTCGTGCTGATCTTCAAGGCGTCGGGCGTCTTCAACTTCGCGCAGGGCGCGATGGTGCTGTTCGCGGCGCTGGCCATGGCGCGCTTTGCCGAATGGATCCCGCGCTGGACCGGCCTGAGCGGCAAGCTGGCCGTCAACCTGCTCGCGTTCCTCGTGGCGATGGCGCTGATGGTGGCGGTCGCCTGGCTGATCCAGAAGCTGGTGCTCTCGCGCCTGGTCAACCAGGAGGGCATCACGCTGCTGATGGCGACGCTGGGCATCACCTACTTCCTGGACGGCTTCGGGCAGACGCTGTTCGGCTCGGACATCTACAAGATCGACGTCGGCCTGCCCAAGGATCCGGTGTTCCTGATGGAGCAGCGCTTCCAGGGCGGCGTGATGGTCAACCAGGAGGACCTGGCGGCGGCGCTGATCGCCGCGGCGCTGGTCGCGGCGCTGACGCTGTTCTTCCGCTTCACCGGCACCGGCCGGGCGTTGCGCGCGGTGGCGGACGATCACCAGGCGGCGCAATCGATCGGGATTCCGCTGTCGCGCATCTGGGTGATCGTGTGGAGCGTGGCGGGCTTCGTCGCACTGGTGGCCGGCATCATCTGGGGCTCCAAGCTCGGCGTGCAGTTCTCGCTGTCGCTGGTCGCGCTCAAGGCGCTGCCGGTGGTGATCCTGGGCGGGCTGACCTCGGTGCCGGGCGCGATCATCGGCGGACTGATCATCGGCGTCGGCGAGAAGCTGTCGGAGATCTACCTCGGGCCGGCGCTGGGCGGCGGCATCGAGATCTGGTTCGCCTACGTGCTGGCGCTGGTGTTCCTGCTGCTGCGGCCGCAGGGCCTCTTCGGCGAAAAGATCATCGATCGCGTGTAGCGATCGATGATCTTTCAGAGGAGGCTGACGTGAACGAAGTGAACGTCAAGGGCCAGGGGCCCGGCCGGAACTACAAGATCATCGACCGCGTCTGAGCGGGTCTGAACGGAGAACAACATGCTCTATCGCGAGAACGGCCAGTTCAAGACGAGCTACGGCGCGGACCAGCAGATCTTCCCGATCGCGCAGGACCGGGTGGCAATGCTGATGCTGCTGGCGCTGGCGGTCATCGTGGTGCCGGGACTCGCGAGCGAGTACCTGCTGCGCGCGATCCTGATCCCGTTCCTGATCCTGTCGCTGGCGGCGCTGGGCCTGAACATCCTGGTCGGCTACTGCGGGCAGATCTCGCTGGGCACCGGCGGCTTCATGGCGGTGGGGGCCTACGCGGCGTTCAACTTCCTGGCGCGGGTGGACGGCATGCCGGTGATCGCCGCCATCCTGCTGGGCGGGTTGTGCGCGACGGTGGTGGGCGTGCTCTTCGGCATTCCGTCGCTGCGGATCCGCGGCCTGTACCTGGCTGTCGCGACGCTGGCGGCGCAGTTCTTCTGCGACTGGGCATTCCTGCGCATCAAGTGGCTGACGAACGATTCGCCGTCGGGGTCGGTGGGCGTGTCCGGCCTGTCGGTGCTGGGGCTGCCGGTGGAGACGCCGGTGCAGAAGTACCTGTTCTGCCTGGGCTTCGTGCTGGTGTTCGGACTGATCGCGAAGAACCTGGTGCGCGGGCACATCGGCCGCAGCTGGATGGCGATGCGGGACATGGACGTCGCCGCAGCGGTGATCGGCATCCGGCCGATGGCGGCGAAGCTGAGTGCCTTCGCGGTCAGCAGCTTTATCGTCGGCGTGGCGGGCGCGCTGTGGGCCTTCGTGCACCTGGGCTCGTGGGAGCCGGCGGCATTCTCGATCGATCGCAGCTTCCAGCTGCTGTTCATGGTGATCATCGGCGGGCTGGGTTCCATCGCCGGCGCGTTCTTCGGTGCCGCCTTCCTGGTGGTGCTGCCCATCATGCTGGACAACCTGCCGTACTGGTTCGGCATCCCGATCGACACCGCGCTGGCCTCGCACCTGACCACGATGATCTTCGGCGCGCTGATCGTGTTCTTCCTGATCGTCGAGCCGCATGGCCTGGCCCGCCTGTGGCAGATCGCGAAGGAGAAGCTGCGGCTGTGGCCGTTCCCGCATTGACCCTTCGGGTCGGCCGCGCCTGATCCCCGGTTTCCGAAGTTCCCGCAGTCCCACCGGTTCCGACACATTCAACAAGGCATCACGAGTGCCACCAGGAGACAGACCGATGAAGCTGAACAAGTCCACGATGAAGGCGGCGCGTGCCGCGGTGATGCTGGCGGCCGCGGCGGCTGGCGTGCTGGGCGGCCCGGGCGCCGCGCTGGCGCAGGCCAAGGAGCAGTTCATCCCGCTGCTGGTGTACCGCACGGGCCCGTACGCCCCCAACGGCACGCCGTGGGCCAACGGCAAGCAGGACTACCTGAAGCTGATCAATGCGCGCGATGGCGGCATCAACGGCGTGAAGATCACCTTCGAGGAATGCGAGACCGGCTACGCCACCGACAAGGGCGTCGAGTGCTACGAGCGCCTGAAGGGCAAGGGCGCGTCGCTCTTCGATCCCCAGGCCACGGGCATCACTTTCGCGCTGACGGACAAGGTGCCCAACGACAAGATCCCGCTGGTGACCTTGGGGTACGGGCTGTCGGCGTCGCAGGACGGGAACGTCTTCAAGTGGAATTTCCCGATGATGGGCAGCTACTGGACGGCGGCCGACATGCTGATCCAGCACTTGGCGAAGAAGGAGGGCGGCTTCGACAAGCTCAAGGGCAGGAAGATCGCGCTGGTCTATCACGACTCGCCCTTTGGCAAGGAGCCGATCCCGCTGCTGGAGGAGCGGCAGAAGATGCATGGCTTCGAGCTGGTGAAGATCCCGGTGACCGCGCCCGGCGTCGAGCAGAAGTCGGCGTGGCTGCAGGTGCGCCAGCAGCGTCCGGACTACGTGCTGCTGTGGGGCTGGGGCGTGATGAACTCGACGGCGCTGAAGGAAGCGCAGGCCACCGGCTACCCGCGCGAGAAGATGTACGGCGTGTGGTGGGCGGGCGCGGAGCCCGACGTCAAGGACGTGGGCGAGGGCGCGAAGGGTTACAACGCGCTGGCGTTGAATGGCTCGGGCCAGCAGGCCAAGGTCATGCAGGACATCCTGAAGCATGTGCATGAGAAGGGCCAGGGCAGCGGGCCGAAGGACGAGGTGGGCTCGGTGCTGTACACGCGCGGGATGATCATCTCGATGCTGAGCGTCGAGGCGATCCGCCGCGCGCAGGAGCGTTTCGGCAAGGGCAAGGTGATGACCGGCGAGCAGGTGCGCTGGGGCCTGGAGAACCTGTCGATCGACCAGAAGCGGCTCGATGCGCTGGGCCTGGGCAACCTGATCCGGCCGATCTCGACCTCCTGCCAGGACCACATGGGCTCCACCTGGGCGCGCGTCCACACCTGGGACGGCAGCAAGTGGAACTTCACGTCCGACTGGCTGCAGGCCGATGAGCAGATCCTCAAGCCGATGGTGAAGGCGGCGGCGGACAAGTACGCCAGCGACAAGAAGGTCACGCGGCGCTCGCCCGCGGACTGCCAGAGCTGATGCCGCGCAGCGGAACTCTGGAAGCTCCCATTCACCCGGTGAACACGGCTCTGGAAGCCTTCTCCATCGTTTCGCTCCCACCCCATCCCCGCCCTCCAAGCGGGCGGGGCAGATGTCACCCCACCCCGTCCCGCCCCCAAGGGGCGGGTGAGCTGCCAAGGACTCGCATCCCATGAGCAACGTGCTACTCAACGTCAACGGCATCGAGGTCATCTACAACCACGTCATCCTCGTGTTGAAGGGCGTGTCGATGCAGGTGCCCGAAGGGCGCATCGTGGCGCTGCTCGGGGGCAACGGCGCGGGCAAGACGACGACGCTGCGCGCCGTCAGCAACCTACTCGCCGGCGAGCGTGGCGAGGTGACCAAGGGCTCGATCGAGCTGCGCGGCGAGCGCATCGAGCGCCTGTCCACCTCGGCCATGGTGGACCGCGGCGTCATCCAGGTGATGGAGGGCCGGCACTGCTTCGCGCACCTGACGATCGAGGAGAACCTGCTGACTGGCGCCTACACCCGCAAGGACGGCAAGGCGGCGGTGGCGGAGACCCTCGAGAAGGTCTACACCTACTTCCCGCGCCTGAAGACGCGGCGCACGTCGCAGGCCGCCTACACCTCCGGCGGCGAGCAGCAGATGTGCGCGATCGGGCGCGCGCTGATGGCCAACCCGAAGATGGTGTTGCTGGACGAGCCGTCGATGGGCCTGGCGCCGCAGATCGTCGAGGAGGTCTTCGAGATCGTCCGCGACCTCAACCAGAAGGAGCGCACCACCTTCCTGCTCGCCGAGCAGAACACCAGCATGGCGCTGCGCTACGCCGACTACGGCTACATCCTCGAGAACGGCCGCGTCGTCATGGACGGCGAGGCCCGGGCGCTGCGCGACAACGAGGACGTGCGCGAGTTCTACCTCGGCATGGGCGGCACCGACCGCAAGAGTTTCCGCGACGTCAAGAGCTACAAGCGCCGCAAGCGCTGGTTGGCCTGAGTCGGCGGCTCAGGGCAATTCCAGGAGATCAAGGGAGAGCAGTTCATGGACAACGACTTCTTCGCGCCCCCGCCGTTCAAAGCCGAGGAGGCGCTCGTGCAGCTCCGCCGCGCGCTGCGGGACCTGCGCCAGCTGACCGAGCGCGGCGACGCCTGGAGCTTCGAAGGCAGCGAAGTGCTCCAGCTCGCCGCCGGCGAGGGACAGATCACCGCCCGGCTGGCGAAGAAGCCGATGCGCAGTCCCGACTGGGAGACTCGCGTCTGCCGCAGCGCCGCCGACGTGCGCAAGCTCCAGGACGATCTCAAGCGCCGGCTCGCGCAATGGGCGGACGAGTGATGACCGCGGACTTCTACGACACCCTCGAGGCCCGGGATCCCGCGCTCCGCGAGGCCGCCCTGATGGCGGCCCTGCCGCACCAGATCGCCAATGCGCGGCAGCACACCGACGCCTTCGCGGAACTGCTGGCCGAGGTCGAGCCCGACCACGTCCGCAGCCGCGCCGCCCTGGCCCGTCTGCCGGTGACGCGCAAGTCGGAGTTGCTGGCCCGCCAGCAGGCGGTGCGCGCTGACCGCGAGCGCGGGGCCTTCGAGCCCTTCGGCGGCTTCGCGACGATCGGCTGGCGCGGCCTGAAGCGCGACGCCGGCGCGCGCCGCGTGTTCCAGTCACCCGGCACGATCTACGAGCCCGAAGGCCTGGGCCGCGACTACTGGCGTGTCGGCCGCGCGCTGCACGCGGCCGGCCTGCGTGCCGGCGACCTGGTCCACAACTCCTTCAGCTACCACCTCACGCCCGCCGGCGCCATGATGGAAGGCGGCGCCGAGGCCCTGGGCTGCACCGTCTTCGCCGGCGGCGTCGGCAACACCGAGCTGCAGCTGCAGGCGATGGCCGAGTTGCGGCCCCACGCCTACGTCGGCACGCCCAGCTTCCTGAAGATCCTGCTCGACAAGGCGGCCGAACAGGGCCAGCCGCTGTCGGTGCGCAAGGCGCTGGTCAGCGGCGAGGCCTTCCCCGCCGCCCTGCGTGACTGGTGCGTCGAGCGCGGCGTGACCGGCTTCCAGTGCTACGCGACCGCCGACCTGGGCCTGATCGCCTACGAGACCTCGGCCCGGCAGGGCCTGGTGGTCGACGAAGGCGTCATTGTCGAGATCGTCCGGCCAGGCACCGGCGACCCGGTGCCCGAGGGCGAGGTCGGCGAGGTCGTCGTCACGACGCTCAACCCCGATTACCCGCTGATCCGCTTCGGCACCGGCGACCTGTCGGCGGTGCTGCCGGGCACCTGCCCGACCGGGCGCACCAACCTGCGGATCAAGGGCTGGATGGGGCGCGCCGACCAGAGCGCCAAGGTGCGCGGGATGTTCGTGCATGCCGGCCAGGTGGCCGAGGTGCTGCGGCGCTTTCCCCAGGCGAAGCGCGGGCGGCTGGTCGTCGAGGGCGAGATGGCGCAGGACCGGATGACCCTGCGGGTCGAGACCGCCGGCGCCGTGCCGGAGGGCCTGGCGGACCAACTGGCCGTCGCCCTGCGCGAGGTGACCAAGCTGCGCGGCGAGGTGGCCTTCGTCGCGGCCGGCGCGCTGCCCAACGACGGAAAGGTCATCGAGGACCTGCGCAAGTTCGACTGATTTCCCGCTGTTTCGCGGCAGATGTCCCGGTCTCATGCCCCGGGCTATCCCGGCTTACGTAGTTTCCGAAGGTTGCAGGGAAGGGCGGAGACCTAGCATCCGCGCCATCACCCACACCTCCATCGAGGAAGAGACAGCCATGAAGAAGACCTTGCTCGCCTGTGTCGCGTTGCTGAGCGTCGGCGCCGCCTGGGCCGAATATCCCGACAAGCCGGTGACCATCGTCGTTCCGTTCGCCGCCGGCGGCCCGACCGACAAGGTCGCGCGCGACCTGGCCGAGGCGCTGCGCAAGCCGCTGAATGCGACCATCGTGATCGAGAACGTCGGCGGCGCCGGCGGCACGCTGGGCGCCACCAAGGTGTCCAAGGCCGCGCCGGACGGCTACACCCTGCTGCTGCACCACATCGGCATGTCGACCGCGCCGGCCCTGTACCGCAACCTGCAGTACAAGACCCTGGACGACTTCGAGTACCTCGGCCTGATCAACGAAGTGCCGATGACGCTGATCTCCCGTCCGAACCTGCCGGCCAACAACTACGCCGAGCTGCAGAAGTGGCTCCAGGCCAACCAGGGCAAGATCAACCTGGCCAACGCGGGCCTGGGTTCGGCCTCGCACCTGTGCGGCCTGCTCTACATGAGCACGATCAAGATCGACATGACCACCGTCCCCTACAAGGGCACCGGCCCGGCCATGACCGACCTGATCGGCGGCCAGGTCGACATCATGTGCGACCAGACCACCAACACCACCTCGCAGATCGACGGCGGCAAGGTCAAGGCCTTCGCGGTCTCGACGCCCAAGCGCCTGGGCGGCTCGCTGGCCAAGCTGCCGACGCTGGACGAATCCGGCGTGAAGGGCTTCAACGTGTCGATCTGGCACGGCATGTACGCGCCCAAGGGCACGCCCAAGGCCGTGCTGGAGAAGATCAACACCGCGCTGAAGACGGCGCTCAAGGATGCCGAGTTCCACAAGCGCGAGGAAGCGCTGGGCGCGGTGATCGTGACCGACAACCGCGTGAATCCGGCCGAGCACAAGAAGTTCGTCGAGGCCGAGATCAACAAGTGGACCCCGGTCATCAAGGCGGCCGGCCAATACGCCGACTGATTGCCGTCCGACGCTTGACCGATCGCCGGCGGTCGCCGACCGATCGACCACGAGAAGCCCGCCACCTGGCGGGCTTTTTCATGAGCGGCCGTTGCCGGGCCCGGCCGGGCGGCGAGGTGGCGTCAGGCCGGCGAGCGGCACACCACCGAGAGCTTGTTGCCGTCGAGGTCGCGGAAGTAGGCCGCGTAGAAATTGGGCCCGTAGCTTTCGCGCAGGCCGGGACGGCCTTCGTCGCGGCCGCCACCGGCCAGTGCCGCCGCGTGGACGGCGTCGACCTGGGCGCGGGTCGAGGCGGCCAGCCCCAGCATCGTGCCGTTGCCGGCGGTCGCGTCCAAGCCGTTGAACGGCTGCACGATCCACAGCTGGGTCTCGCCGCCCTCGGGGCCGTAGCCGACCATCTCGTCATCCGCATAGCCGGGCTTGAGCCCCAGCGGCGCCAGCGCCGCGTCGTAGAAGGCCTTCGCCGCGCGGCGGTCGTTGCTGCCCAGGGTCACGTAGCTGATCATCGTTGGCTCCCCTTCATCGGGTGTTCGTTCAAGGTGGTTCGAGGTCGTTCGAGTCGACGTTCCGGTCGGGATGGCGGCCATGCCGCGCGCCGTCACATCCGCATCGGGATGGTCACCGGCCCGTCGTTGACCAGGCTGACCTGCATGTCGGCGCCGAATTCGCCAGTGTGCACGACCGGGTGCTGTGCCTGGGCTGAGCGCACCAGGTGGTCGTAGAGCCGGCGTCCGGACTCGGCGGGCGCGGCGCCGGTGAAGCTGGGCCGGTTCCCGCCGGAGGTGTCCGCCGCCAGCGTGAACTGCGAGACGATCAGCAGTCCGCCGCCCACGTCCTGCAGGCTGCGGTTCATCTTGCCGGCCTCGTCGCTGAAGATCCGCAGCTTCAGGATCTTCTGCAGCAGCTTGTCGGCCACCGCCTCGTCGTCCTGCGGCTCGGCGCAGACCAGCAGCAGCAGCCCGGGCCCGATGCGTCCGGTGCAGTGGTCGCCGACATCGACCCGGGCTTCCTTCACGCGTTGGAGCAGCGCGATCATTCCGGCGTTCCTTCCTTGGCGGCCTGCTGCTCGAAGCGCGTCTCGACATTCACCGGCAACAGCTGGATGCTGGCGCGGATGCCGGGCAGGGCGCGCATCAGCGCCTGCTCGACCTCGCCCCGCAGCTTCGCCGCCTCGCCCAGCGTCCACCGGGCCGGCACGTGCAGGTGGAAGTCGACATAACGTCGCTGCCCCGCCACGCGCGTGGCGACGTGGTCGAAGCGCAGCTCGGGCGACTCGAATCCCTGCAGCACCGACGAGATCGCCCGCTGGTCCTCGGGATCCAGCGCCATGTCCATCAGCCCGGCGGTGGAGCGCCACATCAGGTGCACCGCCTCGCGCAGGATGTTCAGCGCCACGAGGATCGCCAGCAGCGGATCCAGCCAGGTCCAGCCCGTGACCATCACGCCGATCAGCCCGGCCACCACGCCGACCGAGGTCCACACGTCGGTGAACAGATGGCGCGCGTCGGCCTCCAGCGCGATGGAGCGGTGCACGCGCGCGGCCCGCAGCATCTTCCAGGCGAGCGCGCCGTTGATGGCCGTGCTCACCAGCGACAGCACCATGCCCACGCCCAGTTGCTCGAGCGGCTGCGGCGCGCGCAAGCGGTCGATGGCCGCCCAGGCGATGCCCAGCGCCGCGATCAGGATCAGCGCGCCCTCGAAGGCGCTGGAGAAGTACTCCGCCTTGTGGTGGCCGAAGGGGTGGTCCTCGTCGGGCGGGCGGCGGGCGATCGTCACCATCGCCAGGCCGAAGAGGGCGCCGGCGAGATTCACCCCCGATTCGAGCGCATCCGACAGCAGGCCCACCGACCCGGTCCACCACCAGGCGGCCGTCTTCAGGGCGATGGTCAGCACCGCCACCAGGACCGAGAGCTTCAGGTATTGCTGCACTTGCATGGCGCCGATTTTGCCGGTCCTAGAATGGCGCCCGTTCGACTTGCGCGCCCTCCCTGGAGGGTTCACCCCGCCACCCCTTCCGCCTCATCCGGACAGCACCATGAGCAACACCCCGCCCGTCCACGACGCCGACCTCAGCCACATCCCGCCGCGCGACAAGGCGGAGCTGCTGTCCCAGGCACTGCCCTACATCCGCAAGTACCACGGCAAGACCATCGTCATCAAGTACGGCGGCAACGCGATGACCGATCCGGCGCTGCAGCAGGACTTCGCCGAGGACGTGGTGCTGCTGAAGCTGGTCGGCCTGAACCCGGTGGTGGTGCACGGCGGCGGCCCGCAGATCGAGGACGCGCTCAACAAGCTCGGCAAGAAGGGCCACTTCATCCAGGGCATGCGGGTCACCGACGAGGAGACGATGAGCGTCGTCGAATGGGTGCTGGCCGGCGAGGTGCAGCAGGACATCGTCGGCCTGATCAACGTCGCCGGCGGCAAGGCGGTCGGCCTGACCGGTCGCGACGGCGGCATGATCCGCGCCAAGAAGCTCAAGATGGTCGACAAGGACGACCCGTCCAAGGAACACGACGTCGGCTCGGTCGGCGACATCGTCGCGATCGATCCCAGCGTCGTGAAGGCGCTGCAGGACGACCAGTTCATCCCGGTGATCAGCCCGATCGGCTTCGGCGAGAGCAACGAGAGCTACAACATCAATGCCGACGTCGTCGCCGGCAAGCTGGCCGAGGTGCTCAAGGCCGAGAAGCTGGTGCTGCTGACCAACACCCCCGGCGTGCTGGACAAGCAGGGCAACCTGCTGACCGACCTGTCGGCCCGCGAGATCGACGAGCTCTTCGCCGACGGCACGCTGTCCGGCGGCATGCTGCCCAAGATCGCCTCGGCGCTGGATGCGGCCCGCAGCGGCGTCAAGGCGGTGCACATCATCGACGGCCGCGTGCCTCACGCGATGCTGCTGGAGATCCTGTCCGAGCAGGCCTACGGCACGATGATCCGCTCGCATTGACCGGATGACCGCCGCCTCGGCGCGGTGATTTCCCCCGACGAGCCCCCTCCAAACGAGGGGGCTCGGTCGTTTCCGGGCGCGAGGCTTGCCCTCGCGTATCGCTCAGGAGTCGGGGATGGTCGAAGGTCATACCACTGCAAGCTGGGGATTGCCGCTGAAAGACGCGACATCCCAGAATGCGCCCCGGAACGGCTCCATAGCCGTGAGGGATTGCATGTCACTGTTCAGCGTCTTGATCGTCGAGGATCAGCTTCGTTTCCGCGAAGCGTTCGCCCATGCCCTGGAAAAAGCGCCGGACATCCGTCTGGTGGGCATGGCCACCGATCTCCAGCAGGGCCGGAAGATGTTCGACCAGACGCGTCCCGACGTGTTGCTGGTCGACCTCGACCTGCCCGGCGGCAGCGGGATCGAACTGATCCGCCATGCCGCCCATGTCGCGCCCGAGTGCGAGGTGATGGTCATCTCGGTCTTCGGCGACGAGCAGCATGTGCTCTCCAGCATCGAAGCCGGCGCGACCGGCTACCTGCTCAAGGACTCGCTGGCGCTGGACCTGCCCGGCCAGTTGCGCTCGCTGCGCGCGGGCGGCAGTCCGATCTCCCCGGTGATCGCGCGCCGCCTGCTGCTGCGCCTGGCGCCGCAAGGGGCGGGTGCCCATCCGCGCGGCTTCGGCGAGTCGGCACCGATGCCGCTGGTCGATGAGCAGGTGGTGGCGCTGTCCGAGCAGGAATCGCGGGTGCTGCACCTGGCCGCCAAGGGCTTCACCTTCGACGAGATCGCGCAGTTCATGAACGTGTCGCCGCACACGATCATGACTTACGTGAAACGCACCTACCGCAAGTTGCAGGTGCGCTCCAAGGTCGAGGCCATCTACGAGGCGCGTCGCCTGGGCTGGCTGCGCGACTGACCGGCGCGGGAGGCCGGAGGAGCCGGGCGGCTGCGCCCTTGGCCGACGCCTGGCGAGCGAACAGGGGGCTCTCCGACCCGCAAGTGGTGGCGTACATCGTCCGGCATCGCCGTCAAGGCGGCGTTCGGGCTGTGCCAGAATCGCCGCACACTTCGGCCCCTCCCATGCACACCAGCCCACCGGATACCTCGGACTCCGCCGCCGCCAAGCCGGCCGAGCTGCCACGCAAGCGGCTCAAGCCGGGAGAGCGCCGGGTGCAGATCCTGCAGACGCTGGCCAGCATGCTGGAACAGCCCGGCGCCGAGCGGGTCACCACCGCCGCGCTGGCCGCGCGGCTGGAAGTCAGCGAGGCCGCCCTCTACCGGCACTTCGCCAGCAAGGCCCAGATGTTCGAGGGCCTCATCGAGTTCATCGAGACCAGCATCTTTTCCCTGCTCAACCAGATCGCCGAACGCGAGACGGACGGACTGGCCCAGGCGCAGCGCATCGTCGCGGTGCTGCTGCAATTCGGCGAGCGCAACCCGGGCATGGCCCGCGTGATGGTCGGCGACGCGCTGGTCTATGAGAACGAGCGCCTGGTCGCGCGCATGAACCAGTTCTTCGACAAGGTCGAATCCTCGCTGCGCCAGGCGCTGCGCACCGCGGCCGAGGCCTCGGGCTCCAGCACCCCGACCGTCGAGGCCCAGGCGCAGGCCTCGGTGCTGGTGAGCTTCATCATCGGCCGGCTGCAGCGCTATGCGCGTTCCGGCTTCAAGCGGCTTCCCACCGAACAGTTGGATGCCGCAATGCGAATGCTCGCCTGAGTCCGGGGACCGCTCAGCGCCCGCCCACCGGTGGCGCGGCCCCTACACTCGGCCCCATGTCCGACGCCCTTGATGCCCTGCTGCGGCGCGCCGACGCGCTGCTGAGCCGCCTGGAGGCCGTGCTGCCCCAGCCCCTGACGCCGCCCGACTGGGAGGCGGCGGTCGCTTTCCGCTACCGCAAGCGCGGCGCGAGCGCGCGGCTGGAAGCGGTGCGGCACCTGTCGACGATCCGCCTGGACGACCTCAAGGAAGTCGAGCCGCAGAAGGAGCGCCTGCTGCGCAACACCCGCCAGTTCGTGCAGGGCCAGCCCGCCAACAACGTGCTGCTGACCGGCGCGCGCGGCACCGGCAAGAGTTCGCTGATCAAGGCCTGCCTGAACGAGTTCGCCGATCAGGGGCTGCGCCTGATCGAGGTCGACAAGGCCGATCTGGTCGACCTGCCGGACCTGGCCGACCTGGTCGCCGACCGTCCGGAGCGCTTCGTGATCTTCTGCGACGACCTCAGCTTCGACGAGGGCGAGGCCGGCTACAAGGCGCTGAAGTCGATGCTGGATGGCTCGGTCGCCGCCGCCACCGACAACCTGCTGATCTATGCCACCAGCAATCGCCGCCACCTGCTGCCCGAGCAGATGAAGGACAACCTGGGCTACACCCATTCGGAGCGCGACGGCAACGTCGAGGTCCACCCCGGCGAGGCGGTCGAGGAGAAGATCTCGCTGTCCGAGCGCTTCGGGCTGTGGATCAGCTTCTACAGCTTCAGCCAGCAGGAGTACCTGGCGATCGTCGCCCAGTGGCTGTCGCACTTCGGCCTGGACGGCGCCCGCATCGTGGCGGCGCGTCAGCCGGCGCTGGTCTGGGCGCTGGAGCGTGGGTCGCGCTCAGGCCGGGTGGCCTATCAGTTCGCCCGGGACCTGGCCGGCCGCGGCGCCGCCGACGAGGGCGCGGCACCGGTCGCGGCGGCCCCTGCAAGCACGGATGGCGACGCGCCGGAGGGCCTGGACCATGTCTGAGCCGCAACAGGCCAATCCGCACAGCCCGTCCGCCGCCACCGACCGGGTACCGGTCGATGTCGCCGTCGGCGTCCTGGTGCGCCGCGAGGCGAGCGGCCGGGAGACCGAATTCCTGCTGACCTCCCGCCCCGAGGGCAAGGTCTACGCCGGCTACTGGGAGTTCCCGGGTGGCAAGCTGGAGGCCGGCGAGACGGTCGAACAGGCGCTGCGCCGCGAGCTGCACGAGGAACTCGGCATCACCATCGGCGCCGCCCATCCCTGGAAGATCGAGCTGATGGAGTACCCGCATGCCAAGGTGCGGCTGCACTTCTGCAAGGTCTATGAATGGACCGGCGAGTTCGAGATGCGCGAAGGCCAGTCCATGAGCTGGCAGCACCTGCCGGTGCAGGTCCAGCCGGTGCTGCCGGGCACGATCCCGGTGTTGCAGTGGTTCGCGGCGGAGCGCTTCCATGTGGGGCTCACCCATGTCGTCTGAGTGCGCACGACCGCTGCCGGCGGCAGGCCCGGACTACACTGCCGCGATGGACTGGCTCGATCAGATCAAATGGGACCGCGACGGCCTGGTGCCCGTCATCGCGCAGGAGCAGGGCTCCGGCGACATCCTCATGTTCGCGTGGATGAACCGCGAGGCGCTGGCCCGCACCGCCGAACTCGGCGAGGCGGTGTACTGGAGCCGCTCGCGCCAGAAGCTGTGGCACAAGGGCGAGGAGTCCGGCCATGTGCAGCAGGTCCACGGCATCCGCCTGGACTGCGACAACGACGTGGTGCTGCTGACCATCACCCAGCACGGCCATGAGCCCGGCATCGCCTGCCACACCGGCCGTCACAGCTGCTTCTTCCAGAAGCTCGAGCACGGGCGCTGGACGACCGTCGAGCCGGTCCTCAAGGACCCGGCCACCATCTACAAGGCCTGAGCGCGATGAGCACCGACAACACCGCCGCCGGCGCGTCCCTCTCGCGCGACGTGCTGGCCCACCTGGGCGACGTGGTCGCGCAACGCCGCGCCGAGGGCGATCCCGACAAGAGCTATGTCGCCAAGCTCTTCGCCAAGGGCCTGGACCAGATCCTCAAGAAGGTGGGCGAGGAAGCGACCGAGGTCGTGATCGCCGCCAAGGACGGCGCGCCGGACAAGCTGGTCTACGAGGTCGCCGACCTCTGGTTCCACTCGATCGTGGCGCTGGCCGCGCTCGACGTGCGACCCGAGCGCGTGCTGGCCGAACTCGCCCGCCGCGAAGGCCTGTCCGGCCTGGAAGAATTCGCCAGCAGACAACCGCAGGAGCGCCCATGACCGAGTCGTTCGAACCGCAACCGCCGTCCGTCGTCCTCGATCCCCAGCGCGAGGCCAGCCTCCGCACCGTCGGCATCATCAGCTACGTGCTGCACGCCATCGTCGCCATCGGCGCGCTGCTGCCCGGCGTGCAGGCCAGCATCGTGCTGCTGATCGTCGCCGTCATCGTCGACCTGGTGAAGCGCGACGAGGCCGTCGGCACCTGGCAGGCGACCCACTTCTCCTGGCGCCTGCGCAGCGTGCTGTGGTGCGGGATCCTGTACGTGGTGACGATCCCGCTGTGGCTGCTGTTCATCATCCCGGGCTGGATCGCGTGGTGCCTGATCTCGATCTGGTTCCTGTACCGCATCGTGCGTGGCTGGCTGGCGATGAACGACCGCCGGCCGATGCCGACCTGAGGCGCCATCGCGCCTCGCCCGCGCCCCCACTGCCCGATCCCGGTCCGCCGGATTCCCTGACCGCCGCCCCGCCGCCACCATGAGCCACGACCCCAACTGCATCTTCTGCAAGATCGTCCAGGGCCAGATTCCCGCCAAGAAGGTCTACGAGGACGACGATGTGATCGGTTTCCACGACATCCACCCGTGGGCGCCGGTGCATTTCCTGCTGATTCCCAAGCAGCACATCGCCAGCATGGCCGACCTGCAGCCCGAGCATGCGCCGCTGCTGGGCAAGATGTCGGTGCTGGTGCCCCGGCTGATGAAGGAACTGGGCGTCACCAACGGCTTCCGCACCGTGGTCAACACGGGTTCGGACGGCGGCCAGGAGGTGTTCCACCTCCACATGCATGCGATCGGCGGGCCCCGCCCCTGGTTGAAGGGCTGATTGCCGCCTCCACTTCCGCGGGCAGCCACGCCCGGCGAAGCCAACGCCGACCGCTCGGTATATGAGGGTTTAGGTTCGCCCTGCGGGTGAGGTGAGGCGCATAAGCCGCTGATGCGGGCAGGGATGGGCGCAGATCGCCGGTATGCCTGTCATGAGCGGCCCTTAGAATTTCGACTTCCGACTCTGGAGAATGTCATGGGTAGTTTGAGCATCTGGCACTGGCTGATCGTGCTGGTGGTCGTCATCGCCGTGTTCGGCACCAAGAAGCTGCGCAATGTGGGCGGCGACCTGGGCGCCGCGGTCAAGGGCTTCAAGGACGGCATGAAGGACGGCACCTCGTCCGACGCGCCGCCGCAGCAGGTGGCCAACACCAACAAGGCGGCCGATCCGAACACCGTCGACGTCGACGCCAAGACCCGTAGCTGAGCGCGACCCGCATGGTCGATTTCGGCTTCGACAAGCTGATGCTGATCGGCGCGGTGGCGCTGGTCGTGCTCGGCCCTGAGCGCCTGCCGCGGGTGGCCCGCACGGTGGGCACGCTGCTCGGCAAGGCGCAGCGCTACGTGGCCGACGTGAAGGCGGAAGTGAACCGGTCCATCGAGCTGGAGGAACTCCAGAAGATGAAAGGCCAGTTCGAGACCGCCGTCAGCGATGTGCAGGCCAGCGTCCAGGAGCAGGTGGATTCCGCCAATCAGGCGCTGCAGTCGACCTGGTCCGACCTGTCGGTGGACGGCACCTCGTCCGAGGGCGGGCTGATCGGCGGCCACAGCGTGGTCCCGGTCTACGCGCATCCGAAGAAGAACTGGCGCCTGAAGCGGGGCGCCACGCCGCTCTGGTACAAGCAGCGGCTGGGCGTGAAACGCCATGCCCAATCCGGCGCGGCCCGCGTGGCGCGCTTCCGTCCTCCTCGCCGAGCCTCATGAGCAGCCCCCAAGAAGACGAACTGGCCGGCACCGAACAGCCCTTTGTGTCCCACCTGATGGAGCTGCGCGACCGGTTGATCCGGGCGCTGCTGGCGATCGGCGTGGCCTTCGGCCTGCTGTGCGCATGGCCGGGTCCGGGCGGTCTGTTCGACCTGCTGGCCGTGCCGCTGGTGTCGCACCTGCCCCAGGGCAGCTCGATGATCGCGACAAATGTGCTGTCGCCTTTCCTGGTGCCGCTGAAGATCACGCTGCTGGCGGCCTTCCTGCTCGCGTTGCCGGTCGTCCTGTACCAGGTCTGGGCCTTTGTCGCGCCCGGGCTCTACTCGCATGAGAAGCGGCTGGTGATGCCGCTGGTGGTGTCGAGCACGCTGCTGTTCTTCGCGGGGGTGGCGTTCTGCTACTTCTTCGTGTTCGGGAAGGTCTTCACCTTCATCCAGAGCTTCGCGCCCAAGAGCATCACCGCCGCGCCGGACATCGAGGCCTACCTGGGCTTCGTGATGAACATGTTCATCGCCTTCGGTGCCGCCTTCGAGGTGCCGGTGGTGGTCGTGGTGCTGGCCCGCATGGGCATCGTCACGGTGCAGCAGCTCAAGCAGTTCCGCGGCTACTTCATCGTGCTGGCCTTCGTCATCGCGGCGGTGATCACGCCGCCGGACATCGTCTCGCAGCTCGCGCTCGCGATCCCGATGTGCCTGCTGTACGAGGTGGGCCTGTGGGCCGCCAATGCCTTCGCCCGCTACACGCGCGCGCCGGACGACACCGAGGAGCACAAGGGCACCACGGCCGGTTGAACCGGAGGTACCCACCAACCAACAACGCCCGGTGCATCGCACCGGGCGTTTTTCATTGGGGGCGCCATTGGGCGCCATTGGGCGCTACTGGGCGCAATCAGGCGCTGTTGGTGGACCGAGTCGCCCACCGCGCGTCGGGCGGCGGAGCGACCGGCGCCACGGCTCACTCGGTCTTGGCTTCCGCCTTGCGTTCCTGGGCCACCTTGGAGACCGCGACCGGCTTGCCTTGCAGCTGGTTCAGCGCCTGGCGCAGCGGGAAGTCCTCGCTGCTGCCGAACTCGGGCAGCGGCTTGGGCGGCTCGGCGCGCTTGGCGTAGTCAGCCTCCAGCTTCTGGCGGCGCTCCTCGCGGATCTTCTCGAGCTCCTTCGAGCGCGCTTCTTCCGTCTTCTCGTCGGCGCCGTGCAGGTGCTTCTCGAGGTCGGCCTCGCGCATGCGCAACTCGGCGAAGACGTTGCCCTCGGCGGTCTCGTCCAGCGGGATGTCCGGGACGATGCCCTTGGCCTGGATCGAGCGGCCGCTCGGCGTGTAGTACCGGGCGGTGGTGAGCTTGACCGCGGTATCCGGGCCCAACTGGCGCACCGTCTGCACCGAGCCCTTGCCGAAGGTCTGCAGGCCCATCACCGTCGCGCGCTTGTGGTCCTGCAGCGCGCCGGCGACGATCTCGCTGGCCGAGGCGGAACCTTCATTGACCAGCACCACCAGGGGCACGCTCTTGAGCGCGTCCGGCAGGCGGCGCAGCGGGTCGCCGGAGCCGCGGCGAGCATAGAAGTCGGGATCGGCACGGTAGCTGGCCTTGGATTCGGCGAGCTGGCCGTTGGTCGACACCACTTCCACGCCCTTGGGCAGGAAGGCCGCGGAGATCGCCACGGCGCCCTCGAGCAGGCCGCCCGGGTCGTTACGCAGATCCAGCACGACGCCCTTGATCTTGGGGTCCTGCTTGTACAGGTCGGCGAGCTTCTGAGTGAAGTCCTCGACGGTGCGATCCTGGAACTGGCTGACGCGGATCCAGGCGTAGCCCGGTTCCACCATCTTGGCGCGCACGCTCTGGACGCGGATCTCCTCGCGGGTGATCGTGATCGGGAAGGTGCGGCTCTCGGACTTGCGGTAGATCGACAACGTGACCTTGGTGGCCGGTTCGCCGCGCATCTTCTTGACCGCCTGGTCGAGCGTCAGGCCGCGCACCGCGGTGTCGTCGATCTTGCTGATCAGGTCGCCGCTCTTGAGGCCGGCGCGGAAGGCGGGGCTGCCTTCGATCGGCGAGACGATCTTGACCAGGCCGTCCTCCATGCCGATCTCGATGCCGACGCCGACGAACTTGCCGGAGGTGCTTTCGCGGAATTCCTTGAAGCTCTTCTTGTCGAAGAACTGGGAGTGGGGATCCAGGCCGCTGACCATGCCGGAGATGGCGTCGTTGATCAGCTTCTTCTCGTCGACGGCTTCGACGTAGTCGGACTTCACGATCCCGAAGACGGCGGCGAGCTGCTGCAGTTCCTCGAGCGGGAGGGGGCTGGTCGTGCTGCGCGCATTGGCCTGCAGCTGCATCGTCGTCATGACCCCGGCCATCGCTCCCAACGCGACCCAGCCCGCGACTTTCAGTTTGGCGCCCATGATGAAAAACCTTGAATCAGTACAGCCTGGCTGCTTGGCGCCGCATGTTTCGTCCCCGTTGCGCGGGACGGAACAAAGGCGTTCCCAGTATATGCGTCGGGCAAAAAGGCGGCCCGGCATGAAAAGTCGGTTTACCCCGCTTTTACGCGTACCGCGCGCAATCCTGGCGCTTTGCCGATCCCGTTCGTCACGGGCCGCGATGACTTCCGGCAGGGCCGGCCCACGCCGGACGTGCGCGCTGCGACGGACGGTGCCATGATGACCCGATCGCCAGCCGCGGCGCGGACTCCGCGCCGCCCTCGTCAGCCCTTCAGGAGCAGAGCCATGGCCTTGCCGCATGCCGCCCCCGCCCAGCCGATCGATGTCGCGCCGCTTGGCGCCGCCCTGTCCGGTACGCCGTCTTCGGCGCTGTTCAAGTCGGAGGGGCTGGAGGTGATGCGGGTGGTGCTGCCTCAGGGCAAGTCGCTGCCGCCGCACAAGGTGGACGGGGAGATCACGCTCCATTGCCTGGAAGGCGAGCTCGAACTGAGCGTGCTGCGCGACGGGGCCGAGCAGCGCCAGCGCCTGCGCGCCGGGCAGCTCTGCTATCTGGAGGGTGGGGTGGTGCACGGCGTGACCGGCGTCGTGGACGCGTCGGCGCTGGTGACCATCGTGCTGAAGCGCTAGCGGCGGGGAACCGGCGCTGACACCGGCGCTGACACCGGCGCCGGGGCCGGAACGAGGGGCGCTGGTCCCTCCGACAGGAATCAATTCTTCCTATGAAAAAAGGGCGCCGAAGCACCCTTGTTCCCCCACATGTTTCCCCACCTGGGATCACGATTCGGTTTCCACACTGACCACTTCGTCGAGCCATTGCTTTACTGAATCGCCCCAGGTTTGCTGGACATCTCCGAGCCTCAGAACTTGAGGCCCAATAGGAGGTGCCATGAAAACGAACCAACCCTACCCGGAAGAATTCAAGATCGAGGCGGTCAAGCAGATTACCGAACGCGGCCACAAGGTCGCTGAGGTGTCGGCGCGAATCGGCGTCAGTCAGCACAGTCTGTACAAGTGGATCAAGGCTTATGGCGTGCCGGCACCTGAGCCGCAGGTGGCCAACTCGCAGGCTGAAGAGCTGCGACGACTGAAGGCCGAGCTCAAACGCGTGACCGAGGAGCGCGACATCCTAAAAAAGGCCGCAGCGTACTTTGCCAAGCAGTCCGGGTGAGGTACGCGTTCATCAAGAAGCACGAGCATGAGCACAGCGTGCGACGCATGTGCAGCGTGATGCAGGTCCACCCGAGCGGCTTCTACGCGTGGAGGTCCGAGCCGCAGAGTCCGCGCGAGCTGGACGACCGCAGGCTGCTTGGGCTGCTCAAGCATGCCTGGCTCGAGAGTGGCGGGACCTACGGGTACCGCAAGCTCACTCTGGACATGCGCGACCTCGGTGAGCGCTGCGGCAAGCATCGCGTGGCGCGGCTACTCAAGCGCGAAGGACTGCGCTCTCAGACAGGCTACCGGCGTCGGCCCGGCATGCGTGGTGGCAAGCCCGCCGTGGTGGCGCCAAATCACCTGCAACGACAGTTCACCGTCGACGAGCCCAATCGAGCTTGGGTCACCGACATCACGTACATCCGCACGCACGAAGGCTGGCTGTACCTGGCGGTGGTCGTGGACCTGTTCTCACGACAGGTCGTCGGATGGTCCATGGGCAGTCGCATCGACACGACCTTGGTCCTCGACGCGTTGCTGATGGCGCTCTGGCGGCGGCGTCCCCAGTCCTCGGTGATGCTGCACTCGGACCAGGGCTGCCAATTCACGAGCCATGAATGGCAGGACTTCCTGCGCGAGCACAACCTCGTCTCCAGCATGAGTCGTCGCGGCAACTGCCACGACAACGCCGTGGCCGAGAGCTTCTTCCAGTTGCTCAAGCGGGAACGCATTCGTCGGCAGATCTACCCGACACGAGATGCAGCCAGATCCGACGTCTTCAGCTACATCGAGATATTCTATAACCCCAAGTGGCGCCACGGTACTGCCGGCGGCACATCGCCCGCCGAGTTCGAGCGTCGCCATTCCAAACGGCTCAGAACTGTCTAGGAAATCCGGGGCGATTCACTGCTTATGAGCCGTGTATACAAGAAGTGCTGTTAACGCGCCTTCGCTGTAAGGTCAGTTCTTTGGCGACGATTTCGCCCGCCTTTTTTCCGCATTTAGCTCAATCTCGGCGGCAAGTTTCTGAATTTGCTTTCGCTCGTCTTCCGTTAAATTTGTCTGAGGGACAGGCCATCCTGCGGCAATCGACGCGTAAGCCTTATCTGAAGATGAACCAAAGCTGGACTCCGCAATGCGGATTAGGGCAACTCGATAAGCAGCCGCCGCGACTGGATCCGCCGTGATTTGGGTCGCCCTGTTCGCCGCAGCGAACAGGGCTGCCGTATCGCCTTGTTTGGCATCCTGCTGTACCCCGTCGTGAAGCCACTTTTCTCCGCGACGAGATGGCACGGTTTCCCAATATTCGGATGCTGCACCTTCGACGCCTCCTTGAGCGGCAGTTTCCAGTAGCTTGTCTCGCTGCGAGAGTTGTTCCGACGACAGGGTCTGACAGTCACGTTGTTGAGCTTGCGTCAGCTGCACAAGCGTTGTAAGCGCGCGATGCTGTTCAGAATTATTTACGGCGCGCGTAAGCGCTGACATCCAAGCCTCAAGATTGCTGTCCACGGACGCACAAGCATCGATCTGCTTTG
Organism: Roseateles chitinivorans; assembly: GCF_002761755.1. GTDB lineage: Bacteria > Pseudomonadota > Gammaproteobacteria > Burkholderiales > Burkholderiaceae_C > Roseateles > Roseateles chitinivorans. Next base: position 36,809 of record NZ_PEOG01000049.1, read on the forward strand.
CAGCTTGGTAAGACGAAAGTGGATCCCTGGAGGAGCGCGCTGCCTCGACCTTTGCCGCCGCAGACTCGCGAGTGGAAGACTTCGACAGGGCTACAGCGGCGGTGGCGCTGGCAGGCTCGGCCATTTGCGTCAGAACGCGTGGTGAGGAAACCGGTGCGCTTGACGCGGTGGAACTTGGATCCTCTTCCGGACGAATCGAATGGGACGTCGGCGACGACGTACTTCCATCCCGAACGTAGGTCACGATGCCTACGCCGCCCACGATCACAAATATCGCCAGAAGAATAGTCTTTTTCATTACCGTTGCCGAGCCTGCCGACTGAAGTTATTCCTGCGCCATGCAAGTCGCCATCTTAAGTGGGCAGACGTTATCTCGTGTATTGCGGAATACCGCTTCATTCCCGGTAATACATGCTGCCTTAGCCGCTATATGCTGCGAGCCGAGCTGGAACCAGCCTCGCTCGATCGTCTGACAGACGCCAGTATTTAAATTATTCATTAGACGCATTGCGTCTCCAACGCAAATATCAACTACCGCTTTGCATTTGTCCATCTTGGTGGCTCCCTCTGGAAGAGTAATGCCACCACCACCTGCGCCTCCACCCTCCTTTCCAACCTCGTTGCTGTTATAGAAGGGTTCAAAGGTATCGTACCAAGCCTGCTGATTGTACAAATTTTTGCCGTTGACCTCAACCTGCCCCAATTCGAAAGAAATCTGATACTGATTTCCGCCGTCTTCGATTTGGGGCTTGGCAATGGGTCTGGTCGGCAAAATTGGGGAAATGGTGGCGCACGACGAAGTTAAGGTCTTCACCCGCGTACCGTCGGCCCGAACTTCAGTTTTTTGCTTCGTCTCGGATTCACATTGAGCATGAGCTGGCCCAATTGCCAAGCATGCCGTCAAAGCCAAAGCGGCTTGGAGAATGCGCGTTACTTATACTCCCATTTAGTCGACGTATGAGCACGTCGGAAGAGAATTTGCCATCGCGGAGTGAGGCAAGCTACCCCCCCAGAGGTTGAGGCTCGTTAAGGCGACGTGAAAGCCCCGAAGCGATCGGTACAAAGCCGAAATTAGCTCTTGCTTCGACAGCGATTGCATGTTCGATCCACCGTCCATCGCCCAGCGCCAGCGGCCAAAGATCGGGAGGCCGAGCCGATGTCGCGAGTCCGCTGTGCCAGTGGCGCACCTTTAGAAGCGTCCAAAGTGTCGGATGACGAGATGCAGCTTCCCGGGTGGGGCATCGCTCGCTCGGATATCGCATTGGTCGTGTGTCCACTTGGCAACCTTTCGGCAACCAGCTGGCAACCGCTGTGCTCCCAAGCCGCAACCGGTTGGCAACCCGTCTGCGGTCGCGACCAAGCCGGGTGGAATGCCGAACAACTAATCAACCCAGCCTCGCGTTGGTCGGCAAAATGAGGAAGCGTGGGGCGCAGCACGTGGTTGCGTGGTACTTAGCTAAGCCCGCGTTTGATCATGGCTCGCCGCCCGATGCCGAACGTTTGGCGAGGAGGCGCCGAGGCGTACCTAGGGACCGAATGCCGTTGCCGCCGACCAAATCCTCTAGCGCGCGCTCGGGACCCCGCCCCGCCCGCGCGCTGAATGGGGCGCTTTCGACGGCAGTGCCGGATGGGCGCCGCGCTCGGCGCCGTGCGGCCTGGCGCGGTCCAGATGCGCACAGTCGCGGTGACGGGTTCTGCCGGAGTTTTGCGGTCGCCGCCGGCCCGAGCTGTGCGCGGCAGAGGCCCCCGCGACGTCACCGACCACATGTCGCTCGGTGGCCTTCAGGGAACCCGCTCGGGAACTCCCTAACCTTCCTAACCACCCCTGAAAAAGCGAGGTAAGTCATTGTCCTATATGCGATTTTCTGATTAGGGTGTGGACCTAATTAGACCTAACCCTTGACCTAATATTCCGTAAGTGATTGACTTCAAAGGATAAATTTTTTAATGACAGTTAAGGTTCAACTTCCTAATCTGATGAGGTTGAGGTTAGAAAGAGGTTAGGGTTGATGTGTGTTCCTAGCTGTTGATTTAAATGAGAATTTCCGTATGTCGCTAACTCCGGTTAGTAAGATTAGGGGGTTGCAGACACCGTTCCGATTTTGGAGAAGCAGCTTCCACGAGCCGCCGGCGGCCCCTACAGTCGTCTCATGGACGCTGAGAATTTTTGGGCTGATGTCGAGGTCGATTAGACCGAGCGGGGGACCTTCGTCGCGGTCCTTGTGATGGGGGTCGGCGACAGTCCCGACCAGATCACGCGCGTGCCGCTCGCCGGCGAGCACGTGCTGCCCGAGCTGGCCAGGAGCGCGGCGATCGACGCGATCGCGTCGATGGCTTTCGAGGGGAGAGCGGACGGCGCCGACGCAGCAGCGCCGCCGGCGGAGGCCTGAGCGATGTGCAACCTCTACCGCATGTCGCCGAAAACCGACCCGGAGGTCTACATCCGCCGGCACCTCGCCAAGTTCTGGCTTCCTGACGACCTGGCGAAGCCCTTCGTGGGACCGTTCGATCCGGGGCTCTTCCTTCGCGCCGACGTCGACGGCGAGCTCGTGGGCGAAGTGGGCCAGTGGGGCCTGATCCGACTAGGCGCGCCGGCGCGCAAGGAAATGATCCAGCCGAAGGCGACCGCGGGGAAGAAGCTGGGCGCGGCTAGGCCGAGGAGCACGAACAACGCGCGATCGGAGACCGTCGCGACAAGCCCCGCCTTCCGCGCGGCGTGGGCCGAAGGGCGCCGCTGCCTGATCCCCGCGAGCTGGTATCAGGAGCCGAACAGGGAGACAGGGCGCAAAGTGTGGTGGCAGCTCAAGCGAGCTGACGGCCAGCCCTGGATGCTGGCTGGCATCTGGAACCACTGGACCCACCCGGAGACCGGCGAGATCATGCCGTCGTACACCATGCTGACCTGCAACTGCGACGGGCACCCCATGCTGGGCAGGCTGCACAAGCCAGACCCGAAGGCGCCGCCGGACACGCAGGACAAGCGCGCTGTGGTCCACCTCGAGCCGGCCGCCTGGTCGACGTGGTTGTCCGGATCCGTGGACCAGGCGCGAGATCTGATCCACCCCGCGCCGGCCGAGTTCTTCGACCAGGCCGACGCGATCGCGACGGACGAGCTGCTCGCCGCGGCGAAGTAGATCTCGACGCCAGCGTGCTCGAGCTCACGGCAGCGATCCGCTCCTCAAGGTGGTGACCGCCGCACTGTGCATCCGCTGGATATACTGTATGCGAATACAGTATTCGCCATGTTGGTCCATGCGGTCGCGCGGCGTCAAGTTGACGCCGGCGGAACTGCGGGCTCAAAGGCTTCTGGCAGGGCATCTGAGTTTCAACCGGAGCGCCTACTAGGGTCGGGATGAGCGTGGCCTGTGAGTGTGCACGCTGATGCCCGAACTGGTTGAATCGGGCTGGTCCGTGGAGCTGGTCGATGCCCGCGTTCTGAGGATCGAGCAGCGCGGGATCCTGGTTGGTGGAGTCGAGGACACCTGGTATCGAAAGAAGCGCACCAGCTTCACGCAGGTGCTATGGGCTTGGCCGATGGACGGCGGCTCACACAAGGCGCGACCGCCAGAGGCGACGTTCCACTCGATCAAGTTTCTTGAGCAGTTGAAAGCCCACACATAGCCCGCTTTCCTTGCCGAAGAACCGGTACTTCCAGAACCAGCGCTTCGATCCGCTTGGCGCGACTTCGAGGTATAGGCTGCCTGCATCAGACAGTCGCACGCGAGTCTTGTCGGCAGGACAGACCGCCGCTTTGCATTGAATATCTGTGCATGAGGGGGAACAAAAACAGCCGATCAAGGGGTGTTCTTTGTTCGTTCCCCTCGACGTTCCCCTCGACGTTCCCCACGACTATATGGGCTGAAGTGGGTTGGCTCGGAACCTTGCGGGACGACTTAAGCCCCGTCGTACTGGGGTTCTCAGGCGCGGGAAGCATTGCGAGAAACCGCCTGGGCAAACCAGGTGGTCCCTCCGACAGGAATCGAACCTGTATCTGCCGCTTAGGAGGCGGCCGTTCTATCCATTGAACTACGGAGAGCCCACGCAGCAGCCCGGTGGGGCCGCTGCGCGAAAGCGGCGGATTCTCGCATGGAAGGGGCGCGACTCGCCGCCGCGGATGTGCCGGGCGCCGTGGCCGCCCGACACGGCAGCGCGACCGGGGGCTATTCCCACTTCCACTGCCAGATCACGTCCAGCCCCTGCTGGTACTCGTTGGCCTGCGCCCGCAGCGTGAAGCGCTGCGCGAGCTTGTAGATCACCTGCCAGGAGCCGGTGGTCGCATTCAGCCCGCGCTCGTAGGCGACGAAGACGTTCCGGCTGACCTGCTTGCCCAGCCGCACGACGGTGCCGCGCGCGTCGTCGCCCTCGCCGCTGAAGGACAGCTCGTCCAGACCGATGTTGTGGATCAGCTTGTCGCTGGCGCTCTCGCCGTCGCCGCTGATCAGCGCCATCGCGGCGCGCTGCATCAGCGCGGTGTCGCTGCGGCCGAGGTTGTCCGGCGAGCGGCCCAGCACCAGCCAGGACAGCTTGTTGGTCTCGCTCATGTCGGGCTCGGAGTAGAGCCGGATCCGCGGGCTGGTGGCGGTGCCGGTCACGGTCACGCCGACGCGCACCGCCTCGTTCTCCATGCCGGGCCGGATCGCCAGCACGTCCAGGCGCGGGTTGTCCAGCGGACCGACGAAGCTGAACACGCCACGCTCCACCACCAGCTTCTGTCCATAGGCGTTGAAGGTGCCGCCTTCGCTGCGGACCTCGCCGGTCATCTGCGGCCGCGGCTGGCCGTCCTGCGCCACATGCAGCAGGCCGCGCAGGCGCGTGTCGATGCCGTAGCCCTTGAGCTGCAGCCGTCTGCCGAGGTCCAGGTCGAGGTCGAGCTTGAGCCGCATCGGCTTGCCGCTGCCGTCGACCGCCTTGGGCGGCGCGCTCTGGCGCACGACCTGCACGTCGCTGTCGAGCTGCGGCGCGTCGCCGCGGGAGAAGTCGAAGAGCCCCTCGACGACGACGAACTGCCCCTTCAGGTCCAGCAGCTGCGCGCTGGCCTTGAGCTGCGCGGCGCCGGTGGCGACGACGCGGCGATCCACCCGCTGCAGCAGCGCGAAGGTGTCCGCCTTCAGCGAGAGGTCGGCGCTGGGCTGGGCGCCGAAGCGCAGCGTTCCCTCCATGTTGACCGTGCCGTTGCCGGCCCGGGCGCTGAATCTCTCCAGCCGGGCCTCGCGGCCGCTCATGGTCAGCGCGAGCTCGCCCTGCTGCATGTCCACGCCCATCAGCGGATTGCGCAGCGAGAGTTTCTGCGCGCCGGCCTGGCCGCGGATCTCGGGGGCGCCCAGCGTGCCGCCGAAGCTCAGCGTCGCCGCGAGGCTGCCGCCCAGGCGCCAGCCGGCGGGCAGCCATGGGCCCCAGTTGCCCATGTTGTCGACCCTGGCCTCGATGCCGCCTTCGAGCTTGGCGCCCGGCGTCGGCAGGGCATGGGCATTGGCGGCGCGGAAGGTCAATGCGCCGCCGACCGCTCCCATGTTCTCGCCGGCCACGCCCTGCACCAGGTGCCACACGCCCTGGTCGGCGATCACGCCCAGGCGCAGGTCGGTCAGGCCCAGGCGCTGGGTGCTGACTTCGTCGGTGACGGTCAGGTCGCCGCGGGTGCGTTCGATCATCGCGTCCAGCGTCAGGCCGCGGGCGTCGCGTCGCGACTTGAAGCGGCCTTCGATCTGCAGGTCGCCGCCCCAGCCGAAGTCGGGCTGCAGCTTGTTCAGCACCGGCGCCGCGGCCAGTGGCTCGAGCGCCGCCTGCACATCCCACTCGCCCGAGGGCAAGCCAGGCTGCGACGAGGTCTGCCAGTTCATCCGGTCCCAGCGCAGGCCTGCGCCGAGCAGTTCCATCCGTCCCGGCGCGAGCGTCGCCTGGCGCGGATCGAGGCCGCGGTCGAGCCGCAGCGCCAGCGCCAGCGGGCCAGCCTTGAGCAGCGGCGTCGACTGCTGGCTGGCTTCCAGCGCGAGCGCCAGGTTGCGGGCCTGCCAGGTCGCGCCCTGGCGCCAGGCCTGCAGCGGGTCGGTGTCCAGCGCGCCATCGAGCGCGAGTCGGGCACGCGCGCCCTGCGGGTCCAGCGGCACGGTCTGGGCGAGCGCGCCGCCGGGCCCGCTCGCGGCCTGCGCGCGCGCGACCACCTTCGTCGCCGTGGCCTGCGTCAGCACCGGCGGCAGCGGGACCTGGCCTTGGGTCGTCAGCGTCAGGCGGTGCTGGAGCCAGCTGCCCGAGAGGTCGAGCTGCAATTCGTCCAGCCGCGTGCTCTGCTGCGGCAGGCGCAGCTGCCGCAGTTGCGTCGTCCAGGCGAGCCGGGCGTCCTTCAGGCTGGACAGCGACCATTGGCCCGAGGCGGCGTCGAGCTGCAGCGCCGGCCGGCTGCCGGAATTCGCCGGCAGGCCCGGCACGCCGGACAGGCCCAGGCCCTGCAGCTGCCACTTGCCGTCGCTGCCGTACTGCGCCTGGCGGGCACCGGGCTGGATCAGCACGACGGTCGCCTGCGCCTGGGCGCTGCCGACGATCGTGGCCTGCGGGAACTGGGCCCGCAGCATTGGCTGCAGGCTGGCCAGCTTCGGCGCGTTCAACTCGATCGAGAGGTCGACCTGCTCGCGACGCGCCGAAGCGTTGATGCGACTGCGCGCCAGCAGCGTGGCGTCGGCCAGCTTCAGGTCGGCGAACAGGTCCGGCGTGGCCGCGCCGTTGCGGCTGTAGCGGACCTGACCGCTCAGCGGCAGGCCTTGCCACTGGCTGGGCTGCAGGTCGAACTCGGCCTTGCCCTGGGGCCAGAGACTGCCGCGAACCGATTGCAGCGTCGCCCGCAGGCGACCGTTGAGCGCCTGCGGCAGCGCGCCGTCGGCCACCGGCTCGGCGCTCAGGCGGCGTGGGTCCAGCCCCTGCACCGAGGCTTCCAGCCGCGTCTTCCAGCCCTCGGCGAGGGTGAGCGTCTCGTTGAGGGTGAACTCGCCCTCGGCCTTCAGCGTCGCCGGTCCGGAGCGGGCCTGCAGCCGCTGCAGCGCGACGGACCGTTGGCGGAGTTCGGCGGCCAGCGTCAGCTCCAGCGGCGCTTGCAGCTTGCCCTGGCCGAGGACACCGGCGAGGTCGCCCTCGACCGTCAGGACCGGGTCGGCGCTCCGCTGGGTCAGGCTCGCCGGGGTGCCCAGCTTCAATTCGCCGCGCGCCTGGACCAGCGGCCATCGCGCATCGATCTGGCGGCTGTCGAGGCCGGTCAGGCGCAGCGTCAGGGCGCTGCCGTCGGCCTGGCTGGTCTGGCCGACGGCCTGCAGCCGGCCGCCGCCGGCCAGCTGCGCATCGAGCCGGGGCAGGCGCAGCCGGGTCCAGTTCGACGGGTCCAGCAGCAGGTCCAGCTGGAGCGCGCGCAGCGGCAGGCGGTCCTGGTCGAGGCGACCGGACGCGCCGTTGTCGAGGTCGGCCTTGACGCTCAGCGACCGGTCGGCATTGGGCGTCATCGTGACCAGGCCGGTCAGGCCGGTGCGTGGCACGCCGTCGGTCCCGGGCAGCAGCGCGGCCAGGTCCAGTTCCTGCGCCCGCGCCTGCAGCTGGGCGACGGGGAAGGGGGCGAACGGCTGCAGCCGCGCCTGCACCTGCAGCCGCTGCTTCGCCGCCTCGAGCGAGCCCTTCAGCGTCAGGTCGGCCAGCGCGCCATCGAGCTGGAACGGCGCCGTCCACGGCAGCTCGCCGGTGGGCTGGCTCAGCGTCCAGCGGCTGGCGAGCTTCAGGTCGCCGCGCGTCGCGATGCGGGCCTCGCCGGCGAGGGTCAGTCCTTGCCAGGCGAGCGACTTCACCGTCAGCGCATGCTGCTCGCCGCCGTCGGTGCCCAGCGCCGCGCTGCCGCGCAGGCCGCGCAGCGGCTGGTCCAGGCCGGGTGCGAAGAGCTCGCCGATCTCCAGGTCGGCGATCGTGATCGCCACCGGCGACAGCAGGCTCAGCGGCGGCTTCGCCGGCTCGGTCGACGCGCTGGGCGCCATCTGCACCCGCAGCCGCGCCACGGCCAGCCGATCGGCCTGCACCTCGCCCCACAGCAGCGGCGATCGGTTCCAGGCCAGTCGCACATGGCGCCACTGCAGCTGCTCCAGCACGATGCGGTCCTCGGTGCCGGGCAGCACCAGCTCGGCGCGGTCGACATCGAAGTCGCCCAGCAGGCGGCCGCGCGCGTTCTGCAGCGACAGCCCCGGCACCTTCGCGAGCACGTAGGCGGTGCCACCTTCGGTCTTCAACGCCCAGACCAGCGCCAGCAGCAGCAGGCCCACCAGCACCGGCACGGCCAGCAGCACCCACAGCAGTCCGCGCCCACGGCGGC
>NZ_PEOG01000050.1 GCF_002761755.1 Roseateles chitinivorans
TTCAACGGCCCGATCGGCGCCGGCGACGCGCATCGCCTGGGCACGCTGCTGTCGGAATCACCGGCGGTGCGTCTGCTGGAGGTCGCCTCTCCCGGCGGCCGCGTCACCGAGGCCGAGCGCATGGTGGCCGCCAATCCCGACGGCACCTACATGGGCGAGGTGCCGCCCCAGCTGCTGGCGATCCCGGTGCTGGAGGTCGAACTCAACCAGGACGGCTCGATCCGGCACATCCGCGTGCTGCGCAAGCCGACGCAGGCCGAGGACACCATCGAGGTCGCCATCGCCGCGGTGCGCCGTGCCGCGCCTTTCGGCGACGTGAGCCGGCTGCCCAAGCCATGGAAGTTCGTCGAGGTCTTCCTCTTCGACGACGACCGCCGTTTCAAGCCGCGCACCCTGGACGATTAAGCGACAGCCGACGGTTCGTCGCCTTGAACCTGGGCCACAATGCCGCCCATGTTCTGGACGCTGCCAACCCTGCTGACCTGGGCCCGCATCGTGGCCATCCCGCTGATCGTCGGGGTGTTCCACCTGCAGATGACGCCCGCCCATCAAAACCTGCTGGCGACCGTCCTGTTCATCGCGGTGGCGCTGACCGACTGGGCGGACGGCTACCTGGCGCGCAAGCTCAACCAGACCTCGTCCTTCGGCGCCTTCCTGGATCCGGTGGCCGACAAGTTCCTGGTCTGCGCGGCGCTGCTGGTGCTGCTGGAGCAGGGGCGGGTCGACGCGCTGGTCGCGCTGGTCATCGTGGGGCGGGAGATCGCCATCTCCGCGCTGCGCGAGTGGATGGCGCAGATCGGCGCGTCGCGCTCGGTGGCGGTGCACATGCTGGGCAAGCTCAAGACCACGGTGCAGATGGTGGCCATTCCCTTCCTGCTCTTCAACGGCACGCTGTTCGGCGTGATCAACACCGCCGTGTGGGGCACCTGGCTGATCTACCTCGCCGCGGTGCTGACCATCTGGTCGATGGTCTATTACCTGCAGAAGGCGCTGCCCGAGATCCGCGCCAAGGTGCGCTGAGCCGCCTCCCCCCGGCTTGTATCGGGACTTCCCCCTTGTCGGGGCCCGAGGGCAATGCGTCTAGAATCCGCTTCCCGCGCCGTTCGGCGGCCTGGCAAACCAATGAGGGGGTACCTTCGTGAACAAGTCCGAATTGATCGAGCACATCGCCAAGCAGGCGGACATTTCCAAGGCGGCCGCGGGGCGCGCGCTGGAAGCGTTGATCGGCGGTGTGAAGACCACGCTCAAGAAGAACGGGACGGTGTCGCTGGTGGGCTTCGGCACCTTCAGCGTCACGAAGCGCGCCGCGCGCACCGGCCGCAACCCGCGCACGAACGAGGCGATCAAGATCAAGTCGGCGAAGGTGCCGAAGTTCCGTCCGGGCAAGGCCCTCAAGGACGCCGTGAACTGACCAGTTCCCGGGCGCTTAGCTCAGTTGGTAGAGCGGCTCCTTTACACGGAGTAGGTCGGCGGTTCGAGACCGTCAGCGCCCACCAAACCCGAGGCTAGAATGCCGCGGCGCAAAGGCGAACCCCGGTTCGCCTTTGTCGTATGTGACGCCGCCCGATGGGCGGCCAGACGCGAGGCCGGCCCCTGCACCGGCCCGTGCGCGTCGACCCTTCCGAGATGACCCGAGGTTGTTGATGTTTGATTTCGTACGCAAGCACACGCGGCTGCTCCAGTTCCTGCTGCTGATCGTGATCCTGCCGTCCTTCGTGCTGGTGGGCGTGGAGGGCTACAGCCGCTTCATGGAGGGGGGCAACACCGCCGTCGCGAGCGTGGACGGCCACAAGATCACGCAGTCGGAATGGGACGCGGCGCTGCGCCAGCAGGTCGAGCGCATGCGCCAGCAGGCGCCCACGATGGACCCGAAGGTCTTCGACTCGCCGGAAGTGCGCAAGGACGTGCTGGAGAACCTGCTGCGCGAGCGTGTGCTCGCCGCGGTGGTGGCCGACGAGCACCGCAACATCACCGACGCGCAACTGGAGGAGATCGTCCGCACCGATCCCCAGCTGGCGCCGCTGCGTGGCCCGGAGGCCAAGCAGATCCTGGCCCAGCAGGGCCTGACGGTGGACGGCTTCCTGCAGCGCCTGCGCCAGGAGCTGCAGATGAACGGCGTGCTGGGCCCGATCGCGCAGAGCGCGCTGCCCACGCAGGCGAGCGCCGGCCTGGCCTTCGACGCGCTGCTCCAACAGCGTGAACTGCGCTTCCAGAGCTTTGCCGCGAAGGACTTCGCCGCGACGCTGACGCCCAAGGACGCCGACCTGGAGGCCTACTACAAGGATCCGAAGGTCTCGTCCAAGTTCCAGCTGCCCGAAAGCGCCGAGATCGAGTACGTCGTGCTGGACGCCGCCGCGCTGCAGGGCGGGGTGACGGTCAGCGCGGACGAGGTGCAGAAGTTCTACGAGCAGAACAAGGCGCGCTTCACCAGCGACGAGGAGCGCCGCGCGAGCCACATCCTGATCAAGGCCGGTGCCGACATGTCGGCGGCGGACAAGGCCAAGGCGAAGGCCAAGGCCGAGGCGCTGCTGGCCGAGGCGCGCAAGAACCCGGCCGGCTTCGCCGAGCTGGCGAAGAAGAATTCGGAAGACCCGGGCTCGGCCGCGAACGGCGGCGACCTGGACTTCTTCGGCAAGGGCGCGATGGTCAAGCCTTTCGAGGACGCGGTCTACGCGCTGAAGAAGGGTGAGATCAGCAACGTGATCCAGTCCGACTTCGGCTATCACGTGATCATGCTGACCGACCTGCGCGGCGGCCAGGTGCGTCCGTTCGAGACGGTCAAGGCGGAGATCGAGTCCGAACTGCGCAAGCAGCTGGCGCAGAAGCGCTACACCGAGATGGCCGAGGACTTCGGCAACACCGTGTACGAGCAGAGCGATTCGCTCAAGCCCGCGGCCGACAAGTTCAAGCTGACCATCCAGAAGGCGACGGTGCGCCGCAAGGCCGCGCCGGACGCGACCGGCCCGCTGGCGTCCGCCAAGCTGCTGGAGGCCGTGTTCGATGCGGACTCGTTGAAGAACAAGCGCAACACCTCGGCGATCGAGGCGGGCGGCAACCAGTTGGTCTCGGCGCGGGTGGTGGCGTACAACGCCGCGCGCGTGCCCGCGCTGTCCGAGGTCAAGGCGGCGGTCGCTGCGGCCTGGGTGCAGGACCAGTCGGCGCTGGCCGCGAAGAAGGCCGGCGAGGCGCGCCTGGCCGAGCTGCAGAAGGGCGGCGATGCCAAGGGCCTGGGCGAGCCGGTGACGGTCTCGCGCGCCAAGCCGGGCGTGCTGCCGCAGAAGGCGCTGGATCAGGTCCTGCGCACCGATGCGTCGAAGCTGCCGGCCTATGCGGGCGTGGACGTCGGCGACGGCAGCTACCTGGTCGTCAAGATCGAGAAGGTGCTGCCGCGTGATCCGGCGCTGATCGACCCCAAGCGTGCGGCCGACCAGTACGCGCGGGCCTGGAGCGCCGCCGAGATGGCGGGCTACTACAACGTCCTGAAGAGCTCGTACAAGGCCGCGATCAAGCCGTCGGCGCTCGCCGCGACGGCCGCCTCGGCGCCGACGAACTGAGCGCTTGGCTGAATGACGCGGGGCGGCACTCGCGCGATTCGAAAGATTTTCAGAAGAATCGTAGAAAGTGCTTCCCACAGAGGAGAAATTCAGCCATAATCTAAGGCTTCTCCGGTGGCTGTAGCTCAGTTGGTAGAGTCCCAGATTGTGATTCTGGTTGTCGTGGGTTCGAGTCCCATCAGCCACCCCACCGAATAAGGCAACGCCGACAATGACTTAGGTCTTGTCGGCGTTTTGCTTTTGGCGCGCTAGAACCCTGGTTCGACGCCCCATATTCCCAAATTGGGAATATGGCGGTCAGTTTGAGGCGCGCGGAACCTCCGTGTTTCGGTCGTAAACCCGGGCCGTCGTGGCCGGGTTCTTGTGGATGTCCGGCAGCTTCCCGGTCTGCTGTTTGTGCAGCGTCACGTAGTACGCGCGCAGGTCGTGGAAGGTGAACCGGTCTTCGGCCTTCAGTGCCCCGGCCTTCATGGCGGCATGCACGCTGCGCTGCCAGAGCGTCTTGAAGCCGTCCGCCGTGTACTGGTTGCGATCGCGCGTCGGGAAGACGTAAAGGCATTCGCGGTCGCTTCGAATGGCCTCGAGGCGGTCCAGCAGCTGCGACAGCTGCGGGCTGATGGAGATCACCTCGATGACCTGCTCGCGCTTCTTGCCCCGCTGCTTCGCGCGGAAGGTTCGGATCTCTCCGGCGGCCCGGTCGACCTGCATCCACGTCAGCGGAAGGAACTCCACTTGGCGGTTGCCGGCCAGGCTCACGTACTCGGCCGCGAAGGCGATGATCCGGCGCTGCGGCGTCTGCTGAGCGAGCCAGTCGAGGAAGCGCTTCAGGACCTCCGCCTTCGGCGAGACCGTGCGCGACTCGCTGCCATGCGGCTCCACGCCGATCGTCGCGTTGACCTTGCAGACGCCCAGCGTGATCCCGTACTTGAACAGGTTCGACAGCAGCGTTTTCTCGATGTCGGCGCGCCGCGGGGAGTCGGCCCGCTCGATGTGCACGTAGCGCGCCACCATTGGTGCGTCGATCTGGCTGATCAGCATCTTCCCGAACGTCTTCGCCAACTGCTTCCATGCGAGGCGGTAGTCGTCCTTCGTGCCGTCGGAGAGCTTCTTCCAGCGCGGCGACGGCCGGCGCTCATCGGTCCACTTTTCCCAGACCCATTTCAGCGTGCCGGTTTCGTCCAACTGGCCCGTGATGTCGAGCACCTGGCGAAGCGCCTTGATGCGATCCGTGCCCAACGCGATCGGCTTGCCGCCGACCGGGTGGTAGCGAAACGAGAACGACCCATCCTTGCGCGGCCGGGCCTCCATGCGGGGAAGCAGACCCAGTGCGATCTGACTCTGCTTGTCACGAGGACGCGACATCAGTGGACGCCCCACACCGGGCCGCCTTCGGTCGCGACTTCCGGTGCAAGCGCGCCACCTCGCACCTTGACGTAGTGCTCGCGACTGACGAGAGGACTTCCATCGGGGCGCCGCTCCACTTTGACGCCAAGGCCCTGAAGGAAGCGTACCTTCGCAGCGTTCTGGACGAGCGGGTGACAGATCTCATCGATCTCTGCCCGGGTGAGGTCTGGGGGTGCTGGGCGCGACGACTCAGCCATTGCGCGACTCCTGGTGCTGTATGGTCTTGGGGAAAGGGGGTTGCATGGACGAGAGGTGGGATGCCGACTTCGAGATCGAGCCGACCGGCGACGGTCGCTTCCACGCCGTGCTGGTACTGACGCCGCCGGCGGAGGTCGGGCCGCCGATCCGCACCGTGGTCCCAGGCGAGTACGACAGCGCCCTCGCGGCCGAGTGGGCTGCCGTGGACGCGTTCGCGGCCATGTCGCGAGGGGCGTGACTGTAGCGGCGCATCAGCGCTGCGCCTCGGCAGCGTGAGCCGACGACTCGCGCTTCGCCCGGGTGATCCGGCCGAGCTGGTTCACGGTGACCTCGACCGCGCCAGCTTGAACCGCAAGCGCGCGCTTCGTCATCGCGATGTCGAAGTGCTCGTGGTGTGTGCCGGCCTTCTGAAGCCACTTCCGTTGAACGCCGATGCGGTCGGCCATCGCGAGCAGCTCCTCGGCGGTGTCCGCGACCATGTGGCACATCTTCATCCGCCCGAACTTGCCCATCTCGGTCAGATGCATGTCGTCGACGTAGACCGCCATCACCGCTCTCCCTGCGCCACGGCGGCGTCGATGGCGGAGCGGACGAGGGGGCGGGTGGGCTGGCGTTGCGCAAAGGGCAACGCTGGGCGTTTATCCGCACTTCCGGGTGTCACATTCGAGCCATGAACCACTGCTCCAGGAGTAATCTCATGACTGAACGTCTGTCCCCCGCCCGTGCCGCCCAGCGCCGCAAGCGCCTGGCCGAGCTGCGTATCGACCTGATCACCTCTCGCATCGCGCTGGAGGGCTACACGGCCGTGCTGGTGGCGCGCTTTCACCGCGCGATCCGCAAGCACTACGCCGCTATGGACGCGCTGGCCAGCGCCTGCCGGGTGAGGTAGCCGGCTCAAGGCAGCCTCCGGAACTCGACGACCCAGACCCAGGGGTTGGCGTCCCAGGCGCCGTCGCCGTTGATGCTGACCCAGAGGGAGGAGAACGAGGCGCGCGGCTCCCGCAGATGGGTGTAAGCGGCCGGGTCCCTCTCGGCGATGTAGTTCTTCCACCATGCGCCGTCCCGCTTCTCGATGCCCTCGGCCACGGCGTCAGCCTCGCTGATGTCCTGCAGCCGCTCGACGCGGACGCCGGTGACCTCCAGCATCAGGCGACAGGCCCAGCGCGGCATGTGTATCGCTGGCGTCCAGGGAAGCGAGGGGCCGTTCCAGCTGGCCGCATGGATGCAATGCGAGGCGGAGCGGAACTGCTCGGGCACTCCGGCGATCCTTCCCTCCCTGCAGCCAGCCCACGCCGTGTAGCCCCAGGTGCCATCCGCCGGCGGATCTGGCGCCCACGTCTCACGCACCCACAGCCGGTCACCGGGCTTGCCGTAGGGGCAGAGCAAGGTGGCAGCAACCTCGTCGTCGCAGTAGACCTCCCACACGCCGCGCTCGCTGTCGTGTTCCGGCATGCATGGCAGGAACTGCTTCACCACCCGCCGGGTCTGCGTCTTCGTGCCGTCGAGCAGGGCGCGCACCATTGGCGCGCTGAATAGAATCGGTCGTTCTTTCAAGGGAGCTCCTATGAATTCAACGATGGCGGTCTACAGCCACGCGGTTGAAGCGATCGAGTCGACGCCGGGCCAGTGGTCGGCAATCGTGCGGACCATCAAGAAGGTGCAGGGCGTCTCAAACGGAATCGGTGATGCCAGAATCCACCGCCTCCCCGGGACATTCGCGACCATGCAGGAGGCGCAAGAGGCGGGACTTGCGTGGTCGAGGTCCGAGTTCAAACCATGGTGAGCGAGCCCATTGACATCACCCCCGAGGAGCGCGCCGCGCTCTACTTCATCCCGCCGTCCGTCGGTGGGAAGCTTGTCCCCGAGGAGCTGCAGCAGCGGCTGCAGGACAAGGGCCTGGCCACGGCACCGCGCGAGGATGGGCGTCGCTGGCTGACTGAACTCGGCGACGAGTTCCGGCGCGGCCGGCGCTGACCGGCCGACGCAGCGGCCATCCTGCGCTGGCAGGCCGCCGCTGCGCATGCACAGCGCGCGCGGCGCTGGCAGGAATGCCACCATGGCCGCAGCAATGAGCGACAGCACTGCGGTCGTCGCGATGATCAGCTCGCGCATGCGGCCTCCTCAGCCTGGCGCAGTTCGACCTTCAGCTCGGCGATGAAAAGGGGCCAGATGTCGCGCCAGGAGCCGACGGCCTGCGGGTGATCGCGGGTCTCAGTCGTGAGCCAGGGCTCATCGAACAGCTCCGAGATGTCGCTGATCTCGCTGCGGGGGATATGCCTCGCCGCCCAGGACGACTCGCACTCGGTCTGCACGGCGTGACAGCCGTCAACCCAACCTTCGACGCTCTCCCGCATCCTGCTGGCGCTGGAGTCGATCTCGTTCCAGGTGTAGCGGGCGGCTTCCTTGCAGATCCGGCGCCGGCGGCGCAGGTTGAGCAGCTCCCGCTGCAGCTTGGCCAGGGTGGCGTCGCCGTCGTACTGCTCCAGGGTGTGGCCCATGAAGCGCCCGAAGACGTAGCCGAAGTCCAGGTCAATCAGGAACTTCCGGAACCGCATGCCGGGAGCGTTCCAGTACTGCGACCAGCTGCCGAAGGTCGAGTTGATCAGGATCTCGCCGCGGGGCCAGTCGGTGCCGTCTTCACGGCGTTCGCTCCACTCACGCACGACGATCGTGGCCCACTCGCCCCGATTGCGCACGCTGTAGACGTCGGCGCCGGTGGTCTTGGTGACGCTCATGCCTCGCTCCTCAACGCCTTCGCGAGTTGCTTGGCGATGGCGCCGATGTTGTTGAGGCTGCTGCGCTCAGCGCGGTCCAGCGTGACCGAAGCGGCAGCAGCGGCGAGCGCATCGCGGCGATGGTCGAGCACGTGACGGGCGGTGTTCTCCCAGTCCATGCCGAACTTGCCGATGAACCACTCGTCGTGGCCGCCGAGCAGAAAGATCGGCACGTCGTTTTGGGCGCCGGCATCGGGCGAGAGCGCTTTCAGACCGTATCGACCCTGGCCGATGAGGCCACAGGCAACCGCTGCGACTTCGAGATCTTCGGCTTCCATCGTGTACGGGTCGCTCGGATTGACGATCTCGAATCTCACAGGACAGCCTCCCCAGACTGCGCCGCAGGAGCGTGCTCCGCCGCGATCTTGGTCGACTGCCCGATGAAGTCCAGCTCGCCGCCCAGGCCTTCGATCAGCGCCGGGATCAGCTGCGCCAGCTCGCCGGTCGCGATCGCCGCGTCGACGTCGAATGCCTCATCCTTGGCAGGCTTGGTGCGGCCGTCGAAGACGATGTCGAGGAACTCGATCCCCTTCACGGTCAGCGCGTCGGTCAGCGTGAACGACACGCGCTCCTTCCAGGTCATCGCGAGCCGCGTCGGCATCTTCCCGGCGGTGAGGTGCCCCTTCAGCTCGTCGATGTCCAGGTTGTGCCGGGCGTAGCGCACCGCGGCCTTCATCTCGTCGGCGGCCTTGACCTCGCAGTCGCGATCGAGCACGAAGTCCGCCGGCGGCACGCCGTCCATCAGCCACGCCGCCATGCATGCAGCCGGCGATTCGGCGGTCTGCAGCAGGTGCATGTTGATCGAGCTGGCTGCGCGCACCAGCAGGGTGATGACGTCGTCGGCCTTGCCGATCGACGGCGCGTCGACCATCAGCAGGCCCAGCGCCGGCGCGATCCAGACCCGAAGGAGCGACTGCCGGGTGAACGCGCGCGGCAGCAGCTCGATGACGGCCTGCTCCTTCAGGTCGCGCTGCTGCTTCTTGCCGGGCCGGCGACCCGACTCGCGTTCGATGGCGTCGGCCATCTCGGCGACGCGGTCGCGGACAACACTGCTCGGCAGCAGACGCTTCTCGATGCACAGGCTCAGCAGCCAGTGCCCATCGATGTTCTCCAGCAGCGGCGCACCGGGCTCGCCGCGAGGCGGCACCCAGCCGGCCGACAGCGCTTGCGTCGCGCCGCAGGGCGTGAAGCGCTCGGTCTCGAGCGCGTCCTGCATCGCGTCGGCGGTGCTGGCCCAGTCCTTGGCCATGCGATAGATGATCAGGTTCTTGAACATGGTTCAGCCTTGTTGCGGGCGGCGGCCCAGCTTCGTGTAGACGTACAGCCCGCATGTGCTGATGCGGACCTCGACGATCACCTCGCCGCGCCGGTCGCCGCGATGGATCTCCCAGTCGGTTTCGTGCCTTCGAAACCCTTCGGCTTCAAGGCGCCGGCGCTCCCGACGGATGGCGAGCGCGCGGCGGGTGATGTCGGTGACCTTCATGGTCCTCAGCCGCGCGCGGTGGCGCGCTCCCAGATCTCGTCGAGGGTGGCGGCCTGCTTCGGAGTCAGCGACCGGCCGGCTTCGAGCTGCCGGCGGATGCTGTCCACGAAGCCCAGCTCCCAATCGCTGAGCTGGGCCTGCCGGGCCTCGCAGTCCTCGACGAGGGTCATCTGCTCGGCGCTCATGGCGTCAGGCCGTGATCTCGGCGTCGACGACCGCGACTCCCGCCTGCGTCTTCTGGATGCCGAAGTACACGGCGATCGCAGCGTCGACGTCTGCCATCGCGCGGTGCGATCCGACGTGGACCTGGTTCGTGAAGTGCTGGTATGCCTCGGCGAGGCTCGGCGTTTTCCAACTGCGGTTGTTGCGCGCCAGCATGGCGTCACTCGGCGGGACCTGGCACAGGTTCACCGAGTTGCGCTGCGTGCAATAGGCCGGCCCGGCCTTCCAGTCGTCGGCGAGGGCGTCGTCGCCGAGAAGACGCTTGATGGCGATGCGCACCAATCGAGCGTCGAAGCTCTCGTTGTGGGCGAAGCGCTCGCTCGAAGTGCCCCACAGCGCCAGCAGGGCCTGCACTGCGAGTGCCTCCGGCACGCCGACGCGCAGCGCGTGCTCCGTGGTCAGCCCGTGGATCTCGGTGACCTCGGCCGGGATGGTCCAGCCGTCCGGGCGGATGATGAAGTCGATGGAGCCATGGACGGCGCCGGTGTCGACGTCGATGACCTTGCCGGCAAGCTGCACGATGTGCGGCTGGCGCGGGTCGCTGCTGGGTTCCTTGTAGAGGGGGATGCCGGTGGTTTCGACGTCGTAAGCGAGCTTGAGGTTCATTGTGAGATCTCGGTGTGGGTTGGTTGGCGCGGCCTGAAGGATTCGAACCCTCGACCTACGAGGTAGAAACTCGCTGCTCTATCCGCTGAGCTAAGGCCGCCGATTGATCAAGGCTTGGTCACCTCCGCAAGAGCCATGTCCGCGAGTGCGCGCAGCGTCAGCGGGGCGAAGCGGCCGAGCGTGTGTTGGCGGCCTTCTTTGCGCTCGACGACGTTGTCGAGCACGACCAGCTCGCCGTGGTCCCCGGCTTGCTCGCCGGACCAGATGAAGGTTCCCCAGCACACGATCCCGCGGTCTCGAAGCCAGCCGCAGACCCATTGCAGCCATTCGGTGTAGTCGTAGAACTTCTCGCCGCCATCCCAGACGATGGACTGGAGATCGGTGCCGGGCACCCACTGCATGTAGCCGTCACCGGGCCGGTTGCCAGTGGCCGTCGCGGGGTCTTCGTTGATCTCCAGCAGAGTCTTCGCCTCGATCATGGTGAGCGGGCGGGACAGCGTCAGGTGGCCGGTGAACTTGGTGGTGTAGCCCATGGTCGGATCTCTTTGGTTGGTGGAAATGGGTGGGGCGGTGCCGGGTTCTGCCCGACGTGGCCGCTGGTCGCCGCTTCCGCTACCGTTACGCGGGCCGCGCGCGACCCGTACCGCATGGACGCCGGCCGCCCCGGTGATCAGTCGTCGGCTTCGGCGTCGGCGATGTCCTCCGGCGACCAGCCGCGGACCTGGTAGGCGAAGGCCTTCCACTTCGCGCGCTGCTCTTCGGTCATGTCGCGCCACGCCGGCGCGATGTCGGAGGCAATGACTGCCCCAGCCTTCAGCGTGAAAGTGCCGCAGTTGCTGCCGATGTCCTCATCGGCGAAGGTCACGCTGATCTCGTCATCGGGGAAGCGTTTCGACAGCAGGACCAGCACGGGTGCCGGGCAGGACCAGGCGGTCTCGAACTCCGCGGTGCCGGCATCGGCGTTGTGCTTCTGCTCGCAGGCGTTCCACTTCGTGCCCCAAGCCTGGCGGGCGAAGTCCATGCTGTGGAGGTAGCCGCAGGCGCGGTAGTTCTCGACGAAGCCGACGAACTGCTGGAAGCTCTCGTCGCTCAGCTTCCTGATGTCGAAAGAGGCCCGGCTGTGCTGTTCCAGCGAGGCGATCAGCGGGTGGCTGCTCACCGGAATTCCACAGACGATCTTCGCGGCGTCCTCGGCATCCACGGCGTAGTCGTTCCACTCGTCGCGCGGTCCGGGAAAGGGCGCCATGGTGGCAAAGTCGATCCGACCCTCGGCATTCAGCATGGCCTTAATGACGTGCTTCGGGGCGGCGATCTTGTTGGTGATCCAGTTCGGCATGTCTTTTCCAGATAGTTGAATGGGTCCCGGACCTTCCTGTCCGGGGTGGCCTTTCGGCTCGCAGAGGCGGGGTTGCCGCGTGCATCAGGGACTCGCACCCCTCTGTCGTCAAAGAGAACGCTGCTCTCCGATCACGCCCCAGCGCGGGACTCGGTGGAGACTGCGTTACGCCGCCTCGGCCAGCTCGGCGATCTCGCCGTGCTGCACCCAGTGCGGGGTGAAGGTCTCGGGCAGGTGGCCGGGCAGCTCCTTCAGGGTCCCGAACATCAGGACGGTGTCGATCTCGCCCTCGCGTGCCAGCACGTCGACCCAGGCCAGCGCGTCGGCGCGGCCCTTCGGGTCGAGAACGTCATAGCGGTCCAGCATCAAGAAGCGCAGGCCCGAAAGGCTGCTAATCGCCTCGGCCAGCATCGCGTCCGCGCGCCAGCGCTCGGCCTCGCTGAGCAGTTGGTAGGGCCGGCCGTCGACGCGGCGGATCTGCATGTCCGGCCCGATGACGATGGCCGGCCATTCCGCGTCATCGGCGGACTGCTTGAGGCGGGCGTTGAAGGGCCCGATGGCTTCGAGCAGCAGCTCGCTGGGAATGCCATCCGGCGCCAGCGCAGCGGCGCACAGGTCCCAGGCCACGACGTCGGCGTGGTGCTCCGCAGCGTCCTTCGTCTTCTTGGCCGCGCTGTCGGCCGCCAGCCTCTGCGACTTCAGCGCGTCGAGCTTGGCGACGATCTCGGCGCGGCGCGCCTTCAGCTTCGCGACCCTGTCCGCGGCCGCCGCCAGGGTGGCGTCGTCCGGGGCGACCTCGTCCGCCAGGCGCTTCGTGATGGCCTCGTGCTCGGTCTGGGCCTGCTGGATCTCGGCGAGGTCGCGCTCGCCGGCGGCGACCGCGTTGGCCATCGTGTCGCGGGAGCGCTGGTATTCCGGCAGGCGGGCCGCGGCCTCGGCGTTGCCGGAGGCGCCGACGCGGCCGTACTCGCGCTCATAGGCGTTCAGCGCGGCCTCGGCGTCGCACTCCTGCGCCGTGGGTTCCTTGTCCGTCGGCGTCTGGCCGAAGGGCAGCAGGTAGGCCACGGCGGCGGCGAGATCGTGGATGAGCCCGACGCGCTTGCCCTGACCGGCCTCGGCCTTCGTCGCGGCGAGTTTCTGATCCCATTCCGCCAGGCCGGCGCGATCGAGCGACAGCTTGTTGTCGGCGCGCTGGTAGCGCTCGACCTTGGCGGCCAGGGCCGGCAGCTTTGCCCGCAGCTCGGCGCGCTGCTTCTCCTCGGCCTGCAGGGCGCCGACGGTCTGCTGGGCGGCGTCGAGGTCCTTCTCCAGCTGCTCCAGCTCCGCGCGCAGCGGCTCCGCGGCGGCGGGGTCATAGGGCGGCGTCACGGCCGCCCAGGTCTTGGCCTTCTCGCTGCCGTAGGTCTCGCTGGTCACGGCGCGCCAATCGGCCTTCGCCTCGGTGGCCTTGCGCGCCGCTTCCTTGTGCGCGGACTCGAAGCCCGACAGCAGCAGCGGCCCGACGCGCTCGACGCGGTCCTTGGCCACGCCGCGCGCGATCAGGCGCTCCAGCACGTTCTTCCGGTCGACCTTGACCTTCATCACGGCGTTGAGCAGCGTCCGGCGTTCCTTGTCGTCCAGCGCCGCGAAGCGATGCGGCTCGCAGACGAAGGGCAGGAACTGGCTCGGCGCGTAGGCGGCGGCGTCGTCGAACACCTTGCCGCTGGGGAACAGGGCGAACGTGACGAGGCCGCTGGCGTGGTGGACCTCGACCTGGCCAGTCTTGGCGCCCTCATGGACGAGGGTCGGCAGTTCCTTCTTGGTCTTCACGCCGCGCGCGACCAGCTCGCCGCCCAGCGCCATGCGCACGGCCTCCGCGATGCTGGTTTTGCCGCTGCCGTTGTACCCGGCGAAGAAGGCGACGGGGGTGGGCAGCTCGACGTCGGCGGTTGCGATGCCGAGGACGTTCTTGATCTCGATGCGGGTCAGTTTCATGGCGATCCTTGCCAATCAGGAGGGGTAGGGGAGGCCCGGCGCGGCGGGAGGGGAGGCCGGACTGCGGGTGCGGTCAGCGCCGGGCCTCGTGACTCATTCCGGGCTCGCCGTCGAGCCGCGGCGGCGGCTGCCGGTGGCCTGCTGCTGCGCCGGCGCCTGGGCGCTCCGCTGCGCCGTGCTCAGCGCGTCGAGGCGGCGGTTGGCGACCTCGATGAGGACGTCGCGGAGGTCGTCCGAGGCCTCGGCCGGGATGTCGCGCACCAGGCCGTTGACCGTGGCGACGTCGGCGGCCTTCTCGATCTGCTCGGCGTAGGCGTCGCCGTCGAAGGCGGGCTGCTCTTTGCCCGGTCCGGCGGTCGTCGCCTCTTCGCCGGCGCTGGCAGCGGCGGCAGCGCCAGCGATCTCCCCGGTGGTCTGGTCGACCGGCGCGTCGGCGGCCGGGCGCTCCTGCGCGACCTCGTCGACCATCGGCGTCGGGCCCTTGCGCAGTTCCGACACGGGCACCGTCGCAGTGGCCGGCGCGCCGGTTTCCATGTCGATGATGTCCTCGGCTTCCTCGCGAGACTGCAGGCCCATCAGCAGCTCCGGCGCGTAGAGCTTTCCGAAGAAGCTGGCGGCGCGGTAGCGCAGCATGACCTCGTCCATGGTCTGCCACTTGCTGCCGTTCTTCGTGTACCAGCCCTCGCGAACGGCCATCTCAATCGAGATCGGCGGCGATTCCAGGCGGTCGCCGGTGGCCAGCTCCTTCACCCAGGCAACGCACAGCTTGTCGAGGATCTCGACGTTCTCGGTCTTCGTGCGGCGCTGGTTGTCCTCCCAGTACGTCGTGACGTAGGGGATGGTCTTCTTGCCCAGCACCATGATCTCGAAGCGCAGCGGCGAGAAGCGGCCGCAGTCGTTGATCGCGGCGATGATCCACTGCGACGACCAGCTCGGGCGGCCCTCCACGATGTAGAGGTTCTGCATCACCATCAGCGGGTCGGCCCCCATGCGCGTCGCCATGTTCAGCGCGACGGCGCAGTTGGACAGCGCGTTGGGGTTCTCGCGGCTCTCCTTCACGTTGCCGTACTTGTCGAGCTTGACGATCTGCGAGCGGTACGCCGAGGGCACGAGCGTCGTCGTCATCAGCAGCTTCGATTGCCGCAGCATCAGCTCGAAGGACTGGGCCGAGCCGAAGCCGGGCGCGTAGTCCGGCTGACGCGCGACCGCGCCGCCTTGCTGCTGCATCGTTTGGAGGGAGAGGGGGGCGTTCATCGCTTCGGTTTCCTTCGTGGTCATTCGTGGAAGTGGCAGGTGTCCCAGCGCGCGCAGTACTTCGGCGAGCAGAGGTGCGAAGAGGGGTTGGGCGGGAAGAGGCCGGTGCGGAACATCCCGGCCGCGATCTGGATCAGCCCGGGACGGTCGTCGTCGCCGACCATCACGCGCTTGGCATCCCAGATCGGGGACACCGCGACTTCGGCGCGCCCCTTCGTGGCCAGGGCCAGGATCTGGCCGCCGACGGTCGGCACGCCCTCGGTGTGCTCGTACATCAGCTGATAGGTGCCGAGCTGGGCGCTGCGGCCCTTGGTCTGCGCGACGCCGTCCACGATCACGCGCGTGCCGGTCTTCACGTCCGGGATGACGACGCCGTCGGGGTGCTGCGCGACCCGGGCGCGGTCCATCGAGCCGGTGAGGCGCACGATCTGGCCGCCACCGCAGTCGATCTCCAGCGGCGTCAATTTCTGCTCGACGCTGATGAAGGCATAGCGCGGCGAGATCTCGGTGCAGTACGCGGCGTGCAACGACAGGCCGATGCGCTCGGCATCGCGCAGGCTGAGGTCGTCCTGCTTGAAGTCGACCTCGCGGTCCGGCTGGTGCAGCGTCGACACGAAGACTTCGGCGGCGTCCATGATGTCGACCGGCTCCGCGCCCGGCAGGCGGCCGGCGTCGAACGCGGCGGTGCTCGCATGGATCGACGTGCCCAGGTGCGCGCGCAGGCCAGCGGTCTTGCGCAGGCCCAGGATGTGCTCGCCCTCCCAGCTGTAGGCGCAGTCAAACAGCTTCGACCAGCTGCTGGCGCGGGCGGTGAGGACGCGGGGGGTGAAGGCGTCGCTCATTGCCTTGCCATCCCCTGAAAGACGCCCACGAGCGTCTGCATCTGCTCGCGCGTGGGGATGCGCAACTGCGGCATGGTCACGAACCGGTACTGGTAGCGGTTGTGGTCCTCGACGATTCGATTGCCGTGGCCGACGATCTCGAGTTCGGGCTCGAAGCCATAGATCGTGACCAGGTGAGCGATCAATGCGCTGGCCGTCGGAGCTTCGACTTCCTCCAGCGGAACCCAGGGTGTGCAGAGGGCATCGTTGATGACCCGTCGGCACTCAACATGATGTGTAGCGGGAGGCATCGCCTCCTTGGCCCAGCCTTGTGCGATGGGAGTGACGTGCTCGTGGACGAACCACACGCGTGTCCAGTCCTCGATCGACAGGAAGGTCGAAAGGCGGGCTTGCTCGCGTTCCTTGATCGTGGGCAGTGCCATGCGCTTTGCATGGGCGGCCGCGATCTTGCGGCGGAGCGACTCGACGTTCATGAGCTGCTCCAGCTCGGGCAGGGTCCACTCGATCACTTGGCGGCTCCCAGGTAGGCCAGCCCGATCAGCACCACCACCGCGACGGTCGTCGCCGTGGGGTGATGCAGGAACCAGCGCTCCAAGCCATGGACGCCGCCGAGGCGGGCACGGCGCGGCGCCGGCTCGTTCTCGAAGCCGAAGTCGCTGCAGGCCTCGGCCGGCGCCGGAGCGCGCGAGAAGCTGGCGTCGCAGGGCAGCGCATCGACGCGCTGCCAGCTCTGCGGCGCCGGCACCGGCGCGTCGTCGTGGTGCTCGGTGCAGCTCATGCTTCGCTCGATTCCATAGCGAGGGCAGGGGTGTCGGTGACGCGGGCCAGCTCGGCGCGACGCTCACGGCGATCGAGCACGTCTTCCAGTTCGCGGCGGGCCGCCAGCTTGTTGGCGACGCGCACGATCTCGGCCTGCGTGTCGTCGTCGGCCAGGAAGCGCTCGTTGATCGCGTCCATCGCGGCGCAGCGCGTCGCGGCGGGCTGGGCGGGGTCGTTGCGGATCGCGACCAGCATCGACACCGGCGTGGAGGCGAAATCCTCGGCGGTCTTGTCGCGCAGGACGCCCTTGACGTTGACGTGCTCGGCGCCCTTGCAGACGAAGAATTCCCAGTCGGCATAGCGCTCGACCTGGCCCAGCAGGACGGTGCGGGCTTCCGCGATGTCGTGGACCGTGACGATCGGATCGAGGGTGATGCGGCGTTCGCTCATTCCGGGCTCCCTTGTTGGTGAGTTCGGAATGAATATTAAGCGCGGCGCTTCTGCCAAGTCAAGCGGCGCGCTTAATTTGTTTTCTGGCGCCTGAGCTGCCGCTCGCGCAGTCGGAGAGCGGGGCGATAAAGTGGTCGACGGGAGGAGCCCATCATGAGAATGAGCGTCGCGGCCCTGGGGATCGCGGTGGGATGTGCGGTGTCGGGCCTCGCGGCTGGCCAAGCCGAGCCGCAACAAGCCGAAGCCGAGCGACTAGCGATCGGATTCCTTGCCCGGAAGCAGGGCGCGCATGCGGGCAGCGAACGCGTGGAGCGCGCCCAGTTCCTCTACGCGGTGAGAGGCGCCGTCAGTGCGCTGCGGCTTCACGGCCTGGCCTGCTTCCCAGCGGGCTCAAGCCTTGAAGGCGTCGCCACGGAGGTGGCCGAGCGCATAGTCGCGCAGTCCACACTGCAGCCGCTCGACATCGGTGCAGCGGTAGCCATCGCGGCGGTGGACAAATGGCCTTGCAGGGAAGGCCAAGTCAGTTCGATTCCGAGGTGACCTATCCAGCGGTGGCGCCTGGCGGCTTCTCGCCCGAATAGGTCGTGAAGGTGATCGGCCCGCTGAGGGTCACTGCGAACTGGTGAATGCTCCCGGCGACGCTCACTGCCGGCAGCTTTGCCAGCTTGCTAGCTGCGGTCGGCTTTTCGTTTTCCGGCAGGCTGGACATGATGAGGTCCAGGATGTCAGTGCCAGGCTTTGTCTTGCGATCCATGCGTTACTCCCTGCAACATCCTCGCAAGGTTCCCGACACGCTGTCTAGGTGTAACCACTGACAGGGGCGCTGTCGGGTTTGGACCGTCATATCCGTTGCAGGATCAGGCCGAGCAGTGCGGCTATCAGAAGTAGCAGCGCGATCAGCGCACCCCTGAAGATCAGCTTTGATCGGTGCCTGAAGTCGTACCCGCAGCTGGGGCAGTAGGGCGCATGCTCCCAATTCGGAGCGCGGCATTTTTCAACCGGACAGATCATTGCTGCGTCGGGCGGTGGAGTGCGCATCGAGTTCAGATTGATGTCGCCATAGACGGTCGACCCGAACTGCTGGACGTCGCCGAACCGGAACTCTGGCTGCTGCTGCTGGGAGTCTTCCATGGCACCGCGAAACTGCTAACAACGGTGTCATTTTTATTAATATCGGCCGCTGCCGGCTTACAGAACTCCCTCTTTAGTCGGGTTGCGCGCGCACCACATCACGGAACCTTCACGGCGCTTCGCACTGCTGGTGCGGCGGCCTCGGCGGTCCGGGCGGCATAGAGTGCATCCACGAGCTGAATTATCTCGTCGGCCGGCGGGAGCTGCTTGTCCTGCTCGATCGACGTGGAGATCAGCTCGACAGCGCAGTCGCGCCAGGTCGGGCTTGGGGCGGTTCCAGCGAGCAGGGCGGCGAGGTCCTCACGAACCGTCATCGAGTCAGGCGCCCTCGCGAGCGTCGCGCACAGCTCGACGGCCGCCGCCCTGGCAGACGGGGCAACCTTGGCCAGCGCCGAGCTGAGTACGGCGATGGCGTCGCCGACGGTGACGCTGGCGAAGTGCTGCGTCTTGCGGACCTGCGGAGCGTCGGCCAGCGCGGTAGCCGCCGACTCGGTGCCGTGGTCCACGTCCATCCACCCTCGGTCCACGGCCACGGCCTCTTCAATACGCCGCGCCATCGCGGATCCCATCTCCCGCGGCCGGCCGGACTTCTTGTCCGCCGTCTGATTCCGAATCTGGCTCAGGTAGACCGAGGTCGTGCCGGCCGCTTCGGCGACTGCTTCAAGCTTCTTCAGCTTCTTGATCACCAGCTCGAGGTTCTCCCGGCGGATCGTTCCGATCGTCTTCATGCGCGGCACTTTGAGCGGCACGCTTAAAACGGCCAAGAAGCGCGGCGCTTGATTCAATGAAGCGGCGCGCTTAAGATGTGCGCATGAAGCTCGAACACTACGTGGATCGCCGACGCGGGCGGCAAACGACGCTAGCCCGAGACCTTGGCGTGGATCCTCAACTGGTCTGGCAATGGTCACGGGGTGTTCGTCCTGTTCCGGTGATCCGGTGCGTGGCGATCGAGCTGGCCACCAAGCGCCAGGTCATGCGCTGGGACCTGCGACCCGATGACTGGTGGGAGCACTGGCCCGAGTTGGTCGGCACCAAGGGCGCACCCCGTCTGCAGCAGGCCGCGTGACATGCGCCGCCGCGCCCCCTTGTCTCCCCACCGCGTACGACCGGGCGCCGACCTCCTCGGCGAGTGGCGCGGTGGCTTCGCCCCGGGCTCCGCGCCCGGGGCTCTTTCTCACTCCACATCGCGCGTCGCGCGTGCCAGCTCGCACATCGCGTCGAGCTGCAGCTCGCGCTCCCACATCGCCGCAAACGCCGCGGCCTCCGCGACGACCTGCCTGACCGCCTTCTCGGCGAACTCTTGATCCGACATACCCAGGAACCTCCCATGAATGACGATGAAGTCTTGTTCTCGCGCAGCGGTCGCACGGACCCCGGCGGCAAGCTGGTCGCGCGCCTGGATGTCCCGGTCAGCCAGGAGACTGAAGAGGCCGTGATCGCGATGGCGACGCTCACCGGCATGACCAAGAGCGAGTTCGTTCGCCACATCCTTGAGCGCGCGCTGTTCGGCGAGTTCAACGTGATGCGACGCAGTGTCGGTGCCCAGGCCCGCATCGGTCGATGGGATCAAAGCCGGGACGCTGCCCGGGAGCCGGTCTGATGCCCGCGCGTGGCATTCGGTCCGTCGCGGACCTCGAAGCTCGCTGCGACGTCGACGACATCACTGGCTGCTGGCGCATGAAGACGCGCAGTGGCCGGACCGTGATGAACGTCTGGTACGCGCCGCTCGGCGACAAGGTGTCGATAGGCACTCTGATCGCGCATCTCACCACGGGCGCGGCGCCGGCGCCGGGCGTGGTCTGGCACTGCACCTGCACGACCTTCAACTGCGCGAATCCGGCGCACCGCAAGAAGGGCGATCGCAGCAGTCAGATGCTCAACGCGGATCTCCGCCGCGACCCGGCCACCATCGCAAAGATCAAGGCGACGAAGCGCGCGACCTCGCGGCTCAGCGAAGACGACGTCGCGGCGATCGTCGCGTCCAACGACACGCTGCACGCGCTGGCCGCGCGGTTCGACATCTCGGTTTCCTACGCCAGCAAGGTCCGCAACCAGCAGTGCCGAAGCACGGCGCTCGCAGCGCGCTCAAGCTCGGTCTTCACCTGGGGGCAGTCGCGATGAACGGCGTCGAGTGGCTGGCCCAGCGAATCGCCGCTGCGGCGAATCGTGACCTCAACGAATCCCCCGAAGCCCCGCGCTTCAACCCGCGTCCGCCCGGCGTCATCCGCGAGGGCAGCGCGACGCAGGCCGTGCACCTCTTCCTGGAGGCGCGCCGCGGCATCTATTTCACCCGGGTCCAGATCGTCGCAGCGACGGGGCGCACCGAGCGCGCCGTCGACTGGGCCCTGCTGTTCCTGAAGGCACAGCAGAAGGTCAAGGCGGTCGAGGACACCAACCGCAACCCGCGCTATCTGCGCTACGGCATCGCAAAGGAAGGCGACGCGTGATCACACCTCAACTCCTGCTCCCGATCGCTGACGAACTCGTCGTCGACCTCTTCGCCGGCGGCGGCGGAGCCAGCTGTGGCATTGAGAAGGCCATCGGCCGCCACGTCGACGTCGCGGTCAACCACAGCCCGGACGCGATCAGCATGCACGAGGCAAACCATCCGCAGACCGAGCACTTCTGCTGTGACGTCTGGGAGGTGGAGCCGGTCACCGTGGTCCGAGGCCGTCGAGTCGGCATGCTTCATGCCAGCCCGGATTGCACGGACCACAGCCAAGCCCGCGGTGGCCAGCCCCGGCGGGTGAAGATCCGAGCCTTGGCATGGGTGGTCCATCGCTGGGTTGGCCGGTTGAGGAAGCGCGGACTCGGGCCGCGGGTGGTGTCGCTGGAGAACGTCGAGCAGATGCTGCAGTGGGCGCCGCTGGTCGCGAAGCGCTGCCCAAAGACCGGCCGCGTCGTGCGCCTGGACGGCACCGTGGCGGGTCCCGGCGAACACACGCCCCGCAGCCAGCAGTTCCTGGTGCCTGATCCGAAACGCAAGGGGAAGACCTGGAATCAGTTCGTCGAGGGACTGCGGCGCATGGGCGGCGCAGTGCAGTGGCGGAAGCTGGTTGCCGCGGACTTCGGCGCTAAGACGTCGCGCGAGCGCCTGTTCATGGTGGCGCGCTTCGACGGCGCGCCCATCGTGTGGCCGGAGCCGACGCACGCCAAGAACCCCAAGAAGGGGCAGCGACGCTGGGGCGCCGCCGCGGAGGTCATCGACTTCAGCATCGAGTGCCCGAGCATCTTCACGCGAGAGCGCCCGCTGGCTGACGCGACGCTTCGACGCATCGCCCGCGGTATTCGGAAGTACGTGCTCGATTCGGCGGACCCCTTCATCGTGCCGCTGCGCGGCACCAGCACTGCTCGCACCAGTGCGCACAGCGCCGCGGAGCCGATCGGTGTCGTTTCTGCGGGAGGCACCCATCACGCGCTTGTCGCTCCGACGCTGGTGCAGACGGGCTACGGCGAGCGTCCTGGCCAGGAGCCCCGCGCGCTGGACCTGCAGGCGCCGCTCGGCACGATCATGGCCGAGGGCGTGAAGCATGCCGTCGCGGCCGCCACGCTGGTGCAGTTCCGCTTCGATCGCGACGGGCTGCCTCTCCATGGCCCGATCCCCACGATCACCGCCGGCGGCGCCAGCAAGCGGCCCGGCGGGAATAACACGCTGGGGCTGGCGGTCGCGTTCATGGCGCAGCACAACACCGGCAACGTCGGGCACGACATGCGCGACGCCGTGTCGACGATCGTCGGTAAGGGCTGCACGCAGGGCGTCGTCGAGTGCACGCTCAGCGAGGAGAACGAGGAGGGCGCGCTGCGCGTCGCCGCGTTCCTGATGCGCTACTACGGGCAGGGCGGCCAGGACGGCGACATCCGTGATCCGGCGCCCACGATCACGACCAAGGACCGCCTCGCCCTGGTCACGGTGACGATCAAGGGCACGTCCTACGTCATCGTCGACATCGGCCTCCGCATGCTTCAGCCGCACGAGCTGTACGCCGCGCAGGGCTTCCCCGCGGACTACATCATTGACCGGGGAGCCGATGGTCGTCGCTTCAGCAAGAGCGCGCAGGTCAAGATGTGCGGCAACAGCGTGTCGCCGCCCCCGATGGAAGCGCTGATCCGGGCCAACTACTCGGATCTGCAGGATGTGGCGGTGGCGGCATGACCGAGATTACCCGCCCCGCGCTGCGGTACCACGGAGGCAAGTTCCGCCTGGCGCCGTGGATCTTGGGGTTCTTTCCGCCGCACAAGGTGTATGTCGAGCCGTTCGGTGGCGGCGCCAGCGTGTTGG
This sequence comes from Roseateles chitinivorans, assembly GCF_002761755.1. Lineage (GTDB taxonomy): Bacteria > Pseudomonadota > Gammaproteobacteria > Burkholderiales > Burkholderiaceae_C > Roseateles > Roseateles chitinivorans. The sequence continues at coordinate 22,267 of NZ_PEOG01000050.1, forward strand.
CCCAGAAGGAACCTGCGCCAACCGAGGTCTACAACGATCTCGACTCGCGCATCGTCCGGCTGTTCCGCGTATTGCGTGACCCGGCTCAGGCGGCGGAACTGGCCCGCAGGTTGGAGCTGACGCCGTTCTCTCGCGAGGAGTACGAGGGCTGGTGCTACGAGGAGCCGGTCGACGAGATTGATGCGGCGCACCAGGTGGTCGCGCGGGGATTCATGGGGCAGTCCTCAAAAGGCATCTGGCAGCGGTCAGGCCTCGACACCCGCATCAACCCCGACGGCTATTGCTCCCGCATCAACGCGTTGCGCGCGTCGCCGGAGGCCGTGCGCACGATGGCAAAGCGGCTTGCTGCGGTTCTGATCGAGCACGACGACGCCCACGCCGTCATGCGGCGTCACGATCGAGAGGACGCGCTCTTCTACCTTGATCCCCCGTACCTGACCGCACAGGGAAGGGGGACGCACATCTACACGCACGACTTCACCATCGCCGATCACCGTCGGCTCGCAGAAACGGCACATGCCCTGAAGGCGATGGTCGTGATCAGCGGCTACCCCAGCGACCTATACGACCAGGAGCTCTTCGCCGGTTGGGAGCGTCACGAGCGCAAGGCACTGGCCGACGGCGCGCGCGAACGCACCGAAGTCGTTTGGCTGAACCCCGCGTGCAGTCGCGCGCTCTACATCGCCCGTGGCGACCTCTTCGCGGAGCAAGCCGCATGATTCCGTACTTCGGACTACCCATCACGCCCGCGGCCGTTGCCGCGGCGGCAGTACAGGGCGGCCACGCTTTCGTCAGCTTCGCTCACCCGGAGCAGCTCGATCTCGCGATCGACGTCTGTCAAAGCCTCGCGCTCGACAACGGCGCGTTCAGCGCCTGGGTCTCGGGCAAGCCGATCACGGACTGGAACGCGTACTACGAATGGGTCGCGGCGCTCCACCGCTTGCCGTGCTTCGACTTCGCAGTGATCCCCGACGTCATTGACGGCGACGAGGATGCGAATGATGCGCTGATCGAGCAGTGGCCATGGCGGAGCCACGCGCCTTGGATAGGCGCGCCGGTCTGGCACCTCCACGAGAGTTTGGAGCGGCTCGAGCGTCTTGCGCTGAGCTTCCCGCGGATCTGTCTCGGCAGCTCCGGGCAGTTCGCCAGGATCGGCACGCCGGCATGGTGGAACCGAATGGCCGAGGCCTTCAACGTGATCTGCGACAAGCACGGACGGCCGATCTGCAAGGTTCATGGCCTGCGGATGCTGGATCCTGAGGTGTTCACCAGGTTCCCGCTGGCCAGCGTCGACAGCACCAACATCGGCCAGAACGTCGGCATCGATTCCAAGTGGCGCGGCACCTACATGCCGCCGAACAAGGAATGGCGCGCTCGCGTGATGCGAGCGCGAATCGAGGCGCATGCGAGCCCGGCGTACTGGGATCGGCAGCCGACCACGCAGTCTCTGCTGGAGGTCGCGTGATGCCGCCCGTCGACATGGCCCAGCGCACGCGCCTGGGCGCTGGCCTGCTGCAGTGTCCGGAAGCCGAGGTCGCCGCACGCGCGGCCGCGATGACGCCGGCGGAGCGCCGCAACTTCTCAGAAAACATCAGCTGGCTCGTGGACTACGAGACGGCGGAAGCAGAGCAGGGGAGAGCTTCATGAATTGCAAGCCTGGAGACCGCGCGATCGTGGTCGCGCCCTTTACGCCCAACGGGCGCGGCGCCGTCGTCACCGTAGAACGTCGCGCAGCTCCCATCGAGTTTCTGAACGGTGTCGACAGATTCGAGTCGTCGCGCCAAGCCTGGGTCGTGAATGGCTGGGTGCGCAGCGACATGAACGAGCGCATGGGCCCGCAGGTCGTGGTCGCGGATCGATGCCTGCGCCCGTTGCCGAAGCTGACAGACGACGAACTCGACCAGGCCGAAGCGGGTAAGCCGACCGAGCAGGTGCCAGCATGACGCAGCAGCTCACCCACGACCAGCTGGCGACCGATCTCGCGTCGCACCTGCGCGGCCACTCCAACCGGATCACCTGGGAGGACATGCAGCTCGGCGAGAGCGGCAGTCCGCGCCCGGACGTCTACACGATGGAGCCGACGTACACGCGACTCGCCTTCGAAGCCTTCGAGGTCAAGGTCAGCATGGCCGACTTCCGCCGCGACGTGACTGCCGGCAAATGGCAGGCGTATCTGGCCTACGCCAACAGCGTCACGTTCGCAGCGCCCGCCGGGCTGATCGCCAAGGACATGGTGCCTGCCACCTGCGGCCTGATCCTGCGCGGCGCGAACGGCGCGTGGCGCTACGCCAAGAAGCCGGTCTCGCATCAGCTCACCGAGCTGCCCTGGAAGGCCTGGATCAAGCTGCTGCTGGATGGCGTCACGCGCGCCAACGGCACCAACCGGACCACCTATTTCCGTGAGTGGCAGGCGGCGGACAAGCTCGCGGCCAAGTTCGGCACGGAGATCGCGGCGATGCTCAGCGACATCCCCCGGCTGGCCCAGATGCACCAACAGGCGCATGCGAACTACGAGGCTGAACGCAAGCGGCTGAACGACCAGCTCGCGCGCGACCGGGCCGATATGCAGGCGCAGCGAGACACCGAGCGAGAGCGTTGCAGCGGCGCCGTCGGCAAGCTGGCCGTGGCCCTCGGCCTGCCGGCCGACTCCCTTGCAACCGACCTGCAGGTCCGCGCGCAGCAGTTGCTGACGCTGCTGGCCAAGCCGCGCTTCGGTCGCAACCCGCTGCTCGAACTGGCTGACGACCTGGCGAGCGTGGCGGCCCAGGCGCGCCAGCTGGGCGAGGTTCTGACCGCCAACGCGGCGGAGATCGAGGCGGTGCCCGTCGCGCCCGTCCGCGTGAAGGACGTCGTCGCGTGAACCCGTTCGACCCCAACTACCGGCCGCAGATGCCGGCTCCAACGCCCAGCGAGCAGGGCCGCCGCACCGCGGCCAAGAAGCTGGCGAAGCGCAACCGCGATGCCTGCGCCATCAAGATCCGACGCGACGTCGTTCCGACGGCGGAGCAAAAGCAGGCCGGCCGTGCCAAGACGGCCAAGATCCTCAAGCCGGGAGGGTTGTGATGCACGTCCTAGATCGTGTGCCATCCATCCAGCCCAGTCGTGGGCAGGAGCGCCGCCTTCACGTCGTTGAAGGTCTGGCGATCGTTCGAGTCAGGCACCTCAACGAGCAGCTCCTGGTGATCCGTGATCGGCAATTTCGCGCCCGGCACTACTCGCTGCGCCGTGTGCTTGGAGAACACCAGGCGATTGGATCCCGGAGGTGTCCGCAGAAAGATCGCATCGAAGCTGCTCGCGTCGAAGCCTTGCACCTGCGCAAAGGAAATCGTTGTGGTGGTCATCGGCGCTCCACAGGTTGTCGAGGCAGCAAGTTTGCATCAGGTGAGCGCGTTCTGAATGCCGCCGCCAGCCGCTCGCAATTCGTGCGCCAAGTCGAAGTGCTGAGCTTTGTCGCGCAGCATCTGGAGTTGATCTGATGTCCCACCCCGCACCGCCATACCCGGCCGACACCAAGGCCAAGGGCTGGCGCTTCGAGCTCGACTACACGCAGCTCGACCAGTCCGACACCTGGGACCTTGCGCCTGCCGAGGCCAAGCCCTGGCTGCTGATGATGTGGCTCGCGGCCTGGAAGCAGGCGCCATGCGGCAGTCTGCCGGCCGACGAGGAGGTGTTGCCGGCGAAGTTCGGCATGCCCGCCGAACTCTGGCAGCGATACCGCCGCGTCATGCTCCGCGGCTGGTGGGAGGCCAGCGACGGCCGGCTGTACCACGAGACGCTCACCGCCCGCGTCGTGGAGATGTTGGGGCGCCGCCGCAGCGACGCCGATCGCCAGGCGCTGCGTCGCTCCAAGAAGCCCGCAACCCCTCCGCCGCCAGCACCGGCCCCGTCACCGGAACCGCCGCCGGCACCGCCCCCGACACAGCCGGAAGTCCCGCCGGTGTCACGCGTGACATCCACCGGACTCCACCGTGAATCCAGCACTGACCACGGACCACTGGTACTGAATACCGAACCCGGTGCATTAGCCCCCGCCGTGCCCACTCCCCGCGCGCAGGCGCCCGAGGCCCCACCCCCGGCACCGCCACCCGAACCGCCCCAGGAGCCGGTCGTCGTCGCCCCGGGCGTCGCCGGGATGCTCTGCCGCCGCCTCAAGGCCATGGGCATCGGCAACGTCAGCCCCGGCAACCTGCGGCTCGACACGCTGCTCAAGGCCGGCGCTGCGCCCGAGGAGTTCGTCGCAGCCGTGCCCAAGGCGCTCAGCGCCAAGGACCCCTTCGCCTACCTGCTCGGGATCGTGGAGGGGGAGCGGACGCGTGCTGCTGAGGTCGCCAAGCGCGTTCACCACGGCCCGATGCCGCCTCGCGGCGCGTCGCCACCGCCGCAGGACACCGCCGCCCGCAACGCCGAAGCGAAACGCCTGCTCGGCATCCGCCCCGGCCCTCAGGAGACCCTCGATGCTTGACACCGAATTCGACGACTTCGCCGGCATGCTGGACGCCGTCTGCGGCCTGCTGAGCCGGGGGACCTACACCCCGAACCCGACGAACACCGCGCTCTGGTTCCGCTCGCTGATCGCGCACGACCTCGCCGTGATCCGGGCCGCCTTCGACGCCCACGTCAAGGACCCGCAGCGCGGCAAGTTCATCCCGACGCCGGCGGACGTCATCGCGCAGATCGACGCGCTGAGCGCCGACGGGCGCCCCGGCGCCGAAGAGGCCTGGGCCATGGTCCCGCAGAACGAGACGGAGACCGTGGTGTGGACGAAGGAGATGGCGGAGGCCTACGGCGTCGCTGCGCCGCTGCTGAACGCCGGCGACCGCGTAGCCGCCCGCATGGCGTTCAAAGAGGCCTACGGCCGCGCCATGACCCTGGCCAAGGCCGCAGGGCGGCCCCCGGTCTGGCTGATCTGCCTCGGTAGCGACTGGGAGCAGCGCAAGCGGGCACTGGCCGCGGCCGCTGAAGCCGGCCGGATCTCGCCCGAGCTGGCCTACGAGAGCTGCCCGGCGCTGCCCGCACCCGAATCCGTCACCGCGCTGCTGCCGGCTCCGAATCCGCCGAAGCGGGCCTCGGCACGCCAGCAGTTGCAGGCGCTGGTCGACAGCAAGCGCGGCACCCCGCTGAAGCCGCTGGCATGGGCCCACGACCTGAAGGCCCGGGAAGAGGCCGGAGAGGCCCTCACGATGGACCAGCGCAGGGCCTGGCGCGACGCCCTGGTCTGGGTGCCCACCGGGCCCCGGCAGGAGTTCTCCGCCGGCATCGCGATCCCGCTGGACGCGCTGCCGCCAGGCATGCGTGCGGACATCACCCGCGAACGTTCCGAGCAAGGCGCCAGGAGCCAGGCATGACCACGCCCGCCTACGTGCTGCCGACCTTCACCTTCGCCCAGCAGCGGACGACCTGCGAGGCCTGCCGTCACGTCCAGAGACGGGTGCTCGAGAGTTCTCGGACCAGCACCGTCGTGCTGAAGTGCGGGACCACGAAGAACACGAACAGCAACTCCTGCAGCCTGCTGCGCGCCCCTGGCCAGCCCTGCGGCCCTGAGGCCAAGCTCTTCGAGGGCCGCGCATGAGCCGCCCCGTGCAGATGTCGCTGCGCGACTTCCTGGATCTCCGGGCCCGCACCGCCGGCCTGCCGACCCAGCAGCAACTGCGCGACCAGCCCCGGCTGCCCAAGGGCCGCAGCAAGTACGGGAACCGCAAGGTGCAGGAGGGCGATCTCACCTTCGACTCGAAGGCAGAGCACCGGCGCTGGCACCAACTGCTGGTCCTGCAGCGGGCCTGCGAGATCGCCGAGCTGCAGCGCCAGGTCCGGTACGAGCTGATCCCGGCCACGGTCGGGCCCGACGGGAAGAAGCGCCGGGCCACGGCCTACGTCGCCGACTTCGTGTACCGCACCAAGGATGGCAAGGTCGTCGTCGAAGACGTCAAGGGCGTCGCCACCCCCGAGTTCAAGCTCAAGCGCAAGTTGATGCTCGAACGCCACGGCGTCGAGGTCCAGGAAGTCCGGAGCTGACCATGCGCTACGTCGCCTGCATCGCCGCGCTGATCGTCGGCCTCGTCGCATCGCACCTTGGGGTCGTCGAGGCCCCGATCGCCTTCATCCTGGCCCTCTGGCTGGCCCTCAACGAGAAATGACCCGTCCCTGCTCCCCATCGCAAGAGGCATTCGCCCGAGGCGTGGCCTCCGGTCTGTCACAGGCCGAGGCCTACCGCCGCGCCTATCCGCGCTCGCAGAAGTGGAAGGCGGACGCCGTCCATCAGGCCGCCAGCCGGCTCATGGGCGTGTATCAGGTTTCAGCAAGGGTAAAGGAACTCCAGGGATTGGCCGCTGAGGCCGCCGTGCTGGACAAGGCCAAGGTGCTGCGCGAGGTCGCCATGCTGGCCCACAGCGACATCGCGGGCATCGTCGACGAGAACGGTCGCATCAAGCTGCCCAACGAGCTGGACCCGGTGACGCGGGCCGCGGTGAAGTCCTTCAAGATCGACGAGGACGGCCGCATCGAGTACCAGTTCTGGGACAAGCGGGCGTCGCTAGACATGGCGATGAAGCACCTCGGCCTCTACGAGCTCGACAACAAGCAGAAGGTCGACCCGCTGGCGGAGCTGCTCGGGACGCTCAAGGGCAACGTGGTCGGGCCGGTGGCTCAGGAGGGCAAGGGCTGACCTCGCGCAGTGTGAGTGCACGCGAAAGGTGCTGGGAGGCGGGAGCTCTTGTGGCATCCGTGTGTCTAAGGTCACAACGTCCTGTAGGACAGGCACTCATCCGTGCGGTCTTTCGTCAACGCCTATTGACAAGCCTGTCAATAGCGATAGTCTGTCATCAGCTGTCCTGCGAACTTTTCTCAGGCAGCCCTGTGCTATATTTCGAGGCTTTTTCGAAATTTCCCCCCGTGGAGAAAATCATGAACACCGCTTTCGACTCTTGGCTTGCCAAGGAGCTCGGCAACGGGTTGGTTGACATCAAGTTTGCCGTCGCGCCGGGTAAGGGCATCACTACTGAAGCCATTCAGAATGAGCTGCTGGCCGCTGAAGCCATGCTGGCTGCTGGCTATGTGAAGACGGCTCCGACTGCCACTTCGGTGGTGCCGGAGACTGTGCGCCAGTTCGTCGATCAGCACTGATTGCTGATCCGTTTCACCATGGGGTGCCGAAAGGCACCCTTTTTCGTTATGCAAGACAACAATCAGGGCGGCGGGATGGAGACGACAAAGGAGATCGTCAACTTCTACATCAAGCAGATGTTCGAGACTGCGAGGGAGAAGACGAAGAAGGTCTGTGAGGCGAACGGCATCCCGTTTGAACCCACGAGTGCGCGAGACCTTCGGCCCATCCCCGTGTACGAGGATGCCCCTTGCTCGTTGCTGAAGTTGGCCAACATTCACCACACCACAACGATCTCTTGGCCCGCGATTGAGTCTTCCTACTTGCAGGCTTACTGGAAACGGCGAGCTTGGCAAGGCCGCAAGGCTCAGAACGAGATCGTCATCCTGGTGAATAACAACTACTGCTGGGCTCGGTTCTACGCCGCCAAAGAGCTGATGCATTGCTTCATGGAGGATGAGAACTATCCTCGGAGCGGAACGATCGAGCTGGTCAACGACCTGATTGACGACCTCGCGACGACGGGATTCATGCGGTGCGAAACCCCTCAAACGATCGTCGATGAAGCGGCTTGGGTTGGTGCGATCGAGTACCTCCTGCCCAGCAGTTGGACCGCTACGCTGAGAGCGCTGCGGGCAGACCTTCAGACCGCTTTCCCGCAATTCGATCCGGACCTGCTCATAGCACAGATCGTTCGAGTGCCGGCGTCGGTCGTGCGGTCAATGCTGAAGCATCGCGCATAGCCGCCGCTAGCGATCCGGCGCAACCTTTGAGGCGCCGTCCCAAGGATGGCAGTCTGCCCGCTCCTCAAGGCCCAGGAGCGGCAGATGCCCCCCCTCTACATCTTCGACCTCGACGGCACGCTGGCGCTGATCGAGCACCGGCGGCACCTGGTTGAGCGGTGCGCCAACTGCGACGACAAGGGCGTCACCGAGTCCGGCGCGACGTGCTTCGTTTGCGGCGGCGCGCCGCGGCCGCCGGACTGGCCGGCGTTCTTCGCCGCCTGCGTCGACGACCTGCCGAACTGGCCGGTCATCGCGACCATGATGGGCCTCATCCGCTCCGGTGCCGAGGTGCAGATCTGGAGCGACCGCAGCGCCGTCGTGATGAACGAGACGTTGGCCTGGTTGCACAAGCACGTCTTCGGCGACGGATCGGTCGACGCGGAGGAGGTCGGTCTGACCATGCGCCGCGAGGGCGACTACACGCCCGACGAGCAGCTCAAGGCCAGCTGGTACGACGGGCTCAGCGAGTACGACAAGAAGCGGCTGGTGGCCGTGTTCGATGACCGCGATAAGGTCGTCGCTATGTGGCGCGGCAAGGGCGTGGCCTGCTTCCAAGTCGCGCCGGGGGACTTCTGATGAACGTCGTGCTCTACACCGAGGACTTCGAGCCCATCACCGTCTTCGACCTGCCGGTCAACCCTGACCACATCGCGCGCTACATGGGAAGCCATTTTCGTGTACCGATCGTGGAGCCTATTCGGCATCAAACGCCTGGCTATCCAATGCCAGCCGAGCTGGAGGAGTACGAGACGCTCACGATCCGCCTCGAGCGGCTGCACTGGCTGCGCGGGCAGAAGAAGTGGGTCCTCATCGCCGAGGACGAGGTGCTGGCGCTGAAGCTCCGCGCGGCGTGGTTGCCGGGCCAGCAACGGCAGGTCAACGAGTACCGTCGGACCATTGATCTGTTCGCAGCGGCGCTGCTACGCGAGATGCAGAGGGGACGCTGATGGCCGACACCACCCAACCGACAATCCACATGCACCCGCTGTGCGCCACCCACCGCGCGCTGCTGGTGAAGCAGGCCGGCTACGGCCCGGCCGACCCGTGGCAGGCGTTGGAGATCGCCACGCAGATCGCGCTGTTCCAGGGCGCGAGCTGCGACGACAAGGTGCACGCGGAGATCGGCGGCGACATCGCCCGTCTGCCGGAGATCGGATGCCTGGCCTGCCGAAAGCCCGACCTTTTCGGCCAGCTCGTCGACAAGGTGCAGCGGTCCTTCCCTAGTGACGCGCATGTCGGGGCGATCAAGGCGCTGGGCGAGCGGTGGGTGAGCGATGCCGCGGCGCCCGGCCCCGCCTGAGCTCCGCGATACTCCCGGCCATAACGACGGGAGGATGGGATGCAGGAGTTTGGCTCTGGCTGGGACTGGCTGCCGAAGACGCTGGTGGATTGGGCTCAGATCCTAAGTGCGATTGGAACTTGCGGCGCCGTAATCGTTTCTCTATGGATCGCCACAAGACGCGTGAAGCCCGATTTGCGGATTGACGCATCATGCGTGCTGTTCATAGGCGTGTCCGAACCCGGTGCAGAGCCTGAGTACTTCAGCGTGTCAGCCTCAAACGTTGGCATTCACCCGGTGATGCTCACTGCGCTTGGATGGCAGGTGCGTCGTCGCTGGTGGCTCGGATACCGGCGCCAGTACGCTCACCAGCTCTTCGACAGGGCCGTGTACATCGGTAATCCACCTCTGCCGCACACATTGTCTCCTGCGCAGGAGGCCCGCTTTTATTTGCCGCTGCAGGGCATCTATGACTGGCGACACGTCATCGCGCGCAGCGAATACTTCCGCGAGCACTTTGATAGTCGTCGTAGCTTGGATCGATTGCGACTGGCGATTGGCACATCCACCGGTGTCATTTGCCGTGCTAAACCCGATGCGAAAGTACTGGACCTGATTTGGGTGGAGCTACAGAACCCTCCGCCAGATGACGAGCTGGAAACTGTGACCTGACTCGTGCCAAGGATGGCACGGTGTCGCCTCCACCCTCCGGAGGCGCCATGCCCTACACCTCGCTCCACGATCCCGCGCGCGCCGGCTTCAAGCTGACGCAGACCGCCTTCGCCATCCTGCTGCGGTGGGATGCGCCACGCGATTGGGTGCTCCGATGAGCCGCCGGTTCGGACGTAACCAGCGCCGCCGGGCCCGCGAGGAACAGGCTCGGTTGAGCGCCGACCTGGCCAAGGTCAGCAACACGCTGTCATTCACCGCCAAGACGGCCATGGAGCGCGGGCGGCAGCTGCACGCACTGACGCGCGAGATCGAGGCGGCGAAAGCGATGCTGCCCCGGAACTCCGCGCTGATGCGCCCGCAGGCCATGAAGGTCGGCGGCGAGCGCCGCGACCAGGTGTATGCGGATGCGTTCTCCGACGAGTCGCCATCGCTCGAGCAGTTCGATGCCGCAATGCCCGTCGAGGCAGTCAGCTATGACGTGGTCCCCTTGGACGTTCTCCTCACCGACGTCGAGCGCGACTACCTGAAGCGCAAGCTGCATGCCCGCGTCCAGTTCGCAGGCGCGGACCTGTTCTATGCGATCAGCCCGTCCGCCCTGCAGTCCATGGGCGGGCCCGGTCTCGCTGATCGGCTGGCGCAGGAGATCGCGCGACAGATGGTGCCGGCGCTGATGCGCGAGCTCGGGCTGAGTCGCCGGCCCGGGGAGCGGGGACGATGAGCGCCCGCTACCGCTCCACCTGCCGGCACTGCTGGGACCCCGTCGACCGCGAGGGCGACGACGCCTGCGCCTGGTGCTCGCTGTCGCCGGCGGAGCGCCGCCGCGTTCTGCGCAGGCAGTCGCTGGTCGCGGCCGCGGTGCTGGCCGTCCTGCTGATCGCGGCGCTGCTCAGCGTGCCGCAGGCCTGACATGGCTCCGAAGCCGGCCTGGTCCGAGGCCAAGCTGCGCGTGGTCTTCGGCGAGGTCCCGGACGGCGGCGACGAGCTGGTCGTCGAGTCCACCGGCCGCCGGTACCAGGTGCTGCGCGTCGCTGGCAAGACGCTGCACTGCATCGTGCTGCCGCCGGACGCGCCCGTCGACCCGGAGGCCAAGGTCTGGTCCTGGCGCTGGGCCGGCCACAAGAAGCGGGGCGCGGCTTGAGCGCAGCTGTTGACATCGCGACGCTGGCCGCGAACCTCGATGACCCGATGTGGAGGCTCTGCAACCTCTACAAGATCATCGTGAAGGGGAGCGACGACGAGGAGGGGCTGACGATCCAGTTCAAGCCCAACCGTGCCCAGCGGCGATTCCTGGCCAGGCTCTGGCACCGCAACATCATCCTCAAGGCCCGCCAGCTCGGCTTCACCACGCTGATCTGCGTGCTCTGGCTCGACACCGCGCTCTTCAGCAAGGACCCGATCCGGTGCGGGATCCTTGCCCAGGACAAGGAAGCCGCGGAGACCATCTTCCGCGACAAGGTCAAGTTCGCCTATGACAACCTGCCGGAAGCGCTGCGCGAGCGCTTCCCGCTGAAGAAGTGCACGACGTCGGAGATCCAGTTCGCGCACAACAGCGCCAGCATCCGCGTCGCGACCTCGATGCGCTCCGGCACCATCCACCGCCTGCACGTCTCGGAGTTCGGGAAGATCTGCGCCAAGTACCCGGACAAGGCGCGCGAGGTCGTCACCGGCTCGATCCCGGCGGTGCCGGCTAGCGGCGTGCTGGTCATCGAGTCCACGGCCGAGGGGCAGGACGGCGAGTTCTACAAGATGACCCAGCGTGCGATCGAGCACGCCCAGGCCCTGGCCGCGCGCACGCTGGCGGCGCTGACGGCCAAGCACTACCGGTTCCACTTCTTCGCCTGGTGGGAAGACCCGGGCTATGTGCTCGACGACCCGTCGGTGGTCTTCACCGAGGCCGACGAGGAGTACTTCAAGAAGGTCGAGGCCAAGATCGGCCGACGCCTCAGCGATGAGCAGTGGACCTGGTACGTCACGACCCGCGACAACGACTTCAGCGGCGACGCGCCGTCGATGTGGCAGGAGTACCCGAGCTACCCCGAGGAGGCCTTCCAGGTCAGCACCGACGGCTGCTACTACGCCGCGCAGATGGCGACCGCGCGCGTGCAGGGCCGCGTGCTGAAGCGCCTGCCGATCGAGTCGGCGCCGGTCTACACCTTCTGGGACATCGGCCGCGGCGACATGACCTCGATCTGGTTCATGCAGAAGGTCGGGCCCGAGCACCGCTTCATCGGCTACTACGAGGCCAGCGGCGAGGAACTGAACCACTTCGCGACCTACCTGCAGGGCAAGGGCTACACCTACGCGAAGCATTTCCTGCCCCACGAGGCCGCGTACAAGCGCATCGGCAAGACGCCCGACACCAACCAGTCGATCGAGGAGATGCTGCAGGAGCTGATGCCGGGCCAGCGCTTCGAGGTCGTGCCGCGGGTCACGAACCTGGACAACGGCATCCAGGCGACGCGGGCCGCGTTCGCCTCAAGCTGGTTCAGCGAGGAGGGCTGCGGCAAGGGAACAGCGCGGCTCAGCAACTACCGCAAGAAGTGGGACCAGCGGAACGGACGCTTCACGTCGGAGCCGGTCCACAACGACGACAGCCACGGCGCGGACGCCTACCGGCAGTTCGGCCAGGTGCTGGAGGCCGGCGAGCGGTTCGCGCTGTCGATCGCGCCGGCGGGCGGGAAGTCGTCGGCCAGGAAGCGCGGGGCGTCGCCGATGGCGGTGTGACGACGAAAGGCCCCGGCGCAGTTGTGCGCGGGGCCGGGGCCTAGGGTCTAGGCGTTGACGTTTGCGGCGCGATCAGATGTTCTGACCAGGCTTCGAGCGGCAGTGCTCGCACACGGACTCGAGCCTGCCGAAGCGGGTTCGCACGTACGCGGCCACGTGCACGCCCTTCGGCCAATGGCAGAAGTGCATATCGGACATGGGGATTCCTCCACATGAGGTTGATGGGCCCGGTCCGATTTGCGTATTGCGCAATTGCGCAGTTGCGCAATAAACTGAAGCCTCACCCTAGGAAGTGAAGGTTTCAGGCGCGACGTAAGCCGTCCGGGGACCTGAACAAGCCCGCCCCTCATAAGGCGGGCTTTGTTCATTGAGTGCTCTCATCTTCTCCTGGTTGCGCAGTGCCGTCGGGAGCAGCGTCGGACCTGCGTCGCTCTCCTTTCATGACCCCGTTGCGAAGGTCAGCAGGAGAGCATGCAAAGAAGTGTAGGGACACTTGAACGCGGCGAGCAACTCAGAAGTTCGCTTTTGCCAGTTCCCAGGGTGAGATGAGCATTGCTTCGATGCCCTTTTGGCCGTTGTTGCCCGCCGAGTGGTGTCGTGATTCGTGACCAAGTCTATGGAGAACTGCTCATCCTGGAGTCGCAGCTCCCCTCAACCAGGGGTGTACACGCCCGTGGTTTTTGTCACATGACTATCGCGCTCCGCACATGCGGCTAAGCCCGTGCCAAGGATGGCAGCCTCCCGCCCGAGGTCGCGCCGCGCTTCGTGCCGCTAGGTTCGGGGGGTTCTGATCGGCGCGCCGCCGGCGCGGCCTCACCCATCAACTCGATGAGAGGCTCCCCATGTCGAATCGCTCGCTGTTCCTGCGCCCGCTGGTGGCGCTCGCCCTGGCGGTCGCCGCGTTCGCGTCCGCGCCCGTGGCTCAGGCCGCCGACCCGCCCAAGGCCGTCGCAACGGTGCCGGATGCCGCCGCCAAGGCGGTGCTGGCCGAAGACGCTGATGCCTGCCACACCACGGCGCTCGGCGCTGTGCTGGGCCTGCTGATCGTGGTCGGCATCGTCGCGCTGATCATGAAGAAGGGCCGCGAGCCCAGCGGGCCCGGTACCGGCAATCCCGGCCCCGGCGGTGGTTCCGGTGGTCCGACCCGGCCACCCGATCGCTGATCTCCACCTGCCTCGAAGCCCGGCCCAGCGCCGGGCTTTTTCATGCCCGCCGCGCTTCGGGCTTCCGTACCAAGGATGGCAGATTCCCCGCGAACTTTCCGGGGTAGCCATGGCACTTGAACTCGACCTGCGCAAGGCGCATTTCTCCCGCGTCCACGGCGACATCGTGGCCGTCCAGACCTGGGTCAACGACACCCGCGCGCTGGTGCTGATCCCGGCGCTGCGCAAGGACGCCGGCTGGTACATCGTCGAGGAGTCGGCGGCCTACCTCTGGAACATCAACGCGATCGACGGCGGCGAGCGCGATCAGGCGCTCAAGCATGCGAACCGCCAAGCCTACATCGCCTGCGAGATGCTTCGCATCGAGCCGTCGATGCGCAACCGGGCCCGGCTGATCACCATCATCACCGACACGCTGCCGGATCTGCTGCGCATGCCCAGCGCGCCGGAATCGGAGTTCATCAAGGCGGCGGTGGGCGAGATGAAGCTGATCGCCGACGGCCGCCAGATCGCCGGCCAGGACATCCGCCTGGAGAAGGAGGGCGCCACCTATGCGTGACGCCCTGGACGCCCGGCCGGTGCGCGGCAAGGCGCCCGGCGACCAGTACGACCGCATGCTCGACGAGGAACTCGAAGCCTCGGGCAGCAACGAGCTCACGGTCATGAACACCCACCCGCTCGACACGCCGGCGGCGCGTGCTGAGCTGCGCCAGCTCATGAGCTGGTACTACTCCGAGCGCGAGATCCAGTCCGTGAACCGGATGGAAATGGCGATGGACGCCGATTTCTATGACGGACTGCAGTGGCGCGCCGAGGACAAGGCCGCCGTCGAGGCGCGCGGCCAGATGGCGCTGGTCTACAACGAGGTCGCGCCGCTGTGCGACTGGCTCATCGGCACCGAGCGCCGCACCCGCGTCGACTGGAAGGTGCTGCCGCGCACCGAGGACGACGTCCAGATCGCGGACATCAAGACCAAGGTGCTCAAGTACGTGAGCGACATCAACCGCGTCGTCTTCAATCGGTCGCGGGCGTTCGCCGACTCGGTCAAGGTCGGCGTCGGCTGGCAGGACGACGGGGCGCGCGACGACCCGACCAAGGACGTGCTCTACAGCAAGTACGAGGACTGGCGCAATGTCATTTGGGACAGCCGCGGCAGCTATGAACTCGACCTCGATGACGCCCGCTACCTTTTCCGCTGGCGCTGGGTCGACGTCGACATCGCGGTGATGATGTTCCCCGATCGCGCCGACGCAGTCCGCAAGGCCGCTGAGGACACCTCCTTTTGGGGCGACGTCGACCCGGAGGAGGAAGACGGCTGGCAGTCGCCGCTGGACGCCGAGAACCGCAGCGGCACGCTGCGCGCCTACGGGTCCGGTACCACCATCGACACCGAACGCCGGCGCGTTCGCCTCATCGAGGCGCAGTACCGGATCCCCACCAAGGTCCGCGTCGTCCGCGATGGTCCGCACAGCGGCGCCATCCTGAACGATGGCGATCAGCTGCTGGCCGACGCGGTGGCGCAGTCGGGTTCCATGATCGTCGACCGCATGATGATGCGCACGCACGTCGCGGTGTTCGTCGAGGGCGCGCTGCTGTCTCGCGGCCCGTCGATCGCTCGGCACAACAAGTTCAGCCTGACCCCGACCTGGTGCTACCGCTTCGGCCGCACCCGGCAGCCGTATGGTGTCGTCCGGCGCGTGCGCGATGTCCAGATGGACCTGAACAAGCGTGCCTCGAAGGCGCTGTTCCTGATGAACTCCAACCAGGTCATCATGGACGAGGGCGCCGTCGAGGACATCGAGGCCACGCGCGACGAGGTCGGTCGGCCGGACGGCATGATCATCAAGAAGGCGAACAAGGCCTTCGACATCCGCCGCGATGTCGACGCCGCGACCGGCCAGATTCAGATGATGGAGCTCGGCGCGCAGAGCATCCAGCGCAGCGCCGGGGTCAACAACGAGAACCTCGGCCGCCAGACCAACGCGGTCAGCGGCGCCGCGATCGAGCGCCGGCAGATCCAGGGCAGCGTCAGCACGACGGAGCCCTTCGACAATCTCCGCTTCGCGACGCAGGTCCAGGGCGAGAAGCAGCTCAGCCTCACCGAGCAGTTCTACACCGACTCCAAGGTGATCCGGCTCACCGGCGCCAAGGGCACCATCGAGTGGCTCCGGATCAACCAACCGGAGCAGCAGGCCGACGGATCGGTCCGCTACCTCAACGACATCACGGCCAGCATCGCGGACTTCATCGTCACCGAGGCCGACTACGCCGGCACCCTGCGCCAGGTCATGTTCGACTCGCTGAGCAAGATCGCGGAGCGTCTTCCGCCTGAGGTCGCACTCCGCTTGCTGACGATGGCCTTCGAGTTCTCCGACCTGCCCAACAAGGACGAGATCGCGGACCAGATCCGCAAGATGACCGGCGACCGCGACCCCAACAAGGAACCGACGCCGGAGGAGCAGGCCGCCATGCAGGCGCAGCAGGCCCAGCAGGCCGAAGCGCTGCAGTACCAGCGGGAGACCGCGATCGCCGCCCTCGAGGAGCAGCGCGCCAAGGTGCGGGAGATCAACGCCCGGGCCCAGAAGCTGGAGACCGAGGCGGCGGGCGGCGAGGGCATCGACCCGGCGCTGGAGCAGGCCCTTGGCCAGGTCCGGCAGCAGGCCGCCCAGCAGATCGAGCAGCTCAGCGAGGAGCTGCGCAAGGCTCAAGCCGAGCTGACGAACAGGACGCTGCAGATCCGCCAGGACGCGGACATCAAACTTGAGGTCGCCAACATCGAGCGCGACACCAAGCTGCGCGTCGCGGAGATCCAGGCCGCCAGCGACAAGCGCGTCGCGGTGTTGGAAGCCCGTCTGGCTGCCATCGAAGAGAGGAGCTCTGCGCAGGACGCACGGGGCGAGAAGGCGGCGACGGCCGCGTAATCGAACCAGGAGGCCGCAATGGCTGAGCGCGTCAATCGCAATGTGGAGTGGGTCGTCGACGACGACGGGACCGTCACCGGTTACCAAGTCAGGCCCGGGGACAAGCGCCCGATCGGTGGCGGCGGCACGCTGCCGTCTCAAACCGCCCGGGGCGCGGTGAAGGCGACGTCGAGCGCGACGCCGACCGACGGCAGCTTCGCCGTCTTCCCCGACCAAGCCTGCACCGAGCTGGAGGTCTTCAACGACCAGCGCGTCCCGATCGAGTTCCAGCGCAACGGCGCCGGCGCGGTGATCACGCTGCTGGCCGGGCAGCGCCGCCGGTTCGCCGGCATCACGAACGCGAACCAGATCGGCTTCCGACGCAGCGACTGGGCAGTGCCCGGTCGAACGCAGCCGACGACGATCTCGGCGATGGCGGTGACCCGCACCGACACGTACACCTTCGCCGGCACCCTGTCCCTGGCGGTCGCGGGCGGTGCCTATGTCGCCTTCGGCAACCTGGCCTGCACGGCAATGGAGCTGAACAACGCCGCCGAGCACGACGTCGTGTTCCGCATCGGAGGCGCCGGCATCGAGTACAAGATCCGGCACGGCGAGTCCGCGCTGATCCTCGGCATCACCAATGCCAACCAAGTCCAGCAGAAGGCCGCGGACAGCATCGCGCGGCAAGCGCGGCCGTTGGAGGCGGAGTGCTGGACCACCGGGCCGAACGCATCGATGCTGCTCACGCAGCGCGCGGACATGATCTCGGCCGATGCCGACATCGTCAACAGCGAGTTCAACTATCCCAACTTGATGCCGGCCGGGGCGATCTTGACGCTGGGCAACCTTCGCCCGGTTCACCGTCTGCGCAAGAAGCCGGTGCCGCTGGCGCGCTGGCTCACCACTGCGGACGTCGTGACCAACCGCGCCGCTGACTTCGCCAACGCGGCCAACGGCGAGCTGGCATTCGGCACCTCCATCGTCGAGTACACGCAGACGCAGACCGCCGAGGTCTCGATCGCGCCCAGCGCGGCGCTGGCGGCCGGCGTCGACGTGCAGAACGGCAGCATCCACTTCACGCACTGCTGGCCGGACAACGCCGGAAACAACTTCGGCGTGAACGGGCCGACCGGCTTCTACATCGAGCTGCACAGCGCAGGAACGCCGGCGGCGCCGACTGCCAACTTCCACACCAGCCCCAACTTGAACGGGCTCTGGCAAGGCTTCATGGGCGCGTCCGTGCTGGGCTACAACCTTCTGCGCTGCTTCTCGCTGCCGATCAGCCACTTCACCGCGACCGGCACCGGCGCCGACCTGGCGTCCATCAAGTGGGCTCGGATCAAGATCACCGGCGGCGGCAGTTCCAACGGCTGCAAGATGAGGCCGGTAAGCCTGGACTTCGTGCCCAACGCGCTCGCCAAGGGCTCGGTGATCTTCACCTTCGACGATCTGCATGACGGCGCGTGGAACAACGCGCTGCCGATCATGTCGAAGTACAACTTCCCCGGCGTGCTCTGCATGGACACAACGGTGAAGATGGGGCAGACGGGCTACCTCACGCCGGAGCAGATCTCGAAGATGCATCGGGACTACGGCTGGGAGGTCGCCTATCAGGTCTACCAGAACGAGACCGGCTTCAACCTGTCTAGCGAGGACTGGATGCGCCAGGTCGGCAAGTGGGTCCTGGCGATGAACCGCATCGGCATCCACGAGACGCAGAACGGGAGCTACGGCTCCGGCACCGTGACCAACATCGATGAGGAGCGGACCATGGCCGCCAAGCGCGCCCTGGCCACGCTGCGGCGCTTCGCCAACGGTCAGAACGCGCAGTACCCGTTCCGCTCCGCCGAGACCGTGCCCTACGGTGATCCGTACAACATCCGGTGCCTCAACATGACCTCGGGCTTCACCGCCGGGACCGTGTACGACCGCTGGAAGGACCACGTCGACCAGGCTATCGCCGCCAAGGGCGTCGCCGTCTTCGCATGTCACGGCGAGTTCAACGCGGCCGGTGAGGCGCTGACCGCGCTGGGCTCTCTGTGCGACTACATCCGCACGCAGGAACTCGCCGGCACCTGCCAGGTCGTCACGTTCGCGGGGCTCAACAAGCAGGCCTACGGGATCTGATCGTCGGGCGTGCCAAGGATGGCACGCTGACCCGCCATGAAGTCGCTGCTGATCTCGTCCTTGGTCGCCGCCGTGCTCGCGTTCGCCGCGGCGTGGACGGTGCAGGGCTGGCGCTACGACGGCCAGATCGCCGAGCTGAACCGCAAGCACGAGACGGCGCTCGCGGACCAGGCCTTGGACCTAGCGGAGCAGCGCACCGATCAGATCCGCCACGTCCTCAAGGCCGAAAGGAATCAGCGTGCCCAAGTCGATCAAGCCCTGGCCGCAGCGCGCGGCCGCGAGGTGGCGCTGCAGCGTGATGTCGCTGCTGTTCGCGCTCAGCGCGACGGCCTGCGCGACGCGGCCGACGCCGCCGTCCGAATGTCCGGTGAATCCCACAGCGCCTGTCTCAGTCGAGTCGCTGCCTTCCGAGAGGTATTCGACCAGTGCGCGGCGCGATATGGCGAACTGGCAGAGCGTGCTGACCGGCACGTCAGTGACGTCCGAACGCTGATCGAGGCTTGGCCAGGCCCGGCCGCGCCGCCCGTGCCAAGGATGGCAGATTCCGCCGCACCCAAACAGGAGTGAACCATGGCCAAGGGAGCGTCGCCGTTGTACGGCAGCAAGCAGGAAGAAGAGGACTGGCGCGCTGAATGCGACATGCGGACCCTGATGGAGGCCGAGGAGATCCAGAAGGACAGCAAGCGCCTGCAGCGCGCCGCGCGCAAGGCCCAAGAGAAGCTCGGCGAACTCGCCAGCGTCGCCGGCAAGGCCGACGCGGCCAAGTCCTGACCCCTTTCCCCAACCACCCACCGGAGCCTCGCGCATGAGTGCGAACACCCAGCCCACCGAAGACGTCGACGTCCAGCACGCGATGTCCACCCTGACCGACGAAGAGCGCGCGGCGATGTCCGACGAGCTGTCCGAGCACGAGAAGGCGGCGCTGGCCGCTGTCGCCGCTGCCGCTGCCGCGAAGGACGAGGACGAAGACGATGCCGATGACACGGCCAGTGCGCCGGCGGCGGCACCGGCTCCCGCAGCGGCCGCGCCGGCGCCTGCCCCGGCGGCTGCGCCCGCTGAAGCGCCGGCAGTTGCAGCCGCTCCTGCGGAGGCTCCTGCTGTCCAGGCGCCGGCAGCCGCCTCGCCCGAACCTGCGCCGGCACCGCGCCCGCGTGAGACCGTCTATCACGCCGAGCTCCCGCCCGACTACGACGCCCGCGTCGAGAAGCTGGCGAGCGAGCGCAAGGCCCTGGGCGACAAGCTCGAGGCCGGCGAGATCACGATGCAGGAGTACACGGCCAAGAACGATGCCCTGCTGGAGGAGCGCGACGAACTCAACGCGCTGCGCGTGAAGGCCGACATCTCCAACGAGTCGCGCCAGCAGTCTCAGCGCCAGCAGTGGGTCAACGCGGTCGAGGGCTTCTTCCAGGAAATCCGCGCCAGCGGTGGCACGGACTACGCCACCGACCAGGCTCGCAACCATGACCTGGACGGCTTCGTCCGCGCGCTGGCGCAGAACCCGGCCAACGAGGACAAGGACATGGGCTGGTTCCTGCGCGAGGCCCATCGGCGCGTGCAGGCGCTGCACGGCGACGTCGCCGCGAGCCCGAGCCCGGCACCTGCCGCCGCTACGCCTGCGGCCGCGCCGGCGCCTGCC
>NZ_PEOG01000051.1 GCF_002761755.1 Roseateles chitinivorans
CGTCGAGGGCGTCGCCCCCGGCTTCACCGGCGCGACCGGCTGGCTCAACTCGCCGCCGCTGGCGCTCGAGGCATTGCGCGGCAAGGTGGTCGTCGTCAGCTTCTGGACCTACTCCTGCATCAACTGCCTGCGCACGCTGCCCCATGTCCGCGCCTGGGCGCAGCGCTATGCCGGGCAGGGGGTGGTGGTGGTCGGCGTGCATTCGCCGGAATTCGCCTTCGAGAAGGACCCGGCCAACGTGGCACGCGCGGCCAAGGACCTGAAGCTCGACTACCCGATCGCGCTGGACGACGGCTACAAGATCTGGCGCGCCTATCGCAACCGCTTCTGGCCGGCGATCTACCTGGTCGATGCGCAAGGGCGCCTGCGCCATCACCAGTTCGGCGAGGAAGGCGCGGAGACCACCGAGCAGGTGATCCAGGCGCTGCTGCGCGAGGCCAAGGGCGCCGCGCCGATGCCGCCCCGGGCGGCCGCGCCCGTCGCGACCGACTTGAGCGGCGTCGGCATGCCGGCGGACCTCGACAACCTGCGCTCGCCGGAGAGCTACCTCGGTTATGCGCAGGCCAATGCGATGGCCTCGCCGGAGCCGCTGCTGCGCGACCAGCCGCGGCGCTACTCGGCGGGCCGCCTCGGCCTGAACGAATGGGCGCTGTCGGGGCTGTGGACCGTCGGACCGGAGTTCGCGCAACTCGGCGGCATGACGGCCGGCACCGATGGGGGCGGCGCCGGCGGGACGGGCGGCGCGGGGGCGATCGCCATCCGTTTCCATGCGCGGGACCTGCACCTGGTGATGGCCGGGCCGCCCGATGGCGCGCGCTTCGTGCTGACGATCGACGGACAGGCGCCTGGCGAGGAGCACGGCCTGGACGTGGACGCGCAGGGGCGCGGGCGTGTCGACGCCAGTCGGCTCTACCAGCTGGTGCGCCAGCGCGGAACGGTGCGCGACCGGCGAATCGAGATCCGTTTCCTGGACCCCGGCGTGCGCGCCTATGCCTTCACCTTCGGCTGATCGCCCGCTCATACATGCGTATAGGGACGCCCTCGCGGGCGTCCCTTGCGCCTTGGCTTCTGCTACCTTGCGCGCCAGCGCATCGAGGTGTCCGTCATGCAGTCCCTGATCCCATCGTCCGTCCGACCCGGCCTTCCCGCCGCGGCGCCCGCGGACGCGGCCATGCGCCGCACCGTCTACATCGTCGACGACGAGGACCTGATCCGCAGCTCGCTGGCCAGCCTGCTGCGCTCGATGGACCTGGAGGTGCGGGACTTCCCGACGACCGCCGCCTTCCTCGCCGCGCCCAAGGGGCCCGGGCCGGGCTGCCTGGTGCTGGACGTGCGGCTGCGCGGCGAGAGCGGGCTGGCCTTCCAGCAGTCGATGGCGAGCCGCGGACTCGGGCCGATGCCGGTGATCTTCATGACCGGGCATGGCGACGTGTCGATGACGGTCCGGGCGATGAAGGCCGGCGCGCGCGACTTCCTGGAGAAGCCATTCCGCGACCAGGACATGATCGACGCGGTTGTCGCCGCGCTGGACGCGGACGCGCGCCGGCTGGCCGTCGAGCGCGCGCTCGACGATGTGCGCGGCTGCTGGGCCTCGCTGACGCCGCGGGAGCGGGAGGTGCTGGGCCATGTCGCGGCCGGCCGCATGAACAAGCAGATCGCCGGCGAGATGGGCATCGCGGAGATCACCGCCAAGATCCATCGCGGGCAGGCGATGCGCAAGATGCGCTCGCGCTCGGTGGCGGAGCTGGTGCGCAAGATGCAGGCCATCGGCGTGATCCGCGAGGCCGCCTGATGCCTGGCATCGGCCACCCGACGGCGCCGCCGCGCGCGCTCGTGGCCATCGTCGACGACGATCCCTTCGTCCGCGCGGCCACCAGCAGCCTGGTCCGCGCGGTCGGTTGGGAGGCGCGCAGCTACGCGTCGGCGATCGAGTTCCTGGAGGACGGCGTGGCGCCGCGGGTCGACTGCCTGGTCTGCGACATCCACATGACCCGCCTGGACGGCATCGGCCTGCTGGCGCGGTTGCAGCGCGATGGCCTGGCCGTGCCCACCGTGTTCATCACCGCGCTGACCTCGGCGGCGGTGCGCGAGCGCGCGATGGGACAGGGCGCGCTGTGCGTCATCGAGAAGCCGGTCGACGCAGGGGAGCTCGAGGACTGGGTGCGCCGCGCGCTGGCACCAGCCGGCTGACCCCCAGCATCACCGCGAGGTTGAGCGCCAGCCCGACGATGCCGATGTTGAGGTCATGCACCCAGGCCGGCGCGGCGGGCAGCAGCGTGCGTGTCGTCGCGCCGGTGACGACGGTGAACGCGACGAAGCCCACGCCGACCAGCACGCCCGCGATCGCGCCATGCCGGCTGGCGAGCCGCGGCGCGACCAGTGCCGCCAGCAGCGCAGGGGCCAGCTGCGTGACGATGCCGAAGCCCATCAGCAGCAGCGCGACGATGCTGGCGCCGCCGCCCAGCGTCAGCAGCACCGCGATCACGGTCAGCAGCGGCGCCGCGAGCCGCGAGACCGCGGCCAGCCGCGCGTCGTCGCTGCGTGGGAACAGCGGCCGGTAGAGGTTGCGCGCCAGCAGCGTCGAGGCCGAGATCAGCATGATCGAGCCCGGCACCAGCGCGGTCAGCATGCCGGCCGCGCCGATGACGCCGACGAACCAGGGGTCGAAGGTCTTCAGCGACAGCTTCAGCAGGGCCAGGTCGATCTGGCCGCCGCTCAGCCCCGGCACCTCCAGCACCGCCGCGAAGCCGGCGAACATCGAGAACAGCATCACCAGCGCGTACAGCGGCATGACGACCGCATTCTTGCGGAAGCTGCGCTCGGACTTTGCGGTGAACACGGCGCTGAACGCATGCGGCCAGAGGTACATGCCCAGCGTCGAGAGCGCCACCGTCGACAGGAACCAGACCGGGTTGCGGCCCTCGGCGGGCAGCGCGAGGAAGCCGGGCCGGGCTGCCTCGATGCGCTCGAACATCGGGCCCAGGCCGCCATGGTGGTGATACGGCAGATAGAGCCCCAGGAACACGCAGACCAGCAGCACCAGCACGTCCTTCACCACCGCGGTCAGTGCCGAGCCGTGGATGCCGGACAGCATCACATAGACCGTCATGACGCTGGCGCCGATCCAGACGGCGGCCGCCGGCGACAGCGCGCCGTACGAGGTCAGCTCGACGATCAGGCCCAGGCCCTTCATCTGCACGACCAGGTAGGGCACCAGCGCCAGCAGCGCGACCACGGCGACCAGCAGGCCCAGCGCCGGGCTGTCGTAGAGCCGCGCGAAGACCTCGGGCTGCGTCATCGCGCCATGCCGCTTGGCGAAGCGCCAGATCGGCGGCAGCAGCCAGTACGACATCACGAAGGCCAGGCAGGTGTAGACCAGGATGTAGAGCGCGGCGCCGCCGTGGCCATAGGCGTAGCCGCTGGCGCCGAGGAAGGTGAAGGTGGTGTAGAGCTCGCCGGCCATCAGCACGAACACGAGCAGCGCGGAGAAGCCCCGCCCGCCCACGCTCCACTGGGCCAGGTCCATGGTGACGCCGCGCCGCGCGCGCAGGCCGGTCCAGAGCGCGAAGGCCAGCGCCGCCAGCAAGACGATGGTGGCGGCGTTCATGCGTCGGTCCTCGGGTCGGGGCCGTCGTCGGCGCCGTTTTCCGTGTCGCCGCGGTTGGCCGGGTCGAGGCGGTAGATCGCCGCCATCACCAGCGCGGCCAGCAGCACGCCCGCGATCGTCCAGGCCATGAAGAACGGCAGCCCGAGCACGAAGGGCTGGACGCGGTTGGCGAGGACCACGCCGGCCAGCGCGTGCAGCACCGGCAGCAGGGCCAGCCAGCGGTGGCGCCGCGACGGCGGCACGTGGGAGGCAGCGGGCGTCATCGGATCATTCCTTCGTGGAGGACGGCTTGGCCAAGGGGCACCCCAGGGCCAGGGAGGATCGACCGGCGGCTCAGCATGCGGCGGATCGCGGCGCACATCAGGACGCACCCGGTGCGCGGACCAGGCCGCGGCCGGCGGCGGCCAGCGCGCGCAGCACGACATCCGGCGTGGCCGGCGCCTCGCGGACCCGCGCGCCGGTGGCGTGGTGGATCGCGTTCAGGATCGCGGCGGCCGTCGGCACCAGCGCCGGCTCGCCGATCCCCTTGGCGCCGTAGGGGCCGATCGGCGTCGGCGCCTCGACGAACAGCACCTCGACCTCGGGCACGTCATGCACCGTCGGGATCAGGTAGTCATGCAGGTTGTTGTTGCGGCCGGGCAGGTACTGCTCCATCAGCGCCAGGCCGACGCCCTGGGCCACGGCGCCTTCGATCTGGCCCTCCAGCAGCGTCGGGTTGACGCGCCGGCCGACGTCATGCGCGGCGACGACGCGGCGCACCCGCACCCGCCCGGTCTCGAGGTCGACTTCCACCTCCGCCATCTGCGCGCCGAAGGCGTAGGTCGCGTAGGGCCGGCCCTGGCCGGCGGCGTCCAGCGATCGCGTCGGCGGATCGAAGCGCTCCTCGGCGCACAGCGCATAGCCCTGCGCATCCAGCGGCAACTCGCGCAGCGACAGGCGCGCGTCGCCCGCGCCGACCCAGCCGTCGCCGAAGTGGATCGACGCCTCCTCGGCCGCGCCGAGCAGCGCACGGATGCGCCGCCGCAGCGCCGTGCCGGCCAGGAAGGCCGCCCGCCCGGTCACGAAGGTCTGGCGCGAGGCCGAGGTGCGACCGCAGTCGGGCGTCAGGTGGGTGTCGGGCCCGACGATCTGGAGCCGGCCCACCGGTACGCCGAGCGCGTCGGCCACGATCTGCGGGATCACCGTGTTCGAGCCCTGGCCGGCGTCGACCGCGCCCTGGTGCAGCACCAGCGTCCCGTCGGGCCGCACGCCGATGCGCACCGTCGACGGATTGGGCGTGCCGGTGTTGCCGCAGCCATAGAAGAACGCGGCCAGACCGACGCCGTGCCGCAGCTGTGGCGGCGCCTCGGCATTGCGCGCGGCGAGCCGCGCCCGCGCCTCGGTCCACCGCGGCCGCAGCGCATCGAGGCACTCGATCAGGCCGACGCTCTCGTCCAGCAACTGACCGGTCGGCAGCATGTCGCCGGGCCGCAGCGCGTTGAGCGCGCGGAACTCCAGCGGATCCCAGCCGGCCTTCAGTGCCAGCTCGTCGATCAGCTGCTCCTGCGACATCGTCGTCTGCGGCACGCCGAAGCCCCGGAAGGCGCCGGCCGGCGTCACATGCGTGTGGATGGCGCGGGCCCGCGCCGCGTAATGCGGCAGCCGGTAGGGACCGCACGCATGGACCGGCACGCGGTTGGCGACGGCCGTTCCCCAGGAGGCGAAGGCGCCGGTGTTGTAGTCGCCCTCGAACTCGACGGCCCGCAGCCGGCCATCGCTGCCGGCCGCCATCGTCGAGACGATGCGGGCCGGATGGCGCTTGGTCGACGAGGCCATCGACTCCTCGCGGGTGAAGACGATCGCGACCGGCCGGTCCAGGTGCCAGGCGGCGACCGCGAGCAGCGGTTGCACCGTCATGTCCAGCTTGCCGCCGAAGCCGCCACCAACGGCGGTCGGCACGACGCGCACGCGCTGCTCCGGCACGCCCAGCACGCGGGCCAGGTCCTCGCGGTGCGGATGCGGCGCCTGCGTCGGCGAATGCAGCTCGATCGTGTCGCCGACGCGGCGCGCCCAGCCGGCTTCCGGCTCGAGGTAGGCATGCTCGACGAAGCTCGACGCGAAACGGCCGGTGACCACATGCGCGGCGTCGCGCAGCGCGGACGCGGCGTCTCCGCGCAGTACGCGGCCCTCGACCAGCAGGTTGCCGGCGCGGCTCGCATGCAGCAGCGGGGCGCCTTGGCGGGCGGCCTCGTCGACGGTGAAGACCGCCGGCAGCGGCTCCCAATCGATCGGGAAGCCGGTGAGGTCCAGTCCGGCGACGGCCTCGCGCTCGCCGACGATCAGTGCGACCGCTTCGAGGTGATGGCGGGCCTCGCCGGCGGGCAGCACCGGCTGGTCGGCATAGGCCGGCGCGATGCCATGCAGGTTGCGGCCCGGTACGTCGGCATGCGTCAGCACGCGGTGCAGGCCGGGGTGGGCGCGCAGGTAGGCGTCGAGGTCGCCGAGCACGAAGCGCGCGCGTGGAAAGGGGCAGCGCACCGCGCGCAGGTAGAGGCTGTCGGCGGGGATGCCGTCGGCGCCGAATCCTTGGCTGCCGTCGACCTTCTCGGCGCCGTCCAGCCGCGTCAGCGGGCGGCCGACCGCCGGGCCCTCGCCGGCGCCGGGCGGTGGCGTGAGCGGGCGGGGCGCAGCACCGGTGCCGACCTCGGTTACCGCGTCGACGATCTTGCGATAGCCGGTGCAGCGGCACAGCACGCCGTCGATCGCGGCGCGGGCGCCGGCGCGATCCCGCACCTCGCCGGCGTCGATCGCCGCCGAGGCCGCCATCAGCATGCCGGGGATGCAGAAGCCGCACTGCACCGCCTGGTGGGCCAGAAAGGCCTGCTGCAGCCGGGCGCCGCACCGACTGGCAGCGGCGAGGCCCTCGACCGTCGTCACGCGGCAGCCGTCGAGCTGCGCGACCGGCGTCACGCAGGCGTAGCGCGGCTGGCCGTCGACGACGATCGTGCAGCTGCCGCAATCGCCCTGGCCGCACCCGACCTTGGTGCCGCGCAGTCGCAGGTCCTCGCGCAGGAAGTCGACCGCGGTGCGGGCCAGATCGGCCGGCAGCGCCTGTCGCAGGCCGTTGACCTCGACCCATCCCGACTCGGTCGGGGCGTTCGTCGCGGCGCGAGCGTGGATCGGATCAAGCGGACGCGCCATCGCCGGCCTCCTTCATGCAGCGCGCGCAGGCGCGTTCGACGGCAATGCGTGCCAGGTGACGACGCAGGCCGGCGGAGCCGCGCACATCGTCGATCGGCGCCAGTTCGGGCAGGGGGCTCTCGCGGATCAGACGCGACAGGGCGTCCGGCCGGGCGCCTTCCAGGCCTTGCTCGAGCGCGCGAAGGCGCACCGGCACCTCGGACGCGGCGCCGACCGCCACCGCGGCCTGCGACACGACGCCGCTCTCGGACCAGCGCAGGCGGACGGCGGCCGAGACCACCGCCAGCGCGGTGCCGTCGCGGTTGGCGCACTTCAGGAAGGCGGTGCGGCCGGCCGTGGCGCTCGCGGGAAGGAGGACGGCGGTGAGCAGCTCATCGGCGGCGAGCGCCGTGCGGCGGCGGCCGAGCAGGAACTCATCAAGCCGCAGCCGGCGCATGCCGCGCAGGCTGGTCAGCTCGACCTGGGCGTCCAGCGTCAGCAGCGGCGGCACGCCGTCCGCCGCCGGCGCGGCATGGCAGAGGTTGCCGCCCAGGCTGCCCGCGACGCGGACCTGCCGCGAACCCACCTGATGCGCGGCTTCGCGCAGCGAGGCCGGCAGCAGCGCGCAGCGCTCGATCGCGTCCCAGGTCGTGGCAGCGCCGATGCGCAGGTCGCCGTCGCGCGGGGCGATGCCGTGCAGCGCGTCCAGGCGGCTGATGTCGAGCCAGCCGCCGCTGGGCGGCCGTGCGCCCGGGTCGGCATAGGCATCGGTACCGCCGCAGAGGACGCGACGCGGCGCGGGCCGCGGCTCGGCCAGCACGGCAAGCGCGTCCTCGAGCGAGGTGGGGCGGAAGTAGGTCATCGGGGCAGTCGGCCGGGGCCCGTCGCGAGGCGCGGGACACGCGCCTGGGTGGGTGAGGGGCGGTGTGCCGGGCCGGATGAATTCATCCTACAAGTCGCGGCGGACATCACGGATGGCCGATGGCCGCGATGTCCACGGGGCTGGCGACGCGCTACCTCGAACGGGGTACCGGTTCCGGGAAAACGCGGCTCCTGGCCATGCCGATGGCGCAGTGCGCTGAACCCGCGGCGCGATCGCGCCGCCGGCTCAGGCCGTGACCGGGAGCGGCGCCGCATCGGCCCGCACGACGCGCAGCACGCTGTCGGTGACGAAGCGCTCCCAGGCGGCGACCGCCTCCGGCGTCTCCAGCGATTCGCCCAGGAAGGCGGACAGCGTGTGGCGGTTGGAGGTGAAGAAGTAGGCCGTCGACACGATCAGCAGATAGACATCGCGCGGGCGCAGGTCGGCGCGGAACAGGCCCTGTGCGACGCCGGCGTCCAGGATGTCGCGGATCAGGTCGACCGCGGTGGACGAGTACTCCACCGCCTTCTCCGACTTCGCCACATGCTTGCCCTTGTGCAGGTTCTCGGTGTTGAGCAGAGTGACGAACTCCGGGTGGCGGCGGTAGTAGTCGATCTTGAAGCGGATCACCGTCTTGAGCGCCGCGACCGGGTCGGCGGTGTCCGGCGCGCAGGTGGCTTCCGCCCGGTCCATGCGGTGGTAGATGCCCTCGAGCACCGCGATGAACAGGCCCTCCTTGCTGCCGAAGTAGTAATAGATCATCCGGTCGTGCGTCTTCGCCGAACTGGAGATCTTCTCGATGCTGCCGCCGTCGTAGCCGTAGCGCGCGAACACCTTGGTCGCTGCCTTGAGGATGCTGTCGCGGGTGGCCTGCGCCGCGGCCTCGCGCACACCGGTGCCGCGCACCGCCTTGGTCTGCTTCGTCTGAGCCATGAATGTCCTGAATGCGATTTCATGTAGCGAGCACTACATGAATCGCCTCATGATACGCAGCGCCGGGGCCACCGGCAACCGGGTTGTCCTCGGGCCCCCGGGACCATACGCAGGTATGGGCCGGCGCGCCCGCAGGTTCAATTTGCCGCGCGCGGCGGCGCTGCTCTGATGGCGGACAGCGGCGGGACAGGGGTTCCGCCGACATCCACCCCGATCCAGCAGAGGCCCGCCATGTCTTCACCTTCGCCCCGTTCCTTCCTCCCGGCCGCCCTGGGCGCCGTCGCCGCGCTCGGCGTCGCGGCCGTGCTGTCGGCCGCCGGCCCGGCGCTCGCCAAGGATGCGCCCGTCGCCGCCGCCAAGCCCACCATCGTGCTGGTCCACGGCGCCTTCGCCGACGCCTCCAGCTGGAACGGCGTGGCCGGCGAGCTGCGTGGCAAGGGCTATCCCGTCGTCGCGGTCGCCAATCCGCTGCGCAGCGTCTCCGGCGACGCGCGCTACACCGCCAGCCTGCTCGACAAGATCGCCGGTCCGGTGGTGCTGGTCGGCCATTCGTACGGCGGCTCGGTGATCAGCAATGCCGCCACCGGCAATGCCCGCGTGAAGGCGCTGGTGTATGTCTCGGCCTTCGCGCCGGAGCAGGGCGAGTCGGTCGTCGAGCTGGCCGGCAAGTTCCCCGGCAGCACCCTGGGCGACGCGCTGGCCGCGCCGGTGCCGCTGCCCGAGGGCGGCGTGGACCTGTACATCGACCAGGACAAGTTCCGCAACCAGTTCGCCGCCGACGTGAAGCCGGACGCCGCGCGCCTGATGGCCGTCGGCCAGCGTCCGGTGGCCGAGGCGGCGCTGAAGGAACCCAGCCAGGGCACCGCGTGGAAGGACCACCCGGTGTACTTCGTCTACGGCGCCGCGGACAAGAACATCCCGCCGGCCGCGATGGCCTGGATGGCCGAGCGCGCGCATGCGCGCCGGACCGTCGTGATCCCCAATGCCTCGCACGTGCCGATGGTCAGCCACGCCCATGAGGTCGCCGCGCTGATCGAGACCGCCGCGAAGTCCGCCGAGTGAGTCGGCAACAGGAGACCGCCATGACCGCAGACACCCACCGCCGCGACTTCCTGTCGCTCGCCGCCGCGACCGGCGCCGGCCTGGCCCTGAGCGGGCTGACCGGCCGGGCGACCGCCGCCACCTCCGCCCCGGCCGCCGTCGGCCGCGCCGCCTTCGGCCCGGTGCGGCAGATCGACGCCGGCCCGCTGAACGTCGGCTACATCGACATCGGTCCGCGCAACGGCACGCCGGTGATGCTGTTCCACGGCTGGCCCTACGACATCCATGGCTACGAGGAGGTCGCGCCGATGCTGGCGTCGCAGGGCTTCCGCGTGATCGTGCCGCACCTGCGCGGCTACGGCACGACGCGCTTCCTCTCGGACGCCACGATGCGGTCGGCGCAGCAGACCGCGCTGGCGGCCGACGGCATCGCGCTGATGGATGCGCTGGGCATCCGCAAGGCCATCTTCGGCGGCTGCGACTGGGGCGCGCGCAACGCCTGCGTCATGGCCGCGCTGTGGCCCGAGCGCTGCCAGGCGCTGGTGTCGGTGAGCGGTTTCCTGGTGCTGGATCGGACCACCGCGCTGACGCCCCTGTCTCCGGCCGACGAGTTCACGTGGTGGTACCAGTACTACTTCGCCACCGAGCGCGGCCGCATCGGCTACGAGAAGAACCTGAAGGCCTTCGCCCGCTTCATCTGGCACCAGGCCTCGCCGAAGTGGAACTTCGACGACGCGACCTTCGATCGCAGCGCCGCGAACCTGGTGAACCCGGACCACGTCGCGCTGGTGGTGCACAACTACCGCTCGCGCATCGGCGCGGCCGAGACCGACCCGCAGTACGAGCCGCTCGAGACCCGGCTGGCGCAGGTGAAGACGGTGGCGATGCCCACGATCACGCTCGAGGGCGACGCCAACGGCGCACCGCACCCACCGGCGGCCGCTTACCGCTCGCGCTTCACCGGCAAGTACGAGCACCGCGCGCTGACCGGCGGCATCGGCCACAACCTGCCGCAGGAAGCGCCGGCCGACTTCGCCAAGGCCGTCATCGACGTCGCGCAGTGGTGAGCCTGGCGTCCGCCGCTTGCGCCTCCCCGCTTCCCGTTCCACTTTCCGACTTCGAGGGATTTCTCCATGACCCGCACGATCGACAAGGTTCTCTATACCGGTTCCACGCTGACCACCGGCGGCCGCGACGGCACCGGCAAGTCCAGCGATGGCGCGCTCGACGTCCGGCTGAGCCTGCCGGGCTCCGGCGGGCCGGGCACCAACCCCGAGCAGCTGCTGGCGGTCGGCTGGTCGGCCTGCTTCATGGGCGCGATGCGCCGCGTGAAGACCGCCGAGCCGATCCGCGTGCCCGACGACGCGTCCATCCAGGCCGACATCTCGCTCGGCACGACCACCGACGGCGGCTTCGCGCTGGCGGCGAAGCTGCACGTGGTGCTGCCCGGCCTGACCGAGGCGCAGAAGTGGGCGCTGGTGGACGGCGCGCACCAGATCTGCCCGTACTCGCTGGCGACGCGCGGGAACATTGAAGTGAGCTTCACCGTCGGCTGAGCGTTCCGGCCCCGCCACGACGGTCACGTCGAGCGGCCGAGGCTCAGAGCTCGATGATCCCGCGCTTGAGCGCGATCGTGACCGCGTGGGTGCGGTCCTTGGCGGAGAGCTTGCCGAGGATGGTCCGCATGTGGACCTTCACCGTCTCTTCGGTCAGCGACAGGCTTTCCGCCACTTCCTTGTTGGCGTGGCCCAGCGCCACCAGGCGCAGCACCTGTGTCTCGCGCAGCGAGAGCGTGCGGCTGCCGGCGTGCTCGGCGATGGCCGCCTCGATTACCGCCGGCACCATCAGCTGTCCGGCATGCACGCCGCGGATCGTCTCGATCAGCTCGGTGCGCATCAGGCCCTTGAGCAGGTAGCCGCAGGCGCCGGCCTTCATCGCGCGCACCGCCTGGAAGTCGCCCGGGAAGGTGGTCAGGATCACGATCCGCGCCTGCGGGAACTCGCGGCGGATCGCGGTCATCGCCTCGATGCCGTCCATGTCCCGCATGCGCAGGTCCATCAGCGTGACATCCGGCTGGTGCTGCCGGAAGCGCGCCACCGCCTCGAGCCCGGTCGAGGCCTCGGCGACGAGGCGCATGTCGGGCTCGGCATCGATGACGGACGCGATGCCGCTGCGCATCAGCGCATGGTCATCGACGGCCATCACGGTGATGGGCGGAGAGGTCGGGGCGGGATCGATCACGCGGACTCGGGTCGGAAGCGACAGGGCCGAAGCGTAGCCGCACCGGCCCGCGTCGGGCCTCCGCAAGTCCCCGCAGCCTCCCTCGAAAGAGTTAGCGCCGGCGGTCGGTCCGTCGGCGCGCGCGCTGATCGCCCGGCCGGCCGCGAGCGGGTGCTTCGTCGCCAAGTTCTGATAGCGTTCCGGCCCGATGACGCTTCCCCGCCCGATGCCCGTTCCGACCCGCCGTGCCGTGCGTCCGGCGCGCGCCGTGCCGGCATCGATCGCCTGGCTGCTGTCGGCGCTGCTGGCGGCGTGGTTGCTGGCCGGTGTGCGGCCGGCCTGGGCGCTGGATCGCACCCTGCACCTGCAGCAGTTCCATCACCATGCCTGGACTGCTGCCGACGGCGTGCCGATGGAGACCTGGGCGATGGCCCAGACCGCGGACGGCCTGCTCTGGATGGGCGGTCCGAACGGGCTGACCGCCTTCGATGGCGTGCGCTTCGAGCGCTTCCGGCCGAACCCGCCCGAGCTGTTCCCGTCCGCGGCGGTGGGTCGGCTGGTGGCGATGTCCAACGGCGACCTCTGGGCCGCGTTCTTCCCGCGCGGCCTGGTGCGGATCCGCGGCGGTCAGGTGTGGCGCGTCCCGGAGCAGGAAGCCGTCGCCGGAGCGCGCATCCGTTTCATCGCGGAAGGCGCGGACGGCACGGTCTGGGCGGGCAGTCCGACCGGGCTGTTCCGTTTCGACGGAACGACATGGACGCACATCGGCCCCGAGCACGGCGTGCCGACGCGCGCGATCGATGGCGTGGTGGCCGATGGCCGCGGCACGGTCTGGGTGTGCGACGACGAGCGGCTGCTGGCCCTGCCGCAGGGCGAGGCGCGCTTCCGCCCGGTCGGCGATTGCACCGGCGCACTCAGCATTCAGGTGATCCGCGGCGAGGCGTGGTTCGTCCATCCGAAGGAGATGCGCAAGGCCCCCGCCGTGTCGCAGGCGCCGCTCGCTCGCGATCCTTTGCTCGCGACGCGCCGCGGGTCGTCGACGGTGGCCGATCGGGAAGGCAACCTATGGACCGTGTACTGCCCGGCCGGGTTGTGCCGCCGTCGTCTGCCGTGGCCGCTGGAGGGGGACCGTGTGCCGCTGAGCGGCGAGCCCGAGCGCATGGCCGCGCCGCAGGGGCTGTCGGGCGACTTCGGGATGATGATCCTGGAGGATGCCGAGGGCAGTCTCTGGGTGGCGACCAAGAGCGGCCTCGACCGCTTCCGCCGATCGCCGCTGGTGCCTGCGCCGATGCCGCGCGCGACGAGCAACTACGCCTTGTCGGCCGAGGCGGACGGCGCGGTGATGGTGTCGGCGTACTCGCCGGTGGCGTCGTCGCTGTGGCGGATGTCCGGCCCGGCTGGCGACGGCCGGCGGCAGGCCGGACCGGACGGGCAGATCACCGCGATGGGACGCGACGGCGCCGGACGGCTCTGGATGGGCGGGCCAGGAGGGCTGTGGCGCCGCGAGGGCGAGCGCTGGACGGAGGTGCCGCGGCCGCCAGCGCTCGGCGAGCGCTGGATCAACGGCATCGTGCCGAACGGGGACGGCGTGCTGGTGGCCTTCCAGCGGGCGGGCGTGCAGCGCTGGCAGGGCGGCCGGTGGACGCCGCTGACGCTGCCGGGCGTGAGCGGGCCCCTCGAGGCCGCCGTCGCCGCATCGGCCGACGGGACGCTCTGGCTGGGTCTGCAGGACAACCAGGTGTGGCGCTGGCGCGAGGGCGAGGCCAGGCGCTTCGGTCCGCACGAGGGCGTCGACGTCGGGGATGTGCGGCACGTCTACGCGGGGCGCACGCGGCTGCTGATTGCCGGCGACCTCGGCGTGAGCCTGCTGCGCGGTGATCGTTTCGTGCCGCTGATCGCCGAGGGCCAGGAGACCCTGGCCGGGGTGTCGGGCATCGTCGAGACCGGGAACGGCGACCTGTGGTTCAACGCGCGCAAGGGCGCGGTGCATGTGCGCCGCGAGGCGCTGGAGCGCTTCCTCGCGGATCCGCGTCAGCCAGTGCAACTGGAGGTGCTGGACGCGCTGGACGGCTATCCCGGCAGCGCGACCTCGTTCTGGCCTCAGCCGAGCGTGGTCGAGGCCAAGGACGGCCGGTTGTGGTTCGCGGGGACGACAGGCGTCGCCTGGCTGGACCCGCTGCAGCCGCGGCGCAACACGGTGGCGCCGGTGGTGCGGATCACCGGACTGCGCGCGGGCGGCGCGGAGGTGCCGGTGGGCGCGCCGATCGTGCTGCCGCGCCGCACCGACATGATGGAGCTGCGCTTCTCGGCGGCGAGCCTGGCGGTGCCGGAGCGGGTGCGCTTCCGCTACCGGCTCGAGGGCGTGGACGCGCACTGGCGGGAATCGGGTGGGCGTCGCGAGACGGTCTACACCAGCCTGAGCCCGGGGCGTTACCGGTTCCGCGTGCTGGCGATCAACAACGACGGCCTGGCCGCTCGCGAGGAGGCGGTGCAGGAGATCGAGATCCCGGCCGCCTTCCATCAGACCCTGTGGTTCCGCGCACTCTGCGTGGCGGCCGTGGCCGCGCTCGCCTGGGCGCTGCACCGGCTGCGGCTGCGGCAGGCCGCGCGGCGCGCCCGCGAGCAGATGCGCACCCGCATGGCCGAGCGCGAGCGCATCGCCCGCGAGCTGCACGACACGCTGCTGCAAGGCGTGCAAGGGCTGATCCTGCGCGTCGAGGCCCACTCGGCGCAACTGCCCACGGCCCATCCGGTGAGAGCGGCCATCGATGCGGACCTGGTGATGGCCGACGAGGTGCTCGACGAGAGCCGTCGCCGCGTGATGGCGCTGCGCGGTGCCGGTGCGGCCGGAGGCAGCCTGACGCGTGAGCTGGAGGACATCGCCGCGCAGCTGGCGCGGGACTACGACGGCGAGTTCCATCTGGTGACGACGGGTCGGGAACGACCGCTGCGACCGGAGGTGCGGGACGAGCTGCGGCTGATCCTCGGCGAGGCGCTGCTGAACGCGTTCCGGCATGCCCATGCGGACCGGATCACGATGAGCTGGCGCTTCGGCGGATGGTGGCTGCGGGTGACGCTGCGCGACGACGGCGCAGGCATGCCGCCGGCACTGGCGGCGCAAGGGCGGCCGGGACACCTGGGACTGGCTTCGATGCGGGAGCGGGCGAAGGGCCTGGGCGCGCGGCTGCGGATCACGAGCGCGCCCGGCCGCGGCACGGTGGTCGCGCTGGCGCTGCGGGCGTCGAAGGCCTACGCGATCGAGGCGATGCCGATGCCGATGCCGGCGTCACCGGCCGACGAGGCCGAACAGGCGGGCTCCGGTCCAGGTTGAGGAGCGCGCTCGCCATTCGCCCGGCCCAAGCGGCTGGGCGGCGGCGCTCGGCGCTCGCCCGGCCCTTACCCGTGCTGCCGGCACCTCAGCGTGCCGATCAGGAAGCTCTCCTGGCTGTCGTCGACCAGGATCGTCTTCTTCGTGGTCGCAATGAAGGTGGCGCCGCGCGAGGGCGTGATGACTTCCTCGTTGGTGCTTTCCTCGCGCGAGCGGAGCACCACGTCGTCCTGCTGCCAGAAGACGTCGGCCTGCCCCGCGGGGAAGAAGTCGTAGTCGGACTTGCCCAGGAGGTCTTCGCGTGCATGACCGATGAAGCGGCAGAACGCCCGGTTGAGGAACACCCACCGGTGCGCTTGATCCTTGATGAAGATCGGATCGGGCGATTGATCGAGGGCGTGGTACAGGAAATGGCGGTCGTTGCGCGCCTCCCAGGGCGGTGCCTCGGCGGCCGTCAGTCGCATCACCTCGTTGAGATGCAGCTTGGCCAGGCATGCGGCGCCCTGACGCGCATGAAGGCGAGCCAGCACGCGATGCGCCGCGGCTTCCATCGGCACGAGCCCCGCTGCATGGGCCTGTTCCAGCAGCCGGGTGGCGAGCGTCAGTGCAGCGGCGTCGTCGGAGCGGGCCAGGGACTCCAGCCATCCCATGAGCGACCTGTCGACGGGTGGTGCGGCCTGCAAAGGCCGATTGGCGAGAAGCAGCGGGGTCGACCGGTCCGAGGTGGCGCCCGGGTCGGCGCTTTCCCGGACCTGATGCTCGTCCGGCTCGCCGATGAAGCGATAGCCTCTCCGCGGCACGGTGGCGAGCAGCCTCGGTGGTCTGCCGCTGTCGCCGATCGCGAGCCGCGCCTTCTGGATCGCCACCGAGATCACAGCCTCGCCGAGGTGCCGGTTGCGCCACACGTCGTCGAGCAGACGGGCCTTCGTGACGACCTGATGGCGATGGCGAATCAGGTAGACCAGCAGGTCGAATGGCAAGGGTTCGAGGGGCTGGAGACGGCCCTCGAGCAGGACTTGCCGCTGCGCGACGCGCACCTCGCAGCGTCCGAAGACGAAGATCTCACCGCTCACGGACGTGGCCGGATGTTGGGATGCGCGATTGTCGAACGGATCTTGTCGCGGCCCGCATGTTCTCGCCGCAGTGGACGGCCTCGTCATGAAGCGGTGAGGAATGGGTTGGGCGCCGGTGATGACGCGGTGGTCCAAGCTTTGGAGTTCCTTTCGAACACGCTGGCGGCGCTTGCGCAAACTGGGCGATGTCATCAGACATTCCTCGGTGCGGTCCATCAGAAGCCGTACCCGCGCACGTTCAACGAAACACGCCCGCCATGCACCTTGCTCGCCCCCACGCCCCGACAACCAAGCACCTTTTCCTCACGACCGTCCTTTGCGCCATCCTGGCCGCCTGCGGTGGCGGTGGCGGTGACGACGACGGCACGCCGGCAACGCCGCCTGTGCCGGCCGCGCCGGCCGGACCCACCTTGGCGGCGTGCTTCAACCTGACGCCTGGCACGGCGTACACCATGACGGACCCCGATGGGGGCAGCACGTCGGGCAAGGTCCTCGTCGTGAATGAAAGCTTCGACGGCGCCGCCCGCAACGGGAGCGTGGAATTCGCCGGAGCCACGGACATCCGGAGTGCCGCGACCTACTGGTCACCGGAGTCGGCCGGCATCCGCTTCTGGGGATTCGTCGAGTACGACGCCGCTGGCACGGCGCAGTCGAAGACTGTCCATTCCGCAGCCTTCCTGCTGCCGCTGACCCTTCAGGCCGGGCAGTCGACGGTCTTGAAGTACACCGACACCATCCAGCAGCTGACCGGTGCCCAGGCCGGGCAGACCGACACCGAAGCGATGGAGGAAACCTGGACCTTCGAGGGCTTCGAAACCCTGACGCTGGGCGGCAAGACCTTCACCGACACCTGCCGGATCAAGACCCTGCCCGCCGCGGCGGGCCAAGACGGTCCTTCGACCTTGTGGTTCGCGAAGGGCTTCGGCGTGATCCGGGTTCGGCACACCAACAGCGCCGGCCAGGTCGTCGAGGAATCGTCGCTGAACGCGGTCACCGCTCAGCCCTGATCTCGTCACCGGGGTGGCACGCGGCCCGGGAGGCTTCGACGAGCGCCGCCCGGGCGCTGCTCCGCAGTCCCGCCGGGCAGTGGCTGCAGTGTCGGTTTGGTCTGACCAAGTCGACAGTTTGGCCGCCTCTCAGGGAAATCCTGCCTCGAATACTTGCAATTGGTGATGAATTGGTCAGACCGAATTGATGAAATTTGCTGCGCGCCTTGCTAGTCTGGCCCGCAGCCGACGCCGCCATCAGAGCGCGCGGCCCTCCAGGGAGCGATTCCCAAGCCCCGGGCATTCATCAGAAAGCGGAGACATGACCCATCACCCTCATTTCGCCAGGGCGTCACTCCCTCGGCGTCTTCTTCGTCTCGCCGGCATCGGCGCGCTCGCCTGGAGCGCCGCGGCGCTGGCCGGCACCGGCAACGGCGACCTGTCCGACAGCAACATCAGCTACGTCGGGCGTTGGGACAAGAGCAACGGCGCCACCTTCCGCAGTTACTGGAACGGCTCCTACCTGTCCACCAAGTTCACCGGCACCACGGTGAAGGTGAAGCTGGCCGCGCCGACACGCTTCAAGGCCATCATCGACGGGGTCGCCTCCGACTACTGGGATGCGAGCGGCACGATCAACCTCACGCCGACGGCGCTTGCCAACGGCACGCACACGCTGAAGATCGTCGCCAAGTACGAGTACACCGAGCTGCCGTTCCAGGGCCTGGTCCTGGATGCGGGCGCCGCCACCGTCAAGCCCGACGCGTTGCCGCTGGTGGAGTTCATTGGCGACTCCATCACCTCGGGGGTGGTGACCAGCGACATGGTCTTCACCGACTATGCCTGGCTCACCGGCGAGCGGTTGGGCGCCGACCACACCCAGATCTCCTATCCCGGCATCAGCCTGGTCGACCCCACATGGGAGAAGCCCAATGTCCCGACGGGCATGGAGTCGCTCTACTTCAAGCTCCAGCAGGCCACCCATTGCTCGGACGTGGCCTGCACCGGCAACCCGGCGTGGGACTTCGCCAACTACGCGGCCAAGCTGGTCGTGGTCAACCTGGGTTCCAACGACGTCAGCAAGTCGGTGCCCGGTGCCACCTTCCAGAGCCGCTACACCACCTTCCTGCAGAACATTCGCGCCAAGTACCCCAATGCCGACATCTTTGCGCTGCGCACCTTCAACGGCTTCTATCAGGCCGAGACGCAGGCGGCGGTGAATGCGCGAGCGAGCGCGGGCGATGCCAAGGTGCATTACATCGACACCAGCGGCTGGATCGATGCCGGTGATCTGCCTGACTCGCTGCATCCCAACGATGCCGGCCACGTCAAGATCACCTACCGCCTGCTGCCCATCCTGCTGCCCTACCTGGGCGTGGTGACGCGCAACGACACCAGCTTCAGCTACGACAACACTGCCAATTGGCTCAGCGGCGCTCAGAACGGTGCCTATCTGAACGACAACCACTGGTCGAGCGTCACCAACGCTTCCTATCAACTGCCGTTCGCCGGCACCCAGGTCAAGCTGTATGGCGGGCAGGCGCCGGCCCACGGCATCGCGGCGGTGTCCGTCGATGGCGGCGCCGAGACCTTCGTCGATGCCTACTCGGCGACCCGAAAGGACGATGTGCTGCTGTGGACCAGCCCGGTGCTCTCGGCGGGCACCCACACCCTGAAGGTGCGGAACACCGGCGCCAGGAACGCCAACGCGACGGGCAACTTCGTCGTGGGCGATCGGGTCGACGTCATCGATGGCGGCTTGAACCTGCTGAGCAACGCCGGCTTCGAGAACGGGCTGGGCGGCTGGAACACAGGCGCCAATGGAGGCACGGTCTCCACCGCCACCACGCGGCCCAACTCGGGTGCCAGCCATCTGGTGCACAGCGGCACGGCACCTTACTGGGCCTACTCCGCCCAGACCCTCACCGGGCTAAGCAGCGGGCAGTACACCGTGAAGGCCTGGGTGCGAGGCACGGCCGGCCACCAGCTGTATGTGAAGAACTTCGGCGGCAGTCCCGTGTCGGTCACCTCCGTGGCTTCCGACGGCTACACGCAGCTGACCATCAGCAACATCAACGTCACCAGCGGCAGCGCCGAGATCGGCTTCTGGACCAGCGTCGGCTCCGGCACCGGCTGGCTCCACGTTGACGACGTCACCTTCTACAAGCAATAAGGTCGAAGGCGCCCGGCACTGATCGCCACCGGCCTTTGCGGTCAATGCACCTGACGCGTATCGCTTCAGGTGCATTTCACCTTTGGAGGCCGCATTCCACGAAGAGCGCAATCGGCTCGTTGACGGTTCTTCACGCCCGCTTGATGGGTCGTCGACTCGGGCTTCATCACTTCGGATTTCTTTACCCGCAGGCGACCGCATGCGCCCGCATTCCTGTCCGCCGGGCCACTGCAGAGCCCGTTGACTGGCCGTGGGGCAATCGGCCTCTCCTCTCAATGATTCGGAAAGGAATGATCGATATGAAACTCAATGCTCGACTGCTGGCGGTCTCGGCGCTGATGGCGGTGTGCACCGCGAGCTTCGCGCAGTCCACGGCCACGACCGTGCAGCGCGACGTCAACCAGCAGCGCCGGATCGAAGATGGCCTGAAGAGCGGCGAGCTGACCGTGCAGGAAGCCGGCAAGCTCGAACGCGAGGAAAGCCACATCGACAAGCTGCAATCGCGGGAGCTGAAGGATGGGCATCTGTCGGACGCTGAGCGCGCCCGCCTGCGAGCGGCGCAGAACCGGGCCAGGGCCGACATCACCCGGCTCGAGAACAACGGCCAGGTGTCCTCGCCCAACTCCCGGTCGGCCAAGCGGATGGAGGCCGACGTGCAGCACAACATCAACCAGCAACGACGGATCGAGGCGGGGCTGCAGGACGGCTCCCTGTCCCGCCGCGAGGTGGGCCAGCTCGAGCGCGGGCAAGCGGCGGTCAATCACAAGGAAGCGGTCGCGGCGCACAACGGGCATATCGCGCGTGGCGAGCAGATCGCAGTGAATCGGGCGGAGAGGCGTCAGAGCGCCCGGATCCACCACGAGCGCACGGATGGAGGCGGCGCGAACTGAGCGCGCCGACTCGACGCGGCGCGTTTCAGCCGGTTGTCGTCGTTGACCGCTGGAACGATCAAGCGCCGATCCTTCAGCAGCCCGCTGGCCGCTTCGCGTCGCGGCTGCTGAACGCGTTCCGGAAGCTCAAGGCTCCGAGAGCTGGTTCCCCCACGACTTCACAAGCGCCTGAATCGTCTGCGCCGCGACCTTGCAGGCGGGCGTCAACTTGCCGTGCCGAGGCGTCGCCAGTGTCACGTGGCGCATCAGGTCCGGTCTCACGAGTTTCGTCGCCTGCACCTTCCCGGCACGCAGATCCTCCGCGAAGGCGTAGGGCCCGAGGATGGAGTACAGCCCAGGCTGATTGGCCACCAGCGTGCGCTGCACCGTGAGCGAGTCGGCCTCGGCCACGGACTGCAGTTGGAAGCCGAGGCCTCGCGCCGCTTCATCGAGCGCGTTGCGCCAATGGCTGGGCCGTCGGGGGAGCACCAGGCGAAGTCCCTTCAGCCGAGAGAACGGAAGGGTCGGCTTCTGGGTGAGTGCGTCGCCCGGCGCGCTGACCAGGTAGGTGCTGACGCTCGACAGCAGCTTCTCATCGCGGCCGGAGGGCTTGCTGAAGCGGAACAGCACGGCAAGGTCCAGCGAACGACTGTCCAGGAGCGCATCGAGCTCGGTCCCTTGCGCCTCCACGAGGTCCAGTGAGATGCCGGGATGCTCCTTCTGCAGCCGCTCGAACAGGCGAGTGGTGAGCGGGTGCGCCGCCGTGGGAATGATGCCGAGGGTCACGCGGCCAACGATGCGGCCGGCATCGGACTTCAGTTCGAGCTCCATCTGCTCGGTCTCTTGAAGCCAGGGACGCAGCCTGGCGGCAACCCTGGCACCAAGCTCGGTGACGACAACCCCGCGCCCCGTCCGCCGGAACAGCGGCCCGCCATAGCCTGATTCGAAGTCGGTGATCTGGCGGCTGATGTGCGACTGGGCCGTCTGCCGATGCGCGGCCACTTTGCTCAGGCTGCCAGCCTCGACGACCTCGAGGAACAGGCGTACTGCCCCGATGTTCATGCGCGTCTCCGTGAGATATGCCAATTCTGGCATGGCTGATTCATCTGAAGTGTGGCTATGCGGATGGTCGACGGATTTCTACATTCACTCCAACCGACCCGTTTCCCGCAACCGGCACGACGCCGGCGACAGAGAGAAAGACGGCCAGGTTAGTCACCCACCCTCGGCACTGCGATATCAGGAGACATCCATGCAAGCCCCCGACCTCCGCGGCCTCGTGCCCGCGCCCGTCACTCCCTTCACCCGCGACGGCGGCGTCGACTACGCGGCCATCCACCGCCTCGGCAGCTGGCTGGGTAGCTTCGAAGGCGTCAAGGGTCTGACCGTCCTCGGTCATGCCGGCGAAGGCACGTTCCTGGAGCGCGACGAGCAGCTGCGCGTCATCGAAGCGTTCCGCGAATCCGTGGGCGACCGTCTGCCCATCATTGCCGGCATCACGCTGGAAGGCACGCAAGTCGCGGCCGAAGAGGCCAAGCGAGCGGTCAAGGCCGGCGCCTCGGCAGGGCTGGTCTACCCGTCACACGGCTGGCTGCGTTTCGGCTACCAGGACGGCGCGCCGCAAGACCGCTACAAGGCCATCTACGAAGCCAGCGGCCTGCCACTCATCCTGTTCCAGTACCCGGACGCGACCAAGGCCACCTACAACCTGAAGACACAGCTGGAGATCGCCGCGCTGCCCGGCGTCTTCGCGATGAAGAACGGCGTGCGCAACATGAAGCGCTGGGACACCGAGATTCCCGTCATCCGCAAGGAGCGCCCGGACCTCCAGATCCTGACCTGCCACGACGAGTACCTGCTGCACACCATGTTCGACGTGGACGGTGCACTGGTCGGCTACGGTGGCCTGACGCCTGAACCGCTGATCGAGCTGATTGCCGCCGGCAAGGCCAAGGACTACGCCAAGGCGCGTGCCATTCACGACCGCCTGCTGCCGGTGACCAAGAACGTGTACCACCGCGGCAGCCACATGGAAGGCACTGTCGCGCTGAAGCACGGCCTGGTCGCTCGCGGCATCCTGGAACACGCCACGGTCCGCAGCCCGCTGCTGCCGCTGGCGGAGGGCGCTGGCGAGGAGATCGCCGCGGCCCTGCGCTCCGCTGGCCTGACCAAGTAAGCGAGACGCTCAAGCACTGCGGGAGTGGCCCCGCCAACTCCCGCAGTGCCGTCGGCGGCTCACGACCGACACCCTGGCGCGCCGGCGCTCCGTGGCACGAAGAAGACTTCGGTCACCCGGCATCCCCTACACGTCCGGCGAGCAACGCCGGCAGAGGAGACAAGACATGGTCCGATTCCCCGTTGCCGCACTCGCGGCCGTGGCTGGGATGGTCGGCGGGCTGTGCCACGCGCAGACTTCGGTCGCGCTGTCCGGCACAGTGGACGTCGGCGTCCGCCACGTAAAGAATGGCCGGCTGGGCAGCATCGACTCCGAGGTGAGCGGCGCCAACACCACCAGCAAGCTCGTCGTCCAGGTGCGCGAGTCGCTCGGCAACGGCCTGAGCGCCGGCGTGTATCTCGACAGCACGCTCCTCGGCGACACCGGTGCGGTGAACACCCCGTTCTGGGACCGACGAGCGACCGTCAGCCTCTCGCACGACCGTTTCGGCGAGATTCGCCTGGGCCGCGACTGGGCGCCGACTCACCTCCTGTGGTCCGAGCTCGACCCATTCATCACCTTGGGCATCGCAGGCGCCAACAGCTTCCGCTCCGTCTTCGCATCGCAGGCGCTCGGCCAGGCCTTTGG
The DNA here is from genome assembly GCF_002761755.1 of Roseateles chitinivorans. Taxonomy (GTDB): domain Bacteria; phylum Pseudomonadota; class Gammaproteobacteria; order Burkholderiales; family Burkholderiaceae_C; genus Roseateles; species Roseateles chitinivorans. The sequence goes on from NZ_PEOG01000051.1 coordinate 23,055, forward strand.
TGTGAGCACCGATGCCAACCAGCTCAACCCGACGCTTCGCATCGCCAACACCGCGCAGTACTTCCTGCCGACCGGACTCGGTGGCGTGCACGGCTCGCTGCTGGTGAGTGCAGGAGAGGGGGGCTCCGCTGGCGCCGGCGCCGCGAAGACCGACGGTGGCCGTCTCGCCTGGCGGGGCGAGCGGCTGATGGTCGGCGTCGCGCAGGTCACGACGCGCAACGCCAATGCGGGCCGCGACTTCACCGACCGCGTGTGGGGGGCCTCCTATGAGTTCAAGGTCGTGAAGGTGAGCGTGGGCCAGCGCCAGTGGCGCTACGGCATGGACAAGACCACGAACACGCTCGTCGCCGCCTTGGTTCCCCTGGGCTTCGGTGACCTGAAGTTCACGCTCGTCCGAGCGGACCAGCAGGGGGCGACCGCCGCACTGAGCGCCAACGATGCGACCTTGATCGGTGCCGGCTACGTGCACCATCTGTCCAAGCGCACGGCGCTCTATGCGCATGCCTCACGCATCGCCAACAAGGGCGGAGCGTCGTTCTCCGTCGCCGGCGGTCCAGCGGTGAGCCGCGTGGCCACGGCGGTCAACTACTTCGGAGGGCAGAGGTCGACGGCCTTCGAAAGCGGCATCCGACATAACTTCTGAGGTCCGTCCCGATGGAAGAAGCGATGAATCCCCGCTCCGGCGGCGCAAGGTATGCGAGCGAAGCGGCACGCACGCCGGCGCCAACCGTCCCCGACGAGGCGCCGTCCCCCATGGCGCTCCAGGCCGCGAAGCTGCTGTTCCGCATCGAGAACGTGCCGTTCTGCCGATGGCACACGAAGACGCGTGTCGTCATGGGGACCGCCACCTTCCTCGATGCCTTCGACGCGCTCAGCCTGGCGTTCGTCCTCCCGGTGCTGGTCGGTCTCTGGCATCTCAGCCCCGGCCAAGTGGGCCTGCTCATCGCAGCCGGCTACATCGGTCAGGTCATCGGCGCCTTGCTGTTCGGTTGGCTCGGCGAGAAGTGGGGTCGCGTGCCCGCCGTCTCCACAGCGGTCGCGGTGATGTCCGCCATGAGCATCGCCTGCGCCTTCGCCGGCAGCGTGCAGATGCTGTTCCTGCTGCGCTTCCTGCAGGGCATCGGCGTGGGCGGAGAGGTGCCGGTCGCTGCCACGTACATCAACGAGATGTCGCAGTCCAAAGGCCGCGGTCGCTTCTTCGTGCTCTACGAGCTCATCTTCCCGCTGGGCCTGATGGCCGCGGCGCAGGTGGGGGCGTTCGTGGTTCCGCACTACGGCTGGGAGGTCCTGTTCATGGTGGGAGGTCTCCCCGGCCTGCTGATCCTGATGTTCATGGCCCGTCTGCCCGAGTCGCCCCGCTGGCTCGCGTCCAAGGGACGCTGGGAAGAGGCGGAACGGGTCATCCGCTCGCTCGAGGCGGCCACGCCGCGCCGGCAGATCGACGTTCACCGTGAGCAGGACAAGGTTCGAGCGCGGGAGCTCAGTCTGGCGGCCGGTCTGAAGTCCACGAGGAAGGCCAGCTGGAAGGAGCTCTTCTCGCCGCTCTACCGCCCTCGCACGCTCATCGTGTGGGTGTTGTGGGCCTCCTCCTACTTTGTCGCCAACGGCATCAACAACTGGCTTCCCACGCTCTACAAGACCGTGTACCACCTGCCGCTGCAAGACGCGCTGCGACTTGCCTCGGTCACGAACGTACTGAGCGTCTGCGCCGTCTTCGCATGCGCCATGCTGGTCGACAAGGTCGGGCGTCGTCGCTGGGCCACCGGCAGCTTCATCGCTGCCGGAACGCTGCTGCTGGGTCTGGTCGCCACTGGCGCGCAAAGCGTCTGGGCGGTCGCCCTCTTCGCTTCCGCGGCCTATGCCGTGATGGGCACCACCACCGTGCTGCTGTACCTCTACACGCCGGAGATCTATCCGACTCGCATGCGGGCCATCGGCACAGGACTGGCGACATCCTGGCTGCGGGCGGCTTCCGCTGCGGCACCCGCGATGGTCGGGATGATGCTCACCGCCCAAGGCGTGGCCAGCGTCTTCCTCATGTTCGCCGGGGCGACCGTCGTGGGCCTCTTCGCATCGAGGAAGATGATTGAGACGACCGACAAGGCGCTCGAAGAGATCTCGCCCTGAGCGGTGGCGAGTCCAGATCAGAGAAGAACATGGAGACCTCAATGAAGCTCGTCAAAGTGCTGGTCGCGCTGATGTCCAGCGCCGTGATTCCCCTGGCAGTCCATGCCCAGACTTTCCCTGAGAAGGGCAGCACGCTGCGCATCATCGTGCCGTTCGCAGCGGGTGGCGGTGTGGACAACGCGGCACGGCTGTTGGCCGAGCAGCTCCGCAAACAGCTCGGCACGCCGGTCGTCGTGGAGAACAAGGCCGGTGCCAGCGGCACGCTGGGTGGCAAGGCGGTCCAGACGGCTCCGGCTGACGGCTACACCCTGCTCTTCTCCGCGGCCACGCATGTGCTGGCCAAGCAGGTGTTGGCGACACCGCCATACGATCCGCAAACGGACTTCGTGCCTGTGGCGCGGGTCGGCGAGGCGCCGCTCATGCTGGTCATCGCTCCGGCGCTCGAGCCCCGGACGCTCGGTCAGATGATTGGCGCCGCGAAGTCCAAGCCTGATGAGTGGATGGCGGCCATCCCTGCAGCCGGCGCCCCGAGTCATCTGGCGACGCTTCTCTTCGCCAAGCAGGCCGGGCTGAAGCTCACCTACGTCCCATACAAGGGAACGCAGCCTGCCCTGGTGGATGTCGGTGGCAACCACGTGAGCCTCCTGCTCGACTCCATGGTGTCGCTCCTGCCGCTCGCGAAGTCCGGGAAAGTGCGTCCGCTGGCCATCACTGCAGAGAAGCGCAGTCCCCTGGCTCCGGAAGTGCCGACGATGCAGGAAGGCGGTCTCAAGGCTTTCAGGTACGCATCCTGGTACGGCGTGTGGGTCCCCAGGGGAACGCCGGCAGACCGTGTTGCCAAGTTGAGCGCGGCGGTCACGCAAGCGTCGTCGGAGCTGGGGCGCAACGGTGCCTATGCGGCCATCGGCATCGATGCGCTCTCGGAAGGGAGCGAGCAGTTCAAGAAGTTCATTGCAGCCGATGTCGCTCAGGGCTCCGAACTGCTGAGGAGCGCAGGTTTCAAGCCTGAATGAGGAGGCGACGAGACGCTGGCGTCCGGGTCAGGACTCCGCTCCATGCTGGTTGGGGTCATTGCAATGGAAGCTGCTGAGCGGTGACGGCATAGTGGTCGGCGGCAGCAGGTTCGAGGCAGCTCAATAGCTGCGACTGGAACTTCAGCGCTCCAAGATCGAAAAGCGGCGCCAGTGTCGGTTTGCGCCGAGCACTGGAAATCGCATTCCATGTTTATTTCCTCAGCCCCGAGGGCTGAAGGTCCTGGGAAACACGACGGGCGCACTGCGATCCGCCAGCCGATAGCCCATGGCTGGTCGGTTCGAGGTGCCCTCCACGTACCCTGCCTCGACAAGGAACTGCGCGGCCAGCATTCGCGTTCGGAAGAGGCACGTTTTGACATCGTCGTCCGCGCCAACGAAGCCAAGTTCTCGCAGAACCGGGCATTGCGGGATTACCTGCTCACCACGGGTGGCCGGGTGCTCGTCGAGGCGAGCCCCGTTGATCGCATCTGTGGGATTGGCCTTGCAGCGAACGACGAACGAGCGTTTGATCCACGCGCGTGGCGCGGCCTGAACCTGCTGGGTTTTGCTCTGATGGAAGTGCGTGCGCGATTGGCGTCCAGCTCTTGCCCCGGCACTGCCGCGCGAGACTGAGCAGGTAGCTGCGGATCGGCATCCGGTTCCCCGCTTCATCCCCCCGTTTCTGCAGTCTGTCGTCCCCCGCTGGGGCGGACCGGACTCGGTTGATATGGTGTGCTACATCAGCAACACACCGGCGCCCCGCGCCTCGCGTCATGCATAGCTGGAACGATCAAGCGCCGATCTATCAGCAGCTCGCCGACCGCCTCGCGTCGCAGCTGCTGGACGGCGATCCCCCCGAGGGCGAGGCGCTGCCGTCCGTGCGCGCGCTCGCCAGCCAGTACCTCATCAACCCCTTGACCGTCAGTCGCGCGCTGCAGTCGCTGGTGGACGAGGGCCTGGTCGAGAGCCGCCGCGGCATGGGCATGTACGTCCGTGACGGCGCCCGCATCCGGCTGCTGCGCAGCGAGCGGGAGCATTTCCTCCAGGAGGAATGGCCCCGCCTGCGGGAGAAACTTCGCCGCCTGGGCCTTCGCCCCCAGGACCTGAATTGGGAGGACGCATGAAGACGCTTATCGAGGCCAGCCACCTGAGCCTCCACTACGGTCGCAAGGCGGCCCTGCAGGACCTGACCTTCTCCATCCCCGCCGGCCGCGTTGTCGGCCTGCTGGGCCACAACGGCGCCGGCAAGACCACGCTGATGAAGACGCTGGTCGGCCTGAAGCAGCCCACCGGCCAGCTCCGCGTGCTCGGCCTGGATCCGCATGCCGACCGCGCGCAGCTGCTGACCTCGCTCTGCTACATCCCCGACGTGGCCGTGCTGCCCAGCTGGGCGCGGGTGTCGGAGCTGATCCGCCTGATGGCGGGCCTGCAGCCCCGCTTCTCGACCGAGCGCGCCCGGCAGCTGCTGCGGCGCACCTCCGTGGGCGAGAACGACAAGGTCAAGCACCTGTCCAAGGGCATGGTCACCCAGCTGCACCTCGCGTTGGTGGCAGCCATCGACGCCAAGCTCATGATCCTGGACGAGCCGACGCTCGGCCTGGACGTGATGTCGCGCAAGAGCTTCTACGAGATGCTCATCGACGAGTGGTGCGACGGCGAACGGTCGGTGCTGATCTCCACCCATCAGGTCGAGGAGGTGGAGACGCTGCTGTCGGACGTGATCATGCTGGACGAAGGGCGGCTGGTGCTGGACATCTCGCTGGCGGAAATGGACGAGCGCTTCGTCGCGCTGTCGCACGATCCGGACGCCGCCGAAGCCGTCGCGGCCAACCACCCGCTGCTGCGCTATCGGGTGCAGGGCCGACCGGCCGCGCTGTTCGACGGCGTCGCCCCGGACACGGTCGCCCACCTGGGGCAGCGCGTGCGCCCCAGCCTGGTGGACCTGTTCATGGCCCTGACCCGCAAGCCCGAGATCCAGGCGCGCACGCCGGAATCGGCCTGATCCGCGAACCCTCCTCAAGGACATCTCCATGACGCTCTTCAACACGCTGCTGCTGCGTGAGTGGCTGCAATACAAGCGCGCCTGGCTGGGCCTGGTGCTGGTGCCGATCCTGGTGCTGCTGGCGCTGGTGCCGTTCAGCCAGGTCGACGACGTCGACGTGCCCAGTCCGGAGCCGGTCGCGCTGATCGCCGGTCTGCTGACGGTCGGGCTGGTCATGACCCTCGCCATGGCCGTCTCCGGCTACCAGTTGCTCGGCCTGGCCCGGCGCGATCAGCAGGACCGCTCGATCGAGTTCTGGTCCTCGCTCCCGGGCAGCCATGCTGCGAGCCTGGGCGCGCCGATCGTCGCGCATGGCGTGCTGATGCCGGCCGTCGCGGTGCTGCTCGGCGTCGCCGGGGGCGTGGTGGTCGGCTCGGCGATGGCCTTCAAGGAATTCGGCCTGTCCGCGCTGCACCAGACGCAGTGGGCGGCGCTGTTCCAGGCCACGCTCTGGCTGAGCCTGCGGCTGGTCGTCGGCGTGGTGCTGGCGGCACTGTGGATCGCGCCTATCGCGCTGGCGCTGATGGCCGCGTCGGCCTGGCTCCGGCGCTGGGGCGCTCCGCTGCTGGTGATCGGCGTCGGCGCCTTCCTCAAGATCTACAAGGACGAGCCCGTCGCCGCAGCGCTGAAGCGACTGCTCAAGACGCAGATGGAAGGCGTCGCCAGCGCCTGGGTGCAGAGCGGCACCCGGCTGATCGTCGAGTCGAACGGCGATGGGCGGCTCGACATGCAGGACTTCTTCGACATGCTGTTCCGCTTCCCCGACTTCGCCCGGGACGGCCTGCCGCAGGTCCTGCATGCGGCGCTGCATCCGCAGTTCTTCGGCGGGTTGGCGCTGGCCGGCGCATGCTTCTGGTTGCTGGTGCTGCAGCGCAAGCGCAGCCTGTGATCCGGCGCGCCGCGCGCACTCGAGGGGCCCCGCCAGCGAGCGGGGCCTCTTTTCATCCGACGGTCGGGAACGGGCTGACGCCGATGAGGGCGCGGTGCAACCCCGCCGCGAACACGACCCAGGCCACGACGCCGACCGCCACCGCGATCGCGGTGCCCCGCGCGGTGCCCGCCGGCGGGCGCGGACCGGCCCGCCGACGCGCCGAGCGGAAGTCGAGGACCGCCCAGACGAGGAAGGCGCCGAACAGCACCAGGTCGGCGACGGTGTTGTTGGCCAGCAGGTGACCGAGGGCCCAGAGCTTCACCGCCAGCACCATCGGGTGCCCCAGCCTCGCCTTGAGGTGGTTGCGCGGCACATAGGCGGCGGCCAGCAGGATCAGCGCTAGCAGCATCAGCAGCCCCGCCAGGTGATTCATGCCGCGCGGCGTCGCCCACAGCGGATGCGGATCGAGCCGCGCCTGGCCATAGCCCCAGACGATCAGCAGCAGGCCGACGAGGGAGACGGCGGTGTAGCCGAGCTTCCAGCGGCGTTCGCCCCAGGCGGCGAGGCGGGCATCGCGCCAGCCCGGCGCGACGATGCGGACCGAATGCGGTCCGAGGAACAGGATCAGGCCGAGGATCAGTGCCCACATGGTGTTGTCGCTCCTTGTCGGCGCGGACTATGCCCGCGCCGGGAGCGGCTCACCAGTGCCGTCCGGATCAAGAGACCGTTGTCGGCGGCGGGGCGAATGTGGGCGACAGTGGCGCCGCGGGCGCGGCCCGGACCTGGCGCAGGTCGCCTTCGGCGTGGTCCAGCCAGGCCATCGCGGCCAGCAGGGCCAGCATCGCGACGGCGATGCCCAGCGCGCGCAGCAGCACGCGGCGCCAGCGGTGATCGGACACGGGAGGCGGCGCGGGGACGCGCGCGCCGCCAAGGCGGGCGGGGGCTTTCATGGCGGAACTCCAGCGAGGATCGCCGCCGGGCTCAGGGCAGCACGGCGCCCAGGCCCCACAACAGCGCCGGATAAACCGCGCCCCAGGCGACCGCGAGGAGCGCGACGGCCTTCATGCCGAGAAAGATCGGCGGGACATGCTTGGCAGTGACGGATGGCTTCGACATGGTGCGCTCCTGGAGCTGGCAGCTCATGTCGTGCAAACGGCGTGCCAACTTGCGGGGTTGACTGTCGAATGCGTCAAAAACACAGCGTTACGCCGGCTTGACGAGCCGGACATCGCCTGCCGTGATCGACGTCACGGCGGTCACTTCCGGTCACGCGCCCGCCGCCCGTCAGCCGCCGGATCGTCCGTCAGGCGCTCCGGTCCACCCGAAGCGCCAGCAGCACCGAGGTGTGCGTCTTGATCACGCCCTCGATCTCACCGATCTCGTCGAGCAGCGCATCGAGCCGCGCCGTGCTGTCGGCGCGCAGCGTGGCCATGTAGTCGAACTCGCCGCTGACCGACGCCAGCTGGCGCAACTCGGGCAGCCGCGAGAGCCGCTTGACCACCTCCCGCCCGGCGCGCGGCTGCACGGTGATGCCGACGAAGGCCTGCACACCGCGCTCGACCGCCTCGCCGCCCAGGCGCACCGTGTAGCCGGCGATCAGGCCTTCCGCTTCGAGCCGGGCCAGCCGAGCCACCACCGTGGTGCGGGCGACGCCCAACTTGCGGGCGAGGTCGGCGGTGCTTTCGCGCGCATTGGCCTGCAGCAGCGCGACCAGGTCGCGGTCGGTCTGATCACGCAGCGTCGCGGGCGCGGTGGACGGGGTATCGGTGGCTTGCTTCGCGTTCATGGGGATGGCTTCCGCCGCAGGGCGTCGGTCTCGGGATTAACCCTTGTTTTCGTCGAAATGAGCAGTGGGGCCGACGAATCGTCAGCATAGAGCTGTTTTTCGTCGAAGTCGCGCTTTCTTTCGTCAGGGGCGCTCGGGACACTGCGGCCATCGCTTTCCATTTCCAGGATCACAAGGAGCACGACATGAAAGTGGCACTGCTGGGCGCCGGACACATCGGCCAGACGATCGCGCGACTGCTGCAGGGCAGCGGCGACTACCAGGTCACCGTGATGGACAAGAACGCCGGTGCGCTCCAGTTGCTGGCGGGCCAGGGCCTCGCGACCAAGACGGTGGACACCGAGGACAAGGCCCAGTTGGCCGCCGCGCTCCGCGGCAACGACGTGGTCGTCAACGCACTGCCGTACCACCTGGCGATCACCGCCGCCCACATGGCGCTGGAGGCCGGCTGCCATTACTTCGACCTGACCGAGGACGTCGCCGCGACCAAGGAGATCAAGCGCATCGCCGCCGGCGCCAAGACCGCCTTCATGCCGCAGTGCGGCCTGGCGCCGGGCTTCATCGGCATCGTCGCGCACCACCTGGCCAAGCGCTTCGACACGCTGCAGGACGTCAAGATGCGGGTCGGCGCGCTGCCCGCGTTCCCGACCAATGCGCTGAAGTACAACCTGACCTGGTCGGTCGACGGCCTGATCAACGAGTACTGCCACCCCTGCGAGGCGATCCACGACGGCGACACCATTGCCGCGCTGCCGCTGGAAGGGCTGGAGCACTTCTCGCTGGACGGCACCGAGTACGAGGCCTTCAATACCTCCGGCGGCCTGGGCACGCTGTGCGAGACCTGGGACGGCAAGGTCCGCAACCTGGACTACAAGACGGTCCGCTATCCGGGTCACCGCGACCTGATGATGTTCCTGCTGGACGACCTGGCGCTGAAGAACGACCAGGAAAAGCTGAAGGACATCATGCGCAAGAGCATGCCCGCGACGATGCAGGACGTGGTGCTGGTGTTCGTGACGGTCTCCGGCATGAAGAACGGCGTGCTGATGCAGGAGGTCTTCGCCCGCAAGATCTTCGCCGAGCGCGATGGCGAGCAGCCGCTGTCGGCGATCCAGATCACCACCGCCGCCGGCATCTGCGCCGCCGTCGACCTGTTCCGCGAGGGCAAGCTGCCGCAGCAGGGCTTCATCCGCCAGGAAGAGGTCGCATTGCCGGACTTCCTCGCCAACCGCTTCGGCAAGGCCTATCAGCAGTCGCGCCAGGTCGAATCGATCGGCTGAAGGAGAATCCCGCGATGACTTCCACCACCACCGAATTGCTGGCCGCGCTGGGCGTGCCGGCGACCGCCTTCACCGGCGGCCAGCGGACTGTCCGCAGCCCGATCGACGGCGCCGTGATCGGCGCGGTCCATGACGCCAGCGCCGCGGACATGACCGCCGCGATCGCCAACGCCCAGCAGGCTTTCCTGGCCTGGCGCACGGTGCCGGCGCCCAAGCGCGGCGAGCTGGTCCGCCTCTTCGGCGAGGAGCTGCGCGCGAACAAGGCCGCGCTCGCCCGCCTCGTGTCGCTGGAGGCCGGCAAGGTCACCAGCGAGGGCGAAGGCGAAGTGCAGGAAATGATCGACATCTGCGACTTCGCCGTCGGCCTGTCACGCCAGCTGCACGGCCTGACGATCGCCAGCGAACGCCCGGGCCACCGGATGATGGAGCAGTACCTGCCGCTGGGCGTGGTCGGCATCATCTCGGCCTTCAACTTCCCGGTCGCGGTCTGGGCATGGAACTCGGCGCTCGCACTGGTCTGCGGCGACACCTGCGTCTGGAAGCCCAGCGAGAAGACCCCGCTGACCGCGCTCGCGACGCAGGCGCTGTTCGAGAAGGCGGTCGCGCGCTACGCCGGTGCGCCGAAGTGGCTGTCGCAGGTCGTCCTCGGCGGCGCCGCGGTCGGCGAGGCCCTGGTCGACGACGCGCGCGTGGCGCTGGTCTCGGCCACCGGTTCCACCCGCATGGGGCGCGCGGTCGGTCCGCGTGTTGCCGCGCGCTTCGGCCGCTGCCTGCTGGAGCTGGGCGGCAACAACGCGATCATCGTGACCCCGAGCGCCGACCTCGACCTGGCCGTGCGCGGCATCCTGTTCGGTGCCTACGGCACGGCCGGCCAGCGCTGCACCACGACGCGCCGCGTCATCGCCCATTCGTCCATCCATGATGAACTGGTCGCCCGCCTGGACCGCGCCCGCGCGCAGCTCAAGATCGGCAGCCCGATCGAGCCCGGCAACCTGATCGGTCCGCTGATCGACCAGGCCGCGTTCGATGCGATGCAGGCGGCCCTGCAGGCCGCGCGCGAGCAAGGCGGCGAGGTCAGCGGCGGCGAGCGCGCGCTGGCGTCGCAGTATCCGGAAGCGTTCTACGCGGTGCCCGCGCTGGTGCGCATGCCGGCGCAGACGGCCATCGTGAAGCACGAGACCTTCGCGCCCATCCTCTACACCCTCAAGTACGAGACGCTGGACGAGGCCATCGCGCTGCAGAACGACGTGCCGCAGGGCCTGTCTTCGGCGATCTTCACCAACGACATCCGCGAGGCCGAGACCTTCGTCAGCGCGAGCGGCTCCGACTGCGGCATCGCCAACGTCAACATCGGCACCTCGGGCGCGGAGATCGGCGGCGCCTTCGGCGGCGAGAAGGAGACCGGCGGCGGCCGCGAATCCGGCTCCGATGCCTGGAAGGCCTACATGCGTCGCACGACCAACACGGTCAATTACTCGCGCGAGCTGCCGCTGGCGCAGGGCGTGAAGTTCGATGTCTGAGCGGACGGCTGAACTGAAGGCGCTGACGGCGCTGAACGCCCGCGTCGCCGCGGCGGTGGGCAGCGGGCTGTTCCAGCTGCTGGGAAGCGCGCTCGGCGAGGGGGCGGCGCGCGCCGCCTTCGCCCGGGTGCAGGTCCTGCCGGCGCTGCTGCGCCCCGCTGGCGAACGCATCGCGCGCGCCGAACTGGCACAGGCGCTGAACATGGCGCTGTTCCTCGACGTGACCGAGCGGGTGCCGATGGCGGCCGCGTATGTGGCCGACCTGCAGCGGGAAGGGCAGCAACTGGTGTTCGACCACGGCGCGCTGCGCACGGTGGCGTGGCCCTGTGGCGCGCTGCCTCCGGGCGAGGCCGCGATCACCCGGGTGCTGCGTCCGCTGGGCTTCGCGATGGCCGCGACCTACCCGCTGCCGCGCCTGAAGATGACCGGCCGCGCCTGGCGCCATGTCGACTTCCCCGAGGACATCGCCCAGTTCTTCGTGTCGGAGCTGCATCCGGAGCGCTTCTCCGGCAGCTTCCAGGGCGCGGTGACGCGCGTGCTGGCAAGCTCCCGCGATCCGCTGGCGCCGGCCGATCTGGCCCTGCTGGAGCAGCTCGCGCGTGATGGCGACCTGCCGACGGCGGCCGCCGTCGCGCTGCTGCCCCGGCTGGTCGGCTGCTTCGCGCGTCAGCATGGACTGTTCGAGGCCGACGACTATCAGGCGCTGCTGGCCGAATCGGCCGAGATGGCCTGGATCGCGACCGAGGGCAATGCGTTCAACCATGCAACCGATCGTGTGGCCGACATCGAGGCCGTCGTCGCCGCGCAGCGTGCGCTGGACCGGCCGGTGAAGGACTCGATCGAAACCTCCGCGACCGGGCGGGTGCGCCAGACCGCATTCAAGGCGGCGCGGGTGATGCGCGAATTCCTCGACCGCGGCCAGCGCGTGATGCTCGAGGTGCCGGGCAGCTTCCATGAATTCATCCAGCGCGCGCCGCTGGACGAGTCCGGCGCGCTGGACCTGGCCTTCGATGCGGGCAACGCGACCGGCATCTTCAAGATGACGGCCGGCGCGGCGAAGGACGCGGACACCGCCGGCGAGGCGGCGGCGTGCTGAGCGCAACGCCAGGGGCGGAGGCCGCGGGCGCCGCCAGCCAGATGACGGGCTTCCTCGCGGAAGCCCGCGCCGTTTGCGGCGACGCCTACGTGCAGGACGGCACGGCGATCGAGCCGCGCTACCTGCAGCCGGCACGCTATGCGGCGGGGCAGGCGGCCGCGCTGGTGCGGCCGGGCCGCCGGGACGAGGCGGCGCGGGTGCTCGCGCTGGCGGCGGCCTGCGGGCTGCGGGTGGTGGTGCAGGGCGCGCATACCGGCCTGGTGCGTGCCGGCACGCCGGACGATGCGCAGGGCGAAGTGCTGCTCAGCACCGAGCGGCTGCGCGAGGTCTTCGAGCTCGACCTGCTGGACCGCACGCTGCGGGTGTCGTCGGGGTATCGGCTGTCGGAGATCAATGAGCGCCTCGAGCCCCATGGCCTCTGGTTCCCGGTGGACCTGAGCGCTGACCCCTCGATCGGCGGCATGGTCGCGCACAACACCGGCGGCACGCGCATGCTGCGCTACGGCGACGTGCGCGCGAACACGCTCGCGCTGGAGGTGGTGCTCGCGGAGCCGGCGGGGCAGGTCGTGCGCTTCGGGCAGGGCCTGCAGAAGGACAACTCGGCGCTCGCGCTGGGACAGCTGTTCATCGGGTCCTCGGGCAGCCTGGGACTGGTGAGCGAGGTCACGATCAAGCTGTCGCCGCTGCCGCGCCAGCGCGCGGTGGCGCTGGTCGCGCCGTCGTCGCTCGACGAGGTGTTCCCCCTGTATGCCGAGGTCATGCAGCGCTGGGGCGGGCTGGTGTCCGCCTTCGAAGGCATCAGTCGCGCGGCGCTCGAGGCCGGCCTGCATGGGCAAGACCTGGCGCGCTGGTTCGGCGGGCAACTGCCGGACTACGCGATGCTGATCGAGCTCAGCAGCGAACTGCCGGCCGAGCAGCTCGCGCTCGGCGAATTGCTGCAGCACTGGCTCGAGCAGGAATTCGAGACGGGGCGGGTGCGCGATGCCGTGCTCGACGCCGACGAGGCGATCTGGGGCATGCGCCATCGCATCAGCGAAGGGCTGCGGGCGCAGGGCAAGGTGATCGGCCTGGATCTCTCGCTGCCGCGGCGGCACTTCATGCGCCTGCGCGAGCGCGGGGCGGCCTGGCTGGCGGAGCGGTTCCCGCAGCTGAGACTGGCCGACTTCGGTCACCTGGGCGACGGCGGCATGCACTTCAACATGGTGTGGCCGCTGGAGGCCGGCGCATGGCATGCCGAGCAAGAGCTGGCCCTGCGCGAAGGGCTGTATGCGCTGGTGGCGGAGCTGGGCGGCTCGATCAGCGCCGAGCACGGGGTAGGACCGCAACTGCAGGCGGCGTACCGGGCGCACTGGACCCGGGTGGAGCCCGGGGTGCTGGAGTGGGCGCGGCGCGTACAGATGTTGTGGGATCCGCACGGTCGACTGGGAAAAGTGGATTGGGGCGGCTGAACTGCTTGCCAGATTCCAAAACCATGCTACAGTCCAATTCTTCGCTGCAACGCAGTTGACGCGAAGACAAATCCTGAAAGCCCAGGTGGCGGAATTGGTAGACGCACTAGTTTCAGGTACTAGCGGGTAACTCCGTGGAGGTTCGAGTCCTCTCCTGGGCACCAAATACGAAAAGCCGGCCTCGAGCCGGCTTTTCTCATTGGTTCATCCAGGAAGTGCTGCCGTCCCGCGCTGCTCGCATCGATATGGCACAGTCGGGCCAGCTTTTCCGACCGCCATGCCGCCACCCAAACCCGCCACCATCATCGACGTCGCGCGCGAAGCCGGCGTGTCCATCAAGACGGTTTCCCGGGTGCTGAACCAGGAGCCCGGCGTCCACTCCGAGACCCGGGAGGCGGTGCTGAAGGTCGTGGCCGACCTCAAGTACCGCCCCAAGCAATCCGCCCGCAGCCTGGCGGGCGGGCGCTCTTTCCTGATCGGCCTGCTGTATTACGACCCGTCGGCGGCCTTCGTCGGCGGTGTGCAGCAGGGCGCGACGCTGCGCTGCCGCGAGGCCGGCTATCACCTGGTGGTCGAGTCCCTCCACAACGACGCTCCCGACCTGGCGATGCAGGTCGACCGCATGGTCTCGGCGCTGCGGCCGGACGGGATGATCCTGACCCCGCCGCTGTGCGACAACCCGCAGGTGCTGTCCGCGCTGCGCGAGAGCCACACGCCTTGCGTGCTGATCTCGCCCGCGGCCGACGAGCCCGACCATCCCAGCGTCCGCATGGACGACGTGCATGCGGCCGAGGAGATCACCAACCTGCTCATCAGCCTCGGCCACACGCGGATCGCGATCATCAAGGGGGCGAAGGACCAGGTCGCGTCCAAGCGCCGCTACCAGGGCTACCTGGCCGCGCTGAAGGCCCACAAGATCGCCCTGGACAAGGACCTGGTGGTGCAGGGCGACTTCACCTTCGACGCCGGCGTCGAGGCCGCCTACCAGTTGCTGAGCCGGCGCCAGCGCCCGACGGCCGTGTTCGCGAGCAACGACGACATGGCGCTGGGCGTGCTGGCGGCGGCGCAGCGGCTCGGCCTGTCGGTGCCGGGCGACCTCTCGATCGCGGGCTTCGACGACACGCCGGCGGCGGCGCGCGTCTGGCCGCCGCTGACCACGGTGCGCCAGCCGATGGACGACATGGCGCGCGCCGCGGTGGACCTGCTGATCGGCGCGCCGCGCGACGCGGGTGCCGCCGCTTCGGCCAGGCCCAAGCACCGGGTGCTGCCGCATGAACTGGTCGTGCGCGACTCCACCGCGGTGCTGGGCGCCAAGGCGGCGCCGCGCGCCAAGAAGGCCGGCTGAGCGGACGGAGGAACCGCGCCGCCGATCAGGCGGCTCGCCGATCCGAGCGCGCGAGGATCTGCTCGATCAAGGTCCGATGCGGCGGCAGGTCCCTCAGCGCGTGGGCACCCAGCTGCGCGATCGTCGCGAACTCCCGACGCGCCTCCTCGCCGCGGTTCAGCGGCGCCATCCAGGCGCCGGGTTCGGTCTTGAATTCCATCCCGTACAGCACGTATTGCCAACTCGCGGGCAGGTACATCTCGACGTCGGTGATGAAGTCCAGCCGCTGCGGTGGCCGGCAGCGCCACATCGCCAGCTTCTCCTTCAGCGATTCGGTGAACGACGCCGGATCGGCGTTGTCACGCCAGAAGGCGGTATCGGTGCGCTGCGTCAGGCCGTAGTGCAGCTTGATGAAGTCGACGATGCGCGCGTAGCGCTCCTTCATGAACGCGTTGAAATGGCGCGCGACCGGCGCGGTGTCGCCGTTGAACGGGAACAGCTGGCCGATCAGGTAGGCGGCGGTCTCGATCAGTCCGATGCCTGACGACTCCAGCGGTTCCAGGAACCCGCCCGCCAGTCCCACTGCGACGCAGTTCTTCACCCATTGCGTCTCGCGATAGCCGATGTCCAGCGTGAGCCGGCGTGGCGAGAGATCGTCGGCGGCCGGACCGATGTAGCGGCGCAGCGCCCGTTCGGCGTCGCTGTCGTCGCAGTGGCGGCTGCTGTAGACATGCCCGATGCCGCGGCGCTCCTGCAGGCCGATGTCCCAGATCCAGCCGCTCTCCTGCGCGCTGGCGATCGTGTACGAGGCGATCGGCGCGTCGGGCCGCGCATACGGCACCTGCATCGCGAGCGCACGGTCGACGAAGAGCACGTCTCGCATCGAGCTGAATGGCGAGCCCAGCGCCTCGCCGATCAGCCGGGCGCGGAAGCCGCTGCAATCGATGTAGAGCCCGGCCGTCAGCGTGCCCGCTTCGCGGGTGTGCACGGCGGCGATCGCCCCCTGCTCGTCGAGGTCGACGCGATCCACCGTCGCGATGACGCGTCGAACGCCCAGGGCCTGGCCATGCGTGGCGAGCAAGGTCGCGAAGCGGCCCGCGTCGAAGTGATACGCGTAGTTCAGCGGTCCGAGGTAGTCGCCATCGCCGACCCGCTTCGGTCCGTGCCGCGCGTCCGCCACCGCCTTCTGCAGCGTGACCGCCTCGGCGAACGCACGCGTCGGCCCGGCCTCGCCGCCGAGCCAGTAGGGCAGCAGCTCCGGCGCGCCGGGGCGCTGGCTGGGCTGGCTGAACGGATGGAAGTAGTGATCCGCGCCGGGCGTGCCGGGCGGCCGGACCCAGTGGTCGAAGCGGATGCCCTGCTTGTAGGTGGCGGAGCAGGCCTGCAGGAACTCCGCCTCGCCGATGCCGATCGCCGACAGCGTCCCGCGGATCGACGGGAAGGTCCCCTCGCCGACGCCGATGATGCCGATGTCGCTCGACTCGACCAGCGTGATGCGCACGCCGCCTTGGGCAGTGCCGAGCTGCCGCGCGAGGAAGGCGGCGGTCAGCCAGCCGGCCGTGCCGCCGCCGACGATGAGGATGTCCTGGATCGGGGTCATGACTGTCTCCGGGTCGTTGTGGTGCGCTGACGACATCCCCGTATCCATCGGGGTCCTGGGCGTCGCGGGTGTTCGTAGGCGGACTACGGGTAAATGATAGGGTCCAAAATGACAACGGTGTCAATCGAGGCGTTGACAACGTTGTCATGGGGCTCCTACGATGTACTCAAACTACAAGAACAACCCCGGATCAGAGCTTCACCTCGAGAGCCCACTGGAGACAACAACATGACCGACCGCCTCATCCGCCGGCCGCGCCTTGGCCTGGCTTCCCCCATTCAAATCGCCGTGCTCGCCCTGCTGGCCGGCGCCGCGCACGCCCAATCCACCGAGGCGCCCGCGCCGCAGGCAGAGACAGCGTCCACCGCCGCCGCGGCATCCGCCGACGGCAAGGACAGCAAGGCGCTGCCGCAGGTCGTGGTGACCGCGACCAAGCGCTCCACCTCGCTGCAGAAGACCCCGATCGCGGTGACCGCCATCAGCGCCTCCACGATCGAAGACAACCACGTCAAGAGCATGCTCGACGTGTTCAATCTCGTGCCCAGCATGCAGGGCACCGGGCAGGGCGACCACGGCATCGTCAGCATCACGCTGCGCGGCATCGGCAACGACTCGGCCAAGACCGAGTACGCCGACCCCGAGGTGGCGCTGTTCGTCGACGGCGTCTTCGCGCCGCGCCCCGAAGGCGCCGCCACGATGCTGTTCGACCTCGACGGCATCGAGGTCCTGCGCGGTCCGCAGGGCACGCTGTGGGGACGCAACTCCACTGTCGGCACCATCAACATGAAGACGGCCAAGCCGGTGCTGAAGGACAACTCCGGCTACCTGGAAGTCGGCACCGGCAGCTACAACCGCCTGGGCGCCAAGGGCGCCGTCAACATCCCGTTGACCGACACGCTCGCGGCGCGGGTGGCCTTTATCCATGAGCAGCACGACGGCTACGTCGACTACCAGAAACCCACGCAATACACGCTGGCGCAGCAGCAGGCCGCCTACAACGCCGGCAACACCGCCGGCACCTTCCCGGCTTTCCAGCCGATCAACTACAACCTGTTCGTCACCGGCGGCCCGAAGTACAACGCCCAGGACCAGACCGCCGCGCGCCTGAGCTTCCTCTGGCAGCCGGTCAAGACCTTCCGCTGGGACCTGTCGCTGGAGCAGTTCGCCGACCGCGGCACGCCGGCGATGAGCCTGATGCAGACGCCGCGCGCCGGCCAGAAGCTCTGGTCCGCGCTGATCGACACCGCGCCCTCGCTCAAGCGGGACTCCACCTCGATCCGCAGCCGCATGGAATACGACATGGGCGGCATGGCGCTGGCCTACGTCGCGGGCTACACCAGCTTCAAGGGCTCGGGCACCTACGACCAGGACTTCGGCGTGAACATGCCGACCAGCTTCACCACCGGCGCGACGCACCAGGAAGACAACACCGTCTGGACGCGCTATCGCAGCCAGAGCCATGAGCTGACCCTGCAGAGCACGCAGAAGCAGACCGTCGACTGGGTGCTGGGCCTGTACTACGCGGCCGAGGACAACGGCATCCGCTTCGACATCCCGATCATGAACGGCACCCAGCAGGGCACCGTGAACTGGCAGGGCTCGTTCATCCAGCCCAAGGAAACCGTCGACTCCAAGGCCGCCTTCGGCCAGGCGACCTGGAACCTGACCGATGCGCTGCACCTCACCGGCGGCCTTCGCTACACCCACGACGACCGCAAGAACATCGGCGGCCGCGGCTGGTTCTGGGCCGGCAATCCGGCCGCACCGCAGATCCCGCTGAACCCGACGATCGATCCGACCGATCCGGCCAACGGCTACAGCGCCGGCAACATCAACGACGCCCACTACAAGGGCAGCAAGACCACCTGGCTGGCGCGCGCGACCTACGACCTGAGCAAGGAGTCGATGGCCTACGCCAGCGTGTCCACCGGCTACAAGTCGGGCGGCACCGGCGACGGCGGCCTGCCCTACGGGCCGGAGACGCTGACCAACTACGAGGTCGGCTACAAGACCTCGCTGCTGGACGGTCGCATGACCTTCAACATCAGCGCGTACCACATGAAGTTCAAGGACTTCCAGTTCAGCGCGCCGGTGATCGTCAACGGCAACCGCCAGTTCGCCTACTCCAACGCCGAGGGCGCCAAGGTGTCCGGCCTGGAGATCGAGACCGCCTGGATGATCACCAACGACGACAAGCTGCAGCTGTCGGCGTCCTACACCAAGACCAAGCTCGGCCAGCTGGTGGCGGCGTCCAACGATTACCAGCTGCCGACCTGCTTCGACACGACGCTGGGTGGCAACTGCCTGAACGTCACCGGCAACGACCTGCCGCATGCGCCCAAGGTCGCGATCCAGCTGATGTACGAGCATGTGTTCCCGCTCGCCAATGGCGACCAGGTCGCGCCGCGCATCAGCTACCACTACCAGTCGGCGAACTGGCTGTCGGTCTTCAACCTGGGAGAGGGCGATCGCCAGAAGGCCTACTCGACCGCCGACATCGCGGTGCGCTACTCGTCGAAGAAGAACTGGTACGTCGACGCCTTCGTCCGCAACGTCTCGGACGAGAAGATCAAGACCAGCGCCGGCAGTTCGGGCAGCTTCGCGAATCCGATCTGGACCGCGCAGTACGCCGCGCCGCGCACCTTCGGCCTGAACGCGGGCTACAACTTCTGAGCCCTCGGGCCCGGTGGTTTCCCGCCCTGTCCGCCCCGCGCCGGTCCCGCCGATGGTCGCCCCCGATGCCACCGACGACGGCCGCGCGAGGGCACCGGCACCGGCGGGCGCATTGACCCGGCGATCGGCGGCGGGCGCGCT
>NZ_PEOG01000052.1 GCF_002761755.1 Roseateles chitinivorans
CTGTCCGCGCCGCCGGCCAGCGCCCCGATGCCGGGCGCGGTCGCGGCGAGCCAGCCGATGGCCTCGGCGCCGGTCTCCGCCAGCGCTCGCCGGCTCTATGACCGCAGCCGTGCGCAGCTGCTGCAGATCCGCACGCTCTTCAATGGCAGCCAGGCCTCGGTGGGGTCCGGCTTCGTCGTCAGCGCGCAGGGCCATGTCATCACGAATTACCACGTGATCAGCCAGCACGCGCTCGAGCCCGAGCGCTACCGCCTGCAGTACCAGACGCCGGAAGGCGACGGCGGCGACATCGTCCTGCTCGACTTCGACGCCCGCCGCGACCTGGCGCTGCTGCGCATCGTCGCCAAGGGCGGCGATGCCAAGGCCGATCCCAAGGGCGTCGTCGCGCGCATGACGGCCACGCCGCTGGCCTTCCGCAAGGCCGATCAGCCGCTGGCCAAGGGCGAGCGCATCTATTCGATGGGCAACCCGCACGACGTCGCCTTCGCCGTCGTCGAGGGCACCTACAACGGCCTGGTCGAGCGCAGCTTCGATCCGCTGATCTACTACTCCGGCTCGATCAACCCCGGCATGAGCGGCGGCCCGGTGCTGGACGAGGACGGAGAGATCGTCGGCATCAACGTGTCGACGATGATCTTCGCCCAGCAGATGAGCTTCCTGGTGCCGGCGCAGCACGCCGCCGCGCTGCTGGCGCGCAGCCGTGATGCCACGCCGATGAAGGGCGCGGCCTGGCCCAAGCTGCGCGAGCAGTTGATGGCCTACCAGGAGGAGCTGTCGCGCAATTTCCTGGCCCAGCCCTGGCGCACGCTGACACATCCCCGCTACCGCTTCCCGATCCCGCAGGAGCAGTACATGCGCTGCTGGGGCAGCGGCACCTCCGCCGACGCGCAGGGCCTGCAGATGCAGCGCACCCAATGCCGGATGGAGCATGCGCTGTTCATCAGCGAATCGCTGCAGACCGGCTACTTCGGCGTGACCGAGGAGGTCTACGACGGCTCCAAGCTCGGCGCGATCCGCTTCGCGGCGATCTATTCGTCCAGCTTCCGCAACGAGCGCCTGGGCGGCCCGGACCGCGACCGCACCGCGCCTTATTGCCGCGAGGACTTCGTCCAGCAGAAGGACGGCCCGCCGCTGCGCGCGGTCGCCTGCCTGCGGGCCTATCGCAAGCTCGACGGGCTGTTCGACCTGACGGTGCTGGTCACCAACGTCGACGCCGCCACCGAGGGCGCGCTGGGCCGCTTCGACGCCCGTGGCGTCAGCTTCGCGAATGCCACCCAGCTGACGCGTCATTACCTGCAAGGATTCGCATGGACGCGGTGATCGAGATCGTCGACCGGGACGGTCATTGCCGGGAAACCCACAAGGTGCGCGCCTGGCCGCTGCGCATCGGGCGCTCGCCCGACTGCGACCTGGTGCTGGCCGATCCGCACCTGGCCGGCGCCCATGCGCTGCTGCACTGGGACGACGCCGGGACGGACACGGCGCAGGCCGCGACCGGCCCGGTGCTGGAGCTGCTGCCCAGCCACAACGGCGGCTGGCTCGACGGCCATCGGATCGCCGCCGGCAGCCGCGCGGCCTGGCCGTCGTCGGCCCTGCTGCAACTGGGCACGACCCGGCTGCGGCTGCGCACCTCGTTGGATCCGCTGCCGGCGGAGAAGCCGATGAACCGCGCCGACGAACCGGTCCGGCGCGATGCCCGGCCGTCCTGGGCGCTGCCGGCGCTGCTCGCGGTCTGGGCGTTGCTGCTGTGGGGCTCGAACTGGGCCGCCAATGACGGCAGCGCGACCTGGGTCGACACGGTCAGCGCGCTGCTGGCGCCGGTCGGCGTGGCGCTGATCTGGGCCGCGCTGTGGGCGCTGGTGACGCAGCTCTTCCGGCACTGGTTCGCCTTCGGCGCACACCTGTGGCGGGCGCTGGTCGCGACGGTGGCGATGCAGCTTTTCGACCTGCTGCTGCCGTTGATGGCCTACATGTTCAACCTGCCGCGCCTGCTGGCGCTGGAGACGCTGGTGATGTCGGTCGGCGCCGCGCTGCTGCTGTGGTGGCATGCGACGGTGGTGTGGCCGCGCGCGTCGCGGCGGCTGGCGGTGGGCATCGGCGCGATGTGCGTCGTCGGCCTGGTGCTGACCGTCGGCCGGCGCACCGAGCAGCAGTACTGGCTCGGCCCGAACTACATGGCCACCTTGCCGCCGCCGGCGTTGCGCATCGCGACGCCGCAGCCGGTGGACAGCTTCATCGACGGCATGGCCCGGCTCGAGGCCCCGCTGCTGAAGCAGGCCGCGAAGCGCAACGACCAGGCGGGCGGCAGCGGCGACAACGAGGAGTGAGGCGGGGCGGGCGGCTCGTGGCGACGTGAAGCCCGGCGGCGCGAGCGGCGCCCCGGGAGGCGTTGCTCAGGCCGCGACTGCCGGCGCATGCACCGCCGGCGGCGAGCGGCGCCGCCGCAGCCACGCGACCACCGGCAGTTCGAGCCAGCGCCCGATCAGCCAGCCCCCGGCAACGGCCGCCGTGACCGCGATCGAGAAGGTGAGCGCCTCCGGCAGCGCGCGATAGACCCCGGCCTTGGCCAGCAGCGCGAGCACGATGTTGATCAGCAGGCAGTGCGCCAGGTACAGCGAATACGAGGCCGCGCCGAGCTGGGCGAGCAGCGCCGGCACAGGCACCGGTCGGCGTCGCTCCATCGCGACGAGCGTCGCCAGCACCAGGGCCGAGGCCAGTCCCAGCGCCACGCGACCGCCGAAGGCATGCGGCCCCTGCGGCCCGAGCCGCTCGTAGAGCACCGCGGCGACGAAGGCCGCGCCCGCCAGCAGCCACTGACCCCGCATCAGCGGCAGCGTCGCGCGACGCGCGATCAGTCCGGTGGCGACGCCCATCAGGAACTGCAGGCAGTGCGGATCGCCGAGCTTCCAGGGCAGGGCGCCCGGCAACTGGCCGAAGGCCTGCGCGATCACCAGCGCGGCCCACAGCGCGTAGAGCGCCAGGCCGCCGCGCCGGTGCAGCAGCAGCACGCAGAAGCTCAGGTAGAAGAGCACCTCGTACTGCAGCGACCAGGCCACGCCGACGTACTCCGGCGGGCCGCCGCCGATCCACAGCAGCAGCGTGCCCGGGACGTCCTCGGCCGCCAGTTCCGAGACCGGCGTGCGGCCGGTCGCCAGGCGCGACAGGATCGACGGGCCGGCCGTCATCGCCAGCACCATCCAGTAGATCGGGAACACGCGCACGAAGCGCTTCCACAGGTAGCCCGGGCAGCGGGCCGCGCCGCCGCCGAGTTCCGCGTGGTGGACGAAGGTGATGATGAAGCCACTCAGGACGAAGAAGAAGTCGACGCCGGCATAGCCGAAGTCGAACAGGCCGCCGAGCGCGACATGGCCCGAGAACTGTGGCACCCGCATCAGGTGGGTGGCGTGCATCAGCACGACCGCCAGCGCGGCGATCGCGCGGGCGGCCTCGATGGAGGCGAGCTTGGGAGCGTGGCGGTCGGTCGGAGCCATCGGGCGGCGGCGCTGCGCGCAAACAGGGCAGCCCGCACGGTAAGCCGAGGTCGGCTCGCGTGACCGTCGTCCGTCCCCCAGGGCGGGGGAACTCGTCGAGGGGACTAGGTTCTAGGGGGAGGGACCTCAGGCCGACAGGCGCTTTTCCATGAACACGGACAGCGGGTCGTCGGTGTAGTCGCCGAAGGGCGCGCGGCGGTCATAGCCCAGGCGCTCGTAGAGCTTGAGCGCCTCGGGCTGGTGCACGCCGGTCTCCAGGCGCGCCAGTCCGATGCCTCTTGCCCTGAGATGGGACTCGAGCTCTTCCATCAGCACCTTGGAGATCCCGCGTCCCCGGAAATGCGGCTGGACGAACACTCGCTTGATCTCGCCGTACGGACCGTCGGCATCGTCGACGACCTTCACCGCGGCGCAACCGGCCAGCCATTCCGCGAGCCAGACGCCAATGAAACGCACCTGGGGCTGGGCCAGCGCCTGCGGATCCTCGAGGTGGTTGCTGTCGCTGGGGTAGAGGGCCGCCATGTACGCGTCCGACTGCGCCAGCAGGGACATCGCGGCGGGGCTGTGGGGGTCCAGGGGTTCGATCTGCATGCCCCGAAGGTAGCAACCGATGTGCCCAGCGCGCGGGAAATCCCCCAAAGGGCTTGCAAGCCAACGTTCGCTTGCAAATCGTCATAAAGGTGAAGCAAGCCGATAGGCCGGATTCTGTGCGCGACTCCTCTTGCGATTCGCCGCGTGACCGCCATTCATCTGGGCCGGGCATCACTGCCCGGCTCGGTGCCACCTACCCGCCAGCTCTGCGAGCCGCATCGACGCTGGCCTACTTGGTGTTGCTGCGCGTAGAGATTGCCCGTTTCACCCGGGCCGAGCGTAGTTCGGCCCGGGTGGCTATGCGCATCGACGCTTTCGCGTCGCCCACGATGCTTCCGCATCGCGGGTTGGGGCTTGCGCCCCGTTCGCACAGAACACCCGAACCGCACTCGGTCCGACTCGTCTCTGTTGCTCTGATCCTCGGCTTTCGCCGGGCAGCCGTTAGCTGCTACGCCGCTCTATGCAGTCCGGACCTTCCTCCAGTGCCGTGTTTCCACGATCGCACCAACGGCGGTCTGGCTTGCTTCACGGGGCGGAAGTTTAGCCGACCGCCGTCAGCCCTGGCCGACGAGCAGCCGCTCGATGGTCTTCTGCACCGCCAACGCCTCCGCGAAACCCGGCAGGCTGTGGGAGCGGCCCTCCAGCATCGCGGCCCAGTGGCCCAGCTGGTCGGTCATGCCGTTCATGCGCAGCGTCTCGGCATCGCCCAGGCTCTGGACCCGCTCGCCCTGGCGCTGCTGCGTCACGCCGAACCAGTCGCGCAACTCGATCTCGCCCTCGCTGGCGCGCCAGAGCATGCGGTTGTCGTCGGCGCGGTCCCCGCCCAGGCTCGCCTGGATCGTGACCGGCACGCCGGCGGCGACCAGCTCGGCCTCCAGCGACTGCTCGGACCCGATGCCGTCCTCCGGATACACGACGCGGCTGCGCACGACGTCCGCCGGTCCCAGCACCCGCTGCAGCACGAAGATGAAATGCGAGAGCACCTCGCGCGAGAAGCCGCCTTCGGCGCGCCGCGACAGCCACGCGCCGGCGTTCGCCTGCCAGGGGCGCGGCCAGGCGGCGAAGCGCAGCTCGATGCTGACGCTGTTCAGCGCTCCCAGCGGTCGCCGCGACGCCGCGCCGAAGGCCAGCTGCAGCTGCGCCAGTCCGGTCGACGACGCCAGCGAATAGTTGACCGCGGCCCGCCGCCGCTCGCGCTCGATGCGCTCGATGCAGGCGCGCGCGGCGTCGAAGTCGGTGGTCAGCGGTTTCTCGCACAGCACCGCGAGGCCGGCGTCGAAGGCCAGCTCCGACAGCGCGATGTGCGGTCCCGGCGGCGTGGCGATGTACAGGCCGTGCAGGCCCGGCTCGCGGATCAGCGCCTCGGCGCTGGTGGCCGCGCGCAGCATCGGGTCCTGCGCCAGCGCCTGGGACATGACGGCGGGGTTCTCGTCCCACACGCCGGTGACCCGCAGGCGCGCATGTCCGGCCAGGCGGGCCAGCATGCGCTGCCCCATCACCCCCAGCCCGACTACCCCAATGCTCAACACACCTGGCACCACCGCTCTCCGCCCGAAGTTCCGCAAAGCCCCGCAGTGTAGGGGGGCCGCTACACTGCCGGTCGCCGCCCGGAACGGCCGGGCGACCCGCGCACGCGAGCGCGCGGACCGGTGCCGGCGGCAGCCCGTGACAGCCGTCCGGCGCCCCAGCGGGCGTTATCGTCGGCGGCTCCGGTTCCGACCCTCGGTCGCCACGTTTCCTCGCACGCCCGCATCGCACGCATGAACCCCGAAGCCAGCCAACTGTGGCGCGCGCCACGCTGGGCCCTCGCCATCCTGCTGGCCGCGCTGGCCACGGTGGGGCCGTTCTCGATCGACACCTACATCCCGGCCTTCGCCGGCATCGCCAAGGCGCTCGACGCCACGCCGGTGGAGATGCAGCAGACGCTGTCCGGCTACCTGCTGGGTTTCGCGGTGATGAACCTGTTCCACGGCGCGCTGTCCGACAGCTTCGGCCGGCGTCCGGTGGTGCTGTGGGGGATGGCGGTGTTCGCGCTGTCGTCGATGAGCTGCGCGCTGGCCGGCAGCATCGGCCAGCTGGTGTTCTGGCGCACCGTGCAGGGCCTGTCCGCGGGCGCGGGCGTGGTGGTCTCGCGCGCCATCATCCGCGACATGTTCCCGCCTTCCGAGGCGCAGCGGGTGATGTCGCAGGTGACGATCTTCTTCGGCCTGGCGCCGGCGATCGCGCCGATGATCGGCGGCTTCCTGTACGTGCATGCCGACTGGCACGCGATCTTCTGGTTCCTGGTGTTCGTCGGCGCGCTGCTGTTCGCCGTCACCTGGCGCCTGATGCCAGAGACGCTGCATCGCGACCACCGCCAGCCCTTCCACGTCGGCTCGCTGCTGCGCGGCTATCGCTCGCTGGTGGGCAGCCGCCGCTTCCTGCTGCTGGCGCTGGCCAGCGGCATCCCGTTCAACGGCATGTTCCTGTACGTGCTGGCCGCGCCGGTGTTCCTGGGCGAGCACCTGGGCCTGGCACCGACGCAGTTCTTCTGGTTCTTCCTGTTCAGCATCGGCGGCATCATGGGCGGCGCCTGGCTCAGCGGCCGCCTGGCCGGGCGGATCGCGCCGCGCAAGCAGATCCGGCGCGGCTTCTTCATCATGGGCTTCACGTCCATCGCCAACATCGTCTGCAACCTGACCCTGCCGCACAGCGTGTTCTGGGCCTTCCCGCTGATCAGCAGCTTCGCCTTCGGCTGGGCGCTGATGGTGCCGGTGGTGACGCTGCTGGTGCTGGACCAGGCGCCCGAGCGCCGCGGCATGGCGTCCTCCCTGCAGGCCTGCATCGGCAGCGCCGCCAACGGCCTGGTCGCCGGCGTGCTGGTGCCGCTGGTGATGCATTCCATGCTGACCCTGGCCATCGCCTCGGCCGGGATGATGTGCATCGGCCTGGTCGCCTGGACCTGGGTCAAGCGCGAGGTGTCCACGCCCGCGGCGTGACGTCCGCCCGCCGGTCACCCTTAAGAAGGCCGGCCATCCTCCGAAATAGGGAATGTGTCCCCGGACCCGCGTCCGGACGCCGTCGCGCATCCCGCCGACGGCGGGCACCACGAAGTCCTGCGGAGCGATCCATGTCCCACCGTCCCGGCCTCGGCACCTGGCTGCCGGCCGTCCTGTGTCTGTCCCTGCTGTCCGGCGGCCCGGCCCTGGCCGCCGACGCGCCCGCGCCCAAGGTGGCCCCGTCCGGCGACTCGGGCGAGCCCCTGCGCGACCGCCTCGCGGAGCGCCTCAAGGACGATGCCGCCACCCTGAAGCTGAATCCGAAGAAGGCGCCGACCGACGTCCGGACCAACAACCCGGTCGACCAGCGCGCGCGTCGCGCGGCCGCCAAACCGGCAGCGGCGGCTTCGGCGGCCCGACCGGCCACCCATTGGGCCTACACCGGCGAGGGCGCGCCCGACCGCTGGGGTCAACTCGAGCCCGAATTCCGCCAATGCGCGATCGGCACCCGGCAAAGCCCCATCGATCTGCGCGACACGATCAAGGTCGACCAGGAGCGCATCGGGTTCGACTACAAGTCCAGCGCCTTCTCGGTCGTGGACAACGGCCACACGGTCCAGGTGAACGTGGCGCCGGGCAACTCGCTGCAGATCATGGGCCGGCGCTACGAGCTGCAGCAGTTCCACTTCCATCGCCCCAGCGAGGAACGCATCAACGGCCGCCAGTACGACATGGTGGCCCACCTCGTCCACAAGGATGCCGAAGGCCGGCTCGCCGTCCTGGCGGTGCTGCTGGAGCGCGGGCAGGACCAGGCACTGATCCAGACCGTCTGGAACCACCTGCCGCTGGAGCGCGGGGACACCTACAACGCGCCGGTGCCGATCGATCTCAACCAGCTGCTGCCCGCGGAGCGGGGCTACTTCTCCTACATGGGCTCGCTGACCACGCCGCCCTGCACCGAGGGCGTGCTGTGGCTGGTGCTGCGCCAGCCGGTGCAGCTGTCGAGCCAGCAGATCTCGGTGTTTTCTCACCTGTACCCGATGAACGCCCGGCCGCTGCAGGCGCAGTCCGGTCGTCTCATCAAGGAATCGAACTGAGGGCCCGTCCCCTCGATGGCTGAGCCGTGGGAGCGTCGTCTCCCGCTTGGGCCGGCGTCGTGACGATCGTCACGGCGTCGGCCTTCTTCTTGGTGGAAACCCTTGGTTCCCGGTGGCGCTCATCGCACAATGCCGGCCGCCTCGCTCCAATGGTCGTCTCTCCTTGATGTCGATCATGGACAGCGCAGCGGAACCTCGATTGCCCTTTCCCACCGTGGAGGGGCCCCTTCTCCCCCAGGACACCCTCGCCGTGATGAAGACCATCAAGTCGCGCCTGATCGCGATCACCATCCTGATCGTCGTCGCCGCTGTCGCGCTCGCCACCTTCGCCAGCTACTGGGCCGTGCGCGATCACGCCCGCCGCCAGGTGCAGGCCCAGTTGACCGATCTCGCCACCGCCAACGCCAATGGCGTCGCCGCCTGGGTGAAGACGCAAAAGGACGTGGTCGCCGCGATGGCGCCGGCCGCGCAGCTCGAGGATCCGCGCCCGGTGCTCACGCAGGCGCTGCAGTCCGGGCGGCTGGACCTGGCCTACGTCGGCGGTGCCGACAAGCGGATGATCTCGATCCCCGACCGCCAGCGTCCGGCGGACTACGACCCCACCGGCCGCGGCTGGTACAAGCAGGCCTCCGCGACCGACCAGCCGGTGATCACCGCGCCCTACGTGGCGGCGTCCAGCAAGAAGCTGGTCGTGACCTTCGCCAGCGCGGTGCGCGCGGGCGGCGAGCTCAAGGCGGTGACCGGCACGGACGTGGCGCTGGATGACATCGTGGCGACGATGAAGTCGATCAAGCCGACCGCCAGCGGCTTCGCGATGCTGCTGGACAAGCAGGGCACCGTGATCGCCCACCCGGACCCGGCCCTGACGCTCAAGCCGGTGAAGGACCTGTCGACGGCGATCGACGGCGCGCTGCTGACGACCGCGCATGGCGACGAGCCGACGCTGGCCGAGGTCGGCGAGCATCGCTTCTTCCTGAAGGCGGTGGACGTGCCCGGCACCGACTGGGTGCTGGTCGCCGCCGCCGAGCGCAACGAGGCGCTGGCCGCGCTGTCGGACGTGCTGCGCAATGCCGGCCTGACGATGCTGGTGGTGACGGTGGTGGCGGCGCTGGTGGCGGCCGCGGCCGTTGGCGCGCTGCTGCGTGGCCTGGCCGGCATCAAGCGCGCGATGAACGACATCGGCGCCGGCGAGGGCGACCTCAGCCAGCGCCTGCAGGTGCGCGGCGAGGACGAGATCGCCGACATCTCGCGCGGCTTCAACCAGTTCGTCCACAAGATCGAGCAGGTGATGCTGCAGGTGCGCGAGACCAGCCAGTCGATCGCGGTCGCCTCGCGCCAGATCGCCGCCGGCAATCACGACCTGAGCCAGCGCACCGAGGAGACGGCCAGCAACCTGCAGGAGACGGCGAGTTCGATGGAGGAGCTCAACAGCACCGTCGCCAACAGCGCCGCCAATGCCGACCAGGCGCGGCAACTGGCCGACACCGCCAGCCGCGTCGCGCGCCAGGGCGGCGAGGCGATGGGGCAGGTAGTCTCGACGATGCAGGAGATCAGCACGAGCTCGCGCCAGATCGGCGACATCATCGGCGTCATCGACGGCATCGCCTTCCAGACCAACATCCTGGCGCTGAACGCGGCGGTGGAGGCGGCGCGCGCCGGCGAGCAGGGCCGCGGCTTTGCCGTCGTGGCCGGCGAGGTGCGCGCGCTGGCGCAGCGCTCGGCGGGCGCCGCCAAGGAAATCAAGTCGCTGATCACCGCCAGCGTCGAGCGCGTCGAGACCGGCACCCGCCAGGTGTCGACGGCCGGCGAGACGATGAACGAAGTGGTGGGCAGCGTGCAGCGCGTGGCGCAGATGATCGGCGAGATCAGCCACACCGCGCAGGAGCAGAGCCACGGGATCGGGCAGGTGAACGTCGCCGTCGCGCAGCTCGACCAGGTCACGCAGCAGAACGCTTCACTGGTGGAGGAATCGGCCGCTGCCGCCGAGAGTCTCAAGGACCAGGCGCAGAAGCTGGCCGAGGTGGTCGGCACCTTCCGACTGAGCGGCGGTCAGTCCGGATCCTCGGACTTCTGACCTGCTTGGCGGCGTCCCGCGGACGCCGGCCGACGCGTCGTCCCGCCGCGTCGCCCTAGACCCCAGGCTCCACGCCAACAGGCCAACAGGGCACAGGGCGCAGCCTCCCCCCATCAACTCCCTCTGCCCGCTGCGTGGGGCGAGGGCGGGGGTGAGGGGTCTCCCCGGCGAACGCCCAAGAAGTGGGTGGTTCAGCCCGCTGCTTCCACCGCGTGGAAGCAGAGAAACATGTCGGCCGCCGAATCCGCGACCTGACGCCGCTGCGCGGCATCCAGCGGCGGCTGCCCCATCGTGATCTGGGGCCAGAACGCGAAGCCCTTGACCAGCGCCTGCAGCTGCGCCGCCGCGAAGGCCGCGTCGCCGGCCTTCAGGCGTCCGTCGGCCATCGCCGCGCGGATCCAGACCGTCAGGCCCTCCTCGCGGCCTCCGAGCCGGCACAACATGTCCCGCGCCCGCTGCGGCGCGTGGATCGCCTCGGCGATCAACACCCGCGCCAGATCGAGGAACTGCGGGTCGTCGCTCATCGCGAGCTTCTGATCGATCAGCGCCAGCAGCTGCTCCCGCAGCGGGCGGTCGGCGCGATAGGCCAGCTTCACCTGCGCCTCGGTCGCGGCCCAGAGGCGCTCCAGGATCGCGTCGAACAGCGCGTCCTTGCCGCTGAAGTGGTTGTAGACGGTGCGCTTGGACACCTGCGCCCGCGCGGCGATGCGGTCCATGTTCGCGACCTCGAAACCGTGCTCGCGGAACTCGGCGATCGCCGCGTCGACGATCGACTGGCGCTTGCGGTCGGTCAGGCGCATCCGCTCGCTGTCGCCGCCCGCCTCATCGGCAAGCGGCTCCTCGGCAGGACCGGGGGCAGGGCGGGGCGCGTCGGAAGTCATGGGCTGCGATCTTACACCGGGGAGTTTACTTTTCTGGCGCCACTGCCTACACTCGCCGAAACTACACTGTGTAGTGCAAGTTTCAGATGAACCTCACCACCGCCCTCCGTTCGCTGCTGCCGCTGTCGCTGACCGCGCTGGGTGGTATCGCCGCCGTCCTGATTGTTGGAGCCCTTGCCATGACCGCTTCCCGCGTGATGTCCACCCCCACCCAGGGATCCTCCAATGGGTCGCCCACCCCCACCTCGGAAGGTGTCCAACCCTCCATCGAGCAGTCGCCCCAATGGGCGGAGGGTAAGTTCCGCAATCCGGCCGTCGAGCCCGAGCAGGGCTTCTGGAAGACCGTCGGGATCTTCTGGGACTTCATGTTCCACAAGCCCGCCGGCACCGCGCCGGACCGGCCGATCGAGGTGCAGGCGCTGACCCGGGACCAGTTGCTCGCCGCGCCGGACCGGACGCTGTTCCGGCTGGGCCATTCGACGGTGCTGCTGAAACTGCGCGGCCGCTTCTGGCTGACCGACCCGGTGTTCTCGGAGCGCGCGTCCCCCTTCTCGTGGATGGGCCCCAAGCGCTTCCACGCGCCGCCCATCGCCCTCGATGAGCTGCCCGAGATCGAAGCGGTGATCCTGTCCCACGATCACTACGACCACCTCGACCACGACACGGTGCTGGCGCTGGCGCCCAAGGTCCGCCGCTTCCTGACGCCGCTGGGCGTGGGACAGCGCCTGATCGACTGGGGCGTGCCGGCGGCCAAGGTGCAGCAGTTCGATTGGTGGCAGGGGACGTCGATCGCCGGCGTGCAGTTGACGGCCACCCCGGCGCAGCACTTCTCCGGGCGCGGGCTGAGCGACCGCAACTCGACGCTGTGGGCGTCGTGGGTGTTGATCGACGGCGACCTGCGCGTGTTCTTCAGCGGCGACACCGGCTACTTCGATGGTTTCAAGACGATCGGCGAGCGCTTCGGCCCGTTCGACCTCACCTTGATGGAGACCGGCGCCTATGACCCCCGCTGGCCCTATGTGCACATGCAGCCGGAGCAGACGATGCAGGCGCACGTGGACCTGCGCGGCCGGCGCCTGCTGCCGATCCACAACGGCACCTTCGACCTGGCGATGCACCGCTGGCAGGACCCGTTCGAGCGCATCAGCGCGTTGGCCCGGCTGCGCAAGGTCGAGCTGGTGACGCCGGTGATCGGCGCGCCGCTTGCGATCGAGGAGCCGGGGCCGACACCGGCGTGGTGGCAGGGCGGTACGGCCGATGCAGTGGCTGCGGCCCCGGTCGAAAACCAGGCCCCGCCCCCCGCTGCGTCATCGGCAATGCCGTGATCACCGGCGCCACGTCGCCTTCCAATCGAACGCAAGCCCGGCGACGCCGGGCTTTTTCGTTTCCCCCACTTTGTCCCCCTTCGGACGGCCGCCAAGCCCCTTGAAAGAAGCCGTCACCCACCGGTTGGGGGCGCCTGGAGCTGTTCCGACCCAGGTCGAAGCTGCGGTTTCAAGCGGGTACGAATCGCGATTTCAGTTGATCCATCACTTCCACACCGTTTGTTAAGTCCTTCATTTAGAAGGACTTTTATTTTGCGCAATCGCGTGAGAATGCGGCCTAAGTAATTGATTTGATTGGGAAAAACGCCAAATTTCCTTGACCGGGACCGGTCTCGCCATTAAAGTGGGAGAAAGTGCAATTCGGTGGGGCAAAGTGGCGAATGTCGTGTTTCAGGGGGCGAGTGCCTTGGCGTTGGACGCCAAGGGGCGCTTGACCGTCCCTGCGCGGCACCGCGAGGTCCTGCAGGCGCTGTGCGGCGGCCAGCTGACGCTGACCAAGCACCCGGAAGGCTGCCTCATGGTCTTCCCCCGCCCGGCCTGGGAGCAGTTCCGCGACAAGGTCGCCGCGCTGCCGATGTCCGCCGCCGGCTGGAAGCGCGTCTTCCTCGGCAACGCGCAGGACGTCGAGATCGATGCCGCCGCCCGCGTGCTGATCGCGCCGGAACTGCGCGCCTCGGCCGGCCTGCAGAAGGACACGATGCTGCTGGGCATGGGCAGCCACTTCGAGCTCTGGGACGCCCAGGCCTATGCCGCGCACGAGGCCGCCATCATGCAGTCCGAGATGCCGGCCGTGCTCCAGGACTTCAGCTTCTGAGCCTCATGAGCGAGCAGTCCATCCCCGCCGCCTTCACCCACACGACCGTGCTGCTGCACGAGACGGTCGATGGTGCGTTCACGACGCCCGACGGCATCTATGTCGACGGCACCTTCGGACGCGGCGGCCATTCGCGGCTGCTGCTGTCGCGGCTCGGGGAGAAGGGACGGTTGATCGCGATCGACCGCGACCCCGAGGCGGTCGCGGCCGCGACGTCCGGAC
The DNA here is from genome assembly GCF_002761755.1 of Roseateles chitinivorans. Taxonomy (GTDB): domain Bacteria; phylum Pseudomonadota; class Gammaproteobacteria; order Burkholderiales; family Burkholderiaceae_C; genus Roseateles; species Roseateles chitinivorans. Next base: position 13,474 of record NZ_PEOG01000052.1, read on the forward strand.
AGACGCGGGTCGACGACCCGCGTTTCCACATTTGCCACAGCGCGTTCGCCGACATGGCCGCGCAACTCGACGCGCTGGGCGTCGGCCTGGTCGACGGCATCCTGCTCGACCTGGGCGTCTCCAGCCCGCAGATCGACAACCCGGAGCGCGGCTTCAGCTTCCGCTTCGACGGCCCCCTCGACATGCGCATGGACACGACGCGGGGCGAAAGCGCCGCGGACTTCATCGCGCGGGCGGAGGTGTCCCAACTCGCACAGGTGATCCGCGACTATGGCGAAGAACGGTTTGCTCTCCCGATTGCAAAGGCGCTTGTGGCTCGCCGGGAAGGTGGGCGTCCTGTCCGGACAACCGCCGAGCTTTCCCAAGTCGTGGCTGGTGCGGTCAAAACCCGCGAGCCGGGCAAGGACCCTTCAACGCGCACATTTCAGGCTCTACGGATATTCGTCAACGCCGAGCTTGAGGAGCTGCAGCAGGGATTGAACGCGGCACTCGCGCGGCTCAAGCCGGGCGGCCGGCTGGCGGTGATCAGCTTCCATTCGCTGGAAGACCGCATCGTCAAGAACTTCATCGCCTCGCACAGCAAGGAGGAGTTCGACCGCCGCGCCCCGTTCGCCGCGCCCAGGCCGCAACCGCTGCGCGCCGTCGCCCGCGTCATGCCCAGCGAGGCCGAGGTGCAGGGCAACCCGCGCGCGCGCTCCGCGATCCTGCGCGTGGCCGAGCGCACCGAGGCGCCGATCCCCGCGCCGGTGCCCGAGTCGACCGGCAAGCAGAAGAAGGGAGGCCGTCGATGATCGGCCGCCTGAACCTGCTGCTGCTCGTCGCGGTGATGGTCTCCGGCATCTACATGGTGCGCAGCGCCTACGAGTCGCGCCGTCTGTTCACCGAGCTGGACCGCGCGCAGACCGAGGGTCGCCGGCTGGAGGCCGACTATCAGAAGCTGATGGCCGATCGCCAGGCGCAAGCGACCAACCTGCGCGTGGAGCAGGTCGCGCGGGAGCGACTGAAGATGCGGCCGATCTCGCCCGCGATCACTTTCAATCCGGACGCCCCGGCGATCGAGGCCAGTGGTGTGCGCGGCGTGCGCGCCCCGCAAGGAGCGGCGCGGTGATCGGCAGACTGGGCAAGAAGCTGGGCAAGGGCGCGCGCGGCGCGGCACGCAACGCACCCACGCGCGGTGTCAGCTATTCCAGCAGCCCGCTGCTGGCGTCCAAGACGCCGCCGTGGCGTTCGCGCTTCCTGGTGGCGCTGGTGGGCCTGGCCTTCACCGGACTGCTGGCGCGCGCCGCCTACATCCAGCTGATCGGCGAGGACTTCTTCCAGCGCCAGGGCGAGGCCCGCTACGCCCACAAGATGGAGCTGCCGGCCAGCCGCGGCAAGATCAGCGATCGCAGCGGACAGGTGCTCGCCGCCAGCGTCGCCGTGCCGTCGATCTGGGCCTTCCCCAAGGAGGTCGACACCGATCCCGAGAAGCGCCGCCAGCTCGCCAAGATCCTGGACATGTCGCGCGCCGAACTCGACAAGCGCCTGGACCCCAACAACCGCTTCGTCTTCCTGCGTCGCCAGGCCGACGACGAGACCGCGCGCAAGATCAAGGAGCTCGGCCTCAAGGGCGTGTTCCAGGACCGCGAGTACAAGCGCCAATACCCCGAGGGCGAGGCGGCCGCGCACATCGTCGGCTTCACCAACATCGAGGAGCAGGGGCAGGAGGGCATCGAGCTCGCCTTCCAGAAGGACCTGCAGGGCCGCGACGGCTCGCGCTCGGTCGTGCGCGACCGGCTGGGCCGGGTCGTCGAGGACATCGGCGAGCGCGTGCCCGAGACCAACGGCAAGGACATCGAGCTGTCGATCGACGCCAAGGTGCAGTTCTTCGCCTACCAGCGCGTGCGTGACGCGGTGGCCGAGAACAACGCCAAGGCCGGCTCGGTGGTGGTGCTGGACGTGCACACCGGCGAGATCCTGGCGCTGGCCAACTACCCCAGCTACGACCCCGGCCACCGCCAGAACCTCTCCGGCGAGCAGCTGCGCAACCGCGCGCTGACCGATGTCTTCGAGCCCGGCTCGACGATGAAGCCCTTCACCGCCGGCCTGGCGCTGGAGACCGGCCGCGTGCGTCCCGACACGCTGCTGAGCACTGGGCCGCGCAGCGTGGTGATCTCCGGCTGGTCGCCCACCGACGCGCACCCGCATGGCGACCTGACCGTGCAGCAGGTGATCCAGAAGTCCAGCAACATCGGCGCGGCTCGGCTGGCGCTGATGATGCAGCCGCGCGAGATGCACGAGATGTTCACCGCGATCGGGCTGGGCCAGCGCCCGCAGATCGATTTCCCCGGCGCGGTGACCGGCAAGCTGCGCCCCTGGAAGAGCTGGCGTCCGATCGAGCAGGCGACGATGAGCTACGGCTACGGCCTGTCGGCCTCGCTGCTGCAGCTGGCGCGCGCCTATACCGTCTTCGCCCGCGACGGCGACATCATCCCGATCACGATGACCAAGCATCCGGCCGACCAGCCGGTGGTCGGCATCAAGGTCTTCAGCCCCAAGGTCGCCGCGGAGATCCGCGGCATGCTGCAGATGGCGGCCGGCCCGGGCGGTACCGCGCCGCAGGCGATGGTCCAGGGCTACAGCGTCGGCGGCAAGTCCGGCACTGCCCACAAGCAGGAAGGCAAGGGCTATGCGAGCCACAAATACCGTTCCTGGTTCGTGGGCATCGCACCGATTTCCAAGCCGCGCATCATCGTGGCGGTGATGGTCGACGAGCCGAAGAACGGCCAGTACTTCGGTGGCGCCGTCGCCGGACCGGTGTTCAGCCAGGTGGTGGCGCAGACGCTGCGCCTGCTGGGCGAGCCGCCCGACCTGGACGTCAAGCCGCAGATCGTGGCGCAGCAACGGCTGCAAGCCGTCGACGAGAGTTTCTGAGCGGGCACGAATCATGTTGATGCACCTGAAATCCCCCGAAGCCGCCGCCCGCTGGCTCCTCGAATGGACGCCCAGCGGCCAGCTGCGCACCGACAGCCGCGCCGTCGGCGCCGGCGATGCGTTCATCGCCTGGCCCGGCTACGCCAAGGACGCGCGCCAGTTCGTCGCCGGCGCGCTGGCCGCGGGCGCGGCGACCGCGCTGGTCGAGCATGCCGGCGCCGCCGAGTACGGCTTCACCGACGCGCGCATCGCCTCGCTGCCGGACCTGAAGATCAACTGCGGCCGCATCGCCTCGGCCTTCTACGGCGAACCGAGCCGGCGGCTGAGCGTGCTGGCCGTGACCGGCACCAACGGCAAGACCTCCAGCGCCTGGTGGATCGCGCAGGCGCTGACGCTGCTGGGCGCGCGCTGCGGCGTGATCGGCACCTTGGGTGTCGGCCAGCCGCCGGTACCGGGCGCGACGACGAACGCGTCGATCGAGGCCACCGGCCTGACGACGCCCGATCCGGTGCGCCTGCAGGAAGCCTTCAAGCGCATGGCCGACGACGGTTTCGGCGCCTGCGCGATCGAAGCCTCGTCGATCGGCATCGAGGAACACCGGCTGACCGGCACCAGCATCCAGGTCGCGCTGTTCACCAACTTCACCCAGGACCACCTGGACTACCACGGCGGCATGGACGCCTACTGGGCGGCCAAGCGCAAGCTCTTCGCATGGCAGGGCTTGAAGGCTGCCGTGCTGAACCTGGATGACGCCAAGGGCGCGGAACTCGCCGCCGAGCTGAGCGCTGCCGGCCAGCTCGACGTCTGGACCTACGGCCTGGACCGCGCCGACGCGCGCCTGAGCGCCACCGACCTGCGTCATGACGCGCACGGCCTGGCCTTCACGCTGCGCGAGGGCGCCGCGTCGGTGCCGGTGCAGACCGGCCTGATCGGCGACTACAACGTGTCCAACCTGCTGGGCGTCATCGCCGGCCTGCGCGCGCTGGGTCATGGATTGGAGGACATCGCCCGCGTCGCGGCGCTGGTCACGCCGGTGCCCGGCCGCATGCAGCGCGTGGGCAGCGGCCGCGAGCTGCCGCAGGTGGTGGTCGACTATGCCCACACGCCGGACGCGCTCGAGAAGGCGCTCGGCGCATTGCAGCCGCTGGCCGCGGCGCGCGGCGGCGAGCTGCGCGTGGTGTTCGGCTGCGGCGGTGACCGCGATCCGGGCAAGCGCCCGCTGATGGGCGCGATCGCGGCAAGGTTGGCCGCGCATGTCGTGCTGACCAGCGACAACCCGCGCAGCGAGGAACCGCTGAAGATCCTGGCCGACATCGAGGCCGGCCTGCCGCCGGAAGCGGCGCGCGAGGTGATCGCGGACCGCGCCGTGGCGATCGTGCGCGCGGTGGACCAGGCCGGCGCGCGCGACGTCGTGCTGATCGCCGGCAAGGGTCACGAGGACTACCAGGAGATCCACGGCGAGCGCCGTGCGTTCTCCGACGTGCAGGCCGCGCGGGCCGCGTTGATCGAAAGGGCGGGGCTGTGAGCGACGCCACCACGACCACCGCCTCCACCGCGCCGGGCGCGCCGGCGGTGCCTTTCATGACGCTGGGTCGCGCCTTCGAGCTGCTGTCGCCGCTGCTGCCGGCGACCACGCTGGTCGGCGATGCCGCGACGCCGCTGCTGCGCGTGCACACCGACACCCGCACGCTGCGCGCGGGCGACCTGTTCGTCGCGCTGCGGGGCGAGCGCTTCGATGCCAACGACTTCCTGGCCCAGGCCAAGGCCAGCGGCGCCGCCGCGGCCCTGGCCGAGCGCGGCCTGGCCGAGGCGGGCCTGGACGGGCTGCTGGTGCCCGACACGAAGGCGGCGCTGGGACTGCTGTCGCAGGCCTGGCGCGAGCAGCAGCACCTGCCCGTCATTGCGGTCACCGGCAGCAACGGCAAGACCACGGTGACGCAGATGATCGCGTCGATCCTGCGCGCCTGGCTCGGCGACGCGGCGATGCTGGCCACCGAGGGCAACTTCAACAACGAGATCGGCGTGCCGCTGACCCTGCTGCGCCTGCGGCAGAACGAGACGGTGTGGCATCGCGCCGCGGTCGTCGAGCTCGGCATGAATCATCCGGGCGAGATCGCGCCGCTGGCCGCGATGACGCAGCCCACGGTGGCGCTGGTCAACAACGCCCAGCGCGAGCACCAGGAGTTCATGCACACGGTCGAGGCCGTCGCCCGCGAGAACGGCGCGGTGATCGGCGCGCTGGGCACCGCCGGCGTGGCGGTGTTCCCGGCCGAGGACCCTTGCGCACCGGTGTGGCAGGAACAGGCCGCCGGCCGCGGCACGCTGACCTTCGCGCTGCAGGGCCAGGCCGACGTGATGGGCCGCGCGCAGTGGGTCGCGCCGACCGAGGCGAGCGCTGCCGCCGGCGCTGCCGGCCATTGGGCGATAGAGATCCTGACGCCGGCCGGCACCGTCCCGGTGGCCCTGGCGATGGCCGGCCAGCACAACGTGCGCAACGCGCTGGCCGCGGCGGCCTGCACGCTGGCGGCCGGCGCGCCGCTGGCGGCGATCCGCGACGGCCTGCAGGCGTTCAAGGCGGTCAAGGGTCGCTCGGCGCTGCAGACGACGGTGTGGCAAGGCCGGCGCGTCACGCTGATCGACGACAGCTACAACGCCAACCCGGACAGCGTGCGCGCCGCCATCGACGTGCTGGCGGAACTGCCGGGCGCGTCCTGGCTGATCCTGGGCGACATGGGCGAGGTCGGCGAGCAGGGCCCGGCCTTCCACCAGGAAGTCGGCGCGCATGCGGCGGACCAGGGCCTGTCGGCCCTGTGGACCGCCGGCGCCGCCGCGCGGGACGCCGCGTCCGCCTACGGCGCGGGCGCCCGCGCGTTCGACAGCGTCGCCGAGCTGATCGGCGCGCTGAAGGACGCGCCGCAAGTGCAGAACATCCTGGTCAAGGGTTCGCGCTTCATGAAGATGGAACAGATCGTGGCCGCCTTGCAGTCCGGCGGCCCAGGAGACCCCCATGCTGCTTAGTCTGGCCCAGTGGCTGCAGACCTATTTCCCTGAACTGGGGTTTCTGCGCGTCTTCAACTACATCACCTTCCGCGCGGTGATGGCGGCGCTGACGGCGCTGCTGATCGGCCTGGCCTTCGGGCCCTGGGTCATCCGCCGCCTGACCGAACTCAAGATCGGCCAGCCGATCCGCGAATACGGCGTGCAGCAGCACCTGGCCAAGAGCGGCACGCCGACGATGGGCGGCGTGCTGGTGCTGATCGGCATCGGCATCTCGACGCTGCTGTGGTTCGACTGGTCCAACCGCTTCGTCTGGGTGGTGATGCTGGTGACGATGGGCTTCGGCCTGATCGGCTGGGTCGACGATTACCGCAAGGTGGTCAACAAGGACCCCGAGGGCATGCGCAGCCGCGAGAAGTTCCTGTGGCAGTCGATCATCGGCCTGATCGCCGCGATCTACCTGGCCTTCAGCGTGTCGGAGACCAGCTTCCTCGGCGTGGTGCAGCTGTTCTTCCGCTGGGTGACCAGCGGCTTCTCGACCGAGCTGCCGCCCAAGGCCGACCTGATGCTGCCGTTCTTCAAGTCGATCAGCTATCCGCTGGGCGTGTTCGGCTTCATCGGCCTGTCCTACCTGGTCATCGTCGGCACCAGCAACGCGGTGAACTTCACCGACGGCCTGGACGGCCTGGCGATCATGCCGGTGGTGATGGTGGGCTCGGCGCTGGGCGTCTTCGCCTACGTCACCGGCTCGTCGGTCTACAGCCGCTACCTGCTGTTCCCCTACATCCCCGGCGCGGGCGAGCTGCTGATCTTCTGCGCCGCGCTGGCCGGCGCCGGCCTGGCGTTCCTCTGGTTCAACGCGCATCCGGCGCAGGTGTTCATGGGCGATGTCGGCGCGCTGGCGCTGGGCGGCGGCCTGGGCACGCTGGCGGTCATCACGCGCCAGGAGATCGTGCTCGGCATCATGGGCGGCGTCTTCGTCGCCGAGGTGCTGTCGGTGATGCTCCAGGTGACCTGGTTCAAGTACACGAAGAAGAAGTACGGCGAGGGCCGGCGCATCTTCAAGATGGCGCCGCTGCACCACCACTTCGAGAAGTCGGGCTGGAAGGAGACGCAGGTCGTCATCCGGTTCTGGATCATCACGATGCTGCTGTGCCTGGTGGGCCTGGCCAGCCTGAAGCTGCGCTGATCGAGGCACGACGACGATGACCCCGATCCACTTCCCCACGCTCTACCAGGACCGGCACGCGCTCGTGCTCGGCCTGGGCGACTCCGGGCTCGCGATGGCGGCCTGGGCCGCTCGCCTGGGCGCGCGCGTGACGGTGTGGGACAGCCGCGAGCAGCCGCCGCAACTGGCCGCGCTGCGGGCGCGCCTGCCGGAGGCCGCGTTCGTGCATGGCGAGTTCACGCCGGAGTTGCTGGCCCCGATCGACCACCGCTGGGTGCTGCTGAAGAGCCCCGGCCTGTCGCCGCTGGACGAGCGCCTGAAGCCGCTGCTGGCGCGCGCCGAGGAGATCGGCCTGCGCGTGCGCGGCGAGCTGGAGTTGTTCGCGCAGGCGCTGGCCGAGCTCAAGGCGCTCTACCGCTATGAGCCGGGCGTGCTCGCGATCACCGGCACCAACGGCAAGACGACCACCACCAGCATGACCGCGCTGCTGGTCGAGCGCGCCGGCCGCCGCGTCGCGATGGCCGGCAACATCGGCCCGACGCTGCTGGGCACGCTCAGCGACGCGCTCGACAAGGAGCCGATGCCGGTTCCGAAGGACGAGACGGTCGCGGATGCCGCAGTCGAGGTCGATCCCGCCGAAGAGGCGATCGTGGACGTGGCCGTCGAGGCGGTCGCGCCCGCGACGGAAGACAGCACGGCGATCGCTCAGCCGGCAGAGGTCGAAGAGGCGCCCACCGCCGAGGTCCTGTTGGCGCCCGTGGAGGCGCCTGCGGTCGAGGAGGCCGCACCCGTCGACGACCGCACGGCGCTCGAGACCGTGGCCGAGCTGCTCGACGAGCAGCCGCTGCCGATCAAGCCGCCGCCGCCCAGGCCGGCGGAGTTCGAGGTGCTGCCGCAGGTCTGGGTGCTGGAGCTGTCGAGTTTCCAGCTGGATGGCGTTCAGGGCTTCGAGCCCAGCGCCGGCGCGGTGCTCAACATCACCCAGGACCACCTGGACTGGCATGGCGACATGCCCGCCTATGCGCGCGCCAAGGGCCGCATCTTCGGCGAGCACGGCGTGCTGGTGATCAACCGCGACGATCCCGAAGTCGAAGCGCTGGTGCCGGCGCCGGTCGTCGTGAAGCAGGGCCGGGGTCGACCCGCCAAGACCGTCGAGCGCGAGGTGGTGCGCTTCGGCCTGGACGCGCCGCGACGCCCGGGCGACTTCGGCCTGGTGGTCGAGAACGGCATGGCCTGGCTGGTCCGCGCCCGCGAGCAGGAAGAGGAGCTCAAGGGCCTCAAGCGCCGCAAGGACGACGGCGACGAGCTGCTGATCCAGCGCCTGATGCCGGCCGACGCGCTGCGCGTGCGCGGCCGCCACAACGCGGCCAACGCGCTGGCGGCGCTGGCGCTGGCATCCGCCATCGGTTGCCCGCTGGCGCCGATGCTGCACGGCCTGCGGGAATACCGCGGCGAGCCGCATCGCGTCGAATTCGTCACCGCCATCAAGGGCGTCGACTTCTACGACGACTCCAAGGGCACCAACGTCGGCGCGACCGTCGCGGCGGTGATGGGCCTGGGCGCCGACCGCGCGCCGGCCAAGCTGGTGATGATCCTGGGCGGCGACGGCAAGGGCCAGGACTTCTCCCCGCTGGCCACGCCGATCGCGCTGCATGCGCGCGCAGTGGCGCTGATCGGGCGCGACGCGCCGCAGATCGAGGCGGCACTGCGGGACAGCGGCGTCGTCATGCATCGCCACGAGTCGCTCGAGGCGGCGACGCACTGGGCGCTCGCCCAGGCGCAGTCCGGCGACAGCGTGCTGCTGAGCCCGGCCTGCGCCAGCCTGGACATGTTCCGCAACTATGCCCATCGCGCCGAGGTGTTCATCGCCACCGTGCGCGAGCTGGCTGAAGACGAGGGCTTCGTCGGATGAGCGCCGCGACCCTCTTCGAGCAGCTCAACGAGCGAATCCGCGGGTTGCTGTCGCGCCGCCCGGCCACCGCTGGCGCTGGCGGCGTCGATGTGCCGGTGCGCGACTGGGTGTCCACCTCCGCTGGCCAGCCCACCCGCATCCTGGGCTTCGACCTGACGCTGATCTGGGTCGTGCTGGCGCTGCTGGCCCTGGGCCTGCTGATGGTCTATTCGGCGTCGATCGCGCTGCCGGACAACCCCAAGTTCGCGAAGTACGCGCCGATGCACTTCTTCGTGCGCCAGAGCCTGTTCATCGCGATCGGCCTGCTGGCGGGATGGATCACGGTGATGGTGCCGGTGAGCTTCTGGGAGCGCCACGCGCCCAAGATCTTCGTCGTCGCGCTGGCGCTGCTGATGATCGTGTTGATCCCGCACGTCGGCAAGGGCGTCAATGGCGCTCGCCGCTGGCTGCCGCTGGGCGTCATGAACTTCCAGCCATCGGAGCTGGCCAAGCTGGCCATCGCGATGTACGCGGCCAACTACATGGTCCGCAAGATGGAGGTCAAGGAGAACTTCGTGCGCGCCGTGTGGCCGATGGCCGCCGCGCTGGCCTTCACCGGCATGCTGCTGCTGGCGGAGCCGGACATGGGGGCCTTCATGGTCATCGCGGCGATCGCGATGGGCATCCTGTTCCTGGGCGGCGTCAACGGCCGGATGTTCTTCCTCAGCGTGGCGGTGCTGATCGGCGCCTTCGTGCTGATGATCACCTTCAGCGATTTCCGCCGCGAGCGCATCTTTGCCTACCTGAACCCGTGGGACGAGAAGTACGCGCAAGGCAAGGCCTATCAGCTGACGCACTCGCTGATCGCCTTCGGTCGCGGCGAGTTCTTCGGCCAGGGCCTCGGATCCAGCCTGGAGAAGCTGCACTACCTGCCCGAGGCCCACACCGACTTCCTGCTCGCCGTCATCGGCGAGGAACTCGGCTTCATCGGCGTGGCGATCGTGATCTTCGCGTTCTTCTGGCTGTCGCGCCGGCTGTTCCACATCGGCCGGCAGGCGGTGGCGCTGGACCGCGTCTTCGCCGGGCTCTATGCGCAGGGCATCGGCATCTGGATGGGTGGCCAGGCCTTCATCAACATGGGCGTGAACCTCGGCGCGCTGCCGACCAAGGGCCTGACGCTGCCGCTGATGAGCTACGGCGGCTCGGCCACCGTCCTGAACTGCGTTGCATTGGCGATCTGCTTGCGAATCGATATTGAGAACCGACAGTTGATGCGGGGAGGGCGCGCATGAGCACCCGCCACCTCGTCGTGATGGCGGCCGGCACCGGCGGCCATGTCATTCCCGGACTGGCCGTGGCCGCCGAGATGCAGCGCCGCGGCTGGACCGTGTCCTGGCTCGGCACCGAGGCCGGCATGGAGAACAAGCTGGTGCCGCCCTCGGGCCTGCCGATGGACCGGCTGTCCTTCGCCGGCCTGCGTGGCAAGGGCCTGAAGCATTCCCTGCTGGGCGTGGTGCGCCTGTTCAAGGCGCTGGGCCAGAGCGCGCACATCTTCAGCGCGCGTCAGGCCGACGCGGTGCTCGGCATGGGCGGCTACGTCTGCTTCCCCGGCGGCCTGATGGCCTGGGTGATGCGTCGTCCGCTGATGCTGGTGAATGCGGATGCGGCGCTGCTGCTGTCCAACAAGGCGCTGGCACCGGTGGCCCGGAAGATCGCCTTCGGTTTCGACGGCCTGGCCGCGGCGCAGCAGAAGAAGAGCGTCGTCACCGGCAACCCGGTGCGCGCCGAGATCGAGGACCTGCCCGCGCCCGAGCTGCGCTTCGCCGACCGCAACGGACCGCTGAAGGTGCTGGTGGTGGGTGGCTCGCTGGGTGCGCGCGCGATCAACGACGTGCTGCCGCAGACGCTCGCCCTGTGGGACGAGCACCAGCGGCCGCTGGTCACGCACCAGACCGGCGAAGCCAACTTCCCGCTGGTGCAGGCGGCTTACGCCAAGGCCGGCGTGCAGGCCGAGGTCGTGCCCTTCATCAACGACATGGCCGCGCGTCTGGCCGAGGCCGACGTGGTGATCTGCCGTGCCGGCGCGGTGACGGTGTCCGAGTTGTGCGCCGCCGGCGTCGCCAGCATCCTGGTGCCGCTGGTCGTCAGCACGACCTCGCACCAGCGCGACAACGCGCAGTACATGGCGCAGCACGGCGCCGGCACGCATCTGCCGCAGGGCGAGCTGAGCGCCCAGGCGCTCTTCGACCTGCTGCAGCAACCGCGCGAGCACTGGCTGGCGATGGCCTCGAAGGCGCGCTCGCTGGCGCGGCCGCGGGCGGCCTCGCGCGTGGCCGACGAACTCGAGGCGCTGGTCGCCGCCAAGGACGCCAAGTCCGGCGGCGCCGGGAACGGAGCGCGCGCATGAAGCACGCCATCCAGCACATCCATTTCACCGGCATCGGCGGTGCGGGCATGAGCGGCATCGCCGAGCTGCTCGCCGCGCAGGGCTACCGCGTCAGCGGCTCCGACCAGGGCGAGAGCGACACCACGCGCCGCCTGCGGTCGCTGGGCGTGGAGGTGAAGATCGGCCATGCGGCCGAGCATGTCGGCGACGCGCAGGTGCTGGTCAAGTCCAGCGCGATCAAGGCCGACAACCCCGAGCTGATGGCCGCCCACCAGCACGGCATCCCGGTGCTGCTGCGCGCCCAGATGCTGGCCGAGCTGATGCGTCCGCGCCTGGGCATCGCGGTGGCCGGCACGCACGGCAAGACGACGACGACCTCGCTGCTGACGACGGTGATGCTGCAGGCCGGGCTCGATCCGAGCTACGCGATCGGCGGCCAGCTCCTGGCGGCGGGCGCGAACGCGGCGCTGGGCAGCGGGCCGCACATGGTGGTGGAGGCGGACGAATCGGACGCTTCCTTCCTGCACCTGCTGCCGCAGCTGGCGATCGTCACCAACATCGACGCGGACCACATGGACACCTACGGGCACGACATGGCCCGTCTGCGTCAGGCCTTCGTCGACTTCCTGCACCTGATGCCCTTCTGGGGCGCCGCGGTGCTGTGCGGCGACGACGACGGCGTGCGCAGCATCGTGCCGATGGTGTCGCGCCCGGTGATCCTGTACGGACTGGGCGAGGGCAACGCGGTGCGCGCCATCGACGTGCGCGCCGAGTCCGGTGGCGGCATGCGCTTCACCGCCCAGCGCCGCGACCGCGAGGGCCGCGACCTGCCCGCGCTGGACGTGCAGCTGCGCCTGAATGGCCAGCACAACGTGTTGAACGCGCTGTCGGTGATCGCGATGGCGATGGAACTGCGCCTCGACGATGCCGCGCTGCTGCAGGGGCTGGCGACCTTCGGCGGCGTGGGCCGGCGCTTCCAGTCCTATGGCGAGCTGCCGGTGACGGCGGCCGATGGCGTCACCGGCACCGCGCTGTTGATCGACGACTACGGACATCACCCGGTCGAGATGCAGGCGGTGCTGCAGGCCGCGCGCGGCGCCTATCCGGGTCGCCGTCTGCTGCTGGCCTTCCAGCCGCACCGCTACACACGCACCCGTGATTGCTTCGAGGAGTTCGCCGACGTGCTGTCCCAGGCCGACGGCGTGCTGCTCACCGAGATCTATGCCGCCAGCGAGTCCCCGCTGCCCGGCATCAGCGGCGAAAGCCTGGCGCGGGCGGTGTCGGACCGCGGCACCGCGGCCGGCTTCGTCGGCGACTGGCAGGGACTGCCGCAGGCGATCGCCCACCAGGCGCGCGCCGGCGATGTGGTGATCGTGATGGGGGCCGGCTCGATCGCCGCCGTCCCCGCGCGCACCGTTGAACTCATGATGAAGGGAGGCCGCGCATGACCGCAGACCTCGACACCGCCTCGGCGCTCTATCAGCAACTGGCCATCGGCCGCATCGATGCCAAGGCGCTCGGCAAGGTCGCCGTGCTCTTCGGCGGGGACTCGGCCGAGCGCGAGGTCTCGCTGATGTCGGGCGGCGGCGTGCTGGCCGCGCTGCAGTCGGAGGGCGTCGACGCCCATGCCTTCGATCCGGGCCAGCGCAACCTCCTCGAGCTCAAGGCCGAAGGCTTCCAGCGCGCGTTCATCGCGCTGCACGGCCGCCACGGCGAGGACGGCACGGTGCAGGGCGCGCTCGAGCTGATGGGCATCCCGTACACCGGCTCCGGCGTGATGGCCTCGGCCATCGCGATGGACAAGATCACGACCAAGCGCGTGTGGCTGGCCGACCAGCTGTCCACGCCCCGCTGGGTCAGCCTCCGACGCGATGAGCTGCAGCCCGAGCGCGTGCGCACCGTCCCTGACGAGCTCGGGCTGCCGGTCTTCGTCAAGCCGCCGCACGAGGGCTCGTCGATCGGCGCGAGCAAGGTGATGGGCTATTCGGACATGCAGGCGGCCGTCGAGCTCGCCGCGAAGTACGACGCCGAGGTCCTGTGCGAGGAGTTCGTCGACGGCGCCGAGCTGACCTGCCCGGTGCTGGGCGAGGGCGTCGGCGCCATCGCGCTGCCGGTCATCGAGATCCGGGCCGAGGGCGGCAACTACGACTACCAGAACAAGTACTTCACCGACACCACGCAATACCTCGTCGGCCAGTTGCCGCCCGAGGAGCAGGCCCGGGTGCAGCAGCTGGTGCTGGCGGCCTACCGCTCGCTCGGCGCGCGCGGCTGGGGGCGGGTCGACGTGATGCGACGCAAGTCGGACGGCCAGCTGTTCCTGCTCGAGATCAACACCTCGCCGGGCATGACCTCCCACTCGCTGGTGCCCAAGGCGGCCGCGGCCGTCGGCATCTCCTATCCCAAGCTGTGCCTGTACCTGCTGTCGCAGGCACGGCTGGACAGCCAGGCCTGAATCCCTGCTGACAGGACACCCCGAGCCACCGCCACGACCATCCCAATGGGCGCCACCTTCACCCACACCGCCAGCCCGCTGCCGCCGGACATCCGAGTGATGAACGGGGTGGCTGGCCTGCTGTTGCTCGCCGTGGCGCTGGCCGCGGCGGCGGTGGGCGTGCATTGGCTGGCGCGGCAGCCGGCGTTCTCGATCAAGTCCATCACGGTCGAGGGCGACGTCAGCCGCAACAGCAGCGCCTCGCTGCGGGCGAATGCGCTGCCCCGGCTGTCCGGCAACTTCCTGACGATGAACCTGCAGCAGGCGCGCGCCGCCTTCGAGGCGGTGCCCTGGGTGCGTCATGCGACGGTGCGCCGCGTCTGGCCGCTGCACCTGGTGGTCGCGCTCGAGGAGCACCGCCCCGCCGCCTACTGGGAAACCAAGGCCGAGAACGCCGACGCCGACAGCGAGGCGGTCGTCGATACCCGGCTGGTCAACAGTTTCGGCGAGGTCTTCGAGGCGAATCTGGGCGATGTCGAGGACGAGGACCTGCCGACGCTGGCCGGGCCGGCCAAATCGTCGGCGGCCATGCTGGCGATGTGGCGCCAGCTCGATCCGATGACCCACCGGAAACTGGACGAGGGGGTGGCCCGGCTGGATTTGTCGGGTCGCGGCTCCTGGAAGGCCACGCTGGAAAAGGGAGCGGTGGTCGAACTTGGCCGCGGCAGCGAGGCCGAGGTGGTGGCCCGGTTTGGCCAGTTCATCGCCAGCATTCCCCAGATCACCGCCAGATACCGCAGTTCGCTGGTATCGGCGGACCTCCGCCACGAGTCCGGATATGCGGTCCGGCTCGCGGGCGTGACGACGGTTACCACTGCGCCCAAGGGCGCCAAGAAGAATTGAGGACAGGCATGGCCAAGGAATACAAGGATTTGGTCGTCGGGTTGGACATCGGCACCGCCAAGATCATGGCGGTGGTGGCCGAGGTGATGGGGGACGGCCAATTGCGCATCGCCGGCCTGGGCGTGGCGCCCAGCCATGGCCTGAAACGTGGCGTCGTGGTGAATATCGACGCCACCGTCCAGTCCATCCAGCAGGCGCTGAAAGAGGCCGAAATGATGGCCGACTGCCGGATTTCGAGGGTTTACACCGGGATTACCGGCAGCCATATCCGCGGCCAGAACTCGACGGGCATGGTCATCGTGCGCGACAAGGAGGTCACGCCGGTGGATGTCGCCCGGGTGGTGGAAACCGCCAAGGCCATCAATATCCCGAACGATCAGCGGCTGCTGCTGGTCGAACCGCAGGAATTCGTCATCGACGGCCACGAGGTCAAGGAGCCGATCGGGATGAGCGGCGGCCGGCTGGAAGTCAAGGTCCATATCGTGACCGGCGCCCAGAGCGCGGCGGAAAACATCGTCAAGTGCGTCCGCCGCTGCGGCCTGGAGGTCGAGCAACTTGTGCTGAATCCGAGCGCTTCCAGTTTGGCTGCGCTCACTTCCGACGAGCGGGACCTGGGCGTGGCGCTGGTCGACATCGGCGCCGGGACCACCGACGTGGCGATCTTCACCGGCGGCTCGATCCGCCATACCGCGGTGATTCCAATTGCCGGCGACCTGATTACCAGCGATATCGCGATGGCGCTGCGCACCCCGACCAAGGATGCGGAGGAAATCAAGGTCGAGCATGGCGTGGCCAAGCAATTGCTGGCCGATCCCGCCGACCAGGTGGAAGTGCCGGGTTTGGGCGACCGCGCCCCCCGCATGCTTTCCAAACAGGCGCTGGCCGGGGTGATCGAACCGCGCGTGGAGGAAATCTTCTCGCTCGTGCACCAGGTCATCCGGGATTCCGGCTACGAGGAACTGCTGTCCTCGGGCATCGTGCTGTCGGGCGGTTCGTCGGTCATGCCGGGCATGGTCGAACTGGCCGAGGACATTTTCCTGAAACCGGTGCGCCGAGGGAATCCGACTTACAGCGGCGCGCTGTTCGACATGGTCGCCAATCCCCGTTCGGCGACCGTGATGGGATTGTTGGAGGAAGCGCGGCTGTCGCGCACGCGGGGATTCAAGGCGGCGCAGCAGGCGGGTTCGGTGAAGACCCTGTTCGGCCGTGCCAAGGACTGGTTCCTGGGGAATTTCTAAGAAGCCGGAACTCATCGGCTCACGCTTTCTTTACGACGTTCGAGGGTTTTGCCCCCTAAAAAAGGGCCGATCCCACTTCTATTTTGCTGATGGCAACTGCACAATATGGACAGGAGGTTTGATATGGCGATCGAGATGATCGAAGAGTTTGATCAGGGCACCCAGATCAAGGTGATCGGCGTGGGCGGCGGCGGCGGCAACGCGGTCGAGCACATGATCAGCCAAGGTGTCCAGGGCGTGGAATTCATCGTGGCCAACACGGATGCCCAAGCCCTGAATCGCTCCAAGGCCGATCAACTCCTGCAACTGGGCCATACCGGCCTGGGCGCCGGTGCGAAACCCGAGGTGGGCAAGTCGGCCGCCGAGGAAGCGGAAGCCCGCATCCGTGAATCCATCACCGGCGCGCACATGCTGTTCATCACGGCGGGCATGGGCGGCGGCACCGGCACCGGCGCGGCGCCGGTGATCGCCCGGGTGGCCAAGGAGATGGGCATCCTGACCGTCGGCGTGGTCACCAAGCCGTTCGAGTTCGAAGGCAACCGCCGTGGCAAGGCCGCGGACCTGGGCCTGCAGGAGCTCGAGGCGAATGTCGATTCGCTGATCGTCGTGCTGAACGACAAGCTGCTGGAAGTGCTGGGCGACGACGTCACCCAGGACCAGGCCTTCGCGCACGCCAACGACGTGCTGAAGAACGCGGTCGGCGGCATCTCCGACATCATCCACATGCCGGGCCTGGTCAACGTCGACTTCGAAGACGTGAAGACCGTGATGAGCGAGCCGGGCAAGGCGATGATGGGCACGGCCGTCGCGGCCGGTCCGGACCGCGCGACCAAGGCCGCCGAAGGCGCCGTGGCCTGCCCGCTGCTGGAAGGCATCGATCTGTCCGGCGCGCGCGGCGTGCTGGTGCTGATCGCGGCGAGCCGCAACAACTTCAAGCTGGCCGAGAGCCGCAACGCGATGACCGCGATCAAGCGCTATGCCGCTGAGGACGCGCACATCATCTATGGCACCGCATATGACGAATCGCTGGGCGACCAGTTGCGCGTCACCGTGATCGCGACCGGCCTGAGCCAGCGTTCCGCCGCGCGTCAGCAGCCGCAGCTCGTCGTGCAGCAGCCGCAGCTGCGCACCGGCACCGACAACATGCCGGTGCTGACGCAACCGGTGGTGATGCCGGGCAGCGCCGCCGCACAGGGCGCCCCGGCCGCCGCGCCGATGACGGCCTCCGACTTCGGCGGCATGAGCGTGCCCAGCGTCTGGCGCCATGGCCGCACCGCCGCCGCGAAGGTCGAGGCGCTGTCGTCCAACGGCATGGACGAGATCGAGATCCCGGCCTTCCTGCGCAAGCAGGCAGACTGAGACCGACCGCACCGAACGCCATCAGCCTTCAGGCCGTGTCCCCCCGGACACGGCCTTTTTCAATCCCGCAGGCGCCACGGCTGTGCGGTGGGCGCGTCGCGTTGTTGCAAATCCTCGCCATAGCACCGCTATGGCTGCGGTTTGCGCCTAGCGACGCATCCCACCGCACAGCCGTGGCGCCTGCGGGATTCGAGCGCTTCGTTTTCAGGTCCTTGGCGGACGCCCCGTTGTTGCAATTGAAGGCTCGTGTCGGTTCGTGAAGTTCGGCACACTGGCGCCCGATCACAAGAAGAAACGGATTCATGGGCCAGGCATGGGTGATATGACGCTATGGAAACCGGGAGGCGCGCGTGCGGGAGTGGTCTCCCGGTCGGTCGCGGCCTTGTTGGCATTGGCCGTTTGGCTGACGCTGGCGCTTCCATTGCTCATTCCTCAACCGGTCCGCGCGCAAGGCACCGCTCAGGGCCCCGCCATCGACGCGGCAGCCGCGAAACAGGTCGCCCGCGCGTCGCCCTTGGGACCGGCGCGGCCCGTGCCCGAGAGTGGACCAGCCACCGGTGCCCAGCGCGCCACCGAAGCCGAAGTCGCGACCAGCGACTGGACCCAGGATCAGCTCAAGGCCTGGTGGCGGGCGCTGCGCGTGATGGACGGACAGGACGGCGCGTTGCCCCAGGCGCTGCTGCCGCCGTCGGATCCCGCGGCCTGGAAAACCGTCCAGTTGCCAGAGTTCCAGCAGCGCGAGGCAGCCACGAGCACAAGCGCCAACGCGCGCTTCCAGATGCGCTGGTACCGCCTGCGCTACGCCGCGCCGAACGGCCGCTGGCCGACCAGCGTCGCACTCTATATGCCGCGCCTGGTGGCGCTGGCCGCCGCGGTGCTGGTGAAGACCGACGACGGCTGGCGGCCGGTCTTCGACAACCAGTCCGGCGCGCGCGAGCAATGGGTGCGCCCGCTGTGGGTGGTGCTGCCGGCGGCGCTGACCGAGATCCAGCAGGCCCGCGAGATCGAGGTCGTCATCGCCGTGCCGGTGATGCAGGCCGGCTATTACTCCGTCTCCAGCGTCTGGCTGGGGGCGCGGGAGGACCTGGAGCCACGCCATGATCGCCGCTGGGTGCTGCAGATCGGCGTGCCGCAGGCCACCGGGCTGACGCTGGTGACGCTGGGCCTGTTCGCGCTGCTGCTCTGGCTCAAGCGTCGCGAGGATTCGTCCTACCTGCTGTTCTCGCTGGCCACCGTCGCCTGGCTGGTCCGCAATCTCCATTACCACCTGGACCTGCCCCGCACGCGTGACGCGCTCGAGTGGTTCTGGTGGGTGACCCACGCCTCGATGTCGTGGGTGATGCTGCTGACCTTCCTCTTCGCGCTGCGCTTCGCGCGGCAACGCTTCGCGCGCTTCGAGCGCGGCATGGCCCTGTTCGTGCTGGTGTCCAGCCTGGCGTCGATGCCGCTGTGGGGACGCGGCTTCGACGCGCTGGTGCTGCTGCACATCTGCAATGCGGTGGTCGGGCTGGCGGGCACCGCCTTCGTGGCGAGCGTCGCCTGGCGCCAGGGCACGCGCGAACTCCGTGTGATGGCCGCGGCGCTGGTGATCGGCGTCGCCCTCGGCGTGCACGACCTGGGCCTGCTGGCGGGCTGGTGGTGGCCGGAGCACGTCTATCTGATGCCGTTCGCGACGCTGGTGATCCTGGCCAGCTTCCTCTATGCGGTGCAGTTCCGCTACGTGGAGGCGCTGCGTCAGGTCGAGCGCGCCAACGAGGACCTGGCCCAGCGGCTGGAGGAGCGCAGCGTCGAACTGCGCGCCCAGCACGACAAGCTGCGCGAGGTGGAGCGCCAGCAGGCCCTGCTGCTGGAGCGGCAGCGGATCATGCAGGACATGCACGACGGGCTGGGATCCTCGCTGCTGTCGGCGATGGTCGCGGTGGAGCAGGGCACGATGCCCCAGGAGCAGGTGGTGGACGTGCTGCGCGAATGCGTCGACGACCTGCGGCTGGTCATCGATTCCCTGGAGCCGGTCGGCCACGACCTGGTGTCGCTGCTGGCGACGATGCGCTACCGGCTGGGCAAGCGGCTGCAGCTCGGCGGCCTCAAGCTGGAATGGGACGTGCACGACCTGCCGCCGCTGGAATGGCTGGAGCCGCCCGATGCGCTGCATGTGCTCCGCCTGATGCAGGAGGCCCTGACCAACGCGCTCAAGCATGCCCGGGCGTCGCGGGTGCGGGTGGTGACGCGCGACCTGGGCCGGCGGGTGGAGATCCGCGTCGAGGATGACGGCGAGGGCTTCGACGTCGCCACCATCGCCCACGGACGCGGCCTGCGCGGCCTGCAGCGCCGGGCCAAGGTGCTGGGCGGTTCGTTGCGGGTGGACAGCAGCCCGGGGCACGGCACGGTGGTGACGCTGCGGCTGCCGGTGGCGCGCGCCGATCATGAGGCCGTGGTCCAGCAGGGTTGACCCCGATTTGGGAGAATGCCGCCCATGCTCAAGCAACGCACCATCAAATCGCTGACCCGCGCGGTCGGGGTCGGCATCCACAGCGGCCAGAAGGTGGAGATCACCCTGCGGCCCGCGGCGCCCGGCACCGGCATCGTGTTCCGTCGGGTGGACCTGGCCCAGCCGGTCGACATCCCGGTCAACACGCACAGCGTCTGCGATACCCGCATGGCCACGACGATCAGCCCCGGCGGCGATCCCGGCCAGCCCAAGGTGCAGACGATCGAGCATCTGCTGTCGGCCTGCGCGGGCCTGGGCATCGACAACCTGCTGATCGACATCAACGCGGACGAGGTGCCCGTGCTGGACGGATCGGCGGCGAGCTACGTCTTCCTGCTGCAGAGCGCCGGCATCGAGCTGCAGAACGCGCCCAAGCAGTTCCTGCGGGTGAAGAAGCCGGTGGAGGTGCGCAAGGGCGAGGGCAAGAGCCTGATGTGGGCGCGGCTGGTGCCGCACCACGGCTACACCCTGAGCTTCCAGATCGAGTTCGACAACCCGGCGGTGTCGGCGACGGGCCAGCATTACGTCTTCGACATGGGCAGCGGCCAGTACAAGCGTGAGATCGCGCGGGCGCGCACCTTCGGCATGACCAAGGACATCGAGCTGATGCGCTCGCGCGGGCTGACCTTGGGCGGCAGCATGGACAATGCGATCGTCGTTGACGACTACCGGGTGCTCAATGCCGAGGGCCTGCGCTACGACGACGAGTTCGTGAAGCACAAGATCCTGGACGCGATCGGCGACATGCAGGTCGTCGGGCACCCGCTGCTGGCGGCGTATACCTCGTTCAAGGGCGGGCATGCGCTGAACAACCTGCTGTTGCGCGAGCTGCTGGCGGATGCCGAGGCCTACGAGATCGTGACCTTCGAGGACGAGCGCGACGCGCCTGCCGGCTTCGCCGAGCTGGCGCCGGCGTGGTGACGAGACCGGACCTCCGCGCATGCTGATCGTCCGCACCGTGATCGCCCTGCTGCTCGTGGCGGGGCTGCTGTGTTTCGCGCTCTACATCGCCACCAAGCGCCCGGTCTGGCGCCGCCGCGCGATCCTGCTGATCAAGTGGACCGTGATCGCCGGCATCGGCGCGTTCTCGGTGTTGATCCTGGAGCGCTTGATCCTGCTGGTGTGAGCGCCTGAGCGACTGCGTTTCTGCGCGCTCACCGCGCCGTCACGGAACAGCGGGAAGCCGCGCAGGTCTGTTCGCTTCATCCTTCTTCACCCGCTCGACACCACCGGGCAGCTTCTCGACGCCAGCATCCTTCCGCGGCCGCGCTTGCTTCGGCCGTCAGAGGGAGGCGTATGCAGAAGGCACTGGCGGCAGCGGTCCGCATCGGTGGCGTGGCGATCCTGGGGCTGAAACTGTGCGTCGTCGCCAGCGCGGCGCCGCTGGAGCCCGACATCCAGCGCCAGGTGCGCGAGGCCACCTTCGAGGTCGTCGTGCCCAAGCCGGCCGAGGAGTCCATCCGCTACGACAAGTCCTGGCACGAGCTGCTGCCCTATCAGATGCGCGCCGACAAGTACGTGTCGGTCGGCACCGCCTTCGCGATCGGCGACAACACCTACGCCACCGCCATGCATGTGCTGATCGCCTCGTTCGGCGATTCGCGCGGCGAGCCGATGCTGCGCGACGCGGCTGGCAAGCTCTACCCGATCGCGCAGGTCACCAAGGGCTCCGTCGACCAGGACTTCGCCGTGTTCACGCTCGCGAATCCGCCGGACAACGTCGCCGCGCTGCCGCTCAACGAGAAGCCGGTCCTCAACGGGACGGTCTATGCGGTCGGCAACGCGCTGGGCGAGGGCGTCGTCATGCGGGAGGGGAACTACACCTCGGACACGCCGGAGGAAGACAGCGGCCGCTGGTCCTGGATGCGCTTTTCCGCGCCGATCTCGGGCGGCAACAGCGGCGGGCCGCTGGTCGACGCCTCGGGCCGGGTGATCGGCATCGTGCGGGCGATGCGCACCACCGAGAACACGCTGAACATCGCCGTCCCCATCGCGCTCGTGAGGAGCGCCCCCGACGGCGTGGTCAGCGTGAACGCGCGCGGATCCACCGGATTCGTCGTCTTCGACAAGACGCGGTCGGCGCGCTTCAAGGCCGACATCCCCACCCCGAAGCGCTTCGCCGAGTTGTCGGATGCCTACATGAAGGCGGCGGACGAGTTCAACGCCACCCAGCTGCGCGAGCTGCTCGCCGAGAACGCCAGCGAGACCTTCCCCCGCGGCAGCGGCAGCGACCGGTTGCTGCACGGCTTCTACGAGCGCAGCGCGCCCGGGCTGGTCGTGCAGAACGGCAATGGCGACTGGGTGATCACTCAGCCGCACTACACGCGGCTCGACCTCGGGCACGAAGGCTGGCAGGACTCGGCCGACTTCAAGGGCTACCTGGTGTTCCACCGGCACAGGCCGCAGGGCATCGACCCGGCCACCTGGTACGCCGATCCCCGCATGGTCAGGGACCTGGTGCTCAAGGCGTCGCCGGGCACCATCCACGTCAATGCGGAGACGGTCAAGGTCGTCTCGCTGGGCGACCCGGTCAAGGACAGCCGCTTCACCGATGCCTGGGGTCGGATCTGGCAGGTGCGCCTCTGGCACGTCACGACCTGGTTCGGCAGCGACTGGCTGATGGCCTTCGACCTGCCGGTGCCCGATGGCTCGGTCGGTTTCGAGGCCCGCGCGGGAGCGCTGGGCCTGGCCGGGCAGATCGACCGGATGAAGCGGATGACCGGCTTCTTCGCGGCCTCCTACGAAGGCAAGCTGTCCGACTGGAACCGCTTCCTGCAGCAAGGGCCCTTGCTGCCGAAGCCGCTGGCGGCGCCGGTGCTGAAGGTCGACTACGGACGCAGCTTCGCGTTCGACGACCGCCGTCTGGCGTTCACCTACGGGCCCGAGCTGCAGAAGATCGAACCGGGTGGTCGGCTGCGCCTGGACCTGGCCTTCCTGCACGAACCCGCCGGGGATGAGCTCCGCATCGCCGGGGTCGTGGCCTACAACCCCGACGAGAAGACCGAGATCGATGTCTTCCGGCATGGAACGCCCGCCGAGTCCGGCAGCGAGACGGTGAAGCGCGAGTGGAGCAAGCGCCTGCGCCACGCGCATCCCTACGACGGCGTCGCGGTGAGCGCGAACGACCGGCAGATCATCAGCGCGATCCCCGGCGTCCCCGACGCCCAGCCGGCGCCGGAGGTGCTCTACACCTTCCAGTACCGGGCGGAGACCGGCACGCCGCAGGACCAGATGAAGGCCAAGCTCGACCTGCTGATGCAGGCGGCGCAGGTCACCGAGCACTGATTCCGCGGGGATGCATACATCACCCCCAAACGGTTGTGAATGACATGCGACATCCCTCTTCTCTCCGATTCCCGACCGTGGCGGCGTTGGCAACACTGCCTCGCCACTGCAACGCCCGAAGAGGGTCTCATGGCGATCAACTTTTCGCCGACGGTCGGTCAGGTCCTCCAATGCCATTTCGGGCAATTCGGTGGATCGGGTGAGCAATCGTCGGGACATTCAGACTTCAATCGGCGGATCCCGCCGGAGATGGTGAAGAACAGGCTGGTCATCGTCTTGAATGGCCGATTGAGCCGCCAATCCTGCATCGTGGTTCCGCTCTCGCGCTCACACGATCCGTCGAAGTCCTGCACGGGCGTTCATGTCGAGGTCGCTTCCGATGCGATCTGTCCGCTCGACTACTTCACGCCATGTCGCCGATGGGCGAAGGCCGATTGCATTCACACCGTCAGCAATCGCCGGCTGCATCTGCCAACGGACGCCAAAGGCGCGGTGAAGTGGGTGGTGGATTCGGCACTGGTCCGGCGCATCCAGCGCGCAGCGATCAAGGCGCT
The DNA here is from genome assembly GCF_002761755.1 of Roseateles chitinivorans. GTDB lineage: Bacteria > Pseudomonadota > Gammaproteobacteria > Burkholderiales > Burkholderiaceae_C > Roseateles > Roseateles chitinivorans. Next base: position 37,087 of record NZ_PEOG01000052.1, read on the forward strand.
GAATGCCAGTGCGCTGCTTGTTCCGATAGGGGAACAGGCCCTGCACATCGATGCGAGGCAGCCACTCGAACCACTGTCTTGATGCCGACCCGCGCCAAGCGCAGAATCCGTCCTGCCCTTTGAGGCCATTCCTAGCTTCCAGCCCTTTGGGGAACCTTCTGGAAACCCGCCCTTCGAGGCCCTTGGAAGCCCGGTCGAGAGACCGGGCTTCTATCGTTTCAGCCGTGGCTCCGCACAGGCCGGCTCATTCCTCCAGCGCCTGCAACTGCACCAGGCGCTGGTAGATCCCGCCGTCGATCGCCATCAGCGCCTCGTGCGTGCCGCGTTCGGACAGGCGGCCGTGGTTGAGCACCACGATCTGGTCGGCCTCGCGGATCGTCGACAGCCGGTGCGCGATCGCGATCACCGTCACGCGGCCGCGCAGCGCCCGCAGGGCCTCGCCGACCTGTGCCTCGGTCGCGCTGTCGATGTTGGCCGTCGCCTCGTCCAGCAGCAGGATGCGCGGATTGCCCGCGAGCGCGCGCGCCAGCGCGATCAGCTGCTTCTGGCCGGTCGACACCGCCAGCCCGCCGTCGCCGAGCCGGCTGTCGTAACCCTGCGGCAGCGCGCTCAGGAAGTCGTGCGCCCGCGCCGCCCGGGCTGCCGCCTCGACCTGCGCGTCCGGGATCGCCCGGCCCATGCGGATGTTGTCGCGCACGCTGCCGGCGATCAGGTAGGGCTCCTGCGGGACCAGACCGAGCGCCTCGTGGAAGGTCTCGTCGGGCAACTGGTCGAGCGGCTGGCCGTCGATCAGGATGCGCCCCTGCTGCGGCGGGTAGAAGCGCAGCAGCAGCGCCAGCAACGTCGACTTGCCCGATCCGGTGTGGCCGGCGATGCCGACGAAGCTGCCGGCCGGGATGTCCAGGTCCAGGTCGCGCAGCACCGGCTGCTCCGGCTTGTAGGCGAAGTTCAGGTGCTCGAAGCGGATGGCGCCGGCGCCAACGACCAGGTCCGGTCGATGCGACCGCGGCTCGGACGGCTCGCGCAGCAGCGCACGCACCCGCGATGCCGCCACCAGCGCCTGCTGCAGCTGGCTGAACTGCATCGTGATCTGGATCAGCGGCTCGACGACCCGCGCGATGTAGGCCAGGAACGCATACAGCAGGCCGACCTCCATGCCGGACAACTCACGCTGCCCGAAGCCATAGATCACCGTGACGATCAGCAGCACGTTGAGCAGGTCCAGCGCCGGTCGCAGCAGCCAGGCATTGGCGCGCAGCTCCTGCACCCGCGCCTGCAGCTGCGCCCGGTTGGCGCTCTCGTAGCGCGAGGCGAAGCGCTGCGCGGCGCCCGCGGACTGCAGCATCGCCATGCCGGCCATGCTCTCGGCCATCTGCGCGTTGAGTTCGGCCCGCAGCGCCCGTGCCTTCTGCACCGGGCCGCTGCTGGCGCGCTGGTAGAGCCAGATGATCCCGGAGCTCGCCGGCACCAGCGCCAGCACGATCAGCATCAGCCGCCAGTCCAGCCAGGCCATCGCGACCAGCGCGCCGGCGACGACGATGCTGGAGTCCAGCATCACGAACAGCACCTGCCGGTACAGGTTGTTGACCGCGTCGGTGTCGTTGGTGATGCGGCTCAGCAATTGGCCGGTGATGCTGCGGTCGAAGAAGGCCATCGGCTGCGCCAGGACATGGGCGTAGACCTGCTCGCGCAGGCGCAGCACCGAGCGCTGCGCGACCGCGGCCATGCGTCGCAGCTGCGCGTAACGCAGCAGGCTCGCGGTCCAGCCTGCCAGCAGCATCGCGCCCAGCAGCAGCGCCATCGGGGCGAGCGAGAAATCGCGCGGCAGCACGTGGGCATCGATGAAGTGCTTGCCGAGGATCGGCCCGATGGCCTCCAGCGCGGCCGCCACGACCAGCCAGCCCAGTCCCTTGGTCAAGCCGCGGCGTTCCGGCGCGGCGGCTTGCGCCAGCAGCGCCAGCGCCTCGCGCGGCGAATGCGACTCGGGCTGCGTCTTGCCGTCCTTGACGGACGCGGTCTCAGGCGGCGTCAAGGCTGGCCTCCAGTTGTTGATAGCGCCATTGGCCGGCATACCAGCCGCCCAGCGCGATGAGGTCCTCGTGCCGGCCGCGCTCGACGATCCGGCCCTGCCTGAGCACGACGATCTCGTCGGCTTCCATCACCGCCGACAGCCGGTGGCTGACGATCGCCAGGCTCCGTTCCGGATGGCGCCGGCGCAGCGCGCGCCAGTGGTCCAGGATCTGCGTCTCGGTGCCGCTGTCGACGGCGGACAGCGCGTCGTCCAGCAGCAGCACCGGCGCCTGCGCCAACAGCGCCCGCGCGATCGCCACGCGCTGGCGCTGGCCGCCGGACAGCGTCACGCCGCGCTCGCCGACCAGGGTCTCGTAGCCCTGGGGCAGCCGCGCGATGTCGTCATGCACCGCAGCCAGCTCGGCCACGGCGATGACCTGCTCGCGGGTCGCGTCCGGTCGGGCCAGGGCGATGTTGTCGGCGACCGAGGCCGAGAACAGGAAGGGCTCCTGCGGCACCCAGGCCAGCGCGCGCCGCAGCGCGTCGAGCCGGATCTCCGGCGCCGGCACGCCGCCCAGCCGCACGCTGCCGGCATCGGGTTCGTACTGCCGCAGCAGCAGCCGCAGCAGCGTCGACTTGCCCGAGCCGGTCGCGCCGACGATGCCCAGCGTGCGGCCCGGTGGCAGCGTCAGCGCGATCTCCTCGAGCGCCGGCTGCGCCATGCCGGGATAGCGGAAGGACACGCGGTCCCAGGCGATGTCCGCATGCGCGGGCATCTCCCGCGTGCCGGTGTCGACGAGACCGGCCGGGGCGTCGAGCACCGGCTGCAGCCGCGACCACGCGGCGCGGCCGCGCTCGAGCAGCGACAGCACCCAGCCCGCCGCGAACATCGGCCAGATCAGCTGTCCCAGATACATCGTGAAGGCGGTCAGCTGGCCGATGGTGATCAGCTCGGTGCCGACCAGCCAGGCGCCCACGCCGAGCGCGATGACCGTGGCGGCGCCGAGCGACAGGCCGACGGCGGGCTCGAACATCGCTTCCCAGCGCTGCGCCTGGTAGGCGGCGGCGCCGGCGTCGCGTGCGAGTTCGCCGAACTGCGCCCGGCTGCGCCGCACGAGGCCGAGCGCGCGCACGGTGCGCACGCCGGCGAGGCTGTCCTGCACCTGCTGGTTGAGCGCGGAGAAGCGGGACAGCGAATCGGACCAGGCGACATGGACCTGCGTCGAGATGCGCCAGAACGCATAGGCCATGAAGGGGAAGGGAACCAGCGCGGCGAGGCCCAGGCGCCAGTCGACGCCGATGGTCATCATCCCCAGCACCAGGATCAGGGTGAGCGTGCCGTCGAAGGCGGCGAGCAGCGCCTCGCCGGCGGCCATCTCGATGGCATCGACGTCGTTGGTCGCGAGCGCCATCAGGTCGCCGGTGCGCTGGGCGTGGAAGAAGGCCGGACCCTGGCGGGTCAACTGGGCATAGAGGCGGGTGCGCAGTTGCCGGCCGAGCTCATAGGCGGTGCGGAACAGCGCCAGGCGCCAGCCCACGCGCAGCAGGTAGATCGCCAGGCCGGCGAGCACCAGCAGGCCCAGCTGCGCGATCAGGTCCCAGCCGGCGAGGCGGTGCGCGACCAGCGCGTCGACGACATGGCCGACCTGCCGCGGGATCCAGACCGTCAGGACGGCGATGGTGCTGAGCATCAGCGCGCTGGCGGCATAGGGCCGCCAATGACCACGGATGTGGCCGGCGATCAGGCGTGTGAGCGACATGGCGGCGCATTGTGCCCGCCGGACTTTTCACATCGAAAGGTCAGGGCGATGAGGCCGCGCGGGCAATCATGCCCATGCGGGCATGGACCAGGTCGGCGAGCACCCGCAGGCGCTTCTCGTCGAAGTCCCCGCTGAGCGCGTAGGCGAGCTTGCCGTCGATCCAGTACAGGCTGCGCGTGGTGCGACCGCCCTCGGTGCGCCGCGTCAGGCGGAAGGCCACCGGCGCCTGCGGCGACGCCGCGCCAGTGCTGACGTACAGCGTGAAGCGCTCGCCGAGGTCGTTCTCGTACATGAACTGCGCACGGGCCAGCGCGTCGCCGACGGACGGGTCGTCGCTCGCCGGCAGCAGTCGACCGCCGACCAGCTTCCAGCCGTAGTCGCGCAGCACCGGCGTGTACAGCTGCGCGCCCAGGCGCTTGCTCAGCCATTGGACGAGGTGATCGGCCTGATCGGCGCCGACCTCGACCGGATGGCGCTTCTCCGGCTGGTAGACGACGTGGGCGATGGCGGCATCGCGGACGTACTCGGGCACCGTCGGATCGCGGCCCGCCGCGCGCGCCGCCGCCTGGGCGGCGGCCAGCTCGGCGGCTTGCTGTTTGCCCTGCCACCAGCGGTGGCCCCCCCAGCCGCCGGCCGCGCCGGCGCCCAGGCCCAGCGCCACCAGCAGTCCGGCGGCCCAGGCGCGCCAACGTTGCAAG
>NZ_PEOG01000053.1 GCF_002761755.1 Roseateles chitinivorans
GCCGCGGTCGCCGCCGGGGCGCCGCTGGAAGCGGCCGCGCAGACCCCGTCGCGCCCCGGCGCGCGCCCTCAGGAGAACCTCGTGGCCACCACCCGCGTGACGCTCGACGTCAACGGCCAGTCCCACACGCTGGACGTCGACAACCGCACCTCGCTGCTGGACCTGCTGCGCGAGCATCTGCGGCTCACCGGCACCAAGAAGGGCTGCGACCACGGCCAGTGCGGCGCCTGCACCGTCCATCTCGACGGCCGGCGCGTCAACGCCTGCCTGACGTTGGCGGTCATGCACCAGGGCGCCCGGGTCGTCACCATCGAGGGCCTGGGCACGCCGGAGCGGCTGCATCCGATGCAGGCGGCCTTCGTGCGGCATGACGGCTACCAGTGCGGCTACTGCACGCCGGGCCAGATCTGCTCCGCGGTCGCGGTGCTCGACGAGATCAAGGCCGGCCTGCCCAGCCACGTCACGCCCGACCTCCAGGCTCGCCCGCTGCTGTCCATCGACGAACTGCGCGAGCGCATGAGCGGCAACCTGTGCCGCTGCGGCGCCTACTCCAACATCATCGACGCGATGGCCGAGGTGGCCGGCGTCCCCGTGCCGGGCGCCGGCGACCGGAGGCCCGCATGAAGCCGTTCACCTACGAGCGCGCCACCTCGCCCGCCGCCGCGGTCGCCGCCGCGGCCGCGCGGCCCGGCACGCGCTTCATCGCCGGCGGCACCAACCTGCTCGACCTGATGAAGCTGCAGATCGAGGCGCCCGTCCATCTGGTCGACGTCAACGGCCTGGGCCTGGACCGGATCGAGCCGACGCCCGAAGGCGGCCTGCGCATCGGCGCGCTGGTGCGCAACACCGACCTGGCGGCGGATGCCCGGGTGCGGCGCGACTACGGCGTGCTGTCGCGCGCCTTGCTGGCCGGTGCCTCCGGCCAGTTGCGCAACCGCGCGACGACCGCCGGCAACCTGTTGCAGCGCACCCGCTGCCCCTATTTCTATGACCCGGATCAGCCCTGCAACAAGCGCCAGCCGGGCAGCGGCTGCCCGGCGATCGCCGGCATGAGCCGGCCGCTGGCGGTGATCGGCGTCAGCGACGCCTGCATCGCCTCGCATCCGAGCGACATGGCGGTGGCGATGCGGGTGCTCGATGCGACCGTCGAAACCCTGCGTCCCGACGGGCAGGCGCGGCGCATCCCGATCGCCGACTTCCATCGCCTGCCGGGCAACACCCCGCACATCGAGACGACGCTCGAGGCCAATGAGCTGATCACCGCGGTCACCTTGCCGCGGCCCCTCGGCGGCACGCAGCTGTATCACAAGGTGCGGGACCGCGCCTCCTATGCCTTCGCGCTGGTCTCGGTCGCCGCGGTGATCCCGCGCGACGGCGGCGCCACCCGCTTCGCCGTCGGCGGCATCGCGCCCAAGCCCTGGCGCGTGGAGCGCGCCGAGACGGCGCTGCGCCAGGGCGTGCCGGCCGCCGCGCAGGCCCTGCTGGCCGGCGCGACGCCGACCGCGGAGAACGCGTTCAAGCTGCCGCTGGTCGAGCGCACGCTCACCGCCGTCCTGGCACAAGCCCGGCACACCGGGAGGACCGCATGAAGTTCGACACCCCCGCCACCACCAACCCGGTCGACCAGCTGCGGATCGTCGGCCAGCCGAGCGACCGCATCGACGGGCCGCGCAAGACCACCGGCACCGCGCCCTATGCCTATGAGCGCCACGATGTGGCCAAGGACGCCGCCTACGGCGTCGTCGTCGGCGCGGGCATCGCCAAGGGCCGCATCGCGCGGATCGATGTCCAGGCGGCGGAAGCCGCGCCCGGCGTGCTCGCCGTCGTGACCGCGCAGAACGCCGGCAAGCTCGGCAAGGGACGGATGAACACCGCCGCGCTGCTGGGCGGACCGGAGATCGCGCATTACCACCAGGCCATCGCGGTCGTCGTCGCGGAGCGCTTCGAGCAGGCCCGCGCGGCGGCCGCCCTGATCCGCGTCGAGTACGCGCCCGAGGCAGGCGCCTTCAGCCTGGCGAAGGCCAAGGACCAGGCCCAGCCGCCCAAGGCGGACGACGGCCCCGGCGGCATGCCGCCGGAGACGCGGGTCGGCGATTTCGACGGCGCCTTCGCCCGCGCGGCGGTGCGCCTCGACCAGACCTACACGACCCCCGACCAGTCGCACGCGATGATGGAGCCGCATGCGACGCTGGCGGTCTGGGAAGGCGATCGCCTCACCGTCTGGACCTCCAACCAGATGATCGACTGGGGCCGCGGCGACCTGGCGCGAACCCTGGGCCTGCCCCGCGACAAGGTGCGGCTGATCTCGCCCTTCATCGGCGGCGGTTTCGGCGGCAAGCTTTTCCTGCGCGCCGACGTGCTGATGGCCGCGCTCGGCGCGAAGGCGGCCGGTCGGCCGGTCAAGGTGGCGCTGCAGCGGCCGCTGATGATGAACAACACCACGCACCGGCCGGCGACGCTGCAACGGATCCGCATCGGCGCCGGCCGGGACGGCCGCATCACCGCGATCGGCCATGAGAGCTGGTCGGGCGACCTGCCCGGCGGCTCGCCCGAAACGGCGGTCGCCCAGACGCGCCTGCTCTACGCGGGCGAACACCGCATGACCGCGATGAAGCTGGCGGTGCTGGACCTGCCCGAAGGCAACGCGATGCGCGCGCCGGGCGAGGCACCCGGCCTGATGGCGCTGGAGATCGCGATCGACGAGATGGCCGAGCAACTGCGCATGGACCCGATCCAGTTCCGGCTGCTCAACGACACGCAGGTCGATCCGGAGAAGCCGGACCGGCCGTTCTCCCAGCGCCGGCTGGGCGAATGCCTGCGCACCGGGGCCGAGCGCTTCGGCTGGAACCGGCGCACCCCGCCGGGCCAGCGGCGCGAGGGCCCCGGCGGTCGCTGGCTGATCGGGATGGGCGTGGCGGCGGCCTTCCGCAACAACCTCGTGATGAAGTCGGCCGCGCGCGTGCGCCTGGACCGCCGCGGTGTCGTCACCGTCGAGACCGACATGACCGACATCGGCACCGGCAGCTACACCATCCTGGCGCAGACCGCGGCCGAGATGATGGGCGTCGGGCTGGACCAGGTGGTGGTGCGCCTGGGCGACTCGGCGCTGCCGGTGTCGGCCGGCTCGGGCGGCCAGTGGGGCGGCAACAGCTCGGCCTCCGGCGTCTACGCCGCCTGCGTCGCGCTGCGCGAGGCCGTCGCCCGGAAAGCCGGCATCGACGTCAAGGATGCGGTCTTCGCTGACGGCCAGGTGCGCGGCGGCGGACGCAGCCTGTCGCTGGGCGAGGTCGCCGGCGCCGAAGGCCTCGCGGCCGAGGACCGGATCGAGTTCGGCGACCTCGACAAGAAGTACCAGCAGTCCACTTTCGGCGGCCACTTCTGCGAGGTCGCCGTCGACGCCTACACCGGCGAGGTGCGCGTGCGCCGGATGCTGGCGGTCTGCGCCGCCGGGCGCATTCTCAATCCGAAGACGGCGCGCAGCCAGGTGATCGGCGCGATGACCATGGGCGTGGGCGCGGCGCTGATGGAGGCGCTGCATGTCGACGAGCGCCGCGGCTTCTTCGTCAACCATGACCTGGCCGGCTATGAGGTGCCGGCGCATGCGGACATCCCTCACCAGGAAGTGATCTTCCTCGACGAGACCGACCCGCTCTCGTCGCCGCTCAAGGCCAAGGGCGTCGGAGAGCTGGGCATCTGCGGTGTCGCGGCGGCGGTGGCCAATGCCATCCACAACGCCACCGGCGTCCGGATCCGCGACTATCCGATCACGCTGGACAAGCTGCTCAAGGACCTGCCGAAGCCGGCCTGACGCCGCGCCGCCGGGCGCCCGCGGGTCCGTCGGCGATCAGCAGTCATCGCTCAGCGGTCAGCGCTCGCCCGGCGTCAGGTCCGCCGGCGAGCGGGTCGGGTTCATCGCCTCGGCGAGCACGGCCGCCAGGCCGTCGATGTCATAGGGCTTGGGCACCAGCGGCACATTGGGCGCCTCCTCGATGCGCACCGGGTGACCGCTGGCCAGCACCACCGGCAGCGTCGGCTTGAGCACCTTCAAGGTCCGCACCAGGTCGACGCCGCTGCGCGCGCCGGGCATGACGATGTCGGTCAGCACCACATCGGCGGCCAGGCCGGCACGCAGCTGGTCCAGCGCATGGTCGGCCGTCGGCGCGGTCTTGACGGTGAAGCCGCGCTCCTCCAGCGCCTGCGCGGTGAGCTCCCGCACCGAGGGCTCGTCCTCGACCAGCAGCACCGTGCCCGCATGGCGCCGCTCCGCGGCCCGGTCGGCAGGGACCGGCGATGCCGCCTCTTCCATCCGCCCGTGGGAGCGCGGCAGCCACAGCGTCACTTCGGTGCCCAGCCCGATCTTGCTGACGATGCCGGCGGTGCCGCCCGCCGACCGCGCCAGCGCATACACCTGGGCCAGCCCCAGGCCGGTCCCCTGCCCCACCGGCTTGGTCGTGAAGAAGGGCTCGAAGGCGCGCTCCATCTGCTCCTGCGTCATGCCGTCGCCGGTGTCGCGGACCGCGATCGCGACGTACTCGCCCGGCTGCAGCTCCGGCGCCAGGCCGACCGGATCGCCTTCCGCCAGCACCCGGTTGCGGGCCGACACCGTCAGCGTGCCGCGCCCCTGCATCGCGTCGCGCGCGTTCAGCGCGAGATTCAGCACCGCCAGCTCGAGCTGGACCGGATCGGTGCGCACCGGCCAGAGCGTCTCGTCGATCGCCAGCGCGACCTCGACCGCGCTGCCCACCGCGCCGCTGGCCAGCGCCATCAGCTCGGGCAATTGGCGGCGCAGGTCGATGACGGTCTCATGACCCACCTGCTGACGACCGAAGGCCAGCAGCTGCCGCGTCAGCTGCGCGGCCCGGGAGGTGGCGCGCTGGCAGGCCTCCAGCGCGCTGTCGGCGCGCGGATCGCTGCTCAGCCGGCGGGCCAGCTGCAGCCCGGTGGTCATCGTCTGCAGCAGATTGTTGAAGTCATGCGCGATGCCGCCGGTCAACCGGCCCAGCGCCTCCAGCTTCTGGCTGCGCAGCACCGTCTGCTGCGCATTGCGGGTCTGGGCGACGGCGGCGTCGACCTCTTCGCGCAGGCGCTGCTCGCTGCTCGCCCGCTCGCGGCTGGCCACGGCCAGGGCGCGCTGAACGATGTCGATCTCGTCGATGCCGCTGCGGACCTCCTCGAGCGTGCCGCCACCGCCCAGGCGGATGGCGTCCTTGCGCAGGCGACGCAGCGGCTCGGCGATCGCGCGGCTCATGCGCCGCGCCAGCACCAGCGCCAGCACGATGAAGACCAGCGACAGCGCCAGCATCATCGCGAACGCGGCCCAGGCGCTTTTGGCCAGCTCCGCCTGGCTCAGGCCGATCAGCACCACCCAGCCGGAGTCCGGCGCCCGGCTGAAGGCGGTGAAGACCGGTTCGCCGTCGAGCGTGCGCAGGTCCACGACGCCCCGGTCGGCGCGGGCCAGCGCGTCCAGCATGTCCGGGCTGGCACGCTGCCCGACACGGCGTTCCGGCTCGCGGGTACGGGCGACGACGATGCCCTGGCCGTCCAGCACCACCCCCAGCCAGCCCTCGGGCAGCGGCTGCTGGCGGAAGATCTGCTGCATCTCGCCGACGGGACTGCCCAGGCCGAGGAACATCGCCTCGCCGGCGACGCTCACCGGCACGCGCACCGCGAAGCTGGGCCGCCGGTCGACCGGGCTGACATGGAGGTTGGAAACCATCAGCCGGCGGCGCGTGTCGACGCGGCCCGGGAAGGCCTCGGCCGGCGGCAGCGGCTGCCCCCAGGCGACCCGGGTGTTGAGCAGTTGCCGGCCGTCCTGCGTGGTCAGCACGATGGTGCTGGGCGAGCCGGCCACGAGCCGCGCGGCCTCCTTGTGGAACTGCGCCAGCCGGCCCTCGGCCAGGCTCGGCGACACGCTCAGGGCCTGCAGCAGCGCGGTCCGCACCGCCAGCTCGCGGTCGGTGACCAGGCTCAGCGCCTCGGCGGTCTCGGTCGCGGCCGCGACCGCCGCGCGACGCTCGGTGTGGAACACCGCCATGCCCGCGATGACCGAGAGCAGCAGCGTCGGCAGCACGATCAGCCAGACCATGGCGCGCAACTTGCCGCTGACGGACCCGGCGCGCGGCGCGGTGAGGGTCGGTGTCCGGTCGGGCATGGTGCGCGATTCTAGGCGCGGGCTCGCGTACTTGACGGTGTCCTCACACCCCCGATCCGGGGCCGCGCGACCCACGACCTGCCAGGGAGGGCGGCAATGAAACTGCTCGTCATCGAGGACGAGGACAAGCTCGGCGAATACCTGCGCGGCGGCCTCACGCAGGAGGGCTTCGTCGTCGACCTGGTGCGCGACGGCGTCGACGGTCTGCACCAGGCCAGCGAGGGCGCCTACGACCTGGTGCTGCTGGACGGCGTGCTGCCGGGCATCGACGGCCTGGCCGTGCTGGCCGCGCTGCGCCAGCAGGACCACACCCGCACGCTGCCGGTGCTGATGCTGACGGCCCGGGCCGAGGTCGAGGACCGGGTCCGCGGCCTGCAGGCCGGCGCCGACGACTACCTGGTCAAGCCCTTCGCCTTCTCCGAACTGGTGGCCCGCATCCAGGCGCTGCTGCGGCGGGCCAGCGCCACGCCGGTGGCCGAGGCCACCGTGCTGAAGCTGGCGGACCTGGAGGTCGACCTGCTGCGCCGCAAGGCGCACCGGGCCGGCCAGCGGCTGGACCTGACGCCCAAGGAGTTCAGCCTGCTGACGCTGCTGCTGCGACGCCAGGGCCAGGTCTTGTCCCGGACCGAGCTCGCCGAGCAGGTCTGGGACATGAACTTCGACAGCGGCACCAATGTCGTCGAGGTCGCGGTGCGGCGGCTGAGGACCAAGCTGGACCGGCCCTTCGACGCGCCGCTGCTGCACACGGTGCGCGGGATGGGCTACGTGCTGGAGACGCGCGAGGCCTGAGCCCGCCGACGCCACCAGGCCAGCACGCCCAGGCCGCCGGCCAGCATCGCCCAGCTCGACGGCTCGGGCACCGGCGCCGCCAGCTGCTCGAAGGCCAGCTGCTGCATCGCCGTCGCCTGCGCCTGCGAGATGCCGAGCTGCGCCGCGGCCGTCTCCGCCGCGCCGAGGCTGCGCGGATCCACGCCGGTGATGCGGCCGAAGATCGTCAGCGCCTCCAGGTAGCTGCCGAAGCGGCTCGCGTGGTAGTTGTCGTTGGCCCAGAGCTTGACCGTGCCCGGGTCGATGCCGTCATAGGGATTCGTGTCCGCGAAGCCCTGCGCCATCGCCCGGTTCCAGGCCAGGCCGACCGGGATCACGCCGTCGATGTGATCGGACGCGAGGTCCGCCTGCCGGTAGCCCGCGTCGACGTCCCGCGCCATCTGGTAGATGGACTCGCCGTACCAGGCGCCGCTGGGCAGATAGGTCTGGTCGGCGCGCGACCAGGTCGCCATCAGGTTGATCTTCACGTCCGCATTGCGCGCATGCAGCGCATCAGCCAGCAGGCCCGAGTACTGGATCAGCTTGGCCGGATTGCCGGGATCGGCCGCGTCCAGCGTGCTGTAGCTCTGCAGCACCACGCGGTCCCACGGCTTGTCGATCAACGCCATCTTGGTGTTGTAGTGCAGGTCCAGGCCGCTGCCCCCGACGGTCTCCAGGCTCACGTCGTAATCCAGCCCCGCCTGCACGGTGAAGGCCTTGAACAGGGCTGGAATGCCGCCGATGCCGGTGCCGTTCAGGTCGGTGACCGAGCCCGGGTTGAACTGCATCACCGCCGAGCCCTGCGCGTAGGTGAAGCTGTTGCCGACGAACAGGATGCTCTCGGCCCGCGCCGCCCCGGCGGACAGCGCCAGCACGACGCCCGCGAGCGGGCAGAAGAATCGATTCATGGATGTCGTCCTCGGTGTGGAGTCGTTGAAGCGCGCCGGCATCGAGGCCGGCGCCTCCCGGTTATAGGAAGCGGGACGCTGTCCGGGAGGGCCTCTCCCTAGATCGCTGTGCGGCTGGCATCTGGAAATCGGTGCGCCAGCGCACGGAGATGGCGCATGCGGCGTCGTGCGGGCGTCGGCAGGCCGGCGGTCGATGCCGCGCGCCATCAGAAGCCCCCTTCAAGCCGGGGGGCGACGCACGCCTTGGCACCAAAAGACACCCCGGTTTACGTCAGGCGGGCACGGTGATTGCCATCGTGTTCGGTTGGAACGATGTCCAGTTCCTGGAGCCTGTTGATGTCCCTGCCCGTTGCCGCAACTCCTTCCGCGCCCCAGCCCCGCGCCAATCTCCTGCTCGTGCAGATGCCCGAGGAGGATCAGGCCCGCTGGTCCGGACAGCTCGAGACCGTCGAGCTGCTCAAGGGGCGCGTGCTGTTCGAGGCCGGGGCTCCCGCCACCCATGTGTATTTCCCGATCACCGCGATCGTGTCGCTGATCCACACCACGCATTCCGGTGATTCGGCGCAGGTCGCGATGATCGGCTCGGAAGGCGCCGCCGGCCTGGCGGCCGCGATGGGCGGCGAATCGCCCGCCTGCCGCGCCGTCGTGCAGCGCGCCGGCCTGGCCTTCCGCATGCGGGTGCCGCTGGTGCGCGAGGAGTTGATGCGCCCCGGTGCGTCGACGCAGCTGCTGCTGCGCTACCTGCAGTCGCTGATCTCGCAGATCGCGCACACCGCGGTCTGCAATCGCCATCACTCGCTGGAGCGGCAGCTGTGCCGCTGGCTGCTGCTGTGCCTGGACCGTCAACATGGGCATTGCGAGCTGTCGGTCACCCAGGAGCTCATCGCCAATCTGCTGGGCGTGCGCCGGGAAGGCGTCACCGAAAGCGCCCAGCGCCTCCAGGCCGCCGGCCTGATCCGTTACTCCCGCGGACATATCGCGGTGCTGGACCGACCGGGGCTGGAAGCCCGGGCCTGCGAGTGCTACGCCCTGCTCAAGCAGGACTTCAAGCGCTTGCTGCCCCAGGACCCCGACGGCGTGAACGCGGCCACCTCTGCCACCTTCGCGCCCATCGCCGTGCAGGCCTGAGGGCTTCTTCGCATCGCTTCAAAGCATCGCAGTGGACGTCCCGTCGGGGACGGGACGCCGTCGAGCGTTGGTTGAACGCTCCGTGTCGCGCGCCACGGTGCCGGCCCGCACCGTCACCGTGTCGCGCGGGTCGGTCCGGAACCTCCGGGCACCCGCATGCCCTCGTGTTCCGGACCCTGGACCTGGACCAGCCCCGGAAGGGACCGGTCGCACGATCACTTCTCCGTGCGGCCGCGACGGCGCGCCACGAAGCCGATGGCGCCCAGACCGGCGAGCAGCATCGCGTAGGTCGAAGGCTCCGGCACCACCGCGGCGGCGAAGTTGATCGAGCCGCCGCCCTGGCGGATGCGGAATCCGCCGGCGAAGGGCTCGACCTGCGACGTCGTGTTGGAGAACGAGGTCAGCGCCATGTCGTACAGCGGCAGCGAGGTCTGGAAGCCCGGCACCAGCCAGTTCAGCGTCAGCTTGGCATTGGCCGACGGGTTGAAGGTGCCGTCGCCCAGCGGCGTGGTCGCCACCGTGCCCAGCAGCAGCGAGCCGCTGGCCAGGGCGACTTCGCCGGTCGCGGTTTCGGTCGGGGTGTTGCCCGAGAAGCCGAACGACGAGGTGCCGTTGTAACCGTACAGGGTGTAGGTCAGCGAGGTCAGCGTGCCCACCGTGGACACCGAGCCCGGGTCACCGGCCTGCGTCAGCGTGCCGTTGCCGCTGAACTGGATGTAGAAGCCGTAGTCCGAGTTCAGGCCGTTGGACGGCAGCGTGATGCCGCCCAGCTGGGCGGCGCTGACGGACAGGTAGCCCGATTCGGTGAACGTGTTGCCGGCCCCGAAGGTGATGGTCGAGTAGTTCGACACCAGCAGGTTGTCGGCGGTGAACGCCGAGCCGTTCAAGCCGGCGGTGGCCGGGTCCCAGGTGAATTGCGGCAGCGCGGAAGCGCTGGCGCTGACGGCGGCCAGGGCGAGGGCCAGCAGGGTGCGCTGGAACGCCACAGGCTTGCGGGAGAGCAAAGGCAGGGTCATGGTGGTTGCTCCGATAGAAAGATGTCCGCCAATCGCGGACGGCGCAGTGTCACCACCCCTCCAGAGAGCGTCTGTACGTCCACCCACATAAAAACGGCCACGGCCCGGCGCTGTACCCGGAAGGTGCGACGAACAGGCCCCGGCGTGCCTGGAACGCCCCCGCGTTCGCGGGATGCCGCATGTGCGCGGCGGGCGACATCCCCGATGCCATCGGGGCCGGGCCCGGCTTCTCCGCGACGTGTCAGCGCGAATTACTGCGCTCGTCGGGCGCTTTTCGGCGTCCGCCTCGGCGCCGCCGCACCGGACAATCGCGCATCGCCTCCGACACGCCTTGCCGCCTGCCATGTCCCAGCCCGTCCGCTCCGCCGCTTCCGCCGCCCTCACCTCCACCGCCGCCTCCGGCATCGCGGGGCTGATGCTGGGACAGATCGTGCTGGCGCTCGCGCTGCACCACAACCGCTCGGTGGAGGGACTGGGGTTCGCGCTGGTCTTCCTGCTGGCCGGTGGCGCCGCGGTGGCCTGCTTCCTGACGCATCGTCACCAGCAACGACGCCCGCGCCAGGAGCCCGCGCCGCTGCGCCTGTGGCTCATCGCGCTGGCGGGTGGCGTGCTGGCCTCGATGCTCTTCATCGGCGCGCTCTGAGCGCGTTCCGCGGGCCCGGCAGGCGGGCACCACCCTTGCCCTCGAGCCGCGATGCCCACTGATCGCCACGCCCGCACCTCTGCCGCCGACGCCGCGTCCCGCAAACGCGCGCCGTCGACGACGCCTGGGCGCGACGCACGGCGGGCCTCGCCGCACCGATTCCGCAACGGCCGCGGCTGAGCGGCGCCGGCGGCGCGCGCGCGCTGCCGGCGGCTTCTCTTCACGACATCCGACACCACGAGTGCGCCAGTGCGCCAGTGCGCCGGTCACGCCGGGCATCGCGGACCCACGCTTCAGGTCGTGGTGTCGTCCTCGTGCTCAGGATCCGGCCCCGCCGACGGATCGTCGCCGCTGGCAAGGTCCTCGACGTCGATCGAGGCGTCGACATCCTCGGGGGCCGGCGAGTGGCTCACCCGGTCCGGCAGGATGTCCGCGGCGTCGGTCGCGCCGCCCGGCGTCGCCGAGCCGCGCTCGCCGGTGCCGAAGCGGTCGGTGTCGCTGGCGGGATCGGCGGGGGTCGCGCCGAGTTCGTCCGGGTCGTCCGGTCGCGTGCTCAGCGGACGTTCGCCCAGCACGTCGCTGCCGCTGTCGGAGCTGTCGCTCGGGCCGAGCGAATCGGTGCCGCGTCCCTTGGACTGCGTCGGGGCGGTCTCGCCGCCAAGGATGCTGCTGGTGGCCATGGGGTTCTCCTTGCAAGACCGGTGTGGTCGATGCAGGAATTCGGCAAGGGCGGGGCCCGGCAGGCGGGAGGCGGCGGAGAGGAGTGCCACCGCGGGCATCGGCGCGGGCAGCGCCGGCGGCGATCAGCCGGGGCGCTTCTGGTAGAGGCGTTCCCTGGCGGCGATCTCGACGAAATCGCCGGCGTGCGCGGAGAAGCGCAGCGTCTCGCGCGCGCCCAGGCCGAGGAAACCATTGCGGCACAGCGCCTCGCTGAACAGGCCCAGTGCCCGGTCCTGCAGCGCGCGGTTGAAGTAGATCAGCACGTTGCGGCAGGACACCAGCTGCACCTCGGCGAAGACGCTGTCGGTGGACAGGCTGTGATCGCTGAAGACGATGCGCTCCTTGAGCGACTTGTCCATCAGCACATGGTCGTAGGCCGCGGTGTAGTACTCCGACAGCGAACCCCGTCCGCCCGAGGCGCGGTGGTTCTCCGAGAACAGCGGCACCTGGTCCATCCGGTACACCCCGGCCTGCGCCTGGGCGAGCGCCTCGTGGCTGATGTCGGTCGCGTAGATCAGCGTGCGCTCCAGCAGCCCTTCCTCCTTCATGAGGATCGCCATCGAGTAGGCCTCCTCGCCGCCGCTGCAGCCCGCCACCCAGATCCGCAGCGACGGAAAGGTGCGCAGCACCGGCACGACCTGCTCGCGCAGCGCGCGGAAGTACTCGGGGTCGCGGAACATCTCGCTGACCTGCACCGTCAGGTCGGCCAGCACCGAGCGGAAGACCTCGGCTTCGCGCAGCAGCCGGCCCTGCAGCTGCGACAGGTTGGCGCAGTGGAAGCGCTGCATCGCCGCCTTCAGGCGGCGGCGCAGCGAGGTGCCGGCGTAGTCGCGGAAGTCGTAGTGGTAGCGCTCGTAGATCGCTTCCAGGATCAACCGGACCTCGATGTCCAGCTCGGGGGCTCCGTGCGCCATCGGCCGGTCGTCCTCAGCGCGGCATCCAGACCCGCACCAGCGAGAGCAGCTTCTCGATGTCCAGCGGCTTGGCGATGTAGTCGTTGGCACCGGCGGCCATGCACTTCTCCTGGTCGTCCTTCATCGCCTTGGCGGTGAGCGCGATGATCGGCAACCGCTTCAGCTCGGGCCGCGCGCGGATCTCGCGCATCGCGGTGTAGCCGTCCATCTCCGGCATCATGATGTCCATCAGCACCAGGTCCACCGGCGCCATCGCGCCCGGCCCCTGCAGCGGCGCGGCGAGCCGCTGCAGCGCCTCGCGGCCGTTGCGCGCGATGTCCACCTTCACCCCCTTGGGCTCCAGCACCGCCGACAGGGCGAAGATGTTGCGCACGTCGTCCTCGACGATCAGCACCCGCCGCCCTTCCAGCATGTTGTCGCGCGCCCTCACCTCCTTGAGCATGCGCTGGCGCTCGGGCGGCAGCTGGGCTTCCACCTGGTGCAGGAACAGCGTCACCTCGTCGAGTAGCCGCTCGGGCGAGCGGGCGCCCTTGATGATGATCGAGCGCGAGTAGCGCCGCAGCTGCTGCTCCTGCTGCGGCGACAGCGTGTGCCCGGTGTAGACGATCACAGGCGGGAAGGCGACATCGTCCTGCCGCGCCATCTGGTCCAGCAGGTCGTAGCCGCTCATGTCGGGCAGGTTCAGGTCCATGACCATGCAGTCGAAGGTCGACTGGCGCAGCGCCTCCAGCGCCTCGGCCGCGGTGGACACGCCCTGGATGCGGACCTCGTCGGCGGCCAGCAGGTGGCGGATGCTGTCGAGCTGGCGGGCGTCGTCCTCGACCACCAGCACCGTGCGCAGGCGCTGCGAGAACTTGGCCTCCAGCCGCTGCAGCGCGACCTCCAGTTCGTCGCGCTTGACCGGCTTGAGCGCGTAGCCGACCGCGCCCCGCTCGAGCGCCTCGTGGGTGTAGTCGGCCACCGAGATCACATGCACCGGGATGTGCCGCGTCAGCGGCTCGCGCTTGAGGCGGTCCAGCACGCCCAGCCCGGAGTGGTCGGGCAGGTTCATGTCCAGCAGGATCGCGCTGGGCGCATAGCGCTGGGCCACCGACAGGCCGTTCTCGGCCGTGTGCGCCATCAGGCAGACGAAACCCATCTCGCGGATCAGGTCGCGCAGGATGAGCGCGAAGCGCTGGTCGTCCTCGATGACCAGGATGGCGCGGTCGCCCGGCACCCAGGAGAGCCGGTCGTCGTCGAGCTGCGGCAGCCGAGGCTCCGGCGCGGCCGGCGCCGGCTCGCGCAGCAGCGACACCGCCAGGCCGTCGGCGCCCTCCTCCGCCTCGCCGTCCGACGGCAGCGCCGCCTCGAACGCGGCGATGGCCGGCGGCGCGGTGATCGGCGCCTGCGCCGGCGACAGCGGACGCTGCACCTGGCCGTCGGCGGGCAGCTCGTGGGTCGGCGGCAGCACCAGGCTGAAGGTCGAGCCCTCGCCGGGCGCGCTGCGCAGGTGGATGTCGCCGCCGAGCAGCCGCGCCAGGTCGCGCGAGATCGACAGGCCCAGCCCGGTGCCACCGTACTTGCGGTGGGTGCTGCCGTCGGCCTGCCGGAACGCCTCGAAGATCGGCGCCTGCTGGTGCGCCGGGATGCCGATGCCGGTGTCGGTCACCGCGAAGGCGATGCGCCCGTCGGCGGTGGCGCCCACCTCCATGCGCACCGAGCCCCGCTCGGTGAACTTCAGCGCGTTGGACAGCAGGTTCTTGAGGATCTGGCCCAGGCGCGTCTCGTCGGTCTCGATCCACTCGGGCGCGCCGGGCGCGAGCTGCAGGCCGAAGGCCAGGTTGCGCTGCGCCGCGATCGGGGCGAAGACCTGCGTCAACTGCTGCAGCAGGCGCGGCAGCGACACGCGGTCGATCTGCATGTCGACCTTGCCGGCCTCGATCTTGGACAGGTCCAGGATGTCGTTGATCAGCGCCAGCAGGTCGTTGCCGGCCGAGCTGATGGTCTGCGCGAAGCGGACCTGCTCGTCGGTCAGGTTGCCGTCCTTGTTGTCCGCCAGCAGCTTGGCCAGGATCAGGGTCGAGTTCAGCGGCGTGCGCAGCTCGTGGCTCATGTTGGCCAGGAACTCGCTCTTGTACTGGTTGGAGCGCTCCAGCGCCTCGGCGCGCTCGGTGAGCAGCGCCTGCGCCTGCGTCAGGTCCGACCGCTGCAACTCGAGCTGGCGCGCCTGTTCCTCGAGCTGGGTATTGCTCTCCTCGAGCTCGGTCTGCTGCTTCTCGAGCCGCAACTGGGAGTCGCGCAGCGCATTGCCCTGCTCCTCCAGTTCCTCGTTGCTGGCCCGCAGTTCCTCCTGCTGCATCTGCAGTTCCTCGGCCTGGCGGCGGCTCTCCTCGAGCAGCGACTCGAGCCGGCTGCGGTCCTTGGCGGCGCGCAGCGCCATCGCCAGCGGTTCCGCCACCCGGACCAGCAGCTCGCGCTCGGCCTCGCCGATGTGATGCAGGAAACCGAGCTCGACCATGCCCTGCAGGCGCCGGTCCACGCCGACCGGCGCGATCAGCAGTTCGGTCGATGCCGCCCGTCCCAGCGCGGAGGTGATCGGCAGGTAGTCGGCCGGCAAGTGGGTGACATGCACCGGCCGGCGATCGCGGGCGGCCTGTCCCAGCAGCGTGTCCCCGCCGCGCACCACCGGCGCCGCCTCGCCTTCGACCGCGACCGGCAGCGCATAGCCGCCCACCCGCAGGAAGCTGCCGTCGTCCTGGGTGACGTAGAAGGCGCCCACGCGGGCGTCGGTCCAGCGCGCAAGGAAGCTGGTCGCCACGTCGGCGAGCCGTTCCACCTGCGGGTCGCCCTGCAGCTCCACGCCCAGGCCGGCCAGGCCGGCCTTGAGCCATTCCTCGGTCCGGGCAGCGCGATGCGCGCGTGCGCTCAGGGCCGCGGCGACGGCGGTCAGCACCAGCAGCAGCGCCGAGCCGCCCCACATCACCCCGGCGGTCTGCTGGACCGCCGTGTCCCAGAGCGCGCGACGCTCGGCGGCGCGATCCCGCTCCTCGCGCTCCATCTCGCCCAGCAGCGCGCGGATGCGCTCCATCAGGATGCGCCCCCGGTCGCCCTGGACCACGGTCACCGCGCCGACGCCGTCGCCCTTGCGGCGCATCGCGATGGACTCCTCCATCTCGGTCATCTTGGCCTTGACGAGCTGCTCGACCATCTCCAGCCGGGCCAGCTGCGGACGGTAGTTCTGGAAGCTCGCGCGCAGGCGTTCGGTCGCGGCCGGCAGCGTCACCTGCGCGGTGTTGAACGGCACCAGGTAGCTGTCCAGGCCGGTGATCAGGAAGCCGCGCTGGCCGGTCTCGGCATCCTTGATCGCCGAGCCCAGCGCCTGGATCTGCTCCTGCACGGCCAGGGTGCGGGCCATCGCGTCGGCGGCGTCGGACTGTGCCCGCTGGGTGCGCCATGAGAAGGTGGCGGTGACCAGGATGGTGAGCACCGCCAGCGCGAAGCCCAGCAGCGTGGGCAGCGGCAGCCATTCGTGGCGACGGGCGAGCGCGCCGCCCAAGTGGGCGTTGTTGGCGCTGTTGGCGCTGTGGGCGCCGGTCAAGGGGCCGGAAGTCGTCGTGGTGTTCATGAATGCGCAAACGGGGCGGCCGGGGCGGGGGCGCATGCTAGCGCGCCCTCGTCCCGGCCGGCCCCAGGGATCCTCTCGGGGGGCTGTCGATGACCCTGGCCGATCACTCGCGCGGCTCGCCGCGCGCGTTGACGGTCACGGTCGCTCCCGGCGGCTGCCGGGTCTGCATGTAGTGCTCCTGTCCGTTGAAGCGATAGGTCACGTCCCAGAACTGCGGGTTGCCGCCACTGGGCGCCGCTCCGCAGCGCTGCACATTGCGCACGTCGTTGCGGTTCACATTGCTGCCGACCACCGCGCCGCCGATCGCGCCGGCCGCGGTCGTCACCGCCTGCCCGCCGCCGCCGCCGAACTGATGGCCCAGGATGCCGCCCAGCACGCCGCCGATCACCGCGCCGCCGACGTTGGGTCGGTCCCGCACTTCCTTCTGCTCGATCCAGCAGCGCTGCTGCTCATTGCCCATCACGGCGCGCACCGAGACCACCTGCGCCTGGTACAGCGTCTCTTCGCCACGGCGGTAGTAGGTGGGCTGCGGGTCGGGTCCGTAGCGGTCGCGGCCGACCTCGGCGCGCTCGTCCACCCGGCGCGCCGAGCTGATCCGATTGTCCAGACCCATGGACCGCAGCGACGGATAGCTGCCCGGCTGCAGCACCCGGCAGCGACCGCGATAGTCCGGGTCCTCGCAGACCTCCCAGCGCTCGCCGCGGACCTCGATCGAGGATGCGCGGTCGTTGAAGCCGATCTCCTTGAGGAAGCGGACTTGCGAGTCGATGCCGCCGGTGCGGCCGCGGAACTGCTCGTCCTCGTAGAACGTGATGTCGGCCATCGCCTGGCCGGCCAGGACGCAGGCGGCGGCCGCGACGGCCGCCTTCATCATGCGGGTGGAGCAAGGCTTCATGACGGTCCCCATCATGTGGATGCGATGCTTCCACTGTGGTCCAGCGTCGCGCCGCGGTCTGTCGGGCCGCGCTGTTCCAGGTTGTAGGACGCAATGCCGCGCGCGGACGCGCCTCCGCGACTCCGCGCGACACGGCTGGACCGCTGCCCCATCACGGCCTCTCAACGCTCCGACTGCAGCCGCGGCAGGAGCAGCTCGAACATCGTGCCCTGCCGTGCCCGCGACGCGCCGATCAGTGAGCCGCCATGGGCCCGCGCCACCCGCTCCGGCTCTTCCAACCCGGGCCCGACCTGGGCCGAGGACATGCCCGACACCGGTTCGGTGCCGCCGAACAGGTGGATCGCGGCTTCCGGTTCCAGCACCCGATCGAAACTGATCCGCAGCGTCAGCGATCGGTGGGCCGAGCCGTCGACCTGGATCTGGATCGCGCAGTCGCCCGCATGGGTGGCGCCCTGGATGATCAGCCGGTCGATGGCCTGGGCCATCAGTTCCGGATCGAAGTCGCCGGTGGTGTCGCCCAGGCGCTCGAAGGCCGGCGGCACCCACATCACGGCCTGGTTGCTCTCGACGTCCAGCCGCTGTGCCGCCAGCGAGGCCAGGTCGCCGCGCACCGGCTGGACCTGCAGCAGCTCGCAGGGTCGCCGCGCCAGGCTGCCCAGGTGATCGACCTGGCGGCCCAGCAGCATCGCCGCCGCCTTGACCCGTTGGCCCGCCTTCTGCAGCGAGGGCGACTCGGTCTGGCGGATCAGCAGCTCCGCGTTGAGCATCATGACCGACAGCGGGCTGCGGATGTCGTGGCTCAGCGCGCCCAGCATCAGCGCATTGACCCGCGCCAGGCGCTCCTGCTCGACGATGCGCTCGGCCAGCAGCAGGCGTTGGCGGTGCAGGTCGGCGAAGACGGCGACCTTGCTGCGCAGCACATGCGCGTCCACCGGCTTGTAGATGAAGTCGACGGCCCCGGCCTCGTAGCCCTTGAAGCTGCGCTGCGACTCTTGCGAGCCGGCGGTCAGGAAGATGATCGGAACGTGCCGTGTACGCTCCGCGCCGCGCATCAGCTCGGCCAGCGCGAAGCCATCCATGCCCGGCATCTGCACGTCCAGCAGCGCCAGCATCACGTCGTGCACCAGCAGCAGTTCAAGCGCGGCGGGACCGGATTCCGCCGTCAGCACGCGCAGCCCCGAGTCGGCCAGCAACGCCTTCATCGCGAGCAGGTTCTGCGGCTTGTCGTCCACCACCAGCACGCTGATCTCATCGGCCACGTCGTTCTCCCAATCGTTCATTCGAATGTCTCTGACAGGGGCACCGGGCAACCGGCATGCCCACGCCGTCTCGGGACATTCCCGCCCCCGATCCTCGCCCGACGACATCGGGACGTGTGAAGCGCCAGAGTAGGATCGCGCCCGCCGCGCCATGCCGCGCACTTTTTTTGCCCATCCCGGCGTCAACCGCGCCCCAGAGGACCCGATGAAACAGAACAGCGCCGCCGTCGAAGATCTCCTGTCCACCCAGCGCGACCGGGTGCTCGCCGAATGGCAGGCCGAACTGGGCACCGGCGGTCGCGCGCTGCCCAGCGAGGGCCGCGAGACCGGCGAACTGCTGGACGCCCTCCTGTCCGGCGTGCGCGCCAGCGGCAATACCGAGAACTTCGACGACGCCGCCTGGACGCCGGTGCGCGAGGTGCTGGCGGGGCTGTCGCGCTCGCGCGCTGCCCAAGGCTCGACGGCCGCCGACACCAGCCGCTTCGTGCTGGCGCTCAAGAAGCCGCTGTTCGCCGGCCTGCAACGCCGCTTCGGCGACCAGCCGGCGGTGCTGGTGGACGCGACCTGGGAGGTGTCCTCCCTGGTGGACCACATGGCACAGCACACCGTCAGCATCTACCAGCGCAGCCGCGAGGACATCATCGCCCGGCAGCAGCAGGAACTGCTGGAGCTCTCCACCCCCGTGGTCAAGCTCTGGGACGGCGTGCTGGCGGTGCCGATGATCGGCACGCTCGACAGCGGCCGCACCCAGCTGGTCATGGAAACGCTGCTGCAGCGCATCGTCGAGACCGGCTCCGCGCTGGCGATCATCGACATCACCGGCGTACCGACCGTCGATACGCTGGTCGCCCAGCATCTGCTCAAGACCGTCACCGCCATCCGGCTGATGGGCGCGGACGCGATCATCAGCGGCATCCGGCCGCAGATCGCCCAGACCATCGTGCACCTGGGCATCGACCTGGAAGGCATCACGACCAAGGCGACGCTGGCCGACGCGCTGGCACTGGCGATGCGGCGCGCCGGCTTCGTCGTCACCAAGGCCAAGGCCGCCGCGGGCGGCGCCGCATGACGACCCGCATCCCCATCCTGCGCATGGGCAGGACGCTGCTGGTCACCATCCAGGTCGACCTGCAGGACCAGACCGCACTGGCGCTGCAGGACGACCTGGCCAACCGCATCCAGGAGACCGGCGCGACCGGCGTGCTGATCGACATCTCCGCGCTGGAGATCGTCGACTCCTTCATCGGCCGCATGCTGGCCGGCATCTCGGGCATCGCCCGGGTGCTGGGCGCCAACTCGGTCGTCGTGGGCATGCAGCCGGCGGTGGCGATCACGTTGGTGGAACTGGGTCTGTCGCTGCAGGGCGTGAGCACCGCGCTGGACGTCGAGCGCGGCATGGCGCTGCTGCGCCGCGCCGACGAGCAGGCGCAGGCCGCGCTCGACGACGACGCGGCCGCGCCGACCGACGACGACATCGAGGAGCCGCCCGGTGCCGGCCGCTGAATCCGCCGGCGCGCTGCCGATCCGCGGCGAATCCGACATCGTCCTGGCACGCCAGCTGGTGCGACGGCTGACGCAGGAGCTCCGGTTCTCGCTGGTCGACCAGACCAAGATGATCACCGCGGCCAGCGAGCTGTCGCGCAACACGCTGATCTACGGCGGCGGTGGCGAGATGACCTGGCAGTTCGTCCAGGCCGGCGTGCGCACGGGCCTGCAACTTGCCTTCATCGACCAGGGGCCGGGCATTCCGGATCTGGAGCTGGCGATGAAGGATGGGTGGACCTCGGGCAACGGGCTGGGCATGGGCCTGTCCGGCAGCAAGCGACTGGTGAACGACTTCGAGATCGACTCCGCGCCCGGACGCGGCACGCGCGTGACGATCACGCGCTGGAAGTAGCCATGCGCCCGCATCGCCGCTTCCCCATCGACGATGTCAGTCAGGTGGGCGAGGCCCGGCGGGCCGCGCAGGCGCTCGCCGCCGAACTGGGCTTCGACGAGGAGGCCGCCGGCCGCCTGGCCCTGGCGGTGACCGAGCTCGGCACCAACCTGGTCCGGCATGTCGGCCCCGGCCGCCAAGCCGAACTGTTGATCGGCCCCGATGCCGTGCGCGGTCCCGACCCGGCGCCCGCCCTCCAGGTGCTGGCCCTGGACCGGGGCGATGGCATGGACCTCGAGCGCTGCCTGCGCGACGGCTACAGCACCGGCGGCTCGTCCGGCACCGGCCTGGGCGCGATCCGGCGCCAGGCCGACCGCTTCGGCGCGTTTTCCGCGCCCGGCCGCGGCACGGTCATCGCGACCCGCTTCGCGGTGCGGGGCGAGCGCAGCACCGTTCCCCCGCGCCCCCCGGCGTTCGACATCGCCGGGCTGTCGCTCGCGGCGCCTGGCGAATCGGTGAGCGGCGACGCCTGGGCCTTGCGCCGCGACGGCGCGCAGTGGTCGCTGGCGCTGGCCGATGGCCTCGGCCATGGCCCCGAGGCGGCCCTGGCGGCGGACCGGCTGATGGCGCTGCTGGACGAGGCGACGCCGGGCCTGCTCGCCTCGCCGGCCGGCTTCCTGGACAGCGCGCACGAGCCGCTGCGCAGCACGCGCGGCTGCGCCGCCGCGATGGTCTCGCTCGGCGAAGGCGGGGCGCCGCTGCGGTTCGGCGGCGCCGGCAACATCACCGGGCGTTTGATCTCCGGCGTGGCTGACCGCTCGCTGATGTCGCAGCACGGCACGCTCGGGATGCAGGTCCGTCGCCTGCAGGATGTGGTCTACGATTGGCCGCCCCACGCGGTGCTGGTGCTGCACTCCGATGGCATCGTCAGCCGCTGGTCGCTGGCGGAGACGCCTGGCCTGCTGCAGGCCGACCCGGCGGTGATCGCCGGATGGATCGCCCGGGACCACCTGCGCGGCCGCGACGATGCGACCGTCGTCGTGGCGCGGCGCCATGAAGGACAGTTGGGACAGTTGGAACGCGCATGACGCCCATGAACGACACCCCGGCCACCGCCCCGGATGCCGCCGCGCTGCAGGCCGCGCTGGCCGAGGCGCGCGCCCAGGTCGAGGCCCTGCAGACCGAGCTCGACGAGACCAACCGCGGCGTGCTCGCGCTGTACGCGGAGCTCGACACCCAGGCCCAGCAGCTGCGCCAGGCGACCGAGCTCAAGAGCCGCTTCCTCGCCTACATGAGCCATGAGTTCCGCACGCCGATCTCGTCGATCCGCAGCCTGACGCGGCTGCTGCTTGACCGCGTCGACGGTCCGCTGACGCTGGAGCAGGAACGGCAGATCAACTTCATCCGCACCACGTCGGAGGAGTTCGCCGACATGGTCAACGACCTGCTCGACCTGGCCAAGGTCGAGGCCGGCCGCATCGACATCTCGCCGGCCTGGTTCGAGCTGGTCGACCTGTTCGCGGCGCTGCGCGGCATGTTCAAGCCGGTGCTGGTCAATCCGGAGGTGCAGCTGGTCTTCGAGGAGCCGCACGGCGTCTCGCAGCTCTTCACCGACAACGCCAAGCTCTCCCAGATCCTGCGCAATTTCATCTCCAACGCGCTGAAGTTCACCGCGCAGGGCGAGGTGCGCGTCAGCGCCGTGGTCGACGCCGGTCCGGACGGCGCGGACGAGATCAGCTTCTCCGTCCGTGACACCGGCATCGGCATCGCGCCGGAATTCCACGGCGCGATCTTCCAGGACTTCGCCCAGATCGACTCGCCGATCCAGAAGCGCCTGCGCGGCACCGGCCTGGGCCTGTCCCTCAGCAAGCGGCTGGCGGAACTGCTCGGCGGCCGCGTCAGCCTGAGCAGCGAGCCGGGCGTGGGGTCGGTGTTCTCGGTGACGCTGCCGCTGCGGCTGCCCGGCGCGACCGATGCGGCAACCGGCACGGAGACCGACGCCGTCAGGGAAGTGCCCGACGCATGACCGAGCCGCACGTCATCGACCGCTCGCAGCACCGGCTGCTCGTCGTCAACGACGATCCGGTGGGTCGCTACACCACGGTGCGCCTGCTCAATGCGGCGGGCTTCCCGACGCTGGAGGCGGCCAGCGGCGCCGAGGCGCTGCGCGCCGCCGAGCAGCGCCCGTCCGCTGTCGTGCTGGACATCCACCTGCCCGACATCGACGGCTTCGAGCTGTGCCGGCGGCTGCGCGCCCAGGCCAGCACCTTCCGGCTGCCGGTCATCCACCTGACCGCCGCCTACCTCACCGACGAGGACAAGGTCCGCGGCCTGGACGCCGGCGCCGATGCCTACCTGACCCACCCGGTCGAGCCGGCGGTGCTGGTGTCGACGATCCAGGCTCTGGTGCGCACCCGCGAAGCCGAGGAGGCGATGCGGCGCAGCGAGGCCAAGTTCCGCGCCGTCTATGCGCAGGCGCCGATCGGCATCTGCCTGATGAAGGCCGGGGACGGCACGCTGCTGGAGGCCAATCCCGCGATGCTGGCGCTCCTGGCGCCCGGTGTGGAGGACGGTGAGGCGGTCGTGGGACGCCTGCTGACGGACTTCGTTCCGGACGAGGACCTGGCTGCCGCGCGGGCCTTCATCTCGATGCTCGGCAGCGAGGGCGCGCGCGCGGAGTTCCCGCTGCGCTCGAACGCCGGCGGCGTGGTGCCGGTCGAATGGACCGCCTCGCCGCCGATCGAGCCCGGCATCTGCATGGCGATGGCCTCGGACATCTCGCAGCGGCAGTTGCTCGCGCGGCAGCGCCAGGAGCTGCTCGACCGCGAGCGCGCTGCCCGTGGCGAGGCCGAGCGGCTCTCCCGCATGAAGGACGACCTGATCGCGGTGCTGTCGCACGAGCTGCGCACGCCGCTGAACGCGATCATGGGCTGGACGCATGTGCTGCAACGGCACAGCCCGCCGGAGCTGCTCGTCAAGGGGCTGGCGGCGATCGACCGCAATGTGTCGATCCAGGCGCGGATGATCACCGACATCCTGGACATGTCCCGGCTCAACATCGGCAAGCTGCCGCTGATGCGGGAACGCATCGAGGCCGGCGCGGTGCTGCGCGAGGCGGTCGCGGTGGTCCAGCACACCCTGGACGAGAGCGGCCATCGGCTGGCACTCGACCTGCGGGACGAGGCGACGCTGCTGCTGGCCGACGGCGGCCGGCTGCAGCAGGTGATCTGGAACCTGCTGGGCAACGCAGCCAAGTTCTCGCCGCGCGGCAGCACGATCACCCTGACGCTGCGGGCCGCCGATGGCGGCGTGTGCGTCGAGGTGCGCGACGAGGGTCAGGGCATCGCGCCGGAGTTCCTGCCGCATGTCTTCGACCGCTTCAGCCAGAGCGACGCGGCCAGCAGCCGCCAGCACGGCGGGCTGGGCCTGGGCCTGGCGATCGTCAAGAGCCTCGTGGAGGCCCATGGCGGCTGGGTGGACGTCCGCAGCGAAGGCCGGGGGCGCGGCGCGGCCATCCGCTTCTGGCTGCCTGGCGCCGACAACGCGCCGCCCGACGTCGATACCGGCCCTGGCGCCCTGAGCGTCTTCGGCGCGCTCGGCGACACCGGCACCGGCACCGGCGATGGCCCGGCGATCGTGCTGCCGGGCCTGCGCGTGCTGGTCGTGGACGATGACGTGGACGCCGGCGCGATGCTGAAGCTGATCCTCAGCGAGCGCGGCGCGCAGGTGACCGTGGTGCACGGCGCGGACGAAGCGCTGCTGGCCCTGGCCGGCAACGCCTTCGACCTGCTGATCAGCGACATCGGCATGCCGGGCCGCGACGGCTACGACCTGTTGCGCGACATCCGCGGGCTGGAGCAGCCCGGCGAGCGGCTGCCGGCGATCGCGCTGACCGCCTTCTCGCGCGACGTGGACCGGCAGCAGGCGCTACAGGCCGGCTTCGACGCCCATCTGGCCAAGCCGCTCAAGCCGCCGCTGCTGATGCGCCTGGTGGCCCAGATCACCGGCGCGGCCGTGGGCTGAGACCGGATCAGCCGCCGCCCGGCGAGGCGGCGCGCAGCGACAGGCCCAGCCAGAAGGCCCGGCCGGGCGCCGGCTCGTAGAAGCGACCGTTGCCGTCATTGACGATCACGCTGCCGGCGTAGCGGCGGTCGGCCAGGTTGTCGATGCGCGCGACCAGCTCGGCCCGCAGTGCACCGAGGGTCCAGCCATGGCGCGCCCGCAGGTTGAGCACGCCGTAGCCGGCCGCCCATTCGCTGTTGAGGTCGTTGACCGCGGTGCGCTTGACGCCGCGCCACTCGACGGCCAGTTCACCGTCGCGCGCCGTCTCGAACGGCCGCCATGCCAGCTCGGCGTAGGCGCTGCCGCCGTTCGTGCCGGCGATGCGGTTGCCGGACGACACCGGCACGTTGGCGGACGGGCAAGGCGTGCCGACGCAGGTCAGGAAGCCATCGCGGTAACGCGCCTTCAGCGTGCCGAGCGCCCACTGCGCCCGCCAGC
Source organism: Roseateles chitinivorans (assembly GCF_002761755.1). GTDB lineage: Bacteria > Pseudomonadota > Gammaproteobacteria > Burkholderiales > Burkholderiaceae_C > Roseateles > Roseateles chitinivorans. The sequence goes on from NZ_PEOG01000053.1 coordinate 24,422, forward strand.
GCGGCGTCGCATCCCAGCTGCCGGCCAGTTCCACGCCGCTGCGCCGCGTGCGGCCGACATTCTGGAAGCTCGACCGCCCGCCGCTGTTGGACAGCACGCCGATCTCGTCACGGGTCGCGACATGGAACACCGTGGCATCGAGCGAGACCTCCCCCGCGCGCCACTTGGCGCCCAGCTCCTGCTGGGTGCTCTTCTGCGGCCGCAGGCCCGCATTGAAGCCGCCCTGCCCGTCCGCCCGGTAGGCGAGCTCGTTGAGCGTCGGCGATTCGAAGCCGCGGCCGATGGCGGCATGCACCAGCAGCGCCGGCGTCAGTCGCCATCCGAGCCCGACGGCCGGCGTCGCATAGCGGTAGCGCATCGCGCCGGAGTCGTCGCCGTTGGTCAGGAAGCGGTCGCGGGCGGCCAGGCGCACCCGACCGGCTCTCAGGCCAGCGCTGGCGTTCAGCGTGGCCGTCAGCGGCAGTTCCAGCTGCGCATACGCCTCGCGCGTGATCGCCTCGTTGCCTTCGTCGCGCCGCAGCGCGCCGGTCACGCCGAGGCGCTGGGCCGCGCCGGTGCCGACGAAGTTCTCGTAGCCCTGGCGATCGTCCTCCTGGCGCTCCGTGTTCACGCCGGTGACCAGCGTCGCCGCGCCGATGCGCCACAGCGCGCGGGCGTCGATGCCGTCGTAGTCGCGGCTGAAGTCGACCACACCGCCACCGCTGCCCGGCGGCGTCTGCGCGGCGACCGGAATGGACTGCCACTGCGTCACCGCGCGCCGGCCGGCATAGGCGGTCAGCACGCCCTCGGCCAGCGGGCCTGCCGCATCGAACTGATGGCGCCATCGCATGCCGAGTTGCGTCTGCCGCGCGTTCTTGCGGGTGTCGAACTGCGTCGCCGGCGCCGCGGTCTGGTCCGGATCGGCCGCGAGCTGCGCCGCGGTCAGCCCCAGCGGATCTTGCGCGCGCTGGTCGATGTCGCTCAGCAGGAGCAGCACCTGGTCACGCGCGCCGGTCCATGCGAGCCGCCCGTTCGCCAGGGTCCGCCGCGCCGCGCTGTGCGGCCGGCTGCCGTCGATCTCCAGGTGGGAGGCGCCCAGCCGGGCCTCCCAACCATCGCGGAAGGGCGTGCCGGCCTGGATCCTCGTCTGGCGCAGCCCGGCGCTGCCGGCATCCAGGTCCAGTTCCGCGAAGCGCTCCCGCACCGGCGCGCTCACCAGCGCGATCACCCCGCCCGAGCTGTTGCCGTACAGCGCGGTGAACGGCCCGCGCAGCACCTCCACCCGCGCGGCGGAGGCCAGGTCGAAGTGCGTCACCTGGCCCTGGCCGTCGGGCATCGTGGCGGGGATGCCGTCGGTGTACAGGCGCAGCCCGCGCACGCCGAACGGTGCCCGGGCACCGAAGCCGCGCGACGAGAGCTGCAGGTCCTGCGCATAGTTCTGCCGGTTGTTGGCGGTGAGTCCCGGCACGCGACTCAGGGCCTCGGACAGATGAATACCCGGACCGGCGCCACGCAGCGTGTCGGCGTCGACCACCGATGCCGCATACGGCGCGTCCTGCAGCGCGCGCTCGGAGGTGCTGCCGGTGACCACCACCGCCGGCAACGCCGCCGGTTGGCCCTGCGCGGCGGCCAGGCCCCATCCCCACAGCGCCGCGGCGCCGATCCATTCCCTCGTCGATCGCATGAAGTCCCCGGTGAATGACGGACCGCGACGATACGCGGCCCGGCGCCCCTGGGAGCAATCGGGATGCCAGCGGCGCGGATCGCGCGCGGGCCCGGGCACCTCGCTTGCTGGCCGGGACGAGGTGCCGCGCCCGGACGCGGCGTCCCGGGTCCGCGCCCGGATCCCATCCCGCCTGGAGTCCGAATGAACGACAACACTGCCCGGCGCTTCGCGCGCCCCGCCGCCGCCGGCCTCGCGCTGGCGGCCCTCGCCGCCGTCGCGGCGCTCGGCCACCAGGCCGTGCTCGCGCTCGAGGCGCAGACCACCACGCCACCGGGCTATGGCCCCAACCCGACGCTGCCCGAGCCGCAAAAGACGCTGGTGCCGACGGTCAAGGTGGCCAAGGCGGTCGGCTGGCCCGCGGGTGCCAAGCCGCAGGCCGCGCCCGGGCTGGCGGTCACGCGCTTCGCCGACAAGCTCGACCATCCGCGCTGGCTGCATGTGCTGCCCAATGGCGACGTGCTCATCGCCGAGACCAATGCGCCGGTGCGCCCCGACGACGGCAAGGGTCCCAAGGCCTGGATCACCAAGCAGTTCCAGAAGAAGGCCGGCGCGACGCCCAAGAGCGCCAACCGCATCACGCTGCTGCGCGATACCGACGGCGACGGGGTGGCGGACCAGCGCTTCGCCTTCGCCGAGGGCCTGAACTCGCCCTTCGGCATGGCGCTGATCGGCAACAACTTCTACGTGGCCAACACCGACGCGGTGGTCCGTTTCCCCTACGCGACCGGGCAGACCCGGCTCGCCGGCGCGCCGGTCAAGGTGGCGGACCTGCCGGGCGGCACGATCAACCACCACTGGACCAAGAGCCTGATCGCCAATGCCGAGGGCACCAAGCTCTACGCGGGCATCGGCTCCAACAGCAACATCGCGGAGAACGGCCTGGAGAACGAGCAGCGTCGCGCCGCGATCCTCGAGATCGACCTGCAGAGCGGCGCCTCGCGCGTCTTCGCCTCGGGGCTGCGCAACCCGGTGGGCCTGGCCTGGGAGCCCACCAGCAAGGCGCTGTGGGTCGCGGTGAACGAGCGTGACGAGCTCGGCGACGACCTGGTGCCCGACTACATCACCTCGGTGCGGGACGGCGGCTTCTACGGCTGGCCCTACAGCTGGTACGGCCGACATGTCGACGAGCGGGTCAAGCCGCAGCGGCCGGAGCTGGTCGAGCAGGCGCTGGTGCCGGACTACGCCGTCGGCGCGCACACCGCCTCGCTGGGGCTGGCCTCGGCGGATGGCAACCAGCTGACGCAGGACTATGCGCACGGCATGTTCATCGGCCAGCACGGCTCCTGGAATCGCAAGGTGCCGGCCGGCTACAAGGTGGTCTTCGTCCCCTTCGTCGGCGCCAAGCCCAGCGGCATGCCGATCGACGTGCTGACCGGCTTCCTCGATGCCAAGGGCCAGGCGATGGGCCGGCCGGTGGGCGTCGCGATCGATCGCCAGGGGGCGCTGCTGGTGGCGGACGATGTGGGCAACGCGATCTGGCGGGTGACCGCGGCTGGCGCCGCCGGGCCGCGCGCGGCCTTCCCGGCCGCGGCCGGCGCGGCCAGCACGCCCGCCTCGCGCTGAGGCGCGGCTCGAGCGGACCCGGGGTCTGCGCCGCGCGCCGCCGTGCCGCCTTCTGGCCCGGCGAGAGATCTCGACGAAGAATGGCACCTTGGTGCCATTTTTATTTTTTTACGCACTATATTGCTGATCTTCTTGACGGTGACAGCGCAATAAAGTACTGTTTTCACGTCGATCAGCAATTCATTACCATGCTCACCCTCCCGGAAATCGCCGACACCCTGCGGGACGCCGCCAAGCGCAATGGCTGGACGCAAGCCCGCCTGGCCGAATCGTCCGGCGTGTCGCCGCGGACGCTGACCCACGTGCTCAGCGGCGAGGAGGACTTCCGTCTCACCACGCTGATGGCGCTGGCCGACCGATTGGGGCTGGAGCTGCTGCTGGTGCCCAAGGGCGCGGCGCGGGCGCTCGGCGCCGGCGAGGAACTCGGTCCGCCGGTCCGGTCGGTCGTGACCGAGGCGCTCGACGCCCTGCATGCGTCGGCTGATGCCACCGCTTCGAAGGCCTCGCGATGAACGTCAAGGCGCTGGCGATCCACCTGGGCGAGCTCCGCCTCGGCGTGCTGTTCCAGTACGCGCTGCCCGGCGCGTCGGTGACCAACCGGTTCGTCGCCGACGAGGACCTGGTCGCGCGCGCCGGCGCGGCCATGCCCACGCTCTCGCTGTCGATGCGCGCGGCCACGCCGCAGGCCCAGGCGGCGGTCTGGCGGGACATCCGGTCCGCCAGCTTCAACGGTCGCCACTCGGCGAAGAACGGCTGGCTGCTGCCCGCCTTCTTCCAGAACCTGCTGCCCGAGGGCGTGTTCCGCGACCATGTCGCCGCGCTGCGCCACTGCGCCCCCAACGACCACTTCGAGATGCTGGCTGCCTGCGGCAAGGACCTGCCCGGCAATGTCCACGCGCTGCCGGTGGAGCTGTCGCGGGACGAGCTTGCCCGCTACGTCACCCAGGGCCAGGACGCGCTGGAGATGTCGGTCACCGCGGATCCGCTCGAGGAAGGCGTCTCGCTGTCGGGCGTGCAGCCCAAGCTGGGTGTCATCCGCGACGGCGACCGCTACGTCGGCCGCACCAAGGACCACGACACCCACATCATCGCCAAGCTGCCGGTCGTCGGACAGCCGCTGCTGCCGGAGGTGGAAGACCTGACCCTGCGCCTGGCGCGCGCGGCCGGCGTGGACACCTGCGAGGCGACGCTCGAGCCGCTGGAGCGCCTCGGACTGCCCCATGGCTACGACCTCGGCGACGCGACCGGGCAGACCCGCTTCCTCGCGGTCACGCGCTTCGACCGCTCGCCGGCGGGTCGCCTCCATGTCGAGGACTTCGCCCAGATCCTGGGCCGCATGCCGGAGGACAAGTACGGCGGTGGTCCGGACGGGCGGCCGGTGACCTACCTGGACATCGCCGCGGTGCTGATGGCCGAGCCCTCGATGGGGCAGCCGGCGGTGCACGAGCTGCTGCGCCGGCTGGTGGTCAACGAGATGGTCGGCAATGCCGACATGCATTTGAAGAACATCGGCGTGCGCTACCTCGACGGGCTCACGCCGACGCTCTCGCCGGCTTACGACCTGGTCGCCTACGCCGTCTATCACCGCCTGCGCGGCCACGCGCTGCTGATCCTGCCGCCCGAGTACCTGCCGCGCCGCGCGCGGACCGCCGGGGACGCGGCGACAGCGCCGCAGTCGATCTCGCCGGCGCTGCTGCAGGCCTTCTGCGACCGGCTGCGCATCCCGGTCAAGCCGGCGGAGCAGGCGATCTCGCGCTGCGTCAAGGCGGCCTTCACGCACTGGCCCGAGATGATCGAGGCCTCGTCGCTGACCGCGCAGCAGAAGCAGCGGCTGCTGGCGCATTTCCAGGCACACGAGCTGGTGGCCTCGCTGGCCCGGCGGGCGGCGCGCGCGACCGGACGATCCGACGGCGAGGCGGCGGCGCGGTGAAACCGGCGGACGCTCAGGCGTCCTGCTGCCGCTCGTATTCCGCGCTCTCCACCATCAGCTCGTCGCGCCACTGGCGTTCCAGCTCGTCGCGGCGACGACGCAGCGCGCTCGACAGCGAGGGCCAGTCCACCGACGAGGCATGCGTCAGCCGCGGCAGGATGCCCTGCTCCACGTCCTTGGCGTGGTGGCCGACGTAACGGCCCAGCACACCGACCAGGGGCGCGAACTGCGCGTCGTCGGCGCGCATCCGGCGCAGCTGCGACATCAGGATCCGCACGACCAGATGCTCGATCTCGGCCTCGTTGATCAGCCGCCGCTCCACGGCGCCGATCTCGGGGCACCTGCGGACCGCCGGGTAGAACAGCTCTTCCTCCAGGGTCGCATGCACCGTCAGCAGCGCGCAGGTGCGGCGCACCAGCGCCTCGCACGACTCGTGGTCCCCCAGCGCCCAGAGACGGTCGAACTGGTGGAAGGCATGCTGCGCGCGCTGGTGGTCGTCGATCAGCAGGGCCACGACCTCGTCACGCGCCATCAGGTCGGCGCGGAAATCGCTCCTGGGCAGGACATGGGCTCTCATGCCGGTTCTCCCTGCTCGAGGCACTCCGCCTGATGGTGCTCGAGGCGTTGGCGCGCCGGCGTGGCGTGGTCGTCGTGGTAGCGCCTCGGGCCGTCGGGGTGGACGCCCGGATCGTCCGGATGCTCGTGCGGTGCCTGATCGGGACCGGGCGCAGGCGGCTCGGCCGGCGGCGCCTCGCCGGAGCGCTTCGGCGCGTCGGGCGCGGGGCCTGCCGCGATGCGGTGCGCCGCAGGCATCACGGCCTGGAGGTCGTCGCCGTCGTCACGGCCTTCCGGCCCGTCCCACAGCTGCTGCCAGGACGACTCTCCCAGCGCCTGGGCATCGAGCGGCGCCTCGCCGAGCGCCTCGATGACGCCCAAGGTCCGCAGCGCGCCGCTGAGCGGATCGCGGCGGCGGAAGCGCCGGTCACGCACGCGGTAGAGGTGCAGGTCGGCGCCGATGATCCGGTACTCCCGCACATGCCCGTCGCCATGCGGCAGATCGTCGGCGCAGAACGGTCGCGGCAGCTCGCCGGCATCGGCCGGCAGCACCGCGTGGTTCCACTGGATCGGGTCGTCGAGCAGCGCTTGCGGCGTCAGGCCGAGCAGCCCTTCCACCGAGGCGCTGACGTGCAGCAGCCGTTGACTCGCGACGTCGGCGCACCAGACCAGGTGCCAGGGCGTCTCGAAGGCCTTGTCGTTCATGAGGCGGGTCTCCTTGGACTTCCGGAGGGCGGTGGATGCGGGCGGGGGACCGCCATCGAGAGGCTCCGGGCAATCGCGGTGCCGTCCCCGATCCGGGGACAGCGACCGCGCATTCGCTCCTTTGAACGCCCCTGGGGCGCCCTCGGGACCGCCCCCTTCGGACACGCCCCGGGAGCGATCCTCAGATGGCCCCGACGCTGCCGGTCACCGGCAGCACGATGCCGGTCACGTAGCCCGAGCACACCGGCGACGCCAGGTAGACGTAGGCCGGCGACAGCTCCTCGGGCTGCGCGGCGCGCTTCATGTCGCTGGTGGCGCCGAACTCGGGCACCTTGTCGGCGGGCGAGTCGGCCGGATTCAGCGGCGTCCAGACCGGCCCCGGCGCGACCGCGTTGACGCGGATGCCCTTGGGCAGCAGGTTCTGCGCGAGCGACTTGGTGAAGGCGTGGATCGCCCCCTTGGTCGAGGCGTAGTCCAGCAGCGTCGCGCTGCCGCGCAGCCCGACCACCGAACCGGTGTTGATGATGCTCGCGCCCTGCTTCAGGTGGGGCAACGCCGCCTGCGCCATGTGGAAGTAGCCGAAGATGTTGGTCCTGAAGGTGAGTTCCAGCCGCTCCTCGGTCAGGTCCTCGAGCGTCGCCGCGTGCTCCTGGAACGCCGCGTTGTTGACCAGCACGTCCAGCCGCCCGAAGCGCTGCACGACCTTCTGCACCGCTTGCCGACAGAACTCCCGGTCCTGCACGTCGCCGCGGATCAGCTCGCAGCGGCGGCCTTCGGCCTCGACATGGTGCTGGGTCTTGCGCGCATCCTCGTCCTCCTCGAGGTAGACGATCGCCACGTCCGCGCCCTCGCGGGCGAACAGCACCGCCACCGCGCGTCCGATGCCGGAATCTCCGCCGGTGACGATCGCCGTCATGCCGTCGAGCTTGCCGCTGCCGCGGTAGTCCGGCGCCAGGAAGCGGGGCGCGAGGCCCAGGTCGCGCTCCTCGCCCGGCTTGTCCAGGTGTTGCGCGGGGAAGCGGCTGGGCTGCTCGCGCGCGCCGGCCTGCACCGGCTGGTCCTTCGAGGACTTCTTGCCGGCCTCCTGGGCCTGCTTCTCCTGGTCCTTGACGTCCTGCTGATGCTGGACGTGCTGCTGCTTCTCCACGGTGTCCTTCACGGTCTTCGTCGTCATGGGGTACTCCTTCGGAACGGTGATCGATGCCGGGAATCGGCAAGCGCCAGACCGGGCCGCGCATCCGCGGCCATGGGCGCTCGCCTCGTTCTCGCGCACGCCTTCCGCACGCGCGAGAGCGGCTCATGCCGGGCGCGCCGCTTGCAGACAGTCGGGCGACACAAGGACCGCCCATGACGCCATTCGCCCCGCCGCTCTACGCCCACACGGTGCCGCCCAGCCCGCCCCATCCGAACGAAGTTCCCTTCGTGCCACCGCCGCCGCATGGTCCCGCGCCCGAGCCGGACGACCAGCCGCCCGATGTCATCGACCCGCCGATTCCGGGCGAGAACCCGGTCCCGGTGCGAGAGCCCCCGTACATGCCACCGCCGACGGCCATCAACTGAGGCCGGTCGACGGGGCGTCGCGGGCCGCTCGCGGGCCCTCGCAGGCAGGGCGAGGGCGAACCTCGTGCGCCGCGTTCGGAGAGAGGCCGCACCAGGATCGGGCGGCACGGCGATTGCCGTTGTCAGGGGCTTGTTTCCCTCTGTCACAGGAGTCGCCTTTGAATGCATTGCTGCTCCCGGCGCTGCGCCGGGCATGCGCCGACGGCGTGTTGGCCAGCCTGTTCTCGGGACTGGCGCTGTTGCGCGGCAGCCGGTCCGACCATGCCCATCTGGTCGGCCGTTCCGAGTACCGCGTCGGCCGCCCGCCCTTGCAATCCGCCGCTGCCAACCTGGCGCTGCACACCGCCACCGGGCTGGTGTGGGGCGCGCTCTATGACCGCATCCGCGCGTTGCGTCCCCGGCCGACCCGGGCCAATGCGGTCGGTGACGCGCTGCTGCTGACGGCGGTCGCCGTCGGCATCGACCGCGTCGTCACCCCGAGCGTGCTGACCCCGGGCGCCGACAAGCGCGCCACGGCCGCCGGCACCCGGCCGCCGTCGATGGCGAGCCTGTTGATGATCTACGGCGGCTTCGCCGCCGGGCTGGCGCTGGGCGGCTTGCACGCGCTGCGCCGCGACCCGCGCACCGAGGGGTTCGACGTCGACGAGGATGACGACGACGCCGACCACGGCTTCCTGGCAGACCTCGCGCCCCGACGCGCGGGCGGCCGGGCATGAAGTCGCTGCACCTCCAGCTGCGTTTCCTGGTCCCGCTGCTGATCACCCTCACCGTCGCGGCGCTGCTGGCGCTGCCTCTGCTGGACCGCATGACCCTGCGCTGGTTCTCGCGCGACCTCAGCGCCCGCGGCGCGATGGTGGCCAAGACCCTCTCGGTGGCGATCGCGGACATCGAGCCGGGCGCCAAGCGCGACCGCCTGCGCAACCTGCTCGAGCGCGGCGTGCTGGACGAGCGCCTCGTCGGCATCGCCCTGTGCGGCCCCGACGGCACGCAGGTGATGAGCACCAAGGGCTTCCCCGACACCCTGGGCTGCAAGGAGGCCGAGCTCACAGCCACGCAGAAGGACCCGCGGCTGGAGCTGTCCAGCGGCGCGGTGCACGTCGGCGTCTTCCCGGTGAATCCGCAGCAGGCGGACGGCGAGCGGCTGGTGCTGCTGCACGACCTCAGCCTGCCCGACCGCCGCAGCCTGGACACGCGGCGCTACATGATCATCTTCATCATGGTCCTGGGCCTGGCCGTGGCCGTCATCACGATGATCGTGGCGCAGCTCAGCTGGCGCGGCTGGGTCTCGGGCATGCGCGCGATCCTGCGCGGCGAGGGCCTGGTGCGGCCGCTGCTCAACACCACCGGCCTGCGCGGCGGCCCCGAAACCGCGCCGCCCGAGCTGCAGCCGCTGGAGGTCGAGATCCGGCAGCACATCCGCGAGCTGGAGGACAACCTCTACCGCGAGCACGGCCCGCTCACCCCCTGGGACCCGGACCGCCTGCGCGGCCTGCTGCGCACGCAGTTGCGCGGCGACCAGGTCATCGTCGTTTCCAACCGCGAGCCCTACATCCACCAGCGCGGCCCGAACGGCATCTCGGTCAGCCGTCCGGCCAGCGGCCTGGTCACCGCGGTGGAACCCGTCATGCGGGCCTGCTCCGGCACCTGGATCGCGCACGGCAGCGGCAGCGCGGACCAGGAGGTCGTCGATGCCAACGACCGCGTCGCCGTGCCGCCCGACACCCAGGAGTACGTGCTGCGCCGCATCTGGCTCAGCGACGACGAGGAGCGCGGCTACTACCAGGGCTTTGCCAACGAGGGCCTGTGGCCGCTGTGCCACGTCGCGCATGTGCGACCGGTCTTCCGCGAATCCGACTGGGCGCAGTACCGCGCGGTCAACCAGCGCTTCGCCGATGCGGTCGTCGCCGAGGCGCGCGGCGACGACCCGGTGGTCCTCGTGCAGGACTACCACTTCGCGCTGCTGCCGGCCATGGTGCGGGAGAAGCTGCCCAAGGCGACGATCATCACCTTCTGGCACATCCCCTGGCCCAACCCGGAGTCCTTCGGCATCTGCCCATGGCGGCGCGAACTGCTGCAGGGCATGCTCGGCAGCACCATCCTGGGCTTCCACACCCGCTTCCACTGCAAGAACTTCACCGAGACGGTGGACCGCTACCTCGAGGCCCGCATCGAGCACGAGCACTCGACCATCAGCTACCAGGGCGAGCCGACGCTGGTGCAGAGCTACCCGATCTCCATCGCCTGGCCGACCGACGAGGAGCGGGCCGGTTGGCCCTCTCCGGCGGACGCGCGCGCGGCGGTCTTCGAGCGCCTGCAGCTCGGGCCCGACACGGTGATGGCGGTCGGCGTCGATCGCTTCGACTACACCAAGGGCATCCTGGAGCGGCTGCATGCGGTCGAGCGGCTGCTCGAGAAGTACCCGCAGTGGCAAGGCCGCTTCGTGCTCGTGCAGGTCGCCGCGCCCACGCGCAGCGCGCTCGAGGAGTACCGCGAGTTCCAGGACCGCATCCACCGCGTCACCGAGCGCATCAACCTGCGCTTCGGCGGCGCGGGCTACAAGCCGGTGCTGCTGCTGGCCGAGCACCATGACCACTCGGCGCTGATGGAGCTCTACCGCGCGGCCCACATGTGCGTCGTCACCAGCCTGCACGACGGCATGAACCTCGTCTGCAAGGAGTTCATCGCCGCGCGCGACGACGACCAGGGCGTGCTGATCCTCAGCCGCTTCGCGGGCGCCGCGCGCGAGCTGCCGGAGGCGCTGGTCATCAATCCGTATCACGTCGAGGAGACCACCGATGCCCTGCACCGTGCCGCCACCATGCCGCCGCAGGAACAGCGCGAGCGCATGGCGAGCCTGCGCATGACGGTGCGCGAGTTCAACGTCTACCGCTGGGCCGGCCGCATGCTGACCGATGCCGGCCAGTGGCGCCTGCGCGAGCGCATCACGCGGCGGGTCCAGCGCCGCGCGCGCGAGTCCGGCGAGGAGGCTCTCACGCCATGAGGCCGGTGCGCTACCTGCTCGACGCGGAGGGCCGCGCCGCCCTCGCCCGCCTGATGACCCGCCGACCGCTGCTCGGTTTCGACTTCGACGGCACCCTCGCGCCCATCGTCATGCATCCGGACGAGGCGCGCATCCCGGCGCGCACCGCCGCCCTGCTGGCGCGGCTCGCGGAGCGGGTGCCGATCGCGGTCGTCAGCGGCCGCCAGGTGCTGGACGTGCGGCACCGGCTGGGGTTCAAGCCGACGCACATCGTCGGCAACCACGGCGCGGAGGACGAGTTCGACGGTCCTGAGCCGCGTCTCGTCACCACGCTCGAGGCCTTCCGCCAACAGGCGCGGCGCCTGGCCCCGATGCTGGCCGAGGCTGGCGCGACGATCGAGGACAAGGGCGCCTCGATGGCGATCCATTACCGGCTCGCGCCTGACCCGGTGCTGGCCCGCGAGGCGATCGCCACCTTGCTGCGCGAGTTGCCGCCCGGCATCGAGGCGGAGCAAGGCAAGCGCGTGGTCAACATCCTGGTCGAGAACGCGCCGGACAAGGGCCACGCGATGCAGCGCCTGGCCCACCGCTATGGGGCGGAGTGCGGCTTCTACATCGGCGACGACACCAACGACGAGCCCGCCTTCGAGCGCGCTGGCGATGACTGGGTGACGGTCCGCGTCGGCCCCCGTCTGGACGATAGCCACGCCCGCTACTACCTCCGGGAGCAATCCGAGATCGACGACGTCCTGCGCCTGATGCTCTCGCACCTAGACGCCCCACGCACGGTCCCCTGACGCTCCACGTCTGGCCCCGATCGCAGCCGCGCCCCGGACTCACGCAAGCCACGGTGTCTCGGGATCAGACCGACCGGGTCCCCTTTTCGGAACTTAAGGAGGGATTGCCGGCTACGCCGGCGGAGGGACTTCGCTCGGACACAAACAGTCCTGAGGACTGTTTGTGCCTAGCGAAGGCCTGGGGCCTCTGGCCCCAGGCATGGAGAAAAGGGGACCCGGTCGGTCTGAGCCGCGCTCGGTCCCCGCAGGTCATACCGCGAGGCGCTTCAAGGCGCCGGCGACGGCGGCAACGACGGCTTGATGACCGGCGCCGCTGGCGCCGGCACATCCTCCACCAGCGCCCGAACTCGCGGCAGCGACTGCGGATAGGTCTTCTGCAGCCAGGCGATGAGACCCTCCCGCAATTCGCAGCGCAGGTCAAAGGCCTTGCCGGAGTCCTTCGCACTGACCAGCACCCGGATCTGCATGGTGCGCTCGGTCGTCTCCACGACTTGCACCCCGCACACGCGGCCGTCCCAGTGCGCCGATGCCTTGCACATCGCCGTCGCCTTCTCCCGGAGGTCCTGCACGGGCAGGGTGAAGTCGACCCAGAGCATGACGGTGCCGAGGATGCTGGCGCTGGTGCGGGTCCAGTTCTGGAACGGGTGTTCGATGAACCACTGCAGCGGGATGATCAGCCGGCGTTCGTCCCAGACCTTGAGCACGACGTAGGTCGAGGTGATCTCCTCGACCCGGCCCCATTCGCCTTCGATGATGAGCACGTCGTCGAGGCGGATCGGCTGGGCCATCGCGATCTGCAGGCCGGCGAGCAGGTTCCCGAACACGGAGCGTGCGGCCAGGCCGAAGACCAGCCCGGCGATGCCGGCCGAGGCCAGCAGGCTGGCGCCGACCTGCTTCGCGCGCGGGAAGGTCATCAGCACGAAGGCGAGCGCGGTGAGCATCACCGCGCCTTTGGCCACCCGTGCGAGCACCTTGGTCTGCGTCTGGATGCGACGGGCCGCGAGGTTGTCCTCGACATCGGCGGGATGCATCAGCGCCACGCCCTGCGCGACGCCGGTGATCGCGCCGGCACCCACGGCCGCGAGCGACAGGATGGTCAGCACGCCCAACAGATGCTGCACGCCGCCGATGCCGGCGACGGTATCGGGCACGCCCTGCGCGGCGATCAGCAGGCCGATCAGCGGCAGTGCCCAGCGCGCCGGGTTGTCGCAGCGTTTCACCACCGCGGTCAGCAGCGGCGAGAAGCGGGTCAGCCGCAGCGCGATCGGGCGCAGGATCGCGTGCAGCAGGAGCGCACCCGCCACCACCGCCAGGGCGCCGAGCAACAACTGACCCCACAGCAGCAGGTCGCCATCGAGGAGGTTGAATCGAGTCTTCCAGGCTTGCATGCGGCCGGGACCGGCAAGTCCCGTTCCGGCGCCGGGCCGGCCGCTTGCCGGACGGGGGGTGATTCCACGATCAGGAGACCGACATGGCCGACAACAAGACCCGACCGTCACCCGGCGACGCGGATCAGCCGCGGCGCCTGCTGGACCAGGCTCCGGTCGCGCCGGGCACGCAGGCGCCCGACGCGCAGCCGCGACACCAGGAGGACCTGCAGCTGCCTCACGAGCGCGACCAGAGCGTGCGAGGCGACTCGACCGGCAGCCACGGTACCGGCGCCGCCGGCGAGCGCCAGCGCGAGGTCATCGGACAGGCTGGGGACGATCTGAAGCAGGGGCAGGTCGACACCGACCTGCGCGCCACGCCCGGCCTCGATGCCGAACGGCGCGACCGCATGGTCCCCGGTGCGCCGCCCGCCGGTCCGACCCGCCGCGGCGGCGGCGGTTAGCCGAGGCCGAGCCGCCTGACAGCGCTCCAATGAAAACAGGGCCTCAGTCGGGCCCTGTCCTTGTCTCCGTCACGCCTCGCGAATGATCGTCGATCGTCAGCTGTGCTGGCGGCGCCGTTCCACCGCATCGATGCGCAGCATCTGGCGGTACTTGGTCACCGTGCGCCGCGCGACGACCAGGCCCTGACGGGCCAGCTGGCGCGTGATCTCGGCGTCGGACAGCGGGTTCTCGGGCCGCTCGGCCTCGATGATGTCCTTGATCAGCCCGCGGATCGCGGTGCCGGAGCACGCGCTGCCGTTGCTGCTGACGATCGCGCGGGAGAAGAAGTACTTGAGCTCGTACACGCCGGTCGGCGTCGCGAGGTACTTGTTGTTGGTCACCCGCGAGACGGTCGATTCATGGATGCCGACCTCGTCGGCGATCTCCTTCAGCCCCAGCGGCTTCATCGCCATCGCGCCGAATTCGAGGAAGTGGCGCTGCCGGCGCACGATCGCGCTGGCCACGTCCAGGATGGTCGAGAAGCGCTGCTCGATGTTGCGCATCGTCCAGCGCGCCTCCTGCAGGTGATTGGCCATCTCGGCATGACCCTGCTGGCGATGGCGCTGGAACAGCTCCGCATAGACCTGGTTCATCCGCACCTTCGGGATGACCGCCGGATTGAGTTGCACGCGCCACTGGCCGCGCACCTTGGTCGTCAGCACGTCCGGCACGATGTAGGCCGCCTGCGTCGTCTCGTAGCGCCAGCCCGGCCGCGGATCGAAGCGGCGCAGCTTCAGGCAGACGGCCTCCGCCTCGGCAACGCTGACGTCCAGCAGCTGCGCCAGCGCCGGCACGTCGCGCGAGGCCAGCAGGTTCAGGTGCTGGGTGATGATGCGCTCGGCCAGCCGGCGGCTGCGAGCGTCCTCGATCTTGGGCAGCTGCAGCAGCAGGCATTCCGCGACGCTGCGGGCACCCACGCCCAGCGGGTCCAGCGCCTGCACCCGCTTGAGCGCGATCTGCATCTCTTCCAGCGCCACCGGCGGCTGCATCTGGGCGACCGCCGCCAGTTCCTCCAGCGAGCTGCGCAGATAGCCGTCGTCGTCGACCGATTCGGCCACGATGGTGGCCAGCACCAGATCGCGCGGCGACAGGCGCAGCACATTGAGCTGGCTGCGCAGGTGCTCGCGCAGGCAGGTCTGCGCGGCGGTCATCTCGAGCGCGCTGAGCTCGCCGTCTTCGGCCCGGCGCATCGAGCCGGAGCTCTCCGCGCGCCAGATCTCGCGATCGTCGGGCAGCGGCTCCGGCGTTTCGGCCATCACCGGCGACGGCGCGACCGGCACGTCGGCGTCCAGCGGCAGGGCTTCATCCGAGCCCTCGGTGACTTCGAGGAAGGGATTGCGCCCCAGCATGTCGGTGACCATGGTGGAGAAATCCAACGAGGACATCTGCAGCAGCCGCACGGCATGCTGGAGGCGAGGCGACAGTGTCTGCGACTGCTTGTGCTCGTGCCTGAGTTCCATTGCTCCCACTTGTGAGACTCCTGTCCGGTAGAGGATGAAACTGCCCGCAACCGGTTCCGGAGGTCCCCGCCGCGCAGGACGGGAACAGGTTGCACGCAGTGCCGGCGAACCGGCCTGATGGTCCCTCAGCGCAAGGACCATGCCACCTCGGCGCGGCGGTTTCACATCGCGGAGCCGGTGTCATCCGGCGTGCCTGCCAGAAAGCCGCAAACCCACTGGGCACGGGGCCTGCCGGCGAATTGGCCGGACGCGAGGGCGACGGCGGATTCGCCGGTCGCGAGCCGGGCCGCCGCTGCTGGCGCAGCCGCGGGGCCCCTTCCACCGCCCCGATCGAGCAAGGCTTTCGGCACCGTTTACCGATGGCCGGAGGGCGCGCACCCGCTCGTCGAAGAAGACGCCCGGGACTTGGACGGGTAACCACCCGTACCGTGCCCGCGCCCCACGCGACCGCGCGTCCCACGGGGCGTGAATCCCGGCAGTTGGCCCGGGGCTTGCTTCGAGCGTCCGACAGCCCCGTTCCTCCGTCATCCTTACATCTTGCGAGCCGCCACCCTGCCCCCGACCACGATGCGCCGCTGGGCGACGCGCGGACTCCTGTTGATCGCGCTGGTCTTCCTGCTGAAGGAGGCGAGCGCCATCGTCCTGCCGGTGCTGGTGGCCCTGATCCTGACCTTCGTCCTGGCGCCGGCGGTGCGGACGATGCGGCATCACGGCATGCCGGAATCGGTGAGCGCCGCGATGCTGGTGACGACCGTGGTGGGCTGCAGCGTGCTGAGCGTGGCGCTGCTGGCGGAACCGGCCGCGCAGTGGTGGCAGCGCGCGCCCGAGGCGGTGTCGCAGGCGCTGAACCGCGTCGATCGGTGGCGCGCGTCGATCCCGGGCTTCGGCCCGCCGGTCGAGCGGCGC
>NZ_PEOG01000008.1 GCF_002761755.1 Roseateles chitinivorans
ATCGCCTGCGCACGCTGCTGACGATGCTGGGGATCATCATCGGCATCGCCTCGGTGGTGTCGGTCGTCGGGCTGGGGCAAGGCACCCGCGAGAAGGTGCTGGCCGACATCAGCGCGATGGGCACCAACACCATCGACGTCATGCCAGGCGAGGGTTTCGGCGACCGGCGGGCCGGTGCGATCCGGACGCTGCGGGCAGGCGACGCCGACGCGCTGGCCCAGCTCGACTACGTGGACAGCGTGACGCCGTCGGTGGGCGTGGCCGCGGGCCTGCGCTATCGCAACGTCGACGTCAGCGCGACCGTCACCGGCGTCGGCGAGCAGTTCTTCCGCGTGCGCGGCTACACGATGGCCCAGGGCCGGGCCTTCGACGCGGCGGCGGTGCGCTCGCGGGCCCAGGACGCGGTGATCGACGAGAACGCGCGCAAGACGCTGTTCCCCAACGGCGAGCCGGCGCTGGGCGAGGTCATCCTGCTGGGCAACGTGCCGGTACGCATCGTCGGCGTCACCGCCAGGAAGGCGAGCGCCTTCGGCAACGACGACGCGATCAATGTCTGGGTGCCCTACACGACGGCGATGAGCCGCATGACCGGCCAGGACTACCTGCGCAGCATCACCGTGCGGGTCAGCGACGCGGTGCCCAACGCGGCGGCGGAGCAGGGCATCCGGACGCTGCTGACGCAGCGCCATGGCGCGACCGACTTCTTCCTGTTCAACACCGACAGCATCCGCCAGACGGTGGAGCAGACGACGGCGACGATCACCCTGCTGATCTCGTCGATCGCGCTGATCTCGCTGCTGGTCGGCGGCATCGGGGTGATGAACATCATGCTGGTGTCGGTGACCGAGCGCACCGGCGAGATCGGCGTGCGCATGGCCGTCGGCGCGCGGCAGAGCGACATCCTGCGCCAGTTCCTGATCGAGGCGGTGCTGGTCTGCCTGATCGGCGGCGGGCTGGGCGTGGCGCTGGCGATCGGGGCGAGCCTGCTGTTCAACCACTTCGCCGCGGCCGCGGGTTTCCGGATGATCGTCTCGATGACGGCGATCGCCGGCGCCTTCGCGGTGTCCTCGCTGATCGGCGTGGTCTTCGGTTTCCTGCCCGCGCGCAGCGCGGCGCGGCTGGATCCGGTGGAGGCGTTGGCGCGACCGTGAGACCGGTTCCCCGGCCTGTCGCGCGGCGGCGCAGTTCGTCCGTCCCGCACGACGGCCTGTCGGTCGCGCCTTGGGCGACGGCGGCGGGTCCCTAGACTGCGCCCGATTCCAACACCTGAGAGGGAAACCCTGTCATGACCGCTTCCGCCATCCGTCCCCTGACCCTGCTGCTGGCCGCCGCGGCCGCCGTGCTCAGCACCGGCTGCGTGATCGCGCCCAACTCGACGGAGGCCAGCACCCAGCGCATGGACGACGTCCGCAGGATGAGCGACCAGGCCACTGCTACCTGCGGCACGGGCAACGTCAAGGAAGTGAACGCCAAGAGCTTCACCTGCAAGTGAGCCGGGGGAAGCCCCCGAACCCCCGACGACGCCCGGGCGCCTTTGGCCCTTTTTGGGCGCCATGGCGCGAGTTGGCCGGGCGTTCGCGCCCTGTCTGCTGACAAGACCGGACACGTGGCCCTTCGAGGGCCGCGTATCGTTTCCGCTCGCAGCAACGGGAGACGACATGAGCACAGGACGGACCGATCGGCCGCTGGCCGGCCGCGTGGCCGTGGTGACCGGCGGGAGCCGGGGCGCCGGCCGGGGCATCGCACTGGAACTGGGCGCCGCCGGCGCGACGGTCTACGTCACCGGCCGCAGCACCCGGGCCGAACCGGCGACGCAGTACGGCCGGATCCAGGCGCTGTCGGGCCTGGACCGCATCCCGGGCAGCGTCGACGACACCGCCGACGAACTCACGGCGCTCGGCGGCCGCGGCATCGCCGCGCGCTGCGATCACACCGACGAGGCGCAGGTGCGGGCGCTGTTCGAGCGCGTGCAGGCGGAGCAGGGCCGGCTGGACCTGCTGGTCAACAACGCCTGGGGCGGGCATGAGGTCTTCAGCGGCGTCTTCGACGCGCCGTTCTGGGAGCGCTCGATGGACGAGTGGGACGCGATGCTGGACCGCGGCGCGCGCAACCACCTGCTGGCGAGCCGCGCCGCGGCGCCGCTGATGATCGCGCGCGGCACCGGCCTGATCGTCACGACCACCTTCTGGGACCGCGACCGCTTCCTCAAGGGCAACCTGATCTATGACCTGGCCAAGGCGACGATGACGCGGCTGGCGGGTGCGATGGCGCAGGACCTGAAGCCGCACGGGGTGGCATCGGTGGCGGTGTCGCCGGGCTGGATGCGCACCGAGTTCGTGCTCGCCGGCCATCGCACCGACGAGGACCACTGGCGCGAGCGGCCCGAGCTGGCGGGCACCGAGTCGCCGCGCTATGTCGGCCGCGCGGTCGTCGCGCTGGCGACGGACCCGGCGGTGATGGCGCGCAGCGGCCGCGTCTGGCGTGTCGGCGATCTGGCCGCCGAGTACGGCTTCACCGACATCGACGGTCGCCGCATTCCGCCCTTCGAGTTGGGCGAGGGCTGACAGGGGGATTGCCCTTGCGCGATCATCGCGGCTCGTTCCGTCGACTCCAGGACCCGCCGCCATGCCCACCTCCAGCGCGCCCTTCGCCCCGTTCTTCCTCGGCACCCGCCTGCCGCTGATCCAGGCGCCGATGGCCGGCGTGCAGGACGCGCGGCTGGCGATCGCGGTCAGCAACGCCGGCGGACTGGGCTCGCTGCCCGCGGCGATGCTGACGCCGGAGGCGCTGCGCCAGGAACTGCAGACGCTGCGCGACGGCACC
Source organism: Roseateles chitinivorans (assembly GCF_002761755.1). Lineage (GTDB taxonomy): Bacteria > Pseudomonadota > Gammaproteobacteria > Burkholderiales > Burkholderiaceae_C > Roseateles > Roseateles chitinivorans. The sequence continues at coordinate 2,824 of NZ_PEOG01000008.1, forward strand.
GACAAGCCGTTCAACGTCAACTTCTTCGCCCATACGCCGCCATCGCCGGACGAGGCCCGCGAGACGCGCTGGCGCGATCGGCTCGGCCCCTACTACGCCGAATTCGGCATCGATGCCGCGCAGATTCCGGCAGGGCCCGGCCGGCAGCCCTTCACCCCGGAGATCGCCGATCTGGTCGAGCCGTTCAAGCCGCCGGTGGTGAGCTTCCATTTCGGTCTGCCGGCGCCGGAGCTGGTCGCGCGCGTGAAGGGATGGGGCAGCCTGGTGCTGGGCAGCGCCACGACCGTCGATGAGGCGCGCTGGCTCGAGGCCCACGGCGTCGACGGCGTGATCGCGCAGGGCTGGGAGGCCGGCGGCCATCGCGGGCATTTCCTCAGCGACGACCTGACGTGCCAGCCCGGCACGATGGCGCTGCTGCCGCAGATCGTGCGCGCGGTGCAGGTGCCGGTCATCGCGGCCGGCGGCATCGCCGATGTCCGCGGCATCCGCGCCGCGCTGGCGCTGGGCGCGTCGGCGGTGCAACTGGGGACCGCCTTCCTGCTGTGCGAGGAGGCCACCACCAGCGCCGTCCATCGCGCGGTGCTGCGCGATCCCGCGCACCACCACACGGCGGTGACCAACCTCTTCACCGGACGTCCGGCGCGCGGCATCGTCAATCGCGTCATGCGCGAGGTCGGTCCGCTGAACGAGGCGGCGCCCCGGTTCCCGCTGGCGACGGCGAGCATCGCGCCACTGCGGGCGAAGGCGGAGGCCCAGGGCAGTGGCGACTTCTCGCCGCTGTGGGCGGGACAGAACTTCGCCTCGCTGCGCGAGATCGGCGCCGCCGCGCTGGTGACCGAGCTCAGCGCGGCTTTCTGAGCGCCCGAGCCCGAGGCGGTCCGATCAAGGCAGCGGCGCGCCGCGGGCCGCTTCGTAGAGCGCGTACCACTCGCCGCGGCTGAGCTGCACGCGCAGCGCATCGCCGCAGGCACGGATGCGCTCGGGATTGGCACTGCCGATGACGGGCTGGATCCGCGCCGGGTGCTTCATCAGCCAGGCGAGCAGGATGCCTTCGGTGCTGACGCCGTGTCGCTGGGCGAGTTCCCGAACCAGGGTGCGCGCCGCTTCATCGGCGGGGTCCTGCGCGGTCTCGCCGCTGAAGCGGCCGCGAGCCAGCGCGCTCCAGGCCTGCAGCTGGATGCCGTGCTGCTGGCAATGTTCCATCGTGCCGGCCCAGGCCAGCGCGCCCGGGCGGGCGCCGGCCTGGCGGTCGTTGAAGCAGGTGGCCGCGTCCAGCGGCTCCAGATGACCCAGGCCCAGCTCCAGCTGGTTGACCACCAGCGGCTGCGCCAGCGCGTGGCCCAGCCAGGCCATCTGGCCGGCATTCATGTTGGACACGCCGAAGTGGGCGACCTTGCCCGCATCGCGCAGCAGCCGGAAGGCCTCGGCGATCTCGTCGGGCTGCATCAGCGGATCGGGGCGATGCAGCAGCAGGATGTCCAGGCGCTCGGTCCCCAGCCGTTTCAGGCTGGCCTCGACCGCCTCGACGATGTAGCCGCCGGACAGGTCGTAGCGCTTGGGGCCGTCGGCATCGGCGAAACGGATGCCGCACTTGCTCTGCAGCACGACGCGCTCGCGCAGCGAGGGCTGACGCTTGAACAGCGCGCCGAAGACCGATTCGGCCTTGCCGAAGGTGTAGATGTCGGCGTGATCGAACAGGGTGACGCCGATGTCCAGCGCGGCCTCGACGCAGGCCTGGGCGTGGTCGACGTCGGCTTCGGTCCAGGGGCGCCGATCCCAGCCGCCGCCCAGGCCCATGCAGCCGTAGGCGAGGCGGCTGGTCATCGGGAGGTGCTGCTGCAGCGGAAGGGCGGGGCTCATTGGGCTCATCGCGGGGACCTGCGTTGTGTCGGAAACGGACATCGCGCCCGGGAGGGCGCGATGCGATGGCGGCGCCTTCGTCGGGCGCGGTGCGGGATTGTGACGCGACGCGCGCTTCGCGTGTCGTCGCGGGTTCATGGGCCGGCGGTGTACCGGCGCCGCGTTCAGGCCACTCCAGGCAGCACGTCTACGCGCCACTGGTTGCCGGCGCGCGAGACTTCGAGCCGCGTGTCGAAGCGCACATCGAGGAAGCGCTCGATGACCGCGAAATTGGTGCGACTGTGCTCGGTCAGCTCGGTGCAGGTGTACGCGGCCGGCTGGCCAGACCCCGCGACGGCCAGGGCCAGTGGCAGCGCGAGCTGGTCCGCCAGATGCGGGCCTGCCGCGCCCGCGGAGGCCTGATAGGCACGCATCTCGGCGAAGGCCTGGCGCGCGACGTCCTCAGCCGACAGACCCCGTTCGCCGAAGGCGACGAAGACCTCGGTCACCAACTCGTGCGCCAGCGTGAGCATCAGCGCGTTGCCCGGTCCCTCGTTCTGACGCGCCGACACGACGCGCAGCTGCTGCACGTCCCAGCCGGTCAGGCGCCCGAGGGCCTCGAGCTCCCGCCCGGGGACACCACGCGGCAGCGCCGGCGCGAGCGCCTCGCCGAAGGCTTCCAGCAACGCGCCGCGCTCCAGCAGGTCGAAGGGGCGCAGGCCGCCGTCGGCGGGCGTGATCACGGCTTCGATCTCGCCACCGCCGGCGGGGAAGAAGCCATGGCGGCGCAGCATCAGGTCCAGCTGCGCGCCGGTGCGCCGCACCATCGGCGCGAAGCTGCGCTGCAGGAAGTGGAAGGGCGGCGCCATCGGGTTGTGCGTGCCGCCGGACAGATGCAGGCGGCTCTGACCGTCGGCCAGCATCAACGGCGGCAGCACGGTCTGCAGGACCAGCGTGCAGCTGCCGGCGGTGCCCACGGCGAAGCGGTAGTCGCCCGCATGGACGCGGCCGGGGCGGAACTCGAGCGTCTGCGCGCCGAGTTCGGCGCCGACGACAGTCGCGCCGCACACCTCCTGCGCCGCCAGCACGCAGGTCAGGTGCTGGCGCATCAGGCCGGGCTTGGGCCGCTTGGCGCGGATGCGGTCGATGCGCAGCGGCGTGCCGGTGCACATGGACAGCGCCAGCGCCGTGCGCAGGATCTGCCCGCCGCCTTCGCCGTGCGCGCCATCCAGTTCAATCATGTTCTCCTCGTCGTCATCATCTTTCCGGACACCCCAGGGCGCCCTGGTCCTTGTTGCTCTCGTGTTCTCGTTGTTCCTGTCGAGGTCGCGCGCATCGCCGCCGGTGCGGCACGTACGGCTCAACGCGGCGCGGGCAGCAGGCCGATGCCGCTCAGCTCGAAGTCCATCCGGCGCCGCAGCCGCCGCGGCATGGCATCCGCGCTGGCCGCCCACAGCGAGCGCAGTTCGGAGGCTTGCGGCTCGGGCGGCGGCATGACGCCGCGCCGTGTCAGGTCCATCCATCGCTCCAGCGCCAGGGGCAGGCGCTCGTGGTACACGCCGGGCGGGATCGTCCCCAGGAGCTTCAGCAAGGCCGCGAACTGCACCCAGATGCCCCAATGCCGCTGGATGCGGAGTCCCCGCTGGAAGGCACTCGGCGTGCCGTGATGCAGCATCACTGGCCACAGCACCTCAGGCGCGGGCGCGTCGGCGCCGTTCTCCACCGCAGCCACGGCCACCCGCTGGACCGTCGTCGACGGATCCTGCAGCGCGCGCAGCAGCCAGGCATCTTTCGCGGCGCCCTTGGCGAAGCCGATCAGATGCTGCAGCGCGATCGCGCGCAAGGCCGCGCGCGGACGGTCTGCTCCGATGCGCGACATCAACTGCTCGGCGCGCGCGAGCGTCCCGTCGTGGTCGATGGCGGCCATGAAGTGGAAGGCCGGTACGGCGCCGCGCGGCGCGCGCGATGGATCCTGCAGTTGGGTCAACGCGAGGTCGCTGACGACCTCGGTGCCGCCGGACTTGCGCAGTTGTGCCAGTGCGACGGCGCGGACGCCTGGGTTGCCGTCAAGCGCGAATCGGATGGCCATCGCCGCGCCGACGTCCGACGCGGCGTCGCACAGACGGCGAAGCGCGTGCGCGCGCACCAGGCCGTGGGGGCTGTCGAGCGCCTTGAGCCAGAGGGCAGTCCGCGCAGCAGGCCCGTCCAGGCTGTCAATGTTCCGGACAGCCCACAGCGCGTCGACAATGTCGGCGCCATCCACGCGCAGCGAGAGCATCGCCTGGCGCGTGGCGGTGTCCGCCGCGTTCCATTCGAGCGTGGTGAGCCAGCGCAGGACCAGCGGCTCCCGCATGGCCGCAGCTTGTCGATGCGCGAGCAGGACGCGCACGCGATGCGGTTGGCTGAGGAAATCGCCGATCGCCGACAGCATGGGTCCGTGATCGGCACGCCGTGCGCGCAGCAGATGAGCCAGCCCTGGCAACGCCGCGGGCCATGCGGCCAGCAACGCATCGTCCAGATAGACATGGATCGCCTCGCGCGCCGCGGCGCGCACCTGCGGCACCCAGTCATTGAGCCGCTTCATCAGACCGGGTAGGGCCTCCGGCGCGCGCAGTCGCATCAGCGCGCGAGTCGCTTCCTCACGCTCGAAGCCGCTCGGCGCGTCGAGGTGGGTCATCCAGGCAGAGGCGTCCCAGGTGTCGGCGGGCCTCTCCCTCAGCGTTTGGTACCAGTGCTTCCAGTTCATCGTGTTCTCCTGGACGGTCCGGCACGCGCGGTGGAAGCCGCCCATGCCGTCCGTTCACCCCTTCACGCACACCACCTGCTTCAGCGTGTGCACCACCTCCACCAGGTCTTGCTGGGCCGCCATGACCGCGTCGATGTCCTTGTAGGCCATCGGGATCTCGTCGATGACGTCCTTGTCCTTGCGGCACTCGACGCCCTCGGTGGCGGCGCGCTGGTCCTTCAGCGTGAAGCGGCGCTTGGCCTCGGTGCGGCTCATCGTGCGGCCGGCGCCGTGGGAGCAGCTTTCGAAGCTCTCCGCATTGCCCTTGCCGCGCACGATGTAGCTGCGCGCGCCCATGCTGCCGGGGATGATCCCCATCTGGCCCTTCTTCGCGCTCACCGCGCCCTTGCGGGTCACGAACACGTCCTGGCCGAAGTGGGTCTCCTTCTGCACGTAGTTGTGGTGGCAGTTGACCGCCTCGATGTGGCTCTCGAAACGCTTGCCGATCACCTTCTTCGCGGCCGCGATGACGCGGCGCATCATGACCTCGCGATTGGTCTCGGCGAACTTCTGCGCCCAGCTCACCGCGCGCACGTAGTCGCCGAAGTACTTCGCGCCTTCCTCGAAGTAGGCGAGGTTCACATCCGGCAGGTTGGCCTGATGCTGCATCGCGTCCTTCTTCGCCAGTTCGATGAACATCGTCCCGATCGCGTTGCCCACGCCGCGCGAGCCCGAGTGCAGCATGAACCAGACGAAGCCCAGCTCGTCGAGGCAGACCTCGATGAAGTGGTTGCCGGTGCCCAGCGTGCCCAGGTGCTTGTGGTTGTTGGTGTTCCTGAGCTTGGGATAGTCGCGGCACAACTCGGCGAATTCGGGCGCGAGGTCCGCCCAGGCGTCGTCGACCATGTCGGGCGGGTTCTCCCACGCGCCCTGGTCGCGACCCTTGGGATTGCGGCCGTGCGGCACGGCGGCTTCGATCGCCGAGCGCAGGGGCGCCAGGTTGTCGGGCAGGTCCTCGGCGCGCAGCGTCGTCTTGCAGGCCATCATCCCGCAGCCGATGTCGACGCCGACCGCGGCCGGGATGATGGCCTTCAGCGTCGGAATCACCGAGCCCACCGTCGCGCCGATGCCCAGGTGCACGTCGGGCATCGCCGCGATGTGCTTGAAGACGACCGGGAGCCTGGCCGCGTTGGCCAGCTGCTGGCGGGCCTCGTCCTCGACAGGCACGCCCTGCGTCCACATCTTCACCGGCACGCCGCCGGCGACTTCCATCTCGTTGTAGTTCTTCATGCTGCTCTCCTTGAGCCGGCCCAGGCCAGGCTCCTTGCGTTCTCTTCGGTGATCGATTCTCACGGCGGTCTTTTTCGAGCCCCGCCACGGCTCCCCGGGGGCGGCACACAGGCGCCGCACCTTCTTCATTGCAACGCCTGTGCCAGGTCTTGCCACGCAGCGTTTCAGAGCGATGCAAGCCATTGAATGAAAAGGAAAATTCCCTTCTTGACGCGGTCCTGCTGCCGGCCTGCATTCATCCGATGAGCCGGCGTGATTTAGATATTTGGATAAACGGATATCCGAAAAGATAGTGCGAGGTCAGGTCGCGACTACACTTCGTCGCATGGCCAAGAAGCATGTGGTGATCGGGTACATCGGCTCGCAACTGGATGGCGGGCTAGGGGCGGGACGGTGGGAAAAGTGGCGGCCGACCATCTCGCTGGTGGCGCAGCCGGACGTGGTGGTGCATCGGCTGGAGCTCTTCCACGCCCCCCAGCATCTGTCCCTGGCGCGGCTGCTCAGCGAGGACATCGCCAAGCTCTCGCCCGAGACCGAAGTGCGCCTGATCCCGATGCCGCTGGACGACCCGTGGGATTTCGGCGAGGTCTACGCGACGCTCTATGACTGGGTGCGCGGCTACCGCTTCGACACCACGCGCGAGGAGTACTGGGCGCACATCACCACCGGCACGCATGTGGCGCAGATCTGCCTGTTCCTGATGGTCGAGGCCCGCTTCATCCCCGGCGTGCTGCTGCAGACCTCGCCGCCGCGCAAGCAGCGCGAGGGCGAAATGGGCTCGATGACGCTGATCGACCTGGACCTCTCCCGCTACGACCGCATCGCGCAGCGCTTCCAGGCCGAGCAGCATGATGCCGTCGCCTTCCTCAAGAGCGGCATCGCCACCCGCAACGCCCGCTTCAACCAGCTGATCGAGGAGATTGAGCGCGTGGCGATGCAGTCGCGGGCGCCGATGCTGCTGGCGGGGCCGACCGGCGCTGGCAAGTCCTTCCTCGCGCGGCGGATGTACGAACTCAAACAGTCGCGGCATCAGCTCGAAGGGCCCTTCGTCGAGGTCAACTGCGCGACGCTGCGTGGCGACGGCGCGGCGTCGACGCTGTTCGGCCACAAGAAGGGTTCCTTCACCGGCGCGATGGCCGACCGCGCCGGGCTGCTGCGCACCGCCGACGGCGGGCTGCTGTTCCTGGACGAGATCGGCGAGCTGGGCCTGGACGAGCAGGCCATGCTGCTCAAGGCGATCGAGGAGAAGCGCTTCCTGCCCGTGGGCGCGGATCGCGAGGTGGCAAGCGATTTCCAGCTGATTGCCGGCACCAACCGCGACCTGCGGGCCGAAGTGGCCGCCGGGCGCTTCCGCGACGACCTATTCGCGCGGATCAATCTGTGGACCTACAGCCTGCCCGGCCTGCGCGACCGGCCCGAGGACCTCGAGCCTCATGTCGATCACCTGGTGCAGCAGATCGGCCGGGAAAGCGGCCGCGCGGTGCGCTTCAACGCGGAGGCGAAGGCGCGGTACCTCGGCTTCGCGCAATCGCCGCAGGCGCCGTGGAGCGGCAATTTCCGCGACCTGTCCGCCTCGGTGACCCGCCTGGTGACGCTGGCCGAGGGCGGGCGCATCGGGTTGCCGCTGGTGGAGGCCGAGATCCAGCGGCTCGAGTGGCTGTGGGAACGGGAAGGCGGTGTGGCGCGCGGCAGCACGGAGAGCGCGGGAGAAGCGCTGCTGGCGGCGCTGTTCGATGCGGACCGGCTGACGGCGATGGACCTGTTCGACCGCCTGCAGCTCAGCGCCGTCCTGGGCGTGTGCGCGTCGTCGTCGTCGCTGTCCGAGGCCGGGCGGCAGTTGTTCCAGGCCAGCCGCCAGGCCCGCAGCGTGGTGAACGACGCCGACCGGTTGCGCAAGTACTTGCTGAAGTTCGGGCTGTCGTGGGACCGTATCGTGGCCGCGCGATGAGCATGGCCGCCGCAGCGGCCCGGGTGCTCACCTGGCGCCCGGCACGGCTTCACACAAACCGCGCGGTGCCGCACGCGCCGGCGCGGTGGAAACGCCAGTAACAGTCACAATCGGCGATTCCGCCCATGACATCCGACCGGTCCGCCCCCACCGTCCCCGCCGATTCCGTGCCGTCCGCGTCTCTGCGACGCGCGGTCGCGGCGGTGGCGCTGCTGTTGGCTGCCGCGCTTGCCCCGGCGGCTGCGGCGCCGGTCGCGGCAGCGAGCGCGGCGAGCCATCCGGCTGCCGCCGCCAGCGCGATCGTCCCCGGCGACCTGGCGGATCCGGTCCGCGAGGTCAGCCAATACAAGATCGATCTCTGGCAGACCGAGCAGGGCCTGCCGCTCAACACGGTCCAGGCGTTGCTGCAATCGCGTGACGGCGGCCTGTGGATCGGTACCGCCGGCGGGCTGGCCCGTTTCGACGGCAAGCGCTTCGTCAGCTTCGATGCCGCGCAGGCACCGGACGTCGCCTCGCAGCCGGTCTTCGCGCTGCTGGAGGACCGCCAGGGCCGGTTGTGGATCGGGCATCCCGGTGGCGTCGCCGTCTATGCGCAGGGACGCTTCAGCGCGGCGATCTCCAAGACGCAGGCGGGCGGCCGACGGATCTGGTCGCTTGCCGAAGACCCGTCCGGCGCGATCTGGGCCGCGGGCGACGGCGCGCTGGTCCGCTGGAAGGACGGCGTGGTCAAGACCTTCGGTGCCGCCGACGGCCTGCCCGCCGCGCGGCTGCGCACCGTCGCCTTCGATCGCGCCGGCACGCTCTGGATCGCGACCACCGGCGCCGGCCTGTTCGCGATGACACCGGACGGCAAGTTCCACGTCTTCGACGCGTCGACCGGTTTCCCGCATCCGCAGGTGCGCTTCGTGTTGCCGGATCCGGCCGGCGGCATCTGGGCCGCGACCGCCGGCGGCGGGCTGGTGCGCCTGCAGGCGGTCGATCGGCCGGACATGCGTGTCTACACCACCGCCGACGGCCTGCCCAGCGACCACCTCACCGCGCTCGCCCGCGACCTCCGCGGCGACTTGTGGATCGGCAGCTGGGGGGCCGGCGTCAGTCGCTTCCACGACGGGCGCTTCAGCACCATCTCCGCGGGGCCGGGCCCGGCCGGCGGCCTCGCCGGTGCCCAGATCTGGTCGCTGATGGCGGATCGCGAGGGCAGCCTCTGGGTCGGCACCTGGGTCGACGGCCTGAACCGGTTGCGCAACCGGGCCTTCACCCCGATCGGCACGCCCGAGGGGTTGAGCCACGACAACGTCCGTTCCGTCGTCGCCGCGCGCGACGGCGCGATCTGGGCCGCGACCGCCGGCGGCGGCATCAACCGCCTGCAGGGCGGCCGCATCACGACGCTGCGCCAGGCCGACGGCCTGCCGTCCGACGAGGTCTCGACGATGCACGAGGCGCGCGACGGCACGCTGTGGATCGGCACCTACACCGCCGGCGTCGCGCGACGGCTGCCCGATGGCCGGATCGAGCGCTTCGGCCCGGACAGCGGCCTGCCCGGCGTCGAGGTGCGTGCCGTCTACGAGGACCGCGACGGCACCGTGTGGGTCGGCACCCGCTCGGCGCTGGCCCGCTTCAATGGCCGCGGCTTCGAGCAGATCCGCGCTCGCGGGCTGCCCGACGAGGGCGTCGCCGCGATCCTGCAGGACCGCGCCGGCACGCTGTGGTTCGGCACCACCGGCCAGGGGCTGGTGCGCTGGCGCGACGGCCAGGCCCGGCACTTCAGCACCGCCGACGGCCTGCTGTCCGACTGGGTCATCGCGCTCAAGGAGGACGCCAGCGGCGCGCTCTGGATCGGCACGAACGGCGAGGGCATCAATCGCCTCAAGGACGGGAAGATCGGCGCGGTCCGTCCGGCCGACGGCCTCTGGGACGGGCTGGCGCAGGTCCTGCTCGAGGACCGCGCGGGCTACTTCTGGATCACCTGCAACCGCGGCTTCTACCGCGTCGCGCGCGACGACCTGGACGGCCTGATCGACGGCCGGCTCAAGCAGGTCCGCTCGGTCGGCTTCGGCCCGGGCGACGCACTGCGCGCGACCAGCTTCGCCGGCAACCTGCAGGCCGCCGGCGCGATCGACGCGGCGGGACGCGCCTGGCTGCCGTCGTCCTCGGGCCTGGTCGTCGTCGATCCGGAGCGCCTGCCCGGCGGCGGCACGCCGCCGGCGGTGCGCATCGAGCAGATCAAGGTCGACGGCGTGCCGATGCCGCTGGACGGCCGACCGCTGGACCTGCCGCCCGGCCCGGTGGCGCTGTCGGTCAGCCTGGCGGCCTCCACGCTGCGCGAAGCCGACCGGGTGCGCTTCCGCTTCTGGATGGAAGGCCTGTCGCGCGGCTGGACCGACGTGGGCCAGGATCGCGAGCTGACCTTCCCCGCGCTGTCGCACGGTGAATACCGGCTGCGGCTGGCTGCCTCCGCCGACGGCCAGCGCTGGCGCGAGGCGGAGCGGCCGCTGCCCGTCACCGTGCGGCCGCGCTTCCACGAAACCGGCTGGTTCCACCTGCTGGTGGGCCTGGCGGCGATCGGCGGCTTCGCCGGCGCCGTGATGCTGCGGATGCGCCAGCTGCGCCGGCGCCAGGTCGAGATGGAACGCCTGGTGGCCCAGCGCACCGAGGAACTGCGCCAGGCCAATGAGCATCTGAAGCAGCTGTCTTTCCTCGACGCCGTCACCGGCCTGCCCAACCGCCGCCGCTTCAACGAGGCGGCCGAGGAGGAATGGCGCCGCGCGCGCCGCGCCCGCACTTCCCTGGCGCTGGTGCTGGCGGACGTCGATGCCTTCAAGCGCTACAACGACCAGCTGGGCCACCTCAAGGGCGACGAATGCCTGGCAGCGGTCGGCGCCGTGCTGGGGGCCTCGATCGGGCGCGCGGGCGACCTCGCGGCGCGCTACGGCGGCGAGGAGTTCGTCGTGCTCCTGCCCGGCGCCGACCGCGACGCCGCGCATCGGGTGGCCGAGCACATCCGCGCCGGCATCGAGTCGCTGGCGATCGCGCATCCGGCCTCGCCGGTGGGGCCGGTGATCACCGTCAGCCTGGGCGTCGCCGCCTGCGTGCCCGATGACGAGCGCGGACTGGAGAGCCTCATCGCCGAGGCCGACGACGCGCTCTACGCCGCCAAGCGCGACGGGCGGAACCGGGTGCGCTGAGGCGGCGCGGCACGCTCCGCGAGATGCGCTGGCGGCCGGACCTCCTCTGCCAAGGGGATGCGGGCCCGGTCGACCGCAAGGATTTCATTCCCGGGAAGCGAGCAAGGGTGTACAACCACGGACACCGCGTCACCCGAGTCCGTGCGCGCCTCCCTTCGCGCCCGTCGACCCGGCATTCCAGCGTCCGTCCGACCGTTGCCGACCATGACGACCACGCATTCCGTCCGCCAGCACAGGGGCCGCACCTATGTTCTCGATGCGCTCGGGCAGGGAGCCGGGCCGTGGCGGGGACGCTTCGTCGTCAAGGGCGAGGAGGACGGACGGCCAGGCGTCACCGCCTGGCATGAGCTGGAGGACGAGTTTCCGTCGCCCGACGAGGCCGTGGCCCATGCCGATCGCGTGGCCTGCCAGTACATCGCCACCTTTGCGGAACAAGCGTGAGCAAACACGCGAGTCGCCCGCTCCGCCAAGCCGCATGCCCGGCCTCGGCGCCGCGCGTCCGAAGGCTCTGGCGCGGACACGCGCGTCGCGCCGGCCCTTCCTGAGGATGCGGCGCGCGCAATGACGCGGGCCACGGGTCCGTGGGCATGAGGCTTGCCCACGCCGCTCCGCCCATGGGTCCGGTGCCGGTCCATCCGGCCGCTTGCCGGCCTGCGCATTGCCCCGTCCAGGACTCACCGTGGGCTTTCAGGGAGAAAAGAACATGCCGACGTTGTCCAACTTCAAGATCGGCACGCGCCTGGCCGCCGCGTTCGCGATCGTGATCGCCTTGCTGCTGCTGGTGCTGGCCGTCGCCGTTTCGGTGCTCAATCGCACCAGCGGCACGATGGATCGGGTGGTCGATGACCGTTACGCCCAGATCGCCGTGAGCGACGACATCAAGAATGTCGGCGACCGCGGCGTGATCGTGATCGGCCGGCTGCTGATGGCCACCGACGCCGCGCAGGCCAAGCGCTACATGGACGAGTACGCCCTCGTCCGCGCCGCCAACACCGAGAACTTCGCGCGCTTCGAGAAGATGCTGAACACCGACGAGGCGAAGGCGATCTTCGCCGAGCAGTCGGAGGCCCGCAAAGCCTACGGGGCGGCGGTGCGCAAGCTCTTCGACCTGGTCGCGGCGGGCCAGCGCGAGGAGGCCATGGCCGTCTACCAGGGCGACATGGCGCAGTTGCAGGTGCGCTACTACGCGCTGATCGACAAGATGGTCGATTACCAGGCCAAGGCCATGGCCGACGACGTCGCCCGGGCCAAGGCGGATGCGCAGCGCTCCAAGATGTGGATGGGCGTGGTGGCCGCTGTCGCCGTGCTGCTGGGCGTGGGCACCGCGTACAGCATCACGCGCTCGATCACGCAGCGCATCCATGGCGCCATCGCGCTGGCGGAGGACGTCGCCAAGGGCGACCTCACGCTGCGTCCGCTGCCCCAGAGCAGCGACGAGATCGGCCGGCTGATCGCCGCGCTGCAGCACATGGTGCGCAGCCTGCACCGGATCGTCTCCGAGGTGCGCCAGGGCGCGGACACGATCTCGGCCGCCGCTCGCGAAGTGGCGCAGGGCAATGCCGACCTGTCGGCGCGCACCGAGGCGCAGGCCAGCGCGCTGCAGCAGACCGCTTCCGCGATGGAGCAGCTCACCGCCGCGGTGCGCATGAGCGCCGACAACGCGGACCAGGCCAATGCCAGCGCCGCGTCCGCGTCGCAGGTGGCCAGCGCGGGCGGCAAGGCGGTCGGCGAGGTGGTCGCGACGATGAGCTCGATCTCCGCCTCCTCGCAGCGCATCGGCGAGATCATCGGCACGATCGACGGCATCGCCTTCCAGACCAACATCCTGGCCCTGAACGCCGCGGTGGAGGCGGCCCGGGCCGGCGAGCACGGGCGCGGCTTCGCGGTCGTCGCCTCGGAGGTCCGCGCCCTGGCGCAGCGCTCGGCCAGCGCCGCGCGGGAGATCAAGGACCTGATCGTCGCGTCCAGCGAGCAGGTCGGCGCCGGCAGCCGGTTGGTCGAGCAGGCGGGCGCCACGATGAACCAGGTCGTCTCCGGCATCCAGCAGGTCAGCGGCGTCGTCGCCGAGATCAGCGCATCGAGCCGGGAGCAGAGCATGGGCATCGAGCAGGTCAACATGGCCATCATGCAGATGGACGACACCACGCAGAAGAACGCGGCGATGGTCGAGCAGAGCACCGCCTCGGCCAAGGCGCTGGAGGACGAGGCCGCCCATCTGAACAACGCGGTCCGCGCCTTCGTGCTGTAGCGCTGGCGCGCCCCGTGCCCGCGGCACTGTCATCGCCGCGCCGTCTTCGTCGACTCACCAGGGAGCGACTCGCATGAACGACAGGATCCAGGAGGGCGCGGCGGCGCCCGCATCCATTTCCGCCTCGCCATCCGCCTCGGCGGGCACCCGCTGGCGGCCCGAGGTGCTGGCCTTCATCGAGGCGCACCGTCGTGACGGTCACCGCAGCGCGCGGCTCGACCCGCTGGGCCTGTCGCGGCCCGCCGACCCGGGGCTGCTCGATCCGCAGTGCTTCGGCCTGCAGCCGGGCGAGTGGCTGTCGCCGGCCGGCGCACCGCTGTGGAGCGCACGCACCGTCGGCGACCTGGACCGCGCGCTCAAGGCGATCTACTGCGGCGGGCTGGCCCTGGACGCGAGCGCGGTGCGCGATGCATCTCGGCGCGACTGGCTGTACCACGAGATGGAGGCTTCGCCGCCGGTGCCGGGCGGCGCGGCCGAGCGGCTCGCGCTGCTCGACCGGCTGATCCGCGCGCAGGGCTGGGAGGAGCATGTCGCCCAGGCCTTCCCGCATGCGAAGCGCTTCTCGCTGGAAGGCAACGAGACGCTGATCCCGTTGCTGGACGCGCTCTGCGCCGAGGCGGCCGGCCACGGCGTGCGGCGGATCTTCCTCGGCATGCCGCACCGCGGGCGGGTCAACGTGCTGGTCAACCTAATGGGCTTCCCGCCGGCGCGGGTGCTCGACCACTTCGACCCGAAGTCGCCGCATCCGGAACGCCATACCGACCTGGTCTATCACCTGGGCGGCGAACGCGAACTGGACACGCCGCGCGGCCGCCTGACGCTGACGCTGGCGCACAACCCGTCCCATCTGCAGAGCGTGCATCCGGTGCTGACCGGTCTGGCGCGCGCCTGCCAGGATGCGCTGAGCCGCGAGCGCGCCGACCAGGATGGCCGGCGCCTGGTGCTGCCGCTGATGCTGCATGGCGACGCCGCGTTCGTGGGGCAGGGCGTGGTGATGGAGACGCTGATGCTGGGCGGCAAGCCGGGCTACACCGTCGGCGGCACGGTGCATGTGATCATCAACAACCAGGTCGGCTTCACCGAGCCCAACCCGATGAGCGCCTGGCCCGCGCAGTACTGCACCGACGTCACCCGCATGATCGACGCGCCGGTCCTGCGCGTGAACGCGGATGAGCCCGAGCAGGCGCTGCGTGCCGCCGCGATCGCGATGGCCTGGCGCGCGCGCTTCGGCTCCGACATCGTCATCGACCTGATCGGCTACCGCCGGCTCGGCCATTCGGAGAGCGACGTGCCGGCGCTGACGCGGCCTCGCATCCATGCGCTGATGCAGTCGCATCCGACCATCGTCGACCGCTATGCCGCCGCGCTGCGCGCGGACCGCGTCGTGCCGCCGGATACCGACATGGCCTCGCATGTGACGCACAGCCGGGTGCGGGCCCACCAGGCGTTCTCCGATCCCGCGCTGCCGGCGGAGGACGAGACGCCGTCGCCGCTGCGGCGGCCCGGCACGGTGCCGGCCATCGACGCGGCCGGCGTGCAGGCGCTGATCGACCCGATGACGCGGCTGCCCGACGGCTTCGAGCCGCATGCGATGGTGCGCACGCTGGTCGACCACTGGCGGCGGATGGCGGGCCTAGCCGAGCCGCCGCTGCGCGCCGACTGGTGCTTCGCCGAGAACCTCGCCTACGCCACCATCCTGCAGGGCGGGTTGAACGTGCGGATCTCCGGCATGGACGTGCGCCGGGGCACCTTCCTGCACCGCCAGGCGGTCTGGACCTCGCAGGACGGGGGCAGTCCGGGCGAGGGCGCCGTGGCGGCGGAGTTCGTGCCGCTGCGCCAGGTGGCGGCCGGCGACGGCCGCAGCGGCCGCTTCGACATCCACAACTCGCCGCTGTCCGAGGAGGCGGTGCTCGGCTTCGAATACGGCTACAGCGTCGGCGCGGGGCGCACGCTGACGATCTGGGAGGCGCAGTTCGGCGACTTCGTCAACGGGGCGCAGGTCTTCGTCGACCAGTACATCAGCTCGGGCGAGGAGAAATGGGGCGATACCTCCTCGCTGGCGGTGTTGCTGCCGCACGGCAACGAAGGCATCGGGCCGGACCACTCGAGCGGTTACCTGAGCCGCTTCCTGCAACTCTGCGGCGAGGACAACCTGCGCGTGGCCTGCCCGTCGACCGCGGCGCAATGGTTCCATCTGCTGCGCCGGCAGGCCTTCGACACGCTGCGCAAGCCGCTGATCGTGATGTCGCCCAAGGGCACGCTCTATTGGGAGAAAGACTCGCACGCCGAGATTGGCGAGCTGACCGGAGGGAGCTTCCAGACGGTCATCGACGACACGACGGTCGAGGACCCGCGCCAGGTCGAGCGCCTGCTGCTGTGCAGCGGCAAGGTGTATTACGACCTGGACCGCGGGCGGCGGTCGGTCGCCCGGGCGGACCTGGCGCTGGCGCGGATCGAGCAGTTCTATCCGTTCCCGGAGGAGGCGCTGGCGACCTTGCTGGCGCGTTATCCGTCGCTGGTGGAGATCACCTGGGTGCAGGAGGAGCACCGCCAGCAGGGCGCGTGGTCCTTCATCCGCGAGCAGATGGACGAGCTGCTGCCGTCGCACGTCCGTCTGCGCTGCGTCGCGCGTCGGCCGAACGGCTCGGGCGCGACTTCATCGCACGCCATCCATCAACTGGAGCAGGTCGAGCTGGTCGCCCGCGCGCTGGGCGAGGCGTAGCGGGGCGAGGCGGCTGCGTCGTGCCGGCCGCCGATCGCCGATCGGCGGGAGGTCCGGGGCGCTTCAGCGCCGTTCAGCGCAGCCGCTTGATCAGGCTGGAGGTGTCGAGGCGGCCGCCGCCTTCGGCCTGCACGTCCGCGTAGAACTGGTCCACCAGGGCGGTCAGCGGCAGGCGTGCGCCATTGCGACGCGCCTCGTCGAGCACCAGCCCGAGGTCCTTGCGCATCCAGTCCACCGCGAAGCCGAAGTCGAACTTGTCCTCGACCATGGTCTTGCCGCGGTTGTCCATCTGCCAGCTCTGGGCGGCGCCCTTGCCGATCACGTCGAGTACCAGCGACATCGGCAGCCCGCTCTTCTGGCCGAAGGCGATCGCCTCGGACAGGCCCTGGACGATGCCGGCGATGCAGATCTGGTTGACCATCTTGGCGAGCTGCCCGGCACCGGCCTCGCCGACGCGGGTCACCGCCTTGGCGAAGTGCATCGCGATCGGCTGGATGCGTCCGAAGACCGCCTCGTCGCCGCCGCACATGACGGTCAGCGCGCCGTTCACCGCGCCGGCCTGGCCGCCGGAGACCGGGGCGTCGATGAAGTGCAGGCCCCGCTGCGTCGCTTCCGCCGCGAGCTCGCGGGCGACTTCCGCCGAGGCGGTGGTGTGGTCGACGAAGACGGCGCCCGGCTTCATCCCGGCGAAGGCGCCGTCGGCGCCCAGCACGACGGAGCGCAGGTCGGCGTCATTGCCGACGCAGCAGAAGACGATGTCGGCGCCCTGGGCCGCCTCACGAGGCGTCGCGGCCGATTGCCCGCCGAACTCGGCCACCCAGGCCTGCGCCTTTGCGGGCGTGCGGTTGTATACGACGACCCCGTGCCCCGCCTTGGCGAGATGGCCCGCCATCGGGAAGCCCATGACGCCGAGGCCAAGGAAGGCGACGCGCAGGGGAGGGGTCGATTCGTAGGAACGCTGGCCGATGCTGCTCATGGAGGGACCTGTCGGTGGGTGGATGAAGACCCGCCGATTGTGTCCCTCCCGCGCGCTCAGACGATCGTCAGGTGTTCGGTGCCCGACGCCAGATCGCCGCTGCGCGCCCGCTCGCTGTTGAGCTTGATCTGCAGCCGCAGGTCGTTGACCGAGTCGGCATTGCGCAGGGCGTCCTCGTAGGTGACCTTGCCGAACTCATAGAGGTCGAACAGCGCCTGGTCGAAGGTCTGCATGCCGAGCTCGCGCGAGCGCTTCATGATTTCCTTGATCTCGCCCACCTCGCCCTTGAAGATCAGGTCGCTGATCAGCGGTGTGTTCAGCAGGATCTCGACCGCCGCGATCCGGCCCTTGCCTTCCTGGCGCGGCAGCAGGCGCTGCGAGATCAGCGCCTTGAGGTTGAGCGACAGGTCCATCAGCAGCTGGGCGCGGCGTTCTTCCGGGAAGAAGTTGATGATCCGGTCCAGCGCCTGGTTGGCGCTGTTGGCGTGCAGCGTGGCCATGCACAGGTGGCCGGTCTCGGCGAAGGCGACGGCGTGTTCCATCGTCTCGCGGTCGCGGATCTCGCCCATCAGGATCACGTCCGGCGCCTGGCGCAGCGTGTTCTTCAGCGCCTGCTCCCAGCCCTCGGTGTCCAGGCCGACCTCGCGCTGGCTGACGATGCAGTTCTTGTGCGGGTGGACGAACTCGACCGGGTCCTCGATCGTGATGATGTGGCCGTAGGTCGTCTGGTTGCGATGGTCGACCATCGCCGCCAGCGAGGTGCTCTTGCCCGAGCCGGTCGCGCCGACCAGGATCACCAGGCCGCGCTTGGTCTGCACCACGTCCTTGAGGATGGGGGGCAGCTCCAGCGACTCGACGGTCGGCAGCGTCTGCGGGATGGTCCGCAGCACCAGCGCGACATGGCCCTGCTGGATGTAGGCGTTGACGCGGAAGCGCCCGATGCCCTGCGGCGAGATCGCGAAGTTGCACTCCTTGGTGCGCTCGAAATCGGCCGCCTGCTTGTCGTTCATGATCGCCCGCGCCAGCTGCAGCGTGTGCTGGCCGGTCAGCGGCTGGGGCGACACCTTGGTCACCTTGCCGTCGACCTTGACCGCCGGCGGGAACTCCGCCGTCAGGAACAGGTCGGAGCCCTTGCGCGACACCATCAGGCGCAGCAGGTCGTTGATGAACTTGGTGGCCTGATCGCGTTCCATGGCGAGGTCCTGTCCTGTATGCCGGGGCGCCGTCGGTCAGCCGCCCGGGTCCCGGTCTTGTCTGTCGTTGGGGTCGGGTCAGCCGGGGAAGTTCTCGGGGAACTTGGCCTTCAGCCGGGCCTCGGCCGGGCTGATCATGTTGCGGCGGACCAGGTCGGTGAGGTTCTGGTCCAGCGTCTGCATGCCCAGGTTGTTGCCGGTCTGGATCGAGGAGTACATCTGCGCGATCTTGTTCTCGCGGATCAGGTTCCGGATCGCCGAGGTGCCCAGCATGATCTCGTGCGCCGCAAGGCGGCCGTTGCCGTCCTTGGTCTTGCACAGCGTCTGCGAGATCACCGCCTGCAGCGATTCCGACAGCATCGCGCGGACCATTTCCTTCTCCGCCGCCGGGAACACGTCGACGATCCGGTCCACCGTCTTGGCGGCCGACGAGGTGTGCAGCGTGCCGAAGACCAGGTGGCCCGTCTCCGCGGCGGTCAGCGCCAGGCGGATGGTCTCCAGGTCCCGCATTTCGCCCACCAGGATGCAGTCCGGGTCCTCGCGCAGCGCCGAGCGCAGCGCGTTGGAGAAGCTCATCGTGTGCGGGCCCACCTCGCGCTGGTTGACCAGGCACTTCTTGGACTCATGCACGAACTCGATCGGGTCCTCGACGGTCAGGATGTGGCCGTACTCGTTCTCGTTGAGGTGGTTGATCATCGCGGCGAGCGTCGTCGACTTGCCCGAGCCGGTCGGGCCGGTGACCAGCACCATGCCGCGCGGCTTCATCGCCAGCTCCGCGAAGACCTTGGGGCAGTTGAGCTGCTCCAGCGTCAGGATCTTGCTCGGGATGGTCCGGAACACGGCGCCGGCGCCGCGGTTCTGGTTGAAGGCGTTGACGCGGAAGCGCGCCAGGCCCTGGATCTCGAACGAGAAGTCGCACTCCAGCGTCTCCTCGTAGGTCTTGCGCTGGGCGTCGCTCATGATGTCGTAGACCATGTCGTGCACCTGGCGGTGCTCGAGGGCCTCGACGTTGATGCGGCGCACGTCGCCATGGACGCGGATCATGGGGGGCAGACCGGCGGACAAGTGAAGGTCGGAGGCCTTGTTCTTGACCGAGAATGCCAGCAGTTGGGTGATGTCCATGGGATAGGGAAAAGCGTTGGCGATTATGGCGACGATCTCCGAGAACATACAACAGCTCCATGGCCGCATTGAGAGAGCTTGCCTGCAGGCGTCGCGGCCCGTGCACAGCGTCACGCTGCTGGTGGTAACAAAGACTTTCCCCGCCACGGATGTGAGAGAAGCGTTCGAGGCCGGGGAGCGCCGCTTCGGCGAGAACTACGTGCAGGAAGGCGTCGACAAGATCGAGGCGCTGGCCGACCTGCGCGACTGCGTCGAGTGGCACCTGATCGGGCCGCTGCAGAGCAACAAGACACGGGTGGTGGCGGAGCGCTTCGACTGGGTGCACAGCGTCGACCGGCTCAAGATCGCCCAGCGGCTGGCGGAGCAGCGGCCGGCGGCGCTGCCGCCCCTGGACATCTGCCTGCAGGTCAACATCAGCGGCGAGGCGTCCAAGAGCGGCCTGGCGCCGGCGGAGGTGGCCGAGGTGGCGCGCGCGGTGGCCGCGCTGCCGCGGCTGCGGCTGCGCGGCCTGATGGCGATCCCGGAACCGGCCGCCACGCTGGAGGCGCAGCGGGTGCCGCACCGGGCGCTGGCCGGGCTGCTGGCCACGCTCAACCGGGACCTCGGACTGGCCATGGACACCCTGAGCATGGGCATGAGCGCCGACATGGATGCCGCGATCCTGGAGGGCGCCACGATGGTGCGCGTCGGTTCGGCGATCTTCGGCGCGCGGACCCGCCCGACCTCGCCAGAGGGCTGAATGGAACCGCTGCAGCGCCTGGCCGATCTGATGCCCGAGACCCCGGGCAGCCTGTCGGTCCGGGCGCTGTGGCGCGAGGGCCGGGCGATCGAGCGGCGCTGGCTGCTCGGCGGCTGGCTGGCGACCGTCGCCGCCTGCATCGTGCTGGGCCTGCTCACGGTCCGCGAGGGCTGGTCCGGGATTCCCGTCGACCTGGGCGGCGCGGCCGCCTTCCTGACCTTCTACCCGCCTATCCCGCTGTGCCTGTGGTGGACGCTGTGCTTCGGCTGGCGCTGGGGCGCGGTGCCCGCCTGGGCGGCGACCTTCGTGCTGGCGATCGACGCAGGCATGGCGCCCGCCTGGGCGGCGGTGTTCGCCTGCGCCAACCCGCTCGGGCTGGGTGTGCTCGCGCTGGGCTACCGGGCCGTCGGCGCGGCGCGCGGGCTGCGCAGCCTGCGCGCCTGGCTGTTCTTCGTGCCCCTGTGCTTCGTCGGCGCGGTGTTCAGCTCCGCCGGCGCGCTGATCTGGAACTTCAGCCAGGACCTGGCGGCCGAGCGCCAGCTGCCGATCTGGCAGGGCTGGTGGCTGGGCGCCTTCCTGCAGAGCGTGCTGCTCGGCGGGCCGCTGATGGCGCTGACCTGGCCCCGGCTCTCGCGCTGGATCGCACGCCGGCCGGCGCTGTTCACGCCGCCGCCCAGTGGTCGCCGCGCGATGGGCCTGGGCCTGCTGTTCGCGATCGTGCTGGCGGTGCAGGGGTATGGACTGGTGAGCCTCGGACTGGGCTCGCTGCAGCTGCGCGCGGCGCTGGCCAGCGGGGACTGGAGCCGGCTGGAGGAAGCGTCGCGGGTGATGCTGAGCACCGCCTGGGTGTTCTTCTGGGTGTTCACGCTGATCGTGCTCTTCGTGGCGCAGTTCGGTTACCAGGCGCTGTCGCGCTGGCTGCGCTCGACCGAGGCGCTGGTGACGCAGCTCGCCCGGGTCAACGCGGAACTCGAGCAGCGCTCGCGCACCGATGGTCTCACCGGCTTGGCCAACCGGATGGCGACCGAGGAGGGCCTGCGCGCGCTGCTGCGCACGGTGCGGCGCTACCGCACGCCATCCGCGCTGCTGATGCTGGACATCGACCACTTCAAGCAGGTCAACGATCGCCACGGCCATGCCGCCGGCGATGCGGTGATCCGCGCGCTGGCCCAGGTGCTGAAGGACGCCTCGCGGGACGTCGACCTGCCCGGGCGCTTCGGCGGCGAGGAGTTCGTCATCGGCCTCGCCCACACCGACCTGGCCGGCGCGCGCCGCTTCGCCGAGCGTCTGCGCGAACGCATCGCCACCACGCCGGTGACCCTCGACGGGAAGGACGGCGGCGCGGCGACGATCTCGTACACCGTCAGCATCGGGGTGACGCTGCTGCGCGCCGACGATGCCGGCGTCGAGGACTCGCTGCGACGCGCCGACGCGGCGATGTACCGCGCCAAGCAGGGCGGGCGCAATCGCGTCGAGCTGGACGTCGAGGACACCGCTGCTGCGTCGTCGGGGCCGTCCGTGCCTGACAAGTCCTGACCCTCGGACGTGCTGCGCGGATCGGGCAAGGTCTGACCCTCCGACGCGCTGACAGGCGTCGCTCGCGCAGCTGGTTACCGGCCGGATACGGGCATGACGCCAGCGACTCGCGCAGGAATCGGCAGGAATCGTGAAACCGTGCCGAGCGCCGCATTAGGGCTTCTACCGAGCCGGTGAAAACGCTGTTTGCATTCAGTTGCAAGTGCCGCGTCAGATTTCACGAGCCCTCGGAACCGGCATGGGAGCGCCGGATCAAGTCCAACGATGATCGCGCCGAATCCGATGGTCGGACCGCAGCGCCGGCGCCATGAGCGCCGACGTGTCCGCGACGGTCCGGCCAATCAACAACAACTCAATCGTTGCGAGGGAATCGATGTCGTTTCTGTCCCGCCTGCGTATCGGCCAGCGCCTGACGCTGAGCTATGCGCTGCTGATCCTGCTGCTGGTCGTGATCGGCGCTTTCGGCGCCCACAACGCCAGCCGCCTCTCCCATGACCTGAGTACGACGGCCAACTCCAGCCTGGTGAAGATCGCCCTGGCCAATACGCTGGAGAGCGACGTCAACATCATCGCGCGCGCCTCCCGCGACCTGCTGCTGCTGGACACCGCCAATGCGATCAAGCGCCAGAAGGCCGACATCGCCGCGGCGCTCGAGGAAGGCCAGCAGCAGCTGACCGAGCTCGAGGCCAAGGTCGCCGACGTCAAGGAAGACAAGGACGTCGTGGCCAAGGTGCGCGAGCATCAGGCCAAGTTCGCCGCCTCGGTCTCCAAGTTCCTGGCGGTGCAGCAGGACGGCAGCCCGGACGAGGCCCGCGAGACCCTGATCAAGGACGTGCGTCCCGCGCAGAAGGACTACCAGGACACGCTCAAGAGCCTGGTCGAGCTGCAGTTCGCCGGTGGCCGCGCGCTGGCCGAAGGCGGCGCGAAGCTGGCGAACCAGTCGATCGTCATCACCGGCGTGCTGGTGGTGATCGCCGTGGTCATCGGCGGTGTCGGCGGCCTGACGATCGCCCGCTCGATCATCGTGCCGGCGCGCAAGGCCAAGGACGCGGCGCAGGCGATCAGCTCCGGCGACCTGTCGCAGCACATCGATGTGCAGGGTTCGGACGAACTGGCGCAGATGCTGCACGCGATGCGCGACATGCAGACCGCGCTGTCCGGCGTGGTGGCCAGCGTGAGCGCCGCGGCGGGCGAGGTCGCCCAGAACTCCAACGAGATCGCCGGCAGCAATGTCGATCTCTCGGACCGCACCGCGCGTTCCGCCGAGAGCCTGCAGAACACCGCCGCGTCGGTGGAGCAGATCGCCTCCAACCTGAACGGCGCCAGCGAGCTGACCCGCAAGGCCGCCAGCATCGCCAGCAAGGCGCGCCAGTCGGCCTCGGCCGGCGGCACGGTGGTGAGCCAGGTCGTGTCGACGATGGAGGAGATCAGCGCGAGCTCGCGCAAGATCGGCGACATCATCGGCGTCATCGACGGCATCGCCTTCCAGACCAACATCCTGGCGCTGAATGCCGCGGTGGAAGCGGCCCGGGCCGGCGAGCACGGCAAGGGCTTCGCGGTGGTCGCATCGGAAGTGCGCGCCCTGGCCTCGCGCTCCGCGCAGGCGGCCAAGGAGATCAAGGTGCTGATCCAGGAGTCGTCGGTGAAGGTCGAGAACGGCACCGCCCTGGTCAACAACGCCGGCGCGACCATCCGCTCGGTCGTGGACGAGGTCAACAACATGGGCCAGCTGATCGAGGAGATCTCGCATTCGGCCCAGGAGCAGGCGGCTGGCGTCGGCGTCGTGAACAACGCGATGAACGAGCTGGACCGCGCGACGCAGCAGAACACGACGCTGGTGGACGAGCTGACCCGCTCCACCGACTCGCTGCGCGACAGCAGCTCGCGCCTGGTGCAGGCCGTCGGCTTCTTCAGCACCGCGCGCTCGGCGACCTGAAGCCCCGACCGCGCCCCGAGTCGCCCCAGTTCCTACCGGAAACACCGCTTTCCTCACCCAAGACGTACGAGGTCCCAAGATGAGCAAGAACCTGACCCCCGCCCTGTCCCGCACCCTGCTGGGCCTGGCCGCCGCGCTGCTGCTGGCCGCCGGCGCCCACGCCACCCCCAAGATCGTCAAGAAGGTGCCGCCGGAGTTCCCGGCCGAGGCCGCCCGCCAGTCGATCTCGCAGGGGTCGGTGCGCGCCAAGATGAACATCGACCCGGACGGCAAGGTGTCGGGCGTCGAGATCCTGGAGGCCGAGCCGCGCAAGGTCTTCGACAAGGCCGTCACCCGCGCGCTGATGGACTGGAAGTTCGAGCCGAGCGGCCAGAAGGAGACGCACGAGGTCAAGCTGGTCTTCAAGAACGAAGACTGAGCCGGGAGCCTCCCGCCGGCGCCGCTCCGCGTGGCGCGAGCGGATGACCGCCACCAACGAAGGCCGCGCGAGCGGCCTTCGTCGCTGGAAGACGCCCGCCCAGATCGCCGACAATCCCGCCCCATGGCGATTCAATGGTTTCCCGGGCACATGCACAAGACCCGGGGCGCGATCCGCGAGCGCATGAAAAGCGGCATCGACGTGGTCATCGAGATGCTCGATGCCCGCGTGCCCGCGAGCAGCGCCAATCCGCTGATCGCGCAGCTGACCGCTGGCCGGCCGGCGCTGAAGCTGCTCAACAAGCAGGATCTGGCCGATCCCGCCCGCACGGCGGAGTGGCTGGCCTTCTACCGCGCGCAGCCGAACACCCACGCGGTGGCGATCCACCAGGGCCAGCCGGGCCTGGCCAAGCTGATGGCGGCCGAATGCCGTGCGCTCGCGCCGCACCGGGGCGGGCTGGACAAGCCGCTGCGGGTGCTGATCTGCGGGATCCCGAACGTCGGCAAGTCGACGCTGATCAACACGATCGTCGGCAAGCGGGCCGCAGCCACCGGCGACGAGCCGGGCATCACCAAGATCGAGCAGAAGATCCTGCTCGACAAGGGCGTCTACCTCTTCGACACGCCGGGCATGCTCTGGCCCAAGATCCGCGTGCCCGAGGCCGGCATCAACCTGGCCGCCAGCGGCGCGGTCGGCCGCAATGCCTTCGAGGAGGAGGTGGTGGCGCTGGACCTGCTGGGCTACCTGCGCCGGCACTATCCGCAGTCGCTCAAGAGCCGCTACCAGCTGGAGCCGGACGCCGCGTTGCTGGACGGCGAGGTGCTGGCGCTGATCGGCAAGCGGCGCGGCGCGGTGCTGTCTGGCGGCCGCATCAACACGCAGAAGGCCGCCGAGATCCTGCTGTACGACCTGCGCCAGGGACAGCTCGGCCGGATCACGCTGGAGACGCCGGCGGAATTCGCCGAGTGGACCGAGGCGGCCGAGGCCGCCGAGGCGGCCAGGCTCGCCGAGAAGGAAGCCCGCGCCGCGCTGGCCAAGCGTGGCACGCGCGACGAGTACGCGCTCGACGACGCTGACGAGGACGAGGACGACGAAGGACTGGCCGACGACGAGGCGGACGAGGACGGCGGCGACCGCCGTCAGTGAAGCTGCAGCATCTGCAGCGCCGGCAGCTGCCAGCCGAAGTACAGCGCCGCCAGGCGCAGCGCGGCCACGCCGACCATGCCCAGCACGAAGGCCCAGCGCATCGGCAGGCCCATCGCCTTGAGCGCGAAGTACAGCGCGATGCCGCCGATCGCGGCGGTCGCGTAGATGTCCTTGCGCAGCAGCAGTGGCGCCTGGCCGCTCAACACGTCGCGCAGCACGCCGCCGCCGCAGGCGGTCAGCGTGCCCATCAGCAGCGCGGGCATCGGCTTCACGCCGTGCTCCTCGGCGATCTCCGTGCCGCAGAGCGCGAACAGCGCCAGGCCCAGCGCGTCCGCGATCTTGAGCACCGCGATCGCGTGCCCCGGGAAGGGGCCGACCATCAGCGCCGCCAGCGCGCTGGCCACGATCACCAGCAGGTAGCGCGTGTCCTTCATCCAGAACACCGGATGCCGGTTCAGCAGCAGGTCGCGCAAGGTGCCGCCGCCGACCGCCGTCATCGCCGCGATGACCAGCAGCCCGAACAGGTCCAGCCCGGCCTGCATCGCGGCCAGCGCCCCGCTGACGGCGAAGACCGCCACGCCCAGCAAATCGAACCAGTAGATCATCGGCATAGGGCCGGGAGTGTAGAGGCGGCCCCTTGAAATCGGCGCGGCCGCGCCCATGTGCCCCGCCGCGATAATCCGCCCCCAATCGGGGTGGCTCTCCACCCGTTTCTCTCATCCACCCTTCTTTCGAACGATGGACAAGCAAACCCATTCCTTCCAGGCCGAGGTCAAGCAGATCCTGCATCTGGTGACGCACTCGCTCTACTCGAACAAGGAAATCTTCCTGCGCGAGCTGGTCAGCAATGCCTCCGACGCCTGCGACAAGCTGCGTTTCGAGGCCCTGGACCATCCCCAGTTCCTGGAAGACCAGCCCAATCTCGAGGTCCGCGTCTCCTTCGACGCCGAGGCCCGCACCGTCACCATCAGCGACAACGGCATCGGCCTGTCGGCGGAAGAGGCCATCGCCCACCTGGGCACCATCGCCAAGAGCGGCACCCGCGAGTTCATGGCCAAGCTCGAGGGCGACCAGAAGAAGGATGCCCACCTGATCGGCCAGTTCGGGGTGGGCTTCTACTCCGGCTTCATCGTCGCCGACCGCATCACCGTCGAATCGCGCCGCGCCGGCCTGCCGGCCGACCAGGGCGTGCGCTGGAGCTCCGAGGGCACCGGCGACTTCGAGGTCGAGACCATCACCAAGCCGGGCCGCGGCACCGACGTCATCCTCCACCTGCGCGAGGGCGAGGAGGAGTTCCTCAAGACCTGGCGGCTGAAGTCGACGATCGCCAAGTACTCCGATCACATCTCGCTGCCGATCCTGATGCGCAAGGAGGAGTGGGATGCCGACAAGGCGACGCAGGTCCTGAAGGACGAGTGGGAGCCGGTGAACAAGGCTTCCGCGCTGTGGACCCGCGCCAAGAGCGACATCACGCAGGCCGAGTACGACGCGTTCTACCAGCAGATCAGCTACGACACCGAGCCGCCGCTGGCCTTCACCCACAACCGCGTCGAGGGCCGCAGCGAGTACACCCAGCTGCTCTACATCCCGGCCAAGGCGCCCTTCGACCTGTGGAACCGCGACAAGCGCGGCGGCGTGAAGCTGTACGTCAAGCGCGTCTTCATCATGGACGACGCCGAGGCGCTGATGCCGGTCTACCTGCGCTTCGTCAAGGGCGTGATCGACTCGGCCGACCTGCCGCTGAACGTCAGCCGCGAGCTGCTGCAGGAGAGCCGCGACGTGAAGGCCATCCGCGAGGGGTCGACCAAGCGGGTGCTGTCGATGCTCGAGTCGCTGGCCAACAGCGAGGACGCCACCGAGCGCGACAAGTACGCCCGCTTCTGGACCGACTTCGGCCAGGTGCTGAAGGAGGGCGTCGGCGAGGACCACGCCAACCAGGAACGCCTGGTCAAGCTGCTGCGCTTCGCGTCGACGCATGCCGACCAGAACGTCTCCTTCGCCGACTACGTGTCGCGCATGAAGGAGGGCCAGGAGGCCATCTACTACATCACCGCCGACAGCCTGGCCGCCGCGAAGAACAGCCCGCAGCTGGAGATCTTCCGCAAGAAGGGCATCGAGGTGCTGCTGCTGACCGAGCGCGTCGACGAGTGGATGCTGTCCCACCTCTACGAGTTCGAAGGCAAGTCGCTCCAGTCGGTCGCCAAGGGCGCCGTCGACCTGGGCCAGCTCCAGGACGAGGAAGAGAAGAAGAAGGCCGAGGAGGCCGCCGAGCAGTTCAAGCCGGTGCTGGACCGTCTGAAGACGGCGCTCGAGGGCCGCGCCAAGGATGTGCGCGTGACCACCCGCCTGGTCGACTCGCCGGCCTGCGTCGTGGTCGAGGAAGGCGACATCAGCGGCCACCTGGCCCGCATGCTCAAGCAGGCCGGCCAGAACGCGCCGACCGCGCTGCCGACGCTGGAGATCAACCCCGACCACGCGCTGGTGAAGAAGCTCGGCGCCATCGAGGGCGACGAACCGCGCTTCGGCGATCTGGCGCAGGTGCTGTTCGACCAGGCGCTGCTGGCCGAGGGCGGCGTGCTGGAGGACCCGGCCGCCTACGTGCGCCGCGTCAACGCGCTGCTGCTGGGCTGAGCGTCGTCAGAAGCGCTCCGCAGCCGACTGCATGGCCTCGAGCTGCTCGCGCAGCTTGACGACCTGGTCGCTCCAGTAGTTGGGCGTCCCGAACCACGGGAAGGCCAGCGGGAAGGCCGGGTCGTCCCAGCGCCGCGCGAGCCAGGCGCTGTGGTGGATCATGCGCTGCGTGCGCAGCGCTTCCACCAGGCGCAGCTCGCGCCAGTCGAACTCGCGCACGCTCTCGTAGCCGTCCAGCAACGCGTCGCGCTGGATCCGCGCCGCGTCCGGGTCGCCGGACAGCAGCATCCACAGGTCCTGCACCGCCGGCCCCTGGGCCGCGTCGTCGAGGTCGACGAAGTGCGGGCCACGGTCCGGCGTCCACAGGATGTTGCCGGGGTGGCAGTCGCCGTGCAGCCGCAGCGAGCGCCGGTCCGGCAGGCTGTCGAAGGCAGCGTCGATCGCGTCGATGCAGCGCGCGGCGGCATCGTGCCAGTTGGCCGAGAGTTCCGGCGGCAGGGTGTCCTGGGCGCGCAGCCAGTCGCGGGCATCGCGGGCCGGCGCGGCGCTGTTCCAGGCGAGTCGCGCATGGAACGGCTCGGCCTGGCCGACGTCGTGCATCCGCGCGAGGAAACGGCCGATCCAGCGCAGCACCTCCGGATCCTCGAGCTCCGGCGCACGGCCGCCCTGGCGCGGCGTGACCGCGAAGCGCTGACCCTGGAAATGGCCTAGCGTGCCCACGGCACCGTCGGTGGTCAGCGTCAGCGGCGCGACGACCGGCACTTCTGCCGCCGCCAGCGCCCGCGCGAAGGCGTGCTCCTCCAGGATCTGCGCGTCGGTCCAGCGGCCGGGCCGGTAGAACTTCGCCACCACCGCCGTGCCGTCCTCCAGATGCGCCAGCAGCACGCGGTTCTCGTAGGAATTGAGCTGCAGCAGGCGGCCGTCGGGCCGCAGGCCGGCATGCTCGAGGGCATCGAGCATCAGCTCGGGCGTCAGGAGGCCGAAACCGGCCGTCGTGTCAGTCATGGAGTCGCGGAGGCAACGAAAACGGCGCCGGAGCGCCGTCGTGTGTCCTCGAGGAAGCGGAGCAGGCGCGTAGCTTAGCGCCGCCCGTAGCGCGGCGAATCGACGACCACCCCGCCGATGTCGGCGTCCGGCGCTTCGCCGGGCAGGGGCGGGAAGTCGTGGCCGAACTGGGAATCCCGGCCGAGCTGGGAGTCGCGGAAGCCGCTGGCCTCCTGCATGCCGGCGCGCGGCCGGTAGCCGCGGGCCCGGGGCTCGGCCGGCGGCAGCGGCGCCATCGTGGTCGACATCGGCGCGGGCATCGACGAC
Source organism: Roseateles chitinivorans (assembly GCF_002761755.1). Taxonomy (GTDB): domain Bacteria; phylum Pseudomonadota; class Gammaproteobacteria; order Burkholderiales; family Burkholderiaceae_C; genus Roseateles; species Roseateles chitinivorans. The sequence continues at coordinate 31,789 of NZ_PEOG01000008.1, forward strand.
AGCGGCGCCTGCATCGACTCGCCGCCGCCGAAGGCGTCATAGCGGCTGTCGGGTGCGAAGAAGGAATCGCTGAAGACCGGCGAGTCGTTCCACAGCGTGTTGCGCGCGGCCGGCGCCACCGGCGCGGCGCGGCGCGGTGCGGCGGCGCTCGTGACGGGCGGATGCGAGCTGGCGCGCGGCATCGGCGCCATGCTGGCGCGGCTGCCCTGGTTGCTGTAGGGCACGAGCAACTGCAGCTCGGTCGCGCTCGGGAGGTGGTCGACCGAGGTGCGCAGGTAGCGGATCCGGCACGCGGCCAGCACCGCCTGCTTGATCTGCAGGCTGCGGGACGAGCCGGGACGGTCGGTTTCCAGGTCGATCGCCGCCAGGACGCGGCCATTGGGGCTGCAGATCGCGAAATTCACGCTGATGCCGCCCAGCAGTTCATACCAGTAGCGCACATCGCGGGCCTCGGTCGGCTGGCAGAAGCGCACCATCGGCAGCTTGCACATCACGACGTGGTGCGGCAGGGCTTCGCGCAGCAGGCGGAAGACGCGGCGTTCGTCCGCGCTGAAGACCGGGCGCGGGCTCAGCGACCACTCGGTGGGCAGGGGCTTGCGCTCGCGCCGGGGGCGCCGCAGCAGCAGCGCGGCGAGCAGTCCCAGGACCGCCAGCGCCGACAGTCCCGCGATGATCCACGGAAGCAGGTTCTGCATATCCCAACGAACTGGACGGACCGGACGGATGGCGCAACGGGGCGCCGAGGGTCGCTCGGAGGCGGCGAGGACAGCGCGCAGCGGACCGGCGAATCGGGCGAATGTAGCGGAAAGGCGTTACAAAATGCATCCGGACGCCCCCCTGGAATCGGGTGGGCCGCAGCGGAATTCCGCCGCCGACTGTGCGATCAGCGTTTCGATCCGGGGTCGGCGGACTGGTCGTCCGACCGGTCACGGACCTTGCGGATGCGGGACTTCACCTCGGCCACGCCGTCCAGGAATTCGCCGACGGTGCGCATGTGACGCTTGAACTGGAAGTCCCATTCGGCCATGTGGCGCTCGAGCGCCTCGTCCACATGGGAGGACACCGAGTCCGGCGGCAGGCGCAGCCAGGCTTCGGATTCGCCGCCGTCGCGTTCGACGGTCGCGCCGGCGTTGCGGGCGATCTTCAGCATCGGGGCGTTCTCGCTGAGGGCGTGGATGAACAGCGTGTCGATGCCGCGGTTGCGGGCGTGCAGCGCGGCGCGCTCGAACAGGCGGCCGCCGAAACCCTTGCCGCGCGCGGTGGTGGCGACCGAGACGCCGAACTCGGCCATCGCCGGCCGCCCCTTGATCTGCGGCGCCGGCGCGTAGGCCAGGTGGGCCACCGCGATCAGCTGCAGCCGGCGGTTGAAGATGCCCAGGACCTCGTCGCGGACGAAATCCAGGCCGGCCACGTATTTCTGGATCTGCTCGTCACGCGCCGGGTAGCCGAAGCGCAGGTAGCGGTCGCGTTCGCCCAGCGCCAGCAGGTGCTGCAGGATGCGCTTGCGATGGCGCCGTCCCAGCGAGCGGATCGGCACCCAGCCGGTCCAGCGCGCCAGCATCGCGCGGGGATGCCAGCGCGAGCGCGGTGCCTCGTCCGGCGTGGGGTCGGGCGTCGGGGCGGGCCGGGAATCTGGCGGAGTGGTCATGGCGCGGCGGCGGATGGGCTCGGATGCTAGCGGGGAAAGCGGGTGGCGGGGCTTCCGCCCGGGGCCGAATTCGTCCCGGAACCGAGGTGGAAAGCCGGCGCTGCAGCGCATGCGCCGGGCCGGCGGGCGCCTGGATTTGGCCTTTTCAGCCGGTTCTGCTAGACTCGCCGGCTTTCCCGTTTCCAAGGCAGCGGGGGAACGTCCGTGAGAGGCCGCGCGATTCACGTCGCCGACAAGCGTGCACCGAACGTACGGGGGCAGATCGCCCGAAGTTCAGCCTTTTGAAAGAATCTCATGAAGACCTTCAGCGCCAAGCCGGCCGAAGTGACGCACGAGTGGTTTGTGATTGACGCCACCGACAAGGTGCTCGGACGTGTTGCCAGCGAAGTGGCACTCCGTTTGCGCGGCAAGCACAAGGCCATCTACACGCCTCACGTCGACACCGGTGACTTCATCGTCATCATCAACGCCGAGAAGCTGCGTGTCACCGGCAACAAGGCCACGGACAAGGTGTACTACCGTCACTCGGGCTTCCCGGGCGGCATCTACGCCACCAAGTTCAAGGACATGCAAGCCAAGCATCCGGGCCGTGCCCTGGAGAAGGCCGTCAAGGGCATGCTGCCCAAGGGTCCGCTGGGCTACGCGATGATCAAGAAGCTGAAGGTGTACGCGGGCGACACGCATCCGCACACCGCCCAGCAGCCCAAGGCGCTGGAAATCTAAGGAGCCGTGATGATCGGAAACTGGAACTACGGTACCGGCCGTCGCAAGTCGTCGGTGGCACGTGTCTTCATCAAGAAGGGCACCGGCCAAATCACGGTGAACGGCCGCTCGATCGAGCAGTACTTCGGCCGTCAGACCTCGATCATGATTTCGCGCCAGCCCCTGCTGCTGACGAACAATGGCGAGGCCTTCGACATCAAGATCAACGTGCACGGCGGCGGCGAGTCCGGCCAGGCCGGCGCGGTGCGTCTGGGCATCACCCGCGCGCTGATCGACTACGACGCGGCCCTGAAGCCCGAACTGAGCCGCGCTGGCTTCGTCACGCGTGACGCGCGTGAAGTCGAGCGTAAGAAGGTCGGTCTGCACGGCGCCCGTCGCCGGAAGCAGTTCAGCAAGCGCTGATCGACTTCCGTTCGCTGGTGGAATCCGGGTTGGGGTTCCGCCAACGGCGAAAGCAAGGCAAGGCCGCTGTTTTCAGCGGCCTTGTTTTTTATCTGGCGGGCTGCACATCCTGCCGAAGGGGCTATCTCCAAGTGCCTGCCCACCCGGCGGGGGCTTTGAGATAATTCCCGCCATTCCTCCGACACAACAGGATCCACGATGAGCGCAGTCCTCGAAACCCAAACCACCGGCATGGGCGACATGCCGGCTCCGCTGGTCTTCACCGACAGCGCGGCTGAAAAGGTGCGTGAGCTGGTGCTGGAAGAAGGCAATCCCGACCTGAAGCTGCGCGTGTTCGTCCAGGGCGGCGGCTGCTCCGGCTTCCAGTACGGCTTCACCTTCGATGAGGCTGTCAACGACGACGACACGCAGATGGCCAAGAACGGCGTGACGCTGCTGATCGACGCGATGAGCCTGCAATACCTGGTCGGCGCCGAGATCGACTACAAGGAAGACCTGCAAGGCGCCCAGTTCGTGATCAAGAACCCGAACGCGCAAACCACCTGCGGTTGCGGTTCCAGCTTCTCGGTCTGATCGCCCGCCAATCCCTTCACCGCCCGACGCACGTGTCGGGCCCCAAGACCAGGACCGCCTTCGGGCGGTCTTGTCGTTTCTGGCTCAGGCAGGCGTGTAGCTGCCCAGCACGCGGAAACCGGTGCCGCCGGTCGCGGCAGGAAGGTTGCCCGGCAGCCCGCGCACGTGGCGCATGGCCAGCCAGGCGAATGCGGCGCCCTCGACCTGCATCGGCGGCAGTCCGCGGTGATCGGTGGTCGCCACCGTCACGCCGGGCAGCAGCGCGTGCAGGCGTCCAAGCAGCGCGTCGTTGAATGCACCGCCGCCGCAGACCAGCAGCTCTTGCCAGCGGCCCGGCGCATGGGCGGCCAGGCTGTCGGCGACGCAGCGCGCGCTCAACTCGAGCAGCGTGGCCTGCACGTCGACCGCGGAGGCTTCCGGCGCATGCGCCGCAATGCGCTCATCCAGCCATCCGAGATGGAAGAGGTCGCGCCCGGTGCTGCGCGGTGGCGCCTGATGGAAGTAGGGCTCGGCGAGCAGCGCGGCGAGCAATCCGGCATGCACCTGCCCCTGCGCGGCCCATTGGCCGCCGGCGTCGTAGCTCGCGCCCTGATGCCGATGGATCCAACCGTCCATCAGGCAGTTGCCAGGACCACAGTCGAAACCCCCGCAGCGGCCGTCGGCCCAGAGCAGGCTGACGTTGCTGATGCCGCCGACATTCAGCACGACGATATCGCTCCCCGGCTGGGCCAGCGCCGCCCGATGGAACGCCGGCACCAGCGGTGCGCCCTGACCGCCGACAGCGAGGTCTCGGCTGCGCAGGTCGTGGACGACGGCGATGCCCGTGAGTTCGGCGAGCAACGCCGCATTCAGCAGCTGCAAGGTGAAGCCGGTGCCGTCGAAGTCGCCGGGGCGATGTCGGACCGTCTGGCCATGCGCACCGAGTGCGCGAATCTCCTGCGGGACCCGGCGCTGTGCATTGAGCAACGCGCGGCAAGCCGTCGCATACACCCGCGCGATCGCGTTGCCGGCGAGGGCGGCGCGTTGCAGTTCGTTCTCGCCGGGGCTGTTCAGCGCCAGCAGTTCGGCACGCAACTCGGCGCCGAAGGGCTGGTATTCATGTGCAAGGGCCTGGACCTGCCCCGCCGGGTCGGCGCGCAGCAGGACCGCGTCGACGCCATCCAGCGAGGTGCCGGACATCAAGCCGATGTAGAGCTCCGCACCAGACATCGTCATCGCCGCGTGGCCTGTCGAAGCTCGCGGGCGACCGTCGGCTCATTCGCCGACGACACCCTCGTGGATGGACGAGGCGGCGTCGAGCGCGATCTTCGCGCTGGCAACCTGGGCCTTGAACGCGGCCTTGGCGGTCGCGGGCAGCGTGACGGCTTCCGAGGCGCGCGCGATCACGCGCGGGTCCTGCTGCTTGCCGTTCACCCGGAACTCGAAGTGCAGGTGCGGGCCGGTGGCCCAGCCGGTCGAGCCGACCGCGCCGATCTTCTGGCCCTGGTCGACCTTCTGGCCCTTCTTGACGTCGATGCGGCTCAGGTGGGCGTAGACCGTCATGCGGTTGCCGCTGTGCTTGAGCTGGACCACGTTGCCGAAACCGTTCTGCCAGCCGGCGAATTCGACATTGCCATCGCCGACGCTGCGCACCGGGGTGCCGGTGGGGGCGCCGTAGTCGATGCCCTGGTGCTGCCGCCAGGTCTGCAGGATCGGATGGAAGCGCATCGCGAAACCGGAGGTCACGCGGGAGAACTCCATCGGGCTGGCCAGGAACGAGCGGCGCTTGCTCTCGCCATCGAAGCCGTAATAGTTGCTCTTGCCGCTGGTCGGGTCGCGGAACAGCACCGACTGGTAGCTCTTGCCGTTGTTGACGAACTCCGCGGCCAGCAGGCGGCCGGCGCGGTTGCCCCAGGTGATCGGTTCGCCGTCGGCGGTCAGGGTTTCGTAGACCAGCGAGAAGCGGTCGCCCTTGCGCAGTTCGCGGTGGAAGTCGATGTCGCCGGAGAACATGTCCGCCAGCTGGGTGGCGATCGCGTCGGGGACGTTGGCCTCGTCGGTCGCGGCGAACAGCGAGGATTGGATCGAGCCGCTGCCCAGGCGGGTCTGGGTCTCGAACGGCACGGTCTCCAGCTTCGAGACGAACTTGTCGCCCTCGCGGGTGATGCTGAGGCGGGTGAAGTGGGTGTCCTGCTGCTCGCTGGCTTCGGCGGCGTAGCGGGCGACGATGGACTGCACCTCGCCGCTGGCGGTCGCGACGACCTGCACCCGCTTGCCGACGCGGCCGGTCAGCAGCTTCTTGGCGGTGTCGTCGCTGCGCAGGAAGGCGGCGGCGGCAACGTCGGCCGCGCCCATGCGCTTGAGCAGCGAGTCGGCGGTGTCGGCGGCGCGGGTGACGTCGCTGCGCGACAGGCCCGGATCGAACGCGGCCAGCTCGGCCAGTTGCTCGTCCAGCGACTGCAGCGGGATGGATTCGGAAACGATGCGTTGCGGCAGGTCCGCGGCATCAGGGGCCATCGGGGCGACGCCGAAGGCGGTCACCGCGAAGCAGCTCAGGACACCGACGACGGTGCCGGTCAGGGTACGCGGGTGCTTGGCCGCGAAGGATTCGGCGCGAGCGAGCGTGCGCTGCACGCGCTGCCATTCGTCAGTCCAATTCATCACGCGCCGAAGACCTTCTTTCTGGAGCCTGAGGAGCGCCGCCTGTCACCACGCCGCAGGGCGTGGCCCGGGCGGCCCGGGCCGGCGATTCGACGCGCCGGCAAGCGAAGGACGCCCGGAGGCGTCCTGATGCTGGGGGGAGCGTCCACTAGAATCGCCGTCTTGCGTTGCAGCGTCCCGTCAGGCATGTCAATTGCCCTCTTGGCGCCCCGCAAAAACAGCCGGCAGTATACCGGCGTGCCCGGGTTGAGAGTGCTAGAAAACCCGATAAATCAAGACTTTACGTAAGCCCGTGCGGGCTCCGAAGTGCCATGTCTGACATTCGAACCCAGTCCCCGTCGGCCCCCGAATTTCCGATCACCGACCGGGTCCGTCATGCGATGCAGCAATCGCTGCGCGGCTGCGAAGAGCTGCTCCCGCAGGATGAATGGCTGAAAAAGCTGGCCCGTTCCGAGGCGACCGGCCAGCCGCTGCGGATCAAGCTGGGCCTGGACCCGACGGCGCCGGACATCCACGTCGGCCACACGGTGGTGCTGAACAAGATGCGCCAGCTGCAGGACCTGGGGCACCAGGTGATCTTCCTGATCGGCGACTTCACCTCGATGATCGGCGACCCCTCCGGCCGCAACGCCACGCGCCCGCCGCTGACGCCGGAACAGATCAAGCACAACGCCGAGACCTATTACAAGCAGGCCAGCCTGGTGCTGGATCCGGCGCGGACCGAGATCCGCTACAACAGCGAATGGTCCGACCCGCTGGGCGCGCGGGGCCTGATCCAGCTGGCGGCGAAGTACACGGTGGCCCGCATGATGGAGCGCGACGACTTCACCAAGCGCTACGCCGCCGGCACGCCGATCTCGGTGCACGAGTTCCTCTACCCGCTGATGCAGGGCTACGACTCGGTGGCGCTGAAGGCCGACCTGGAACTGGGCGGCACCGACCAGAAGTTCAACCTGCTGATGGGGCGCCACCTGCAGGCCGAGTACGGACAGGAGCCCCAGTGCATCCTGACGATGCCGCTGCTTGAGGGGCTGGACGGCGTCGAGAAGATGTCCAAGTCCAAGAACAACTACGTGGGCATCACCGAGCCGGCCAACGGCATGTTCGCCAAGATCCTGTCGATCAGCGACGTGCAGATGTGGAAGTGGTTCGACCTGCTGAGCTTCAAGTCGATCGAGGAGATCGCGGCGCTGAAGCGCGAGATCGAGGGCGGCCGCAATCCGAAGGAAGCGAAGGTGATGCTCGCCAAGGAGATCACCGCGCGTTTCCACAGCGCGCAGGCGGCGGACGAGGCCGAGGCCGACTTCAACAACCGCGCCAAGGGCGGCATTCCGGACGACATTCCCGAGATCGCGCTGGGCGGTGCGCCGATCGGCGTCGCCGCGCTGCTGAAGGCGGCGAACCTGGTGCCCTCGACCAGCGAGGGCAACCGCAAGATCGACCAGGGCGGCGTCAAGATCGACGGCGTGACGATCAGCGACAAGGCGTTGAAGGTCGAGGCCGGCACGATGGTGCTGCAGGTCGGCAAGCGCCAGTTCGCCCGCGTCACGCTGACCTGATCCGCACCGCGCACCGCGCACCGCGCAGCGCGACATCGCGCCACGAAGAACGGGAGGCCAAGGCCTCCCGTTTTGCTTGCAGTCAGCGAGTGTCCCTGGGCCCGGAACAGGGTGGGAGGTTCGCGGACGCGAGGCCTCCTACCCTGTGATGGGCCGCGCTGGCGGCCGCGCAGTCGCGCAGCGCCGGCCGCGGCCACGGCGGCGCCAAGCAGCGCTTACTGCTTGATCGGCCGCAGATACGGCCCCGGCTTCGGCATCTTGACGGGATCCTTCGCGATCGCGTCCTTGAGCCAGGCGATCGCGGCGTCCAGCTGCGCATCCTGGCCATTGGCGGTCGCGCGCGGTGGGTTGTCGACCTCGATGTCCGGCGTCACGCCCTTGCCCTCGACGAGGAACTGGCCGTCGACGGTGATCTGTCCGTTCTCCGCGGCGCGCATCAGGCCGTTGTCCATCAACCGGTTCTGGTCGGACAGCCACACCCCGGCGCCCGAGGTCGTCTTGCCGATGACGGGCCCCAGGCCCAGGCGCTTGAAGCCTTCGGAGAAGGTCTCGCCGTCGGAGTAGGTTTCCTCGTTGGCCAGCACCACCACCTTGCCGCGGAACACCTGCTGCATGTTGGGATAGGGCTTGCTGCCGTACGGCGAGCGCGGCTGCCAGAAGGCCCAGGCGCGGCGCAGCAGCGTCTGCAGGATCCAGCTGTCGATGTTGCCGCCGTTGTTGTGGCGGACGTCGATGATCAGGCCCTCGCGCTCGCTCTGCGCGTAGAACTCGCGGGCGAAGTCGCCGATGTCGTCGCGGGTCATCGCGCGCAGGTGCAGGTAGCCGATCTTGCCGTTGCTGGCGGTATCGACGATCCGGGCGCGGCCGTAGCGCCAGTCGTTGACGCGCAACTGGCCTTCGCGGCGCAGGTCGACCGGCGTGACGACGACGGGGCGTTCCTTGCCCGAGGGCTCGCGCAGCTGCAGCAGCACCTGCTTGCCGGCCTGGCCGCGCATCAGCTCGCTCGGATCGGGGACCTGGGTCGCGTCGCGGCCGTTGATCTGCGTGATCACGCTGCCCACCGGGATGTTCAGTCCGGGCGCGGCCAGCGGGCCGGCTTCGGACGGCAGCTCCGGATCGCCGCTGAAGATGCGGGCGATCTTCCAGCCCTTGGTGTCGCGCTCGAGCTGCGCGCCCAGGCCGGCGAAACCCGGTTCTTCGGCGCCCTTGCGGAGTTCGCCCGGCGCGACCTGGCTGTGCAGCAGGCTCAGTTCGCCGACCATCTGCGCCATGACCTCGGCCAGTTCGCTGCGCTCGGTGACGCGCTCCACCAGCGGCGCGTACTTGGCGCGCATCGCGGTCCAGTCCACGCCGTGCATGTCCTTGTCGTAGAAGAAGTCGCGCTGCATGCGCCAGGCGTCGTTGAACATCTGGCGCCATTCGGCCTTGGGATCGACGGCGATCTGCCAGTCGGTCCAGCGCACGCGCGACTTGTCCAGGTCGCCGGGGATCTTCGGTCCGGCGTCGACGATCAGGATCTCCGGCGCGGCGCCCGGCGCTGCGGGGCGGCGGATCAGCAGCTTCTTGCCGTCGGCGCTCAGGTCGAAGGCGGTGACCTGTTCGGCGAAGGTCTCGATCCTGGTCTCGCCCGGGCCGATCGGCAGCTGGCGCAAGGTGGTGGCTTCCTGCAGGTACAGGCGCTTGGAGTCGACGGCCAGGCCGCTGTAGTTGCCGGCGGCGACCGGCACCTCGAACAGGCGCAGCGACAGCCCAGGGATCTGGATGCCGGGCTTGTCCTTGGCCGAGGGCTTCTCTTCCTTCACCGCGGCGGCCTTGGCCTGGTCGACCTTCTGCTTCGATTCCTTGTTGTCGGGCTTGTCCTTCTCCTGCTCGCGGACCTCGGCCTCCTCCTTCGCCTTCAGGCCCTGGAGCTCATCCGGCTGCGCGAACGGGAAGCGCAGGCCCGGCTGCAGCGCCAGCGCATAGACCTTCCAGCCCTTGTCGAAGAACGGTCCCATGTTGCGGTCGCCCCAGGGGCCTGGGTTGCCGGTCACGTTGAAGGTGCGGCGCGACAGGAAGTACAGCCACTGGCCGTCGGGGCTGAAGGCCGGCGCGGTGGCGGCGTAGCGATCGCTGCCGAGCTGGTGGACCTTGCCGTCCGCGACGGTCAGCAGCATCAGCTGCTCGCGGTAGGGGTTGCTGGTGGTGCGGACGAAGGCCAGCGCCTTGCCGTCGGCGGACCAGGATAGCGACGTGGCGCCGTCGCCGAGCGTGTCATGGTCGACCTCGCGGGTCGCCGCGGCGCGGCTGGGGTTCTTGAGGTCGGTGAGGAAGAGGCGGCCTTCCTTGTCGGTATGGGCGATCCAGCGGCCGTCGGGCGACGGCGACAGGCTGCGGCGCATCGCGGTGGCGCCTTCGGTGATCTGCCGCGGCTGGCCGGCACCGTTGGCGGCGAGGCGCCAGATCTCCAGCTCGCCGCTGTAGTCGCAGAGCGCGAAGACATCGCGGCTGTCGCTGCTGAAGGCGGTGTCGCGGCAGCGACCGGCGTCACCCAGGCCTGCCGGCACCGGCAGTTCGGCGCGGCGCAGCGGGCCGACGCCTTGCGTGGCCAGGCGGCCGCGCGCGGTCAGCACGACCTGCTCGCCATTGGGCGACAGCGAGACCCCGGTCAGGAAGTCCTGCGGGCGGCTGACCCAGCGCTTGCGCTGCTGGTCGAAGTCGCCGCCCAGCGCGATGGACAGCTTCTGCTCGGCGGCGCCGCCGTTCAGGTCGAGGCGGTAGAGGTCGGCGCCCACCGCGAAGACGGCCTGCGCGCCGTCCAGGCTCGCGTGGCGGATGTCCCAGCCCTTGAGGCGGGTGTGCTGGCGCAGGTCGGAGCCGTCGGCCTTGACCGACCAGAGGTTGAAGGTCCCGTCGCGGTCGGACAGGAAGGCGACCCGGGCATTGCCGCCGGCGTCGGTGTAGGGCATCGGCCGGCGGTCGTTGGCGCCTTCGGGGATCAGCGGCCGGGCCTCGGCGGTGCCGGAGAGGTCCATCACCCACAGCCGGGCCAGGGCGCCGCCACGGTATTGGCGGGCGTTGTCGCCGCGCAGGCCGTTGCGGGTGAAGTACAGGGTCTTGCCGTCGGGGCTCAGCGCGCCGTCGCTGGCCTGGCCGACCGGCAGCGCACGGTGCTTGCCGGTGGCGATGTCGACCAGATGCAGCTGCGTGCCGGGTTCCCCCCGCTCGGTGTTGCCGGTGTAGAGCACCTCGTTCTGCGCGGTGATGCCCCAGACCCGGACCGCGCCGGTGTCCCAGGTCAGGCGGCGGGGCACGCCGCCGGCGGCCGGCATGACGAAGACGTCGCTGGCGCTTTCCTGCTGGCCGGTGAATGCGATCCAGCGACCGTCGGCGGACAGGGCGGGATAGGTCTCCACGCCGCCGTGGGTCGTCAGGCGCTGGGCGGTGCCGCCGGTGGCGGAGGCCTGCCACAGGTCGCCTTCGGCGACGAAGACCAGCCGGTCACCGCGCAGCGCCGGCTGGCGGTAGAAGCCGAGCGAGGGATCGACGACCGCCGGACGGGCAGCCGCGCCGCGGGCGACGGCGTCGGCGGTGCCGAGGACGGCGGCCGAGGTGGCGGTGGATTCGGCGGCGATGGCGAGGGTGGCCATCGAGCAGGCCGAGGCGATGGCCAGGCGGCGGAGCGTGATGCGCATCGAGGTCTTCCTTGTGGGAGTCCGGGGACGGAGCGTCGGAACGTGAAGGGAACCGGCCGGACGGCAGCCGGAAGTCATGCGGCGCGGATTCTGGCGCCGAGCGGGGCGTCAGCGGTTCGTCACCCCCATGGCCACATGCCCGGCCGGCACATGGGGCACCGCGTTCTGGACATGGCCATGCTGGTCGTCGAAGAAGAAATCGGGCTCGAACTCGCGCAGGAATTCGCCCTTGGCCAGGCCGCCGAGGAACATCGCCTCGTCGACCTCGACCTCCCAGTCCATCAGCGTGCGGATCGCGCGCTCATGGGCGGGCGCGCTGCGGGCGGTGACCAGCGCGGTGCGCAGCCGCATCGGCGCGGCGGGCGCGGCCTGCAGGCGCTGCAGCTCGTGCAGCACCTGCTTGAACGGGCCGGCGGGCAGCGGCGTGAGCTTGCGTTCGCGCTCATGGGCCTGGAACGCGTCGAGGCCGTCGCGCTGGTAGATCTGCTCGGCCTCGTCGGAGAACAGCACCGCGTCGCCGTCGAAGGCGATGCGGAGTTCATCGGGAAAGGCCGCGGAGGCCCGGGCAGACTGCGGGAAGACACGGGCCGCGGCCACGCCCGCGGCGAGCGCGGAACGCACGTCTTCCTCGTTGGCCGACAGGAACAGCTGGGCCTTGAGCGGCTTGAGGTAGCGCCAGGGGCTCTGGCCGCGGGTGAAGACGCCGCGCTCGATGGTCAGTCCGTAGTGCTGCGCGGAGCGGAACACGCGCATGCCGGAGATCGGATCGTTGCGGGACAGGACGACGACCTCGACGCGGGGCGTCTCGCCCAGGGCGTTGAAGGCGAGCAGCTTGCGCACCAGGGAGAAGGCAGTGCCGGGCTTGGCCGGCTCGTCCAGGCGCTGCTGCTGCAGCCGCATGTAGGCGCGGTCGTCGCTGTTCTCGAAGAGCTGGTTCTCCTCTTCGAAGTCGAACAGCGCACGGGAGGAAAGGGCCACCACCAGGCGGCCGTCGAGGGAGGCTGGCATGGGTCCGGATGATAGGCGGCGAGGGGCCCGCGTCGCCTACTGCGCCGCCAGCTTGTTCATGTCCATGATCGGCAGCAGCACCGACAGCACGATCAGCATCACCACGCCGCCCATCGCGACGATCAGCAGCGGCTCCAGCAGTGTCGCCAGCGTCATCGCGCGGCGCTTGACCTCGTTGCCCAGCTGGCGCGCGGCGCGCTGCAGCATGTCGGGCAGTTGGCCGGTCTGCTCGCCCAGGCGCGCGAACATCGACAGCAGCCCCGGGAAGCGCTTCTTCCCGGCCAGCGCCGCGCCCAGCGGCGCGCCTTCCCGGACCTGCGCCAGCGCGTCCAGCGCGTCGGCCCGCATCGCCTGGTTGGATAGGGTCTCGGCCGCCGCCTGCAGCGCCTTCAGGATGGGCACGCCGGCGCCGGCCAGCATCGCCAGCGTCCCCGAGAAGCGCGCCGCGTTGTAGCCGCGCGAGAGCCGGCCCAGCAGCGGCAGGTTCAGCCAGGCGGCGTCGAAGCGCTGCCGCGGTCCCTCGCGCTTGAGGATCTGGCGCATGCCGAAGAACACCGCCGCCAGCACCGCGACGATCGCCAGGCCCCAGGTCCGCATCAGGTCCGACAGGCCCATCATGATCCGCGTCAGCAGCGGCAGCGTCTGCTTGGTCTGGGTGAAGACCGCCGCCACCTGCGGCACGACGTAGGTCAGCAGGAAGCTGACCGCCAGCACCGCGATGATGCAGACGATCACCGGATAGGCCAGCGCGCCGAACAGCTCCGAGCGCAGCCGCTGCTGCTCCTCGAGGTCGTCCGCCAGGCTTTCCAGCACCGGGCCGAGCGCGCCGCTCTGCTCGCCGGCGGCGACCACCGCGCGGTAGACGTCGTCGAATTCGCGCGGCGCGATCGCCAGCGCCCGGGCGAAGGACGAGCCGGCGTTGACCTCCGACTTGAGCTGCGACATCAGCTCGCGCTGCCGCGGGTCTTCGGCCTCGTCGGCCAGCGCCGACAGCGAGCGCTCCAGCGGCAGGCCCGCCGAGACCAGCCCCGCGAGCTGCCGCGTCCACACCGTCAGCGTCGCCGGCTTGAAGGCGCGCCGCGACCAGCGGGACTGCTTGCCGGCCGGCGCCGCCACCGGCTTCACCTCCATCGGCACCAGCCCCTGCGCGCGCAGCTGCGTGCGCGCGGCTTTCGCGGTGTCGGCCTCCAGCAGACCCTGCTGGGACTTGCCGGACGCGTCGAGGGCGTCGTACTTGAAGGCGGGCATCGCTGGGAACCTCGTGATTGACTGCTTCGTGCGGCGTCAGGGCGCGCGGTCGGGAGCCGCCGCGCTCACTCGCGCGTGACCCGCAGCACTTCCTCTTCGGACGTCACGCCGGCGGCCACCAGCCGGTCGCCGTCCTCGCGCATCGAGCGCAGGCCGTTGGCGCGCGCCGCGGCCAGCAGCTCGGACTCCGCCGCCTGGTTGTGGATCAGGCCGCGGATCGTGTCGTCGCAGACCATCAGTTCGTACACCCCGGTCCGGCCCTTGTAGCCGCTGCTCGCGCAGGCCGGGCAGCCGACCGGGTGGTAGCGCGTGCCGCCCTCGGGCAGCGGCTCCGGCGACTTGCACACCGGGCAGAGCTTGCGCACCAGCCGCTGAGCCAGCACGCCCAGCAGCGAGGAGCTCAGCAGGAAGGGCTCCACGCCCATGTCGGTCAGGCGCGTCACCGCGCTGACCGCGTCGTTGGTGTGCAGCGTCGCCAGCACCAGGTGACCGGTCAGCGAAGCCTGGATCGCGATCTGCGCGGTCTCGTAGTCGCGGATCTCGCCGATCATGATCACGTCCGGGTCCTGCCGCAGGATCGCCCGCAGCGCCTTGGCGAAGGTCAGGTCGATGCGCGCGTTGACCTGGGTCTGGCCGATGCCGGGCAGCTCGTACTCGATCGGGTCCTCGACGGTCAGCACATTGGTCGTCGAGGTGTCGACCGTCTGCAGCGCCGCATAGAGCGTCGTCGTCTTGCCCGAGCCTGTCGGACCGGTCACCAGCACGATGCCGTGCGGCTGCTGCGCCAGGCGCTGGAAGCGCTCCAGCCGTTCGCCGTCCATGCCCAGCGCCGCCAGGGTGAAGCGCGACTCCGACTTGTCGAGCAGACGCAGCACCGCGCGCTCGCCGTGCGCCGAGGGCAGGGTGCTCACCCGCACGTCGATCGCGCGGCCGCCGATGCGCAGCGAGATCCGGCCGTCCTGCGGCAGGCGCTTCTCGGCGATGTCGAGCTCCGCCATGATCTTCAACCGCGAGATCAGCGCCGCATGCAGCGCGCGGTTCGGGCGCACCACCTCGCGCAGCGTGCCGTCGACGCGGAAGCGCACCGAGCTCTCGCGCTCATAGGGCTCGATGTGGATATCGCTCGCGCCGTTGTTGGCGGCCTGCGTCAGCAGCGCATTGAGCATGCGGATGATGGGCGCGTCGTCGGCGGTCTCGAGCAGGTCCTCGACCGCCGGCAGGTCCTGCATCAGGCGCGACAGGTCGACGGCGCTCTCGACCTCGCCCACCACCAGCGCGGCGCTGTCCTCGCCGCCGGCGTAGGCCGCCTGGATGCGCTGCGACAGCTCGGCCACGCTCAGGCATTCGATGCGCGAGGGCGCGTAGACCCGCTGCAGCTCCGACAGCACCGGCAGCGACAGCGCCGGCGTCGCCCAGAGGGTGCGCTGCTGGCCGTCGTCCTCGAGCAGCAGTTGCTGCGACCTGGCGACGGCGTAGGGAAGGGGATGTCGGCTGGCCATGGCGGCTCCCGGCTCAGCGGCCCTGCGGCGCGCTGGCCGGCGCGGCCGGGCCCGGCACCGGCGAGGAGGCGGGATACACCGGCAGCGGCAGCTGCTGGGGATTGGTCGTGCCCGGGGCGGACGCCGGCTTCTCCGGCAGGATCGGCGCGCCGGTGTCGGGCAGCACCATCGACTGCTTGGGCTGCGATTCCTGCTGGTAGGCGCGGATCGCGTCGTAGCGGTCCATCGTCAGCGCCATCGCGCTCTCCGGCGTGCGCAACAGCACCGGCCGCAGGAAGATCATCTGGTTGGACTTGGTCCGCTTGCGGGTCTGGTTCTTGAACAGGTTGCCCAGCAGCGGGATGTCGCCCAGGCCCGGCACCTTGTCCTCGCCGTCGGTGTACTCGTCCTTGAGCAGGCCGCCGAGCACCAGCACCTGGCCGTCCTCCAGCGTCACCGAGGTCTCCACCGCGCTCTTGTCGAAGGTCGGACCCTGCGTGGCCGAGTTGGCCGAGGCGACGACGCTGGAATTCTCCTGGTAGACCTTCATGCGCACCGTGCCGTTCTCGCCGACGGTCGCGCGCACCTTCAGCCGCAAGCCGACGTCGCGGCGCTCGAAGGTCTGGAAGGGGCTGGTGGTGGTGCCCGAGGTGGTCGTCGAATTGCCGGTCAGCACCGGCACGTTGCTGCCGATCAGCAGGTCGGCTTCCTCGTTGTCCTGGACGATCATCGACGGCGTCGACAGCACGTTGGTGCCGCTGACCGACCCCAGCACATTGGCAATGGCCCCCAGCGTGTACAGGCTGCCGACCTTCTTGATGATGCCGACATTCAGGCCGGTCGGGATCTGGCCGCTCTGGATCGCGGTGCTGACGCCGGTCGTGCCGCCGGCCGTGGCGGCGGTCAGGTTGAGGATGTTGGCGTAGCCGGTGCCGAAGTTGGTGCCGATCGCGCCCTCGCCGAAGAGCTGCTGGAACTGCACGCCGAACTGGCCGGCCTTGGAGGCGTCGACCTTGACGATCAGCGCCTCGACGTAGATCTGCGCGCGGCGCGTGTCGAGCTGCTCGACGACGGCCCGGATCTGGCGGTACATCGGCTCGGGCGCGGTGATGATCAGCGAGTTGGTCGCGGGGTCCGCCTGCACGAAGCCGCCGGTGTTGACCTGCGCCGTCTGGCTGACCTGCGTCGACGCGCTGCCGCTGCCCGAGGAGCCGCTGCTGCCGGAGCTCGACGAGTTGCCGCCGAAGGACGAGCTGTTGCCGGCGAAGCCGCCGCTGGTGCCGGCGCTGCCGGTCTGCGCGCCGGCGAAGCTGCCGGTGCCGCTGCCCGAGTTGCTGTTCGATCCACCGCCGGCGCCCGGGCCGGCATTGTTCGTGTAGGCCGCGCGCAGCACCGTGGCCAGGCGCACCGCGTCGGCGTTCTTCAGGTAGATCACGCGGATGCTGCCGCCGGTGTCGGTGCTGGGCTGGTCGAGCTTGGCGATCATCGCGCGCAGCTGCATCAGCTTGGCCGGATTGGCCGCACGCACGATCAGCGCGTTGCTGCGCGGATCGGCCATGACGCTGCTGCTGCCGCCGCCCGCGCCGCCCTGCGGCGTCACCACGCCCTGCGCGCCGCTGCCGCCGTCGGAGAGCCGCTGCACCAGCTGCACGATGTCCGAGGCCACCGCGTTGCGCAGCGGGATCACCTCGATGTCGGTGTTGGACGGCTGGTCCAGGGCCGCGACGATGCGGCTGATGCGCTGCAGGTTCTCGGCGTAATCGGTGATCACCAGGCTGTTGTTGCCCGGGTTGGCATTGATCGTGTTGTTGGGCGTGATCAGTGGCCGCAGCACCGCCACGAGGTTGTTCGCGTTCTCGTGGTTGAGCTTGAAGATCTGCGTCATGACCTGGTCGCCGCGGGCGCGCGCCTCGCCGGCGATCGTGACCGCGCCGGTCTGCAGCTTGGCCTCGGCCTCGGGCACGAGCTTGAGCAGCCCGCCGGATTCGACCATCGAGAAGCCCATCCCGCGCAGCGCCGCCAGGTAGCTCAGGTAGGCCTCCTGCACCGGCACCGGCTGCTCGGCGGTCAGCGTCATCGTGCCCTTGACCCGGGGATCGACCAGGATCGGCTTGCCCAGCGCGGCGGACATCGCGCGCGAGACCGCCTCGATGTCGGTGTTGACGAAGTTCAGCGTGACCGGCGTGCTCGCGCGCACGGCCGGCTGTCGGCGGTTCTGCTGCTGATTCGACTGTGCGCCGGCCTGCAGGGGCAGGCTGCCCGCGATCAGGCTGATCGCCATGCCCAGCGCCGTCGGTCGCATCATGTGCTTGTTCATGCTCATCCCACCGAGATGATCGAGCGCGCGCCCTCGCGGCGCCCGATGATGTTCAACAAATTGGCCAAGGCGGCCTCGCTCCCCGGGGCGGCCGTCGCCTCGCCCCGGAACTGCGACCGCTTCGCGCCCAGGCTGCCCTGGCCGCTCAGTTGCAGCGGCCCCTGGATCGTCGTCAGGATCAGCTGCGGCGTCTGCCCGCCGCCCACCAGCCCCATCCGGTAGCTGCCCAGCGGCGCCACCTGCGCCAGGCGGGAGGAGAAGTCCCGCAGTTCGACCTGGGCCGCGCCGGTCACGCTGACCGCGGCCCCGCGGCCCTCGAAGACGAAGCCCTGCGCGCTGACCGCGATGAGCCCGTCCGGCGCCAGCGTGTTCCACGGCGTGCCCAGGCCCGACAGCCAGCCGGCCGGCCAGCGGATCCACGGCTGCTCCGGCGTCGCGTCGGGCAGCCGCACGGTGAGGCGGTCGAGGCCGAAGCTCGCCGTCAGCGGCGCGGCGGGCTTGATGCAGCAGGACTGGTCCAGCGTCAGGCGCAGGCCCAGCCCGCCATCGATCCAGCCCGGTCGCATCGTCCAGCCCAGCCGCTGCGGCAGTTCGCTGGCGTCACGGCTGCCGGGACCGGGACTCAGGATCAGGCGGGCGCTGCCGTTCCAGAGCGTGCCGCGGGCGTCGGCCAGCAGCAGACGCTCGTTGGTCGCCGAGGACACCGCCGAGGCCAGCCAGGCCGCCGGGGCCCAGGCCACAACCGCCGTCACCAGGCCGAGCACCGCGCCGAGCTCGGCCCAGCGGAAGGCGCGGAC
Source organism: Roseateles chitinivorans (assembly GCF_002761755.1). Lineage (GTDB taxonomy): Bacteria > Pseudomonadota > Gammaproteobacteria > Burkholderiales > Burkholderiaceae_C > Roseateles > Roseateles chitinivorans. The sequence continues at coordinate 49,856 of NZ_PEOG01000008.1, forward strand.
GAAACCGGTGGTCGAGGCGGCGTTCGCCGTCGAGGTCGTGAGCCGGGCGCTCGATCGTCGGGCCATCGCTCAGTTCCCTGCCGCGGCGGGCAGCAGCAGCGTCAGGCGGCCGCTGTAGCCCTGCGGACCGGATTGCAGCTCGGCCTCTTGCGGTCGGGCGCGCGCGCCCTGGCGCGCTTCGCCGATCCACATCGCCAGCGCGCCGCCGGGCACGCCGCGCAAGCGCAGTTGCGCCTGGGTGCCGGTGATCGTCAATTCGGCGGCCGGGCCCAGCCGCGCGGTCGCGGCGCGCAGGGCCGCCACCGACTGCTCGGCGGAGACGGGCACCGCCTGCTTCAGCGCCTGCGTCTGCAGCGCCATCGCGCGCATCTGCTGCAGCTCGCGGTCGAGCCGGTCCAGTTCGCCGGGCGCCTTGCGCAGCGTGCTCCAGGCCGGCGCCAGCGCGATCAGCCACAGCAGCAGCAGGCCGATGAAGACCGCGGCCAGGCGCGCGATCAGGCGCTCGCGCGGCGCGGCCGCCTGCCAGCGGGCGTCGAGGTCCCGGCGCATCGTCGTGAAGCTGTTCATCGGTTCTCGGGTCGCAGGCTGAGTTGGAGCGCGTCGCCGTCCTCGGCGACCCGCAGCGCCGGATCGCGGCCAAGCCGGTCGCGCAGCTGCGCGCGCTGCGGCGCGCTCAGGCCGGACAACTGCAATCGGCCCGGCTCGAAGCGCAGGCCCGGCAGCGGCGGTTCGCCCGGCGGCGTGGCGCGGGCGACGGCAGCAAGGAGATCTTCCAGATCGCCCGGGCCGACCTGACCGGCACCGCCGCGCAGCGCCTCGGTCTCGCGCACCATCTGCGCGCGGGCGTCGCGGACCACGCGCACCTGCGGGAAGCTCTGTCGCAGCAGCGCTTCCTGCTCGGCCTTGCGCGCGTCGATGGCGCGGCCCTGTTGCCAGGCCATCGCGTTCAGGCCGATCACCTGCACCGCGACCAGGCCGACGACGCCCCAGCGGAACGGCCGCCAGGCCGGCGTCTGCAGCGTCTGCCAGGCCTGGTACAGGCGCTGCCAGCCGCGCTGGCGCGGGGTGAGGTCGAACTGCAGCAGGTTGACCGGGGCCTGGCGGGCGGCCCAGGCGCGGTCGGTGTCGCTCAGCACCCGCACCGGACGACCGAGCCACTGCTCGGCCTCGGCCGCGGCGGCGGGGCTGGCGCTCACCGGGGCCTGCTGCCACCAGTCCTCGCCCAGCCAGTTGCGCAGGCCGCCGCTGTCCAGCGGGAAGGTCGCCACGCCGTCGGCGCGGGACACCCGCAGCCGTGCGCGGCCGTCGGCGCCGGCGTGGACATAGCCGCCGTCGGCACTGCCCGAGGCCGGCTGCGGCCAGGACAGCGGCAGCAGCGACTCGACCAGCAGCCCGGCCGCCTCGATCGCCTGCAGGTGCGCGCGCAGCGGCTCGCGGGCGGTCACGGCGACCCAGTGGGTGCGGCCGTCGGCATCGGGACTGTCCAGCAGCGCGAAGTGCAGCCGCTCGGGATCCTCGAGCAGCTGGTCCTCCATCACGCCGACGACGGCGCCGCGCAGCTTCCCGCCCTTGACCTTGGGCAACTGCGCCGGCAGCCAGCTGAGCTGGTCGTCGCCGATCAGCGCCATCACCCGGTCGGCGCGCGGCAGGGCGGACAGCGGCGCGCGCTCGCCGTGCCCCCGCGCGTGGGCCGGCGCTTGCGCGTCGTGGCTGAACCAGTATTCGTAGTCTTGCGCGGTGCCGCTCTGAGGCGGGTGGGCCGGCAACAGGATGAGCAGGGTACTCATGAGATCGCGGATTCTAGGAGGGCTTGCATGACGGTTCGGCGCCGCACGCCCCCGAAGAAGCCCGTAGTCGAGGCTTTACAAGTCCATGCATCCCGTCCCTCTTGTGTCCAGTCGTGTCGGCGCCGACCGCGGCGGCCCTGCGGCCGCTCCTGCGTCGACGGGTTCAAGGCGTGGCCCCGTAGCCGGCGGCGGTGCCGGGCAGCGTGGACAGCCGTTGCAGGCGTTCGCGGTCGAGCACGACCATCTCGAGGTTGCGGCGCTCGACCAGGGAGCGCTGCGCCAGCACCCGATCGTCCATGCGCAGTTGGCCCTCGACGAAGAAGAAGTCGCTGGTGAAGGCGGTGCGCTCGGCGCTGAGCGCCGGCTCCTGCGGCACGAAGGGCTTGAGGTCCTCGAAGCTCCGGAAGGGCTTGACCTGGCGCTGGCGCACGATGCGGTCCGCCGAGCCGGTGTCGGTGAACAGCACCGCGGCGAGCACCTCGCGCGGCGCGGTGTTCACATTGACCGGCGTGCGCCTGGGCAGGATCACCACCAGCGTGCTCAGGCGCCGGATCTGTTCGTCGTTCAGGCCGAGCCAGCGCAGTTGCGCCAGCCGCGTCGGCAGCAGCGGCACCTCCCCCGGCGGCGCGCTGGCGGGCACGGCCGCGTAGTTCATGCTGAGCCGCAGTTGCTCGACCAGGTTGGTGCTCAGGCCGGCGGCCTGGAAGAGCTGGGCGGCGGCGCGCACCTCTTCGGGCCGGTTGTCCACCAGGTTGCGCAGGTTGAAGCGCGATTGCGCGTCCTCGATGTGACCGGACAGGAAGGCATCCGGCCCCGCATCGGCGGACTTGTTCTCGTCCTGCGACAGGAAGCTCGACAGACGCGCCTCGGCCAGCGGCACCGACCAGACCTCGGTGAGGTCATCCGAGGCCGGCTTGCCGTCACGCGAGTTCATGTTGTTGCGCTTGTCCTCGCGCAGGATCAGCCGCGCCCAGTCCAGCGCGCCCTGAAGCACCCAGTCGGCCTGGGCGCGGCCGCGGTCCGCGGCCTCGATCTGGATGCTGCGGGCCTGCCGCCACAACATGGCGGCCGACAGCGTCGTCACCAGCACCACGATCAGCAGCGCGGTCAGCAAGGCGGCGCCGCGAGGCGAGCGCCGCCCCCGGCGCGGAATCGGGAGGGCTGTCGGGCGAGACGGCAGGGCGGGCGCGTTCATGAGCCGTTGCTTTCCACCGCGACTTCGCGAACCAGTTCGCCGCGATAGCCGCTGCCCTCGCCGAACTGCAGTCGCATCCGCACGCCCTGCGGCACGGCGACGCGCTGCTTCGGCGAATTCGGGCCAGTCGGCGACGAGGCGGCCGGATCCTGCGGCACCAGCTCGCCGCTGGACTGCGCGTTGGACCAGGCGTTGCCGCGGAAGAAGAACATCTGCCAGCCGACCACGCCGTCCAGGCCCGGCATCGCGCGCAGCTCCTCGGCGCTCAGCTGCTGGCTGCGGAACCAGGCGTCCTGCAGGTCGTCCCGGTTCACCACCGGCGCCGACTCCCAGCGCGACAGCCGGCCGTCCCTCAGCTGCCAGGCGACCAGCTGCAGGCCGGTCTCGCGGCGCCGGGTCAGGCGCAGGGTCGCGCCGTCGAAGGCCAGCGCCGACGTCACCACGCCGCTGTCCTGCACCTCGCGCAGGTCCAGTTCCCATTGCCGCATCAGCGTCTGCAGCGTCTCGGCGCGCTCCATCGCGACCTCGTTGTGCTCGCGGCTGGTGGTCAGCGCGCTCACCGCGCGCCAGGCCATCACCGACATCACCGCCATCACGACCAGCGCGACGACGACCTCGATCAGCGTGAATCCGCGCGCCGCGCGCCGGAAGGAGGAACCACCCGGGCGCCGCATCAGTTGCGCCCCACGATGGTGGTGAGCGTCAGCAGCGGGCGGTCGCGGTCGTCGAAGACCTGCGCCTCGACACGACGGAAATTGGGATTGGGCGTCGAACGGATCGCCAGCCTGACGTTGAAATCGCGGCCCATCTGGGTGCAACTGGCGCTGTTGTCGCCGACGCCGGGGAAGGTCTTGGTCAGGCGCATCTCGGTCAGCTCGTTCTCGGCGCACCACTGCGCGAGCGAGTTGATGGCGAGCCGGTCCGAGTTCGAGGTCATCGCGCCGGCCGCCCGCAAGCCCGCCGCCAGGCACAACGCGACGATCGTCAACGCCACCAGCACCTCGATGAGGGTGAAGCCGGCAGCACGCGAGGCGCGCCCGGGGACAGGCGCAAGCAGGCCGTGCCGGCCGGGTCTGGGGGTGCCGCTCATGCGCCTCCCTTCGTGATCGCGAAGGGACGCAGTCCATCGGTGGCGAGGGTGATCCGGTGATCGCCGCGGATCAGCGTGACGCGCTGCGCGCCGATGAGCGGCTCCGGCCCCAGGCGTAGCGTGCGGCCGTTGGCGGCGGCGCCCTGGATCTCGACGATGGGCGTGTCGCCCAGCCAAGGCCGCTCCAGGCCCAGCCGCCTGACGAGCGGCGAGGGCAGGCCAGTGAGGTGGTAGCGGCCGGCGTCATTGCCGGAGTCCGGCACCCAGCGCACGTCCAGCGAAGCGGCGCGGGCCTCGGCCCGGGCGGTCTCGAGCACCGAGGCCAGCTGCAGGGCTTCGCGCTCGAGCTGCACGTCGGCGCGGTCCCGCACCGCGACCGCGACGGTGGCGCTGGCGATCGCCACGATGGTGATCGCCACGATCAGTTCAATCAGCGTGAAGCCGCGCTGGGAGGGGCGGCCGGACGGACGCGCGCGCACGGCTCGGAGCGGTCGATGGAGAGGCGGGGCGGTGGGGACGTGGAACGCGCGGCGACCCGTGCGCTCACTCCCAGGAGCCGACGTCGGCGTCGTTGCCTTCGCCACCGGCCTTGCCGTCGGCGCCCAGGCTGTAGACGTCGACTTCGCCCTTCAGGCCGGGGTTGTCGTACTGGTAAGGATTGCCCCAGGGGTCCTTGGGCAGCTTCTCGATGTAGACCTTCCAGTTGGGCGCGGCCGGGCCGTTGGTCGGCTTGGTCACCAGGGCGCCCAGGCCCTGCTCGCTGCTCGGATAGCGGCCGTTGTCCATCTTGTAGAGCTTGAGCGCCTGCATCAGCGTGTTCACGTCGGACCGGGCCGCGGTGCGGCGGGCTTCGGAGACGTGGTTCATCACCGCGGGAACGACCACCGCGCCCATGACGGCGACGATGGTGATGGCGACGATCAGTTCGATGAGCGTGAAGCCGCGCGCGCGGCGCGGAGACAGGGGTCGGCGCATGGTGTGGGAATCCTCGCGGAGCCGCCCTCGGCGGCCTATCGCGCTGCATCATAATCGTCGGATGCATGCACGATGGTTAAGCTTCGTCGTCTGGGCGCTGCTGGCGGCCAGCCTCGCGTATTGGGCGCTGATGCTGATGGCCAAGGGCCCTCAGGCGCCAGCGATGACGCGTCCGGCGATCGCCGACGGCGCGCCTGCCGACTGGACCCGCCTGTTCGCCGCCGCCAAGGCCGCGGAGGCGCCGGTCGAAGCCGCCTCCTCGCGCTACCAGTTGCTGGGCGTCGTGGCGCCCTCGATGAATGCCCGCCATCCAGGCGAAGGCGTTGCGCTGATCGTCGTCGCCGGCGGCTTGCCCAAGCCGGTGCGCGTGGGACAGGTCGTCGATGGCGACCTCAAGCTGATCGAGATCAACCGGCGGGACGTCGGTCTCGGCGCTGGCGACGCGGTCACGGTGAGACTGAGTCTTGCGCCCGGCGCTGCCGGCGCCGAAGCGCTGCCGGGCCAGATGCCACCGGGCGCCATGCCGCCGCCGCAATTCGGGTCGCACCCCGGTCATCCGCAGGCCGGCGGGCCGGGGCCCGAAGGGATCGTGCCGCCGACGGCCATCGGCGGTGCGCTGCCTCAGCCAGCGCCGGGCGACGGCAGCGCCAACCCCACCAAGTAGGACCGGCGCGAGCCGGGGCTCAGTACTTGCTGCCCAGCGTCGATCGACCGGCGCCCGAGGGCAGGGCACCCGGCGCGCTCGAGCCGGTCTCGCGCAGGTCGGACGGCCGGCTGTGGATCGAGCCTTCGGGCAGGTCCTGCACTTCCGTCAGCAGCGCCGCCGCGCAGCGCACCAGCGGCCAGGCCAGCGTCGCGCCGGTCCCGTCACCGCATTCCATGCCCAGTTCGAGCAGCGCCGCAGCGTGGAAGAGCTGCAAGGCCTCGTCCAGCCCGCGATGGGTGGTGCTGCGACAGAAGACGGCGTAGTCGGTCACCGGCGGCGCGATCATCGAGGCCACCTTCAGCGCCGCGCAAGCCGGAATGCCATCGACCAGGATCAGTTGGCGCTTGGAGGCGGCGACCAGCATCGCGCCGACCATGACCGCCAGTTCAAAGCCGCCGAATGCCGCCAGCACGGCCATCGGCTCCTGAACGTCCCGGTGACGGGCCTGCGCGCCCTGCAGCACCAGCATCAGGTGGGAGAGTTCTTCGTGCGGCATGTCCGGGCCGGCGATCACGAAGTCCTGCACCGGCATGTCCATCAGGCGGGACAGCACCAGCGCCGAGGCTTCCAGTGATCCCTGTCCGAGGCCCGCGCACGCGATCACGTTGCCGGCGAGGTTGTCCGAGATCTCCATGCCGACGCGCACGCCCGCATGGGCCTGGTCCAGCGTCATCGCCGGTCCGGCGCGCGAGTTGCGGGTGCCGTGCGCGATCTTGCGCGCCAGCAGGCGCTGCTGCGGGCTCAGCGGTTCGGCGATGCCGCAGTCGACGACGGTGACATGCATGCCCTGGTTGCGCGCGAAGACGGTGGCGGGTAGCCGGTGCTGCAGCGCGAGGAGCGCCTGCTCGCGGGTGCTGCGGCCATTGGGCAGGGCGATGCCGTCGACGGCCAGGCCGTGGTCGGCGGCGAAGAGCACCAGCGTCGGATCACGGAACTTGGGCGTCTGCGTGGCCTGGATCAGGCCCAGCCGCACGGCGAGCGGCTCGAGTTCGCCCAGCCGGCCGGCCAGCGCGCAGCGGCGCTCGAGGCGCTGGCGCAGGGCGCGCTCCAGCTCCGGGTTGGCTGTCGGCGAGATGAGGGACTGATGAGTGGACATGGGGACCGCCATTCTCAGGCCGCGTCGCGCGGCGGCCATCGGCAATTGCCCCGCCGCTCGTCGCCTGCCCCCTGTCCGTGGGGCAGCGGGTGGTGTCGAGCCATCACCGCCGCGGGCCGGCCGCCCGCACGATCACGGCCGCTTCACGCGCCAATCCGGTTCAGCGCAGGAAGAGGCGGTAGACCGGGTTGTCGGTTTCCTCGGTGTACGGATAGTTCAGCTGGTCGAGGAAGGTCTTGAACGCCTTGCCGTCGCGCTTGGGCACCTGCAGGCCGACGAGGATGCGGCCGTAGTCGGCGCCCTGGTTGCGGTAATGGAAGAGGCTGATGTTCCAGTCCGGGCTCATGCTGGAGAGGAAACGCATCAGCGCGCCGGGCCGCTCGGGGAAGATGAAGCGGAACAGGCGCTCGTTCTCGGCGAGCTCGGTCCGGCCGCCGACCATGTGGCGTACATGCTGCTTCGCCAGCTCGTCGTCGGTGAGGTCGACCGTCGGGAAACGGTGCTTCTCGAAGCTGCGGGCCAGCTTGTCGGCCTCCTCCCGCCTGGCGATGGAGACGCCGACGAACACATGCGCCTCGTTCCGGTCCGAGATGCGGTAATTGAACTCGGTGACGCTGCGGCCGCCGACCAGCTCGCAGAACCGGCGGAAGCTGCCGCGCTCTTCCGGGATGGTGACGGCGAACAGCGCCTCGCGCTCTTCGCCGACCTCGGCGCGCTCGGCCACGAAACGCAGCCGGTCGAAGTTCATGTTGGCGCCGCAGGTGATGGCCACGTAGGTCTCGCCCTTGGTCCCGTGCTGCGCCGCGTACTGCTTGATCGCGGCGACACCCAGTCCGCCGGCCGGCTCCAGGATGCTGCGCGTGTCGACGAAGACGTCCTTGATCGCGGCACAGACGGCGTCGGTGTCGACCAGCACATAGTCGTCCACCAGCTCGCGGCAGATGCGGAAGGTCTCTTCGCCCACCAGCTTCACCGCGGTGCCGTCGGAAAACAGCCCGACGTCGCTCAACGCGACGCGCTTGCCGGCACGCACCGAGCGCACCATCGCATCGGAATCCTTGGTCTGGACACCGATGATCTTGATCTCCGGTCGCACCGCCTTGATGTAGGCCGACACGCCGGCGATCAGGCCACCGCCGCCGATGGCCACGAAGATGGCGTCGATGGGACCGGGGTGCTGGCGCAGCAGCTCCATCGCGATGGTGCCCTGGCCGGCAATGACGTCGGGGTCATCGAAGGGATGGACGAAGCTCAGGCCCTGCTCGCGCTCCAGTTCGAGCGCATGTTCATAGGCGTCGGTGAAGGATTCTCCGGCCAGCACCACTTCGCCGCCCAGGGCCTGGACCGCATCGATCTTGACCTTCGGCGTGGTCACCGGCATCACGATCACCGCGCGGCAGCCAAGTTTCTTCGCCGACAGGGCCACGCCCTGCGCATGATTCCCCGCAGAAGCGCAAATCACCCCCCGGGCCAATTGCCCAGGCGCGAGATTTGCCATCTTGTTATAGGCACCACGCAGTTTGAAGCTGAATACCGGCTGCTGATCCTCGCGTTTCAGCCAGACCTTGTTGCCGATGCGCTTCGAGAGATTGCGGGCGGCGTCGAGGGAAGTTTCCTGCGCGACCTCATACACCTTCGCGTTAAGAATCCGTTGCAGATAACTCTGATCCGCGGGGAGTAACGCCGGGTGTTGCGCCGATGGGCGCTCCGGGGTGGTCTTGCGCGATGCGCGGCGGGTGCCGGCCATGGAATTCCCTCCAGTTGCCCTGACTGCGCGGGACGCGCCAGCCGTCGGGCGGACGATGATAGCGAGGGTTTGTCCGGATCGCGGCGGGTCGCCGGCTGCGCCGCGTCGGCGCGCTTTCGCGATTGGAGGAGCGAGCCTTGCGGCCATGCCGGGCTGTCGATGGGCGAAAAAAAGCCCGAGGCTTGTGGCCTCGGGCTGAATCCACCATGGAGGCGGTGGAGGAGACAACCGGTGCGGGGCTGACCCCACAAGTCGGGGTAGCGCTGTCGCATGCCTAGAATTCTAGGGCGATGCATGTTGCGCCGCAATATTTTTCGAGGGCCTCCACCCTGGAGTCGGGCCTCTAAATGCGCAAAATCACCGCCAGAGTCGATCGCCGCAACGGCGCGGTGGTCGAAAAAATGGGGTCAGGGTGCCGGAGGCGCCCGACTGGGCCCAGCCCATCGAACCAAGGAATGACGAATGGAATGCACGATCAACTGGATGGGCGCTGAAGGGATGAGCTTCATCGCCGAAACCGGCAGCGGTCACATGATCAACATGGACGGCTCTCCGGACGGCGGTGGCCGCAACCTGGCGCCCAGGCCGATGGAAACGGTGCTGGCCGGCACCGGCGGGTGCACCGCCTATGACGTCGTGCTGATCCTGAAGCGCGGCCGGCATGATGTACGGGGATGTCAGGTCAAGCTGAGCGCCGATCGCGCCGAGTCGGATCCCAAGGTGTTCACCAAGATTCACATGCACTTCGTCGTCACCGGCAAGGGGCTGCCGGAAGGGGCCGTCGAACGAGCGGTCCAGCTGTCCCACGAGAAATACTGCTCCGCCAGCATCATGTTGGCGAAGACGGCGGAGATCACGACATCTGTGGAGATTGTCGAGGCGTGATGCCCCCGATGGCCCCTCCAATGAGGCACGAGGAGTGCGCACGTGGCGCGCTCCTCGTGCTATCCATTTGGAGCGTCAGAGGTGATGGGCGGTTCGAGTCATCACCTTGGCGGCCATCCGCATCAGGCCCCGCACCGGCGCCGGCAGCTCGATGCCGCCGCGGTCGCGGGCTTCTTCGGCATGGCGCGCCTCCTCCTCCTTCATCCGGGCAACGATCGCCCGGGAGCTGTGGTCCCCGTCGGGCAGGCGTTCCAGGTGGCTGGCGAGGTGGGCTTCGACCTGGCGTTCCGTCTCGATAACGAAGCCCAAGCTGACCTTGTCGCCGACCAGCCCAGCGACCGTGCCGATCGCGAAAGCGCCGCCATACCAGAGCGGATTCAGCAAACTCGGGCGGTCATTGAGGGCACGCAGGCGGTCCGCGCACCAGGCGAGATGGTCGATCTCCTCCTGGGCGGCGTGCTGGAGGTGCTCCCGGAGCTGCTCGTCGCGGGTCCGCAGTGCCTGGGCGCGATAGAGGGCCTGGGCGCAGACCTCGCCGACGTGATTGACTCGCATCAGCGAAGCCGACAGCCGACGCTGCTGTTCGTCGAGCGCCTCGTCCGGGGCGGCCGCCTGCGGCGCCGGTCGTGACATCGGCGCGATGCCTGCCAGCGTCTTCAGGCTTTGGTCCAGCGTGGATATCCACGCGTCCATGCGGGTGAAACTGCGCGCCGGGCGTCGGGTCTGAAATTGCATCTTGAGCGCTACCGTGGCAAATGAGGCTGCAGTTTAGAAGGGCAGCGTCAAGCGATTCCCGGGCGCTGTCTGATCCTTTGTGCGAATGCCTGATGACACATTTTTTTAACCTCATACGCGTTGCTTCGGACCAACGAAATCAGGACTTTTACGGGGTGGCTGCTGGTCAGGCGGGATCGGACCTGTTGCAATACACCACAGCTTCATTGCAGGAGCTTGGTTTGCGGACGATCTACCGACCGCGACCTCATTGAAGATCTAGGAGTCTCTAATGAAGAAATCTCTCGTCGCGCTGGCTGTGCTGGCTGGTTTCGCCGGTGCTGCTGCCGCTCAATCGTCCGTCACCCTGTTCGGCGTGATCGACGTGGCCGCCCGTTACACCAAGGCCAACGGCCAGGACACGAAGCAGCTGTCGAACGACGGCAGCAGCTCCAGCCGCCTTGGCGTCCGTGGCGTCGAGGACCTGGGTGGCGGCCTGAAGGCTGGCTTCTGGCTGGAAGCCGCCCTGTCCGCCGACAGCGGCACCGCCGACAGCACCCGCTTCTGGGGCCGCCGCGCTTCCGTGAGCCTGATGGGCGACTTCGGTGAAGTCCGTCTGGGCCGTGGCAAGACCTCGACCCGTCTGGTGGTCGACGATTTCGACGTCTACACCACGACCGGTCTGGGCGATGTGACCCGCCTGTACTCGACCTTCGGCCTGGGCACCAGCCTGTACGACACGAACAACCGTGCCGACAACCTGGTCCAGTACTTCCTGCCGAGCGATCTGGGCGGTGTGTACGGCTCGTTCGACGTGGCTGCCGGTGAAGGCGCCCAAGGCAAGAAGATGTACGGCGGCCGTCTGGGCTACAAGGCGGGTGACCTGAACGTCGCCGGCGGCTACCAGACCACCGACACGCAGAACACCAAGTTCAAGCAGCTGTCGCTGGGCGCTTCGTACGACTTCAAGGTTGTGAAGGTCAGCGGCCTGTACAGCCAACTGAAGCTGTCGTCGTACAAGCAGAACATCTACACGATCGGCGCCGTGGTGCCGGTGACGGCCGCCGGCTCGGTGACCGCCCAGTTCAGCAAGGCATCGACGAACAGCGCTGCTGACGCGCTGATCACCGCCCCGTCCGCTACGAACGCGACGCCGATCAACGGCGCTGGCGACTCGAAGGCCTTCACGATTGGCTACCTGCACAATCTGTCGAAGCGCACCGCTCTGTACTCGACCGCTTCGTACATCAAGAACGACGGCAACGCCAACTTCCGCGTCGGGAACAACGCTGTTGCTGCTGCTCGCGGCGGCAAGTCGGGCGGTCTGGACGTCGGTATCAAGCACAGCTTCTGATCCCCGGATCAGCGCGCTGCGCAACGAAAGCCGCCCCTCGGGGCGGCTTTTTTTCGTCTGTCCGGTCCGTTGGCGCAGGTTGGCGCGGGGGTCGGGCCTTGCCTCTCTCGATCAAGCTCAGTCGCCGCAACGCACCGTTGTTGAATTTGTGAATAGTGATTGCGGGTTTTCCCTCTGTCCTGGCGTCACAAACTTGACAGGGTTTGCTCGCGTGGGCGATGTGCAACACAACGCGTCTCCATCTGAAGGCTTCGCTGAGAATCGATCACGGCGACCAAACCAATCAAAGGAGACATCACATGAAGAAAGCCGCCTTGGCGCTGAGCATCCTGGCAGCCAGCACCAGCGCCGCCTGGGCCCAGTCGAGCGTGACGCTCTACGGCATCGTGGACGCGGGTCTGCGCTGGACCAGCAATGCCAACGTCGGATCGTCCGAGAAGCAGGTGATCCCCGGTGGCATGTCTCAAAGCCGTCTCGGCATCAACGTGACCGAAGACATGGGTGGTGGCCTCAAGGCGATCGCCAATCTCGAGCACCGGCTGAGCTCCGACACTGGTCAAGTCGCAGCGGCCGACTTCTGGCGTCAGTCGTGGGTCGGCATCCAGTCGTCTGACTTCGGCCGCATCACGGTGGGTCGCCAGTACAACATCCTGTTCGACATCTACACGTCGACCTACGCTTCCTTCAAGTACTCGCCCTACATCGAGGCCTACAAGCCGGAAATTGGTCTGTCGCTCGGTGCGCGCCAGGACAACATGGTGAAGTACTTGTTCGAATCCGGTCCGATCCGCGGTGAGATCCAGGTCTCCGCCGGCGAAGGAACGGGTCCCAACAAGTCGGTTGGGGGCTTGCTCCGGTATGCCGATGGCCCGATCGCTGTCGGCGGTGCCTACCTGCAGGTCGAGGATCAGGCCGGTCGCAAGGTCAAGGCCTACACCGCAGGCGGCGCCTGGACCTCGGGCCCCTGGTACGCGAACCTGTCCTGGGCGACCAACAAGTTCGATGCCGGCCCGATCCTTGGCCCCACCTATACCGCCGGCCTGCTGGGCCCCGGTCTGCTGAACGCCGCGGCGAACGACGTCAAGAAGCGCGACATGATTTCCGGCGGCTTGACCTATCAGCTGACGCCGCAGCTGAACATCGGCGGACACTACTGGTATGCGACGCAGACCCATTACGTGGTCAGCACCCAGAAGGGCAAGAGCCACTACTTCGCCGTGGTGGCCGACTACGCCTTCTCCAAGCGCACCGACGTTTACGCCGAGATGGACTACACCCGCTTCTCCGAGGGCGCGGTCCGCTTCGCCAACGGTGCCACCAAGCGCGGCGGTGCCATGGTCGGCCTGCGTCATCGCTTCTGATGGCCACCATACGGGCGCACGGCGCGTCCGTTGGCTACTCACGAAACCGCCTTCGGGCGGTTTTTTCGTTGGCGGGCGACGGTGAGGACGACGTCGCGTTCATGCTGCGTTAAGGAGTAACCCACTTGCCGGGGGCGGGACGCTCCTCGATGATCGTTGACTTCTGAAGCGTCTTGCCTCCGGGGTCAGGTCGTGCCAGGGCAGGCCACGAGCCGACTCGCCCAAGCCGTCGCCGGAGGCCATCGTCCATGCTGGTTTTCATTCTTCGCCGCCTGGCGCAGGCCGTCGTCGTCATGCTGACGGTGGCCTTCATCGCCTTCATGCTGTTCCAGTACGTCGGCGATCCGGTCAACAACCTGCTGGGTCAGGACGCCACGCCGGAACAGCGCGAGCAACTGCGCAAGGACCTCGGCCTCGATCAATCCTTCGCCGTGCAGTTCGCGCATTTCGCCGGCAACGCGGTGCAGGGCGAGTTCGGCGTGAGCCTGAAGCAAGGTCGAAAGGTCTCGGCGCTGATCGCCGAGCGATTCCCGGCGACGCTCGAGCTGTCCGCCACGGCGGCGGTGATCGCGCTGGTGTTCGGCATTCCGTTGGGCGTCTACGCCGCACTGCGGCGCGGCAGCTTCGGCTCGCAGGTGCTGATGACGCTGTCGCTGCTGGGCGTCGCCCTGCCGACCTTCCTCATCGGCATCCTGCTGATCCTGATCTTCGCGGTGCAACTGGCCTGGCTGCCGAGTTACGGCCGAGGCGAGGTCGTCATGCTGGGCGCCTGGAGCACCGGTCTGCTGACGACCGATGGCCTGCGTCACCTGTTGCTGCCGGGCATCACGCTGGCGGTCTTCCAGCTGACGCTCATCATGCGCATCGTCCGCGCCGAGATGCTGGAAGTGCTGCGCGCTGACTACATCAAGTTCGCGAGGGCCCGCGGCCTGTCCGACCGCACGATCTACTTCGGTCATGCGCTGAAGAACACGCTGGTGCCAGTGATCACGATCACCGGGCTGCAGCTGGGATCGCTGATTGCCTTTGCGATCATCACCGAGACCGTGTTTCAATGGCCCGGCATGGGGCTGCTGTTCATCCAGGCGGTTCAGTTCGCCGACATCCCGGTGATGGCGGCCTACCTGTGCCTGATCTCGTTGATCTTCGTCGTGATCAATCTTGTCGTCGATCTGCTGTATTTCGCTGTCGACCCGCGCTTGCGCGTGAGCGGCGGCGCGCATTGACATGAACGCTCCGGAGCACCTCACCGCGTCCGCGGCCGGTACCTACCAGCGGCTGTTCGAGGCGCGCGGCGAGCTCGTGGCCCTGCGCCGCGAGCTGCACACGATGCCGGAACTCGGCTTCGAGGAGCACCGCACGGCGGCCCGCATCGTGCAGGCGCTCAAGGCCTGCGGTGTCGACGAGATCCACCAAGGCCTGGGCCGCACCGGCATCGTCGCCACCATCCACGGCCAGCCCACGCCCGGCGCCGCGCCTGACGCCAGACCGCGGCTCTTCGGCTTGCGCGCCGACATGGACGCGCTGCCGCTGCGCGAGCAGAACGACTTCGCCTGGCGCTCGTCGACGCCTGGCCTGATGCATGCCTGCGGGCACGATGGCCACTGCGCGATGCTGGTCGGCACGGCGCGCTACCTGGCGCAGACCCGGCGCTTCGCGGGGACGGCGGTGCTGGTGTTCCAGCCGGGCGAGGAGGGCTACGGCGGCGCCCGCGAGATGATCGCCGACGGCCTGTTCGAACGCTTCCCGGTCGAGGCCATCTACGCGATGCACAACTGGCCGCATCTGCCGCCGGGCAAGATCGGCCTGAACCGCGGGGCGATGATGGCCGCGGCGGACCGCGTGACCATCACCATCCAGGGTCGCGGCGGCCACGGCGCGCATCCGCACCTGAGCGTCGATCCGGTGCTGATCGCCGGCCACGTGATCACCGCGGTGCAGAGCCTGGTGTCGCGCAACATCGCGCCGATCGAGCAAGCGGTGGTCAGCCTGTGCTCGATGCAGGCCGGCGAGTCGAGCGCCTTCAGTGTGATCCCCGAGATGGCTCAGCTCACCGGCACGGTCCGCAGCTTCAAGCCCGAGGTGCAACAGCTGCTCGAGGAACGCATGACGCGCTTGGTCGAATCGGTGGCGCTGGGTTTTGGCGCCAGTGCCAAGGTCGACTACCAGCGCCTGTATCCCGCCACCATCAACAGCGCGCCCGAGGCCGACTTCGCCGTGCGCGTCGCGCAGTCGCTGGTCGGTGCCGAGAACGTCGATGACAAACTGGTGCCGAGCATGGGCTCCGAGGACTTCGCCTTCATGCTGCAGGCCCGGCCTGGCGCCTACCTGCGGCTGGGGCAGGGCGGCCCCTGCGGCCTCCACCAGCCGCGCTACGACTTCAACGACGAGATCCTGCCGCTGGGCTCCGCGCTGTTCGCGGCGCTGGTGGAGCAGGGCCTACCTCTCCCGCCTCACTGAGCGGACGCTGCCGTCCCGCTCGCCATCGATCCGACAGCCTGCTGCCCGCCTTCCTGAATGACTGCCTCACTTCCCCCTTCGCCGGCCTCCGGCGCGTCGGCCGCACGACCGCCCAATGCGCTGAGCCGCTTCTTCGATGGCGACGTCTGGCATTCCTTCACCCACTCGCCGACGGCGATGGTCGCCGCCTTCGTCGCGCTGTGCTGCCTGGTCTGCGCGCTCTTCGCGACCTGGATCGCACCGCACGATCCCTTCGATCTTTCCGCGCTCGAGCTGATGGACTCACGCCTGCCGCCGGCATGGATCGAAGGCGGCTCGAGCAAGTACCTGCTGGGCACCGATGACCAGGGCCGCGACCTGCTCTCCGCGATCATGTACGGCGCGCGCATCTCGCTGCTGGTGGGCGTGGCCTCGGTGATCCTGTCGATGATCATCGGCGTCGGGCTGGGGCTGCTGGCGGGCTTCGTCGGCGGCAAGGTCGACGCCTTCATCATGCGCATCTGCGACGTGATGCTGTCCTTCCCGTCCATCCTGATCGCGCTGCTGATCGACGGCATCGGGCGCGTCGTCTTCAAGGACGCGCATGACACGCTCGCCTTCGCAGTGCTGATCCTGGCGATCGCGCTGACCGGCTGGGTGCAGTACGCGCGCACGGTGCGTGGCTCGACGCTGGTCGAGCGCAACAAGGAATATGTCCAGGCCGCGCGGGTGATCGGCGTCAAGCCGCTGGCGATCATGTGGCGGCATGTGCTGCCCAACGTCACCGGACCGGTGCTGGTGCTGGCGACGCTGCAGGTGGCCTCCGCGATCCTGACCGAGGCGACGCTGTCCTTCCTCGGCGTCGGCGTGCCGCCCACCAGTCCGTCGCTGGGCACGCTGATCCGCATCGGCAACGACTTCCTGTTCTCCGGCGAATGGTGGATCACCATCTGGCCGAGCGCGATGCTGGTGCTGATCGCGCTGTCGGTGAACCTGCTCGGCGATTGGCTGCGCGACGCGCTCAATCCTCGCCTGCGCTGACGATTCGATGGACGGCCCCATGACCGCACCTCTCCTGCAAGTTCGCCACCTGCGCGTGGAATTTCCAACCCGCCGCGGCACGCTGCTGGCGCTGGACGACGTGTCCTTCGACATCGCGCCGGGCGAGGTGCTCGGCGTCGTCGGCGAGTCTGGCGCGGGCAAGTCGCTGACCGGCTCCGCGATCATCGGTTTGCTCGAACCGCCCGGGCGCATCGCCGGCGGCGAGATCCTCCTCGAGGGCAAGCGCATCGACAACCTGCCCGCCGACCAGATGCGGCGCATCCGTGGTCGGCAGATCGGCGCGATCTTCCAGGACCCGCTCACCTCGCTGAACCCGCTGTACACCGTGGGACGCCAGCTCGTGGAGACGATCACGACGCACCTGGGCCTGACGCCCAAGCAGGCACGCGTCCGTGCGATCGAACTGCTCGCCGCGACCGGCATTCCGGCGCCCGAAGCGCGTGTGGACCAGTACCCGCACCAGTTCTCCGGCGGCATGCGGCAGCGCGTGGTGATCGCACTGGCACTGGCGGCGGATCCCAAGCTGATCGTGGCGGACGAGCCGACGACGGCGCTCGACGTGTCCATCCAGGCGCAGATCATCGCGTTGCTCAAGCGCGTGTGCCGCGAGCAGGGCGCGGCGGTGATGCTGGTCACCCACGACATGGGCGTCATCGCCGAGACTTGCGATCGCGTGGCGGTGATGTACGCCGGGCGCGTCGCCGAGATCGGTCCGGTGCAGGAGGTGATCCATCGCCCCGGTCATCCCTACACGTCCGGCCTGATGGGCTCGATCCCGGCGATGGACGAAGACCGCGAGCGACTGGTGCAGATCGACGGCGCCATGCCTCGTCTCACTGCGATCCCGACCGGCTGCGCCTTCCATCCGCGCTGTCCGCGGGCCTTCGATCGCTGCCATCGGCAGCGCCCTGAACTGATGAAGGCCGCGGCGACCGATGCGGCCTGCTGGCTGCACGCCACGGACCTGACCACCGTGCAGGGAGATGTCGCATGACGGTGATGACGGAGGCGTCCCAGGTGTCGGATGCCAAGGGATCGACGAAAGCGCCAGGCTCCGCGCTCGTCGAGGTCCGCGATCTGGCCAAGGTCTTCGACGTGTCGGCCCCATGGCTGAACCGCGTGGTCGAGCGCAAGCCGCGGCAGTTCGTGCATGCGGTGGACGGCGTCAGCTTCACGATCGAGAAGGGCCGCACCCTTGCGCTGGTCGGCGAGTCCGGATGCGGCAAGAGCACCGTGGCCCGTTTGCTGGTCGGCCTGTACACGCCGACGCAGGGCGAGGTGCGCTTCGATGGCGAGGACATCGCCGCCACGCTGAAAGGTCCGAAGGCGCTGGCGCTGCGGCGCCGGATGCAGATGATCTTCCAGGATCCGTATGCGAGCCTGAATCCACGCTGGAAAGTTCAGGACATCGTCGCAGAGCCGCTACGCGAGCACGGCTTGGTGCGCGACGCCGACGGGCTCAAGCGCCGCGTCGGCGAGTTGCTGCAGTCCGTGGGCCTCTCTCCGGCAGACGCGGAGAAGTTCCCCCATCAGTTCTCCGGCGGACAGCGGCAGCGCATCTCGATCGCCCGCGCACTGGCCACGGAGCCGGAATTCCTCGTCTGCGACGAGCCGACCTCCGCACTCGACGTCTCCGTCCAGGCGCAGGTCCTCAACATCATGAAAGACCTGCAGCGCAAGCAGGGGCTGACCTACCTCTTCATCTCCCACAACCTCGCCGTGGTGCGGCACGTGGCCGATCAGGTCGGCGTGATGTACCTCGGCCGACTGGTGGAACAGGCCGACAAGCGCTCACTGTTCGCGACGCCTCGCCATCCGTATACGCGCATGCTGCTCGACGCGATTCCCGACATCCACATGTCGGGACGGTCGCGGACGCCCGTTCAGGGGGAGGTGCCGAATCCGCTCAACCCCCCTAGCGGGTGCAGCTTTCATCCGCGGTGCCCGCATGCGAATGCGCGCTGTGGCGCGGAAAGGCCGAAGCTGCTGGAAATCAAGGGCGTGCGGGTCGCCTGCCATGCGGTGGAGGAGGGGAGGATCTGAAAACCTCCTACTTCGGACGGTGGAGCGGCGTGGGCAGGACCGGGGCCGGCGACTCCCGTCGTGCCTCGGGCGCTCAACTCCCGCCGCTCGCCTGCGGCTCGCTTTGGTCAGACAGAACGCGCCTGGTCAGAATGGACGGCACGACTTCGTCGCCGGCCCCGGCCCTGCCCACGGCGTGAGAACGAGGACTTCGACGAGGACGGCGGGTGAGGACTTCGCGGGGCGAGGGCGGGCGATGGGATCAGTTCGGGGCGCTGGCGGCGGAAGCGGCAGGCTGTGCGGGAGCGCTGGCGGCCGAGGGCGGATGCTTGGCGTGCTGAGGAAGCTGTAGTGGGCGCTTCTGGCCGCACGCGGTGAGGGCTACGGCGACGGCGCACAACATCAAGGTCGTCATGGCCTTGGGGGTACCGCGACGAGGGGGTGTGCAGGCTGCGCCTACACTTCGCGTCTTCACGTTCTTCATGGGCTCGCAGTCTAGCGAGTCCGCCTCCCGCTGCACATGACCGCCACCCCGCTGACCGATGCCGAATACGACGCCCGCACCGACGCCGTGCTGGCCAGCATCGAATCCACGATCGACGCCTGGCTCGACGACGACATCATCGACGTCGACCAGCATCGGACCGGCGGGCTTCTGGAGTTGCAGTTCCCGGATCGCAGCAAGATCGTCGTCAACACCCAGCCGCCGCTACACGAGCTGTGGCTCGCATCACGTCGCGGCGGCTACCACTTCAAGTTCATCGACGGCCACTGGCTCGACACCAAGGACGGCCGGGAGTTCTTCGCCCGTCTGTCCGAAGAAGCCTCGCACCACGGTGGCAAGGCGCTGAAGTTCATCGGCGTCTGATAGCAGTCCTCAACCTGGGGGCGCAATGCCCGATGAAAAAGGCGCCCCGCGGGGCGCCTTCGCACGAGTGGACGGCTGGGCCGTTCAGCGCTTGAAGAGGTCGAGGATGCTCTTCTTCTCTTCCTCGGTGCCGGATGTCGGCACATGCTCCTCGTTGCCAAGCGCCTTCACCCCGTTGTTGTTGGTGAACTCGTCGTAGAACCACTCGCCGTTGACGTTGACCACGCCTTCGGGGGGCTGGATTTCCTGGACCGGCGTGTTGCGCAGCGCGTACTGCATGAACTCAATCCACACCGGCAGCGCCAGACCGCCGCCGGTCTCGCGATCGCCCAGCTTGCGAGGCTGGTCGTAGCCGATCCAGACGACCGAGACCAGGTCCGGTTGGAAACCCGCGAACCAGGCGTCCATCGAATCGTTGGTCGTGCCGGTCTTGCCGTAGATGTCGGGACGCTTGAGCGTGGCCTGCGTGCGCGACGCCGTGCCGCTGCGTGCGACCTCCTGCAGCAGGCTGTCCATGAGGAAGGCGTTGCGCGGCTCGATCGCGCGCTGCGAATCCTCGAAGGGCTTCGGTTGCTGTTGATACAGCACGCGTCCTGCGTGGTCGGTGATGCGTTGCACCAGCTGCGGCGCGATCCGGTAGCCGCCGTTGGCGAAGACCGAATAAGCCTGAGCCATCTGCATCGGCGTCACTGAACCGGCACCGAGGGCCATCGTGAGGTAGGCCGGATGCTTGTCGGCATCGAAACCGAAGCGAGTGATCCAGTCCTGCGCGTACTTCACGCCCACCGACTGCAGCACCCGGATCGACACCATGTTCTTGGACTTGGCCAGCGCGCGCCGCAGCGGCATCGGGCCATCGAACTGGCCGTCATAGTTCTTGGGCTCCCAGGGCTGACTGCCCGTGGTCGTGGCGTCGAAGAACAGCGGGCCGTCATTGACGATGGTCGCGCCGTTGAAACCCTTCTCCAGCGCAGCCGAGTAGATGAAGGGCTTGAAGCTCGATCCGGGCTGCCGCCAAGCTTGCGTGACGTGGTTGAACTTGTTCTTGTTGTAGTCGAAGCCTCCCACCAGCGCGCGCACGCTGCCGTCCTTCGGACTGAGCGCCACCATCGCGCCCTCGACTTCCGGCAACTGGGTGATCGTCCACTCGTCCTTGTTGTTCTTGACCAGCTTGATGACCCGGATGACCGCGCCGCGCCGGATGCGCGTTTTCGGATTGCCCTTCTCGGACAGGCCGGAGGTCGCCGGCTTGAGACCTTCGCCGGTGATCGTCACCGACTCACCGCTCTGCAGTGCCGCCACGACCTGCTTGGGACTGGCTTCCAGCACCACGGCCGCGAGCAACTCGTCGTTGGCTGGGTGGTCGGAGAGCGCCTCGGCGATCCGGGTGTCCAGCTCCTTGGGGTCTGCCGGCAGGTCCACGTAAGCCTCTGGACCGCGATACACCTGCCGACGCTCGTAATCCATGATCCCGCGGCGCAGCGCTCGGTAGGCGCGCTCCTGCTCGTCGGCATGCAGCGTCAGGTAGACGTTCAACCCGCGGGTGTAGGCCTCGTCGCCGTACTGGCTGAAGATCAGCTGGCGGGCCAGCTCGGCCACGTACTCCGCGTGGCTGGCCGCTTCCTGCGGTGGACGGATGCGCAGCTTCTCGGCCTTGGCTTGGGCGTGCTGCTCGGGCGTGATGAAGCCCATCTCCAGCATCCGGTCGATGATGTATTGCTGGCGCAACACTGCTCGGCGGGGATTGTTGATCGGGTTGTAAGCAGATGGTGCTTTCGGCAACCCGGCGAGCATCGCGGCCTCGGCGATCGACAGATCCTTGAGCGGCTTGCCGAAATAGACCTCGCTGGCCGCCGCGAACCCGTAGGCCCGGTGTCCCAGGAAGATCTGGTTCATGTAGATCTCGAGGATCTTCTCCTTGGGCAACGCGCTCTCGATCTTCAGCGCCAGCAGGATCTCGTAGATCTTGCGGGTGAAGGTCTTCTCGGTGGAGAGGTAGAAGTTGCGAGCCACCTGCATCGTGATGGTGGACGCGCCCTGGCTCTTGGACTCGCTCACATTGGCCAAGCCGGCCCGTATCACGCCCAGGTAGTCCACGCCGCCGTGCTGATAGAAGCGGGCGTCCTCGATGGCCAGGATCGCGTTCTGCATCACCTTGGGGATCTCGCGGATGTCGGAGTAGCTGCGGCGCTCCTCGCCGTACTCAGCCAGCAACTGGCCCTCGCTGGACAGCACGCGAAGCGGCAACTTGGGTCGATAGTCCGTCAGGCCGCTGATGTCGGGTAGCTGCGGGTAGGCAATCGCCAGTGCCATGCCGACCAGCAGCACCACCGCGCCCACGCCGGCAAGGATCAGGCCGACCAGCCATCCCAGTGCCCGGACGAACCACGGACGGCGGGGCTTGTCTCCCCCCTTGGCCTTCTTGCGGGGGGCACCGCCCTTGTCAGGCTTGGACGCGGCGCCCTTGCCGGGGTCGGAGGGGGCGTCGAAGGAAGGTTCGTTGTCGGATGAATGCTTCGAGGGCATGGGCCGGAGTGTGCAATCTTGCTTGCCTGGCCGCGCCCTATCAGGGCCTCTACGGGTGACGATGCGGGCCGCGAGCGGCGATTATAGGAACGGCCCTGAAGCAGGCCCGGCGCGTCCTGGATCACCTCTCTTGACTGTTACAGGAGTTGTCGAGACTTTCGCGGACACTGCGCGGCTGCCTTTTCAGCCCCCTCGAGACATCCCTCACAAGGTGGTCCGGAGCGAAATTGGGCAAAGCGGGAATCTGGCGCGAAACCGTGCGGAATGGGGAGTCGAAAGGTCATTTTTCGACGCTTTACCACCCCTCGGTGGCGTGTATGTTACGCAACGCTGCGTTACTTGCTGTGACCGCTTTGCCTTGGGGCGACAAAGGCTTTGCTGATAGCATTCAAGTAACTTATTAACAAACCGGCGCATGAGCGGCGCGTTGGGGGAACGCATCATGGGGCTGTTGGATCTACTGCGCGGACGTGCGCATCCACCCATGATTGGCCTGGACATCTCATCGTCCAGCGTCAAGCTTGTGGAATTGAGTCAAAACTCGAGTGGCGAATACGTTTTGGAACGTTTCGCGACCGAGCCATTTGAAAAGGGCTGGATTACCGACGGCCAGATCGAGAAATTCGACGAGGTGGCGGACGCGGTCCGGCGAGTGGTCACCCGCAGTGGCAGCCGCACGCGGCAGGCCGCGCTGGCGATGCCGCAGAGCTCGGTGATCACCAAGAAGATCATGCTTCCTGCAGGGCTCCGCGAGGAAGAGCTCGAACTGCAGGTCGAGGCCGAAGCCAACCAGTACATCCCGTTCTCGCTGGACGAGGTGTCGCTGGACTTCTGTGTCATCGGCCCGAGCCCCACGTCCGTCGGCGACGTCGAGGTCCTGATTGCCGCGTCCCGTAAGGATCGCGTGCAGGATCGCCAGGCGCTCGCGGAAGCTGCCGGCCTCAAGCCGGTCGTGCTGGATATCGAGTCGCATGCATCGCGGATGGCGGTGGGGCGCCTGGTCGAGACGCTGCCCAACGAGGGCAAGGATGCGTTGGTCGCGTTGTTCGAGATCGGCGCCGACACCACCTCGCTGAAGGTGCTGCGCGATGACGAGATGCTCTACGACCGCGACCAGGCCTTCGGCGGTTCACAACTGACGCAGCTGATCTCCCGCCAGTACGGCTTCTCGTTCGAGGAGGCGGAGCAGAAGAAGCTCAGCGGCGAGATGCCAGATGACTATGAGCCGCAAGTGCTGACGCCGTTCGTCGATTCCCTGTCCCAGGAGATCGGTCGGGCGCTTCAGTATTTCTTCACCAGCACCCCGCACCACAAGGTTCACTACGTGATGCTCGCCGGCGGCACTGCCACGCTGCCGGGTCTGAAGGAACGGGTGACAGAACTGACGGGCTTCGCCTGCATGGTGGTGAACCCGTTCGAGAACATGGTGCTCGGGTCCGCGGTGCGGGAGTCCAAGCTGCGCCGTGAAGCTCCTGCGTACTTGACGGCCTGCGGCCTCGCCATGCGGAGGTTCTTTCAGTGATTCTGATCAACCTGCTCCCGCACCGCGAGGAGAAGCGCAAGCGCCGCAAGGCCGCGTTCTTCGTCGGGCTGGGAATGTCCTTCGTCGTCGGTCTGCTGATCGCCGCATTCATCTACCTGCTCCTGCAACAACTGACCGCCGCCCAGGCGGAGCGCAATGACTATCTGAAGGCCGAGATCACCAAGCTCGACACGCAGATCAAGGACATCGCGACGCTGCGCGCCGAGATCGAGGCGTTG
Source organism: Roseateles chitinivorans (assembly GCF_002761755.1). GTDB lineage: Bacteria > Pseudomonadota > Gammaproteobacteria > Burkholderiales > Burkholderiaceae_C > Roseateles > Roseateles chitinivorans. The sequence goes on from NZ_PEOG01000008.1 coordinate 73,444, forward strand.
CGCGCCCGCCAGCGTGCGGTCGAGAACCTGCAGAGCGACCGCAACACACCGGTTCACCTGCTCAACGAGCTGGCCCAGTTCACGCCGGAAGGGGTGTTCCTGCAGTCGGTGCGTCAGACCAACAAGGTCGTCGTCATCGCCGGCGTGGCCGCCTCCAATGAGCGCGTGTCGGAGATGCTGCGCAACCTCAGCCGCGCCGAATGGGTCGAGGCGCCGGACCTCGTCGAGATCAAGGCCGCGCCGGTGAATCCTCGCGATCCACGCCGTCTCTACGATTTCTCGATCAAGGTCGGCATCAAGAGCGCGAATCCCGAAGCCGCTGCCGGCGCCGCCAGTGGCGCTGGCGCCACGCCGCCGAAGAAGTCGTGAGGACCCCATGGCAACGTTGAAAAACCTGGACCTCAACGCCTGGTTCGCGGACTTCTCCGGGCAGTTCCAGAACCTGAACATGCAGGAGCCGGGCCAGTGGCCGCCGGCGCCTCGCTACGTGTCGTTCATCGTGGTGGCGCTGCTCACCGTCGTGCTGGGCTGGTTCGCAGTGCTTTCCGACGAGCAGTCCGCGCTCGACGCCGAGCGCGAGAAGGAACCGCATCTCAAGGAAGACTTTAACAACAAGCTGACGCAGGCCGTGAATCTGCCGGAGTTGCGCAAGCAGAAGAGTCAGGTCGAGGAGTACGTCCTGCAGCTTGAGAAGCAACTCCCCGGCAAGGCCGAGATGGATGCGCTGCTGTCGGATATCAACCAGGCCGGACTGGGCCGCGGGCTCCAGTTCGAGCTGTTCCGCCCGGGCGGGATCGTCATGCGCGACTACTACGCCGAGCAGCCGATCGCGATCAAGGTGACTGGTCGCTATCACGACATCGGTTCGTTCACCGCGGACGTGTCCAACCTGTCCCGGATCGTGACGCTGCACGACATGTCGATCGCTGCGCCGGTCGCAACCGGCGGGCAGAACGCGCCGCCGCGCACCGACACGAACGCGACCCTGACGATGGAAGCTACCGCGCGAACCTATCGCTACCTCGACCCCAACGAGGTCGCGGAGCAGAAGAAGGCTGCGGCGGCCGCGGAGAAGAAGAAATGATGCGCCTCGTTCGCTCTTCCGACCGCACACGGGGCCTGCTGGGTCTCATGCTGGTCGGCGCCGCCCTGGCGGGGTGCTCCGCCGGAACCGACGAACTGCAGCAATGGATGGACGAGCAGCGCCAGCAGACGCGCCCGACCGTCAAACCTCTGACGCCGCCGAAGACTTTCCAGCCCCAGCGCTATGAGGCCCTGGCCGTGGTGGACCCCTTCAGCACGCAGAAGCTGACGGTCGCGCTGCGGCGCGAGGCGGCGCAGCCCAGTTCACTGCTGGCGGCCGAGATGAAGCGCCGTCGTGAGCCGCTGGAAGCCTTCCCGCTGGACAGCATGGCGATGGTGGGCAGCGTATCGCGCGAGGGGCGTCCGTATGCGCTGCTGCGTGTCGACAACCTGCTGTATCAAGCCCGGGTCGGTGATTACCTGGGCCAGAACTTCGGTCGCATCACCAAGATCAGCGAAACCGAAATCACGTTGCGAGAAGTCGTCCAGGACGCTGCGGGCGAATGGATTGAACGCACCAGTACTCTCCAGCTTCAGGAGCAGGGACGATGAAGAACACTGTTGTGGAGAACGCTTCGATGAGCGTCCAGACGAGGGAACGAGCAGGGCGCGCCAGGCGCTGGCAAGCGCTGGCCTGCGCAATGAGCCTGGCGGTGCTGATGCCGGTGCAGGCCTGGGCCCAGAACATGATTCGGTCGATCAGTTCGACCCAGCAGGGCGGCGCCGACATCGTGCGCATCGAGCTGGCGAAACCGCTGACCGAATTGCCGCGCGGCTTCGCCGTGCAAGCACCGCCGCGCATCGCGCTGGACCTGCCGGGCGTCTCCAACGGCATGGGCCGTAACGCGGTCGAGATCAACTCCGGCAACATGCGCTCCGCCAATGTGGCGCAGGCCGGTGATCGCAGCCGCGTCGTGCTGAATCTACGTCAGGCGAGCACCTACCGCGCGCAGTTGCAGGACAACTCGCTGCTGATCTTCCTGGATGCCGCTCCGTCGCCCGCGACGGCTGCCGCGGCCGGCCCCGCGGCAGCGACCACCGAGCCGGTGCATTTCGCGCCGAGCCAGAACGCGACCACGCAAGCGCTCCAGGACATCGACTTCCGTCGCGGTAACGATGGCGCGGGCCGCGTGGTCGTGAACCTGCCGAGCAGCCAGGTCGGCGTGGACATCCAGCAACAGGGGCAGAACCTGGTGGTCGAGTTCCTGCGCAGCGCGCTGCCGGAGCGTCTGCGCCGCAAGCTGGACGTGACCGATTTCGGCACGCCTGTGCAGACGGTGACCGCGACCCAGCAAGGGGACCGGGTGCGCCTGGTCGTCACGCCCAAGGGCGCGTGGGAGCACAGCGCCTATCAGAGCGACAACCAGTTCGTGCTGGAAGTGCGTCCGCAGAAGGTGGATCCGAACAAGCTGACGCAAGGCCCGGGCTACAGCGGCGACAAGCTCAGCCTGAACTTCCAGAACATCGACGTGCGCGCGCTGCTGCAGGTCATCGCTGACTTCACCAACTTCAACGTCGTGACCAGTGACACCGTCACCGGCAACGTCACCCTGCGACTCAAGGATGTGCCTTGGGATCAGGCGCTGGACATCATCCTGCAGGCCAAGGGCCTGGGGCTGCGCAAGTCCGGCAACGTGCTGTGGATCGCGCCGAAGGAAGAGCTGGCCAACAAGGAAAAGGCTGAACTCGAGGCCAAGCAGGCCGTGGCCCAACTGGAGCCGCTGCGCACGCAGTCCTTCCAGATGAATTACACCAAGGCCGAGGAAGTGGCCAAGGGCCTGACCGGGCAGAACAACCAGGGTGGCAGCAACGCGAACGCGTCGCGCATCCTCTCGCCGCGCGGCAGCGTCATCTGGGAAACCCGCACGAACCAGCTGTTCGTCAGCGACATCCCCTCGAAGCTGGAAGAGATCCAGGCCCTGATCGCCAAGATCGACGTGCCGGTGCGGCAGGTGCTGATCGAGGCCCGCATCGTCGAAGCCGACGACAAATTCGGTCGCGCACTGGGCGTGAAGCTGGGCGCCTCCGACCTGCGGGGCCGGCAGGGCGGTATTCCAGGCTACAACGTCGGTGGCAGCAACTACGTGACGATTGGGGGCAACTACTCGGCGGTCGGCTCGCAGACCAACCAGCAGACGAGCTACAACTACAACGACTCGCAGTTCGTCAACCTGCCGGCGAATGTCTCGGGTGACGCCTTCGGCGGTGCGACGGCAGCCAACTTCGCGCTGTCGCTGTTCAGCGCCACGGCGAACCGCTTCCTGAACCTGGAGATCTCCGCGCTGGAGGCCGATGGCCGAGGCAAGGTGGTGTCGAGCCCGCGCGTCGTGACGGCGGACCAGACCAAGGCGCTGATCGAGCAGGGCGAGGAAATTCCGTACCAGCAGTCGACCTCCAGCGGCGCCACCTCGATCACCTTCAAGAAGGCAGTGCTGAAGTTGGAAGTCACGCCGCAGATCACGCCGGAAGGCAACGTCATCCTGACGGTCGACGTGAACAAGGACAGCCGCGGCACGCTGACCCCGCAGGGCTATGCGATCAACAACAAGCATGTGCAGACGCTGGTGCTGGTGGAGAACGGCGGCACGGTGGTGATCGGTGGCATCTACACGCAGGAAGATCTCGAGACCGAGAACAAGGTCCCGTACCTGGGCGATATCCCGCTGCTGGGCAACCTGTTCAAGAACAAGTCGCGCAGTTCGGCGAAGACGGAACTGCTGATCTTCATCACGCCGAAGGTGGTGAGCGATCGCGTCACGGCCACGCGCTGATCGCGGCGGCGCCTCGGCGCCGCTTCGCGGCAACGGCCGTCATGAACCAAAGGGCGTTCGCGTGAGAAATGCCGCCACAAGAGCCGGAAAGGGCCGGCGGCGCGAGCGCATATCAGAGAGGATGCCGCGGCCTGAACAAATGCTGCGGACGCAGGAGTAGCAAGACATGAAGCGAATCGAACGAGTGGCCGGCGCCGGCAACGGGATGACGCGCGGCGCCGCCCGCCTGATGCTGACGGCCACGATGGTGGCCGTGCTGGCCGCTTGCGGCGGTGGTGGCGGCGGCAGCGATGCAGGTACCCCGGTGGTCGGTGGTGGTGGCACCGGTGGCGGCGGCACGACCACGCCGGTCACCAAGCCGACGATGACCTTGGCGTTGTCTTCGTCCACGGTGACCGCGAACGCGCCGGCCACGGTCACCGCTTCGCTTCGGACCGCTACTGGCGCGCCGATCCCCGGCACGGTCGTGACATTCACCACCGCAGGCAACCTCGGGAAATTCGAGCCGGCCTCGGCCCTGACCAATGACAGCGGCGACGCGATTGTGACGCTGTCCCCGGCGAGTGCTACCAGTACCGGCGCCGACACGATTACCGCGACGGCAAGCGTCAACAACGCCAACGTGACGGCGACTGGCGGCTTCCAACTGGCGGCGACCAACGTGACGATCACGTCATTGACTTCCGATCTCACGCTGCCTGCGCTTCCGCCCAATGGGGAAACCACGTTGACCGTCGCGCTGTCGTCGTCCGCGATCGGCACTCCGGTGAATGTGTCGCTGACCTCGGCCTGTGTCATTGCTGGCCGAGGAACCTTGACGCCTGCCAGCTCGGTGACGACGAGCACCGGCGTGGCGACCTTCCGCTTCCGCGACAACAGTTGCGGCAGCTTCCAGAATACGGATACCTACCAGGCGTCCATCGCCGGCAGCGCTGCCACGCAGTCCTTGTCGCTGAACCTGGGCAAGCCCTCGGCGCAAAGCATCCAGGCCACCAGCAACGCGACGCAGACGATCTACCTGAAGGGCTCCGGCTATACCGAATTCGCCAATGTGTCGTTCCGCCTGGTCGACGCCAGCGGCAATGGCGTGCCGAACCAGCCGATCGATCTGACTGCCAACATCTGGTCGGGTGGCCTCACGCTGGACGGGGCGACGCAGACGACGATCACCAAGAACACGGACAACAACGGCGACGTGGTGGTGCGCGTCAACTCCGGCACGGTGCCGACGCCGGTTCGAGTGTCCGCCACACTCAAGGGCACGTCGATCTCGACCGTGTCCAGCGCGCTGTCCATCGCGGTCGGCTTGCCTTCCCAGCTCAACTTCTCGCTGGCCCAAGGGACGATCAATATCGAAGGTGGCAGCCGTGATGGCACGGCGAACACCTATTCGATCATCGCGTCCGACCGCCTTGGCAACCCGGTGCCGGACGGCACGGCGATCAACTTCGTCTCCGAAGCCGGCCAGGTTGTGAACACCGTGTTCACGGCCAAGGATTCCAACGGCATCTCCCGCGCCACGTCGAACTTTGTCTCGTCGGAACCGCGTCCTGCGGACGGCCGGGTCACGGTGCTGGCGTATGCCCTCGGCGAAGAATCCTTCGTCGATCAGAACGGCAATAACGTCTACGACGCCGGTGAGCAGTTCCAGAACCTCGGCTCGGTGTTCCTCGATCGGCTGTACAACAACCACTACAGCAACACCGATCAGTTCATCAAGCAGAACGACAGTACCGGGACTAGCGTCTGCACGAATGATCCCAACAACGTGTTGACGCAGCCGGCCACCTCGCTGTTCAAGTTCACCGCCTACACGCCGTATGTGCCGAACACCTGCGATGCAGCTCAGGGCAAGGCCTATGTCCGTCGCGCGGTGGAGACGGTCTTCTCGTCGTCGACGGCAGCCATCGTGTGGGGTTTGAAGGCGCCGGAGAACCTGCGCGGCGTTTGCCCTGACAAGCGCGAGCTGATTGACTTTGGCGCTTTCGGAGAGGAACCCAAGGACAGTGGCTTGTACGGCTACTACCGCGACGCGAATAACGTCGTGCAGCGCTCGACCTGGCTGGGATATTCGCAGGACGAAGCGGCTCGCCCCAACCTCCGTCAGGTGGCTCCGGTGGGTACTGGCGTTGTCTACTCCGGCGGATCGTCGAGCCTGTCGCTCCTCTTCTTCGTCAGTGACAACAACCCGGTCGCCTTCAACCCGATGCCTGCCGGCAGCAAGGTCACGGCAACTGGCAGCGATGGTCTGACGGTCACGGTGCAGGCCGGCGCCACCACGCCGAGTACCTCCTATCCCACCGGCGCGTCGATCGATGTGAAGTTCGCGGACACCACAGCGTCCGGGACCGTGTACATCACCGTCACCTCGCCGAGCGGCTCGGCGGTGACGGTCGCGCAGAACGTCGCCAAGGCGGCTGTCCCTGCGACTCCGGCGGCGTGCGATTGAGGTTGAGTTTGGTCGGCATGCCCGGCGGTGGCAAATCCACCGTCGGTCGACTGCTGGCCAGACAGCTCAACATCCCCTTCGTCGACTCCGACGCCGAGATCGAAAAAGATCTCGGCGGCGAGTCGATCAAGGACTACTTCGCCCGTCAGGGCGAAGCGTCGTTTCGGGACCTCGAATCGCGCGTGATCGCGCGGCTGCTCGAGGACGCGGGAGCGGGCCGGGAAATGATCCTGGCGACCGGCGGCGGCGCCGTGCTGCGCGAGATCAATCGCGACCGGCTCAAGTCGCATTCGACAGTCGTGTACCTTCGCTCGTCGCCTGAAGAACTCTTCCGACGGTTGAAGCACGACACCCAGCGGCCGCTGCTGCAGGTGGCCAATCCGCTGGCGAAGCTGCGCGACCTCTATGGCCAGCGCGATCCCCTCTATCGCCGCTGCGCGCACTTCGTGCTCGAGTCGAGCCGCCCATCGGTGCATGGGTTGGCCAACATGATCCTGATGCAGTTGGAACTGGCAGGGCTGATCGATCCCGCGCGGGTGGCGGCAACCGTCGGGGCGAGCGAGGCCCCGTACACTTCCGGGAATGACCGCTCCGCTTCCTGATTCCACGTCTTCCGCGGCGGCGTCGGCCGCCGGCGCAACCACAGTCGCCATCGACCTCGGCGATCGCCGCTACGACATCCTCATCGGCTCCGGACTCTTCGATGACGCGTCGACCTGGTCCGGGCTGCCGCGCGCCGCTGTCGCACTGATCGTCACCAACGACACCGTCGCGCCGCTCTACCTCGAGCGCCTGAAGCGCCAGTTGGCGCCTCATTACAAGCAGGTCGAGTCGGTCGTGCTGCCGGATGGGGAGCAGCACAAGAACTGGGCGTCCCTGGACCGCGTCATCGATCACCTGCTCGCTGGCGCGGCGGATCGCAAGACGGTGCTGTACGCGTTGGGCGGCGGCGTGATCGGCGACCTGACCGGTTTCGCGGCCGCCATCTACATGCGCGGCGTGCCCTTCGTGCAGGTGCCGACGACCCTGCTGGCGCAGGTCGATTCGTCGGTGGGCGGCAAGACCGCGATCAATCACCCACGCGGCAAGAACATGGTCGGCGCGTTCTACCAGCCGGTGCGGGTCGTGGCCGATCTCGACACGCTGGATACCTTGCCCGATCGGGAACTGTCCGCCGGCCTGGCGGAGATCATCAAGTACGGACCGATCGCCGACGAGGCTTTCCTCGCTTGGATCGAGGCCAATCTGGATGCCCTGCTTGCGCGCGACAAGTCAGCGCTGGCTCATGCGGTGAAGCGTAGTTGCGAGATCAAGGCTTGGGTCGTCGGTCAGGATGAGCGCGAGAGCGGTCTGCGCGCGATCCTCAACTTCGGCCATACCTTCGGCCATGCGATCGAGACCGGCCTTGGCTACGGCGAGTGGCTCCACGGCGAAGGCGTGGCATGCGGGATGGTGCTGGCCTCCGAGCTCTCGGCCCGGTTGGGCTTGATGCCTCCGGCCTTCGTCGACCGGATGACGCGCGTGATCGAGCGCGCCGGGCTGCCGGTGGTGGCGCCCCGAATGCCGATCGAGCGATGGCTGGACTTGATGCGGGTCGACAAGAAGAATGAGGGCGGCGAGATTCGCTTCGTGGTCATCGAGTCCCTGGGCAAGGCCGGCCTCCGGGGCGCGCCCGACGCACTGGTGGCCGAGGTGATCGAGGCCCACACCGAGCCCGGACAACGCTGAGAAGCCCGAACCGACGATGACGATGCTGCGCGCGCCCTATGCCTCCGATCCCGCGCGCAGCCGCGGTCGCCGTCATCCCGAGGCGCCGGCGCCGACCCGCAGCGAGTTCCAGCGCGACCGCGACCGCATCGTTCACAGCACCGCCTTCCGTCGGCTGGTCTACAAGACGCAGGTCTTCCTCAATCACGAGGGCGACCTGTTTCGCACCCGGTTGACGCATTCGCTGGAGGTTGCGCAGCTGGGGCGGTCGATCGGGCGGAGCCTGGGTCTTGACGAAGACCTCATCGAAACCGTCGCACTTGCGCACGATCTCGGCCATACGCCTTTCGGTCATGCCGGCCAGGACGTGTTGAACGACTGCATGAAGGCGCATGGCGGCTTTGAGCACAACCTGCAGTCGCTGCGTGTGGTCGACAAGCTGGAGCAGCGGTACCCCGGTTTCGACGGCCTGAACCTGAGCTTCGAGAGCCGCGAGGGCATCCTCAAGCATTGCAGCCGGCGCGACGCGGAGCGGATCGAAGAGCGCGAGCCCGGTGGCGTGGCGGCGCGCTTCCTCGACGGCGGCCAGCCGAGCCTGGAGGCGCAACTGTGCAACCTCGCCGACGAGGTCGCCTACAACGCCCATGATGTCGACGATGGCGTCCGGTCCGGGCTGGTGACGCTCGAGCAGTTGGAGGAAGTGCCGCTGGTGCATCGCTACCTGCGGGAGACCTTGTCGATCTATCCCGAGCTGACCGGCAAGCGGCTGCTCGCCGAGACCATTCGCCGGATGCTCTCCCAGCAGGTCTACGACATCATCGACGCCACACGCGCCGCCATCGAGGCCGCAGCGCCGGTCGACGCCGAGGACGCCCGCACCAAGGGGCCGCTGGTGCGCTTCAGCCCTGAGATGCGTCACGCCAGCACGGCACTCAAGCGCTTCCTCTTCAAGAATCTCTATCGGCATCCGGCGGTCCAGGCGCAGCGGGACCGCGCCGAGCAGGTGCTGCGAGAACTGTTCCAGATCTACCTGACCGATCCCAGCCGGCTGCCGGCCGACTTCGCGGATGGCGAGGATCACGCCCGCGCCTGCGCCGACTACATCGCCGGCATGACGGACCGGTTCGCGCTCAAGGAGCATGAGCGGCTCACCGGCAAGCGGCTCATCGCGGCCTGAGCCCCATCGGCGAATACCGCCTCGGTCTGAGGCGAACGCTCGAACGACGGCGGGCGCCATAATTGGGGACAGATTACCGTTCCCGCCATGGCAAGACTCCCTCGGCTGGCGCTCGCCGGCCATCTGCATCACCTGATCCACCGCGGTCACAACCTGCAGCCGATCGTCGTCGATGACGATGATCGCAAGGCCTTGCTCGCGGCGCTGCAGGACAGTGCGGCGACGCACAAGGTCGCGATCCACGCCTACGTCGTGATGCCGAACCACCTTCATCTGTTGGCCACGCCGTCGACCGCGGACGGCCTCAGCCGGATGATGCAGGCGCTGGGGCGGCGCTATGTGAGCGCCTTCAACCTTCGGCACGGCCGGATGGGCACCCTGTGGGAAGGCCGTTTCCGCGCGGCGCCATTGGAGGCGGACACCCACCTGCTCGCGGTCATGCGCAGCATCGAACTGAACCCTGGACGCGCCGGGCTGGGCGATCCCGGCGAATACCCCTGGTCCTCCGCGGCGCACCATCTTGGCCATCGACGCGACCCGCTGATCAGCGATCCGCCCGGATTCTGGGCTTTGGGCAACACCCCATTCGAGCGCGAGTTGGCTTGGCGCCGCTGGTTGGAGGAAGGTGAAACCGAAGCAGAGCGCCAGAAGCTGATCGACTCGGCGCTGAAGGGGTGGCCGCTGGGATCGGCACGCTTCCTGCAGCTGCTGAGCGAATTGAGCGAGCGTCCGATGAGTCCGCGCCCTCGCGGACGCCCCCGGAAGGTCAGGGCGGACGAGGCGAGTTGAGCGACTTCGAATCTGTCCCTATTTAATCGACCACTGGCTGCAACGCATCTTCTAATTCGAGACTGACCCCATTTAGTTCTGCTTGTGCCGTCCCGGTACGCGCCTTAACCTGCGCGGGTTTCGTTTTCGAGAGTCAGGAGGCCACCGATGTCGGCAGCTCAAGATCTGCGCGTAGCGCAACCGTCGTCCCCCGCCACGACCGCCGACGCGGTCTCCGCCACGCTGCCGACGGCCGGGCCGTCCGCGACCGAGATTCGCGAACTGGCCGCCCACGGTCTGTACAACGGTGCCAACGAGAAGGACGCCTGCGGCCTCGGTTTCGTTGCCCACATCAAGGGGCAGAAGGCGCACCACATCGTCCAGCAGGGCCTGAAGATCCTGGAGAACCTGGACCACCGCGGTGCAGTCGGCGCGGACAAGCTGATGGGCGACGGCGCCGGCATCCTGATCCAGATTCCCGACGAGTTCTATCGCGCCGAGATGGCCAAGCAGGGCGTCACCTTGCCGCCGCCCGGCGAATATGGCGTCGGCATGATCTTCCTGCCCAAGGAGCACGCCTCGCGCCTCGCCTGCGAACAGGAACTGGCCCGCGCGATCAAGGCCGAGGGCCAGGTGCTGCTGGGTTGGCGCGACGTGCCGGTGGACCGCGACATGCCGATGTCGCCGACGGTGCGCGAGAAGGAACCGATCATTCGCCAGATCTTCATCGGCCGCGGTCCGGACATCATCGTCCCCGACGCGCTCGAGCGGAAGCTGTACGTGATCCGCAAGACGGCGTCGAGCGCGATCCAGGCGCTGAAGCTGACGCACAGCCGCGAGTACTACGTGCCGTCGATGAGCTGCCGCACGGTCATCTACAAGGGCCTGCTGCTGGCCGACCAGGTGGGCAAGTATTACCGCGACCTGGCCGATCCGCGCGTGGTCTCGGCGATCGCACTGGTGCACCAGCGCTTCTCGACCAACACTTTCCCCGAGTGGCCGCTGGCCCACCCGTACCGGATGGTGGCCCACAACGGCGAGATCAACACCGTCAAAGGCAACTTCAACTGGATGCGCGCCCGCGAAGGCGTCATGAAGTCACCGGTGCTGGGCGACGACCTGAAGAAGCTGTATCCGATCAGCTTCGAACACCAGTCCGACACGGCCACCTTCGACAACGCCATCGAGCTGCTGACGATGTCGGGCTACCCGCTCGCGCATGCCGCGATGATGATGATCCCCGAGGCCTGGGAACAGCACGAGTGGATGGACGAGCGCCGTCGTGCGTTCTACGAGTACCACGCCGCGATGATGGAGCCGTGGGACGGCCCCGCCGCGATGGTCTTCACCGACGGCCGCCAGGTGTGCGCCGCGCTGGACCGCAATGGCCTGCGCCCGGCCCGGTACTGGGTCACCGATGATGACCTCGTCGTGCTGGCCTCCGAGTCCGGCGTGCTCCCCATCCCGGAGTCGCGCGTCGTCCAGAAGTGGCGGCTGCAGCCCGGCAAGATGTTCCTGATCGACCTGGAGCAGGGCCGGATCATCGACGACGAGGAACTGAAGACCCAGTACGCGAACGCGCGTCCTTACCGGCAGTGGATCGAGAACGTGCGAGTCAAGCTCGACGAGATCCCCGCGCCGGAAGCGGCCGCGCCGGTGTTCCCGGCATCGCTGCTGGATCGCCAGCAGGCCTTCGGCTTCACCCAGGAAGATGTGAAGTTCCTGCTCGCGCCGATGGCCGCCAACGGTGAGGAAGGTATCGGCTCCATGGGCAACGACAGCCCGCTGGCCGTGCTGTCCGACAAGAACAAGCCGCTCTACAACTACTTCAAGCAGCTGTTCGCGCAGGTCACCAACCCGCCGATCGACCCGATCCGCGAAGCGATCGTGATGTCGCTGAACAGCTTCATCGGTCCCAAGCCCAACCTGCTGGACATCAATGCGGTGAACCCGCCGATGCGTCTGGAGGTGACGCAGCCGGTGCTCGACTTCGAATCGATGGCGCGCCTGCGCGCGATCGAGCATCACACCAATGGCAAGTTCAAGCCTTACGAACTCGACATCACCTACCCGCTGGACTGGGGCCGCGAGGGTGTGGAGGCGCAGCTCGCCTCCCTGTGCGCGGAAACGGTGGACGCGATCAAGGGCGGACACAACATCCTCATCATCACGGATCGCCATCTGAGCGCGAACCGGGTCGCGATCCCGGCGCTGCTGGCGCTCTCGGCAGTGCATCACCACCTGGTCCGCGAAGGTCTGCGCACGACCTGCGGTTTGGTCGTCGAGACCGGCACGGCGCGCGAGGTCCACCATTTCGCGGTGCTCGCGGGCTTCGGCGCCGAGGCGGTTCATCCCTACCTCGCGCTGGAGACGCTGCAGGCCATGACCGCGGAGCTGCCCGCGTCGCTGTCGGCCGACAAGGCGATCTACAACTACATCAAGGCGGTGGGCAAGGGACTGTCGAAGATCATGTCCAAGATGGGCATCTCGACCTACATGTCCTATTGCGGCGCCCAGATCTTCGAGGCCATCGGCCTCAAGTCGGATTTCGTCGCCAAGTACTTCCGCGGCACGCCGACGCAGGTCGGCGGCATCGGTGTGTTCGAGGTCGCCGAGGAAGCGCTGCGCCTGCATCGCGCCGCCTTTGGCGATGACCCGGTGCTTGAGAACATGCTCGACGCCGGCGGCGAGTATGCGTGGCGCACCCGCGGCGAGGAACACATGTGGACCCCCGACGCGATCGCCAAGCTGCAGCACAGCACGCGCTCGGGCAAGTTCGACACGTACAAGGAGTACGCCCAGCTGATCAACGACCAGAGCCGTCGCCACATGACGCTGCGTGGCCTGTTCGAGTTCAAGTTCGATCCGAGCAAGGCGATCCCGCTCGAGGAGGTCGAGCCGGCCGCAGAGATCGTCAAGCGCTTCGCCACCGGCGCGATGTCGCTGGGATCGATCTCGACCGAGGCGCACGCGACGCTGGCCGTGGCGATGAATCGCATCGGCGGCAAGAGCAACACGGGCGAGGGCGGGGAAGACCCGGCGCGTTATCGCAACGAACTCAAGGGCATCAAGATCACGGCCGGCACGAAGATGTCGGACGTCGTGGGCAGCAAGGTCGTCGAGGTCGATTACGAACTGCAGGACGGCGACTCGATGCGCTCTCGCATCAAGCAGGTGGCATCGGGCCGCTTCGGCGTCACGACCGAGTACCTGGTCAGCGCCGACCAGATCCAGATCAAGATGGCGCAGGGCGCCAAGCCGGGCGAGGGCGGCCAGTTGCCCGGCGGCAAGGTCACCGAATACATCGGCTTCCTGCGCCACTCGGTGCCGGGCGTCGGCCTGATCTCGCCGCCGCCGCACCACGACATCTATTCGATCGAGGACCTGGCACAGCTGATCCACGACCTGAAGAACGTCAACCAACGCGCCGACATTTCGGTCAAGCTGGTGTCGGAAGTCGGTGTGGGCACGATCGCGGCGGGCGTGGCCAAGGCCAAGGCCGACCACATCGTGATCGCCGGCCATGACGGCGGTACCGGCGCGTCGCCGTGGTCGTCGATCAAGCATGCGGGCACGCCGTGGGAGCTGGGCCTGGCCGAGGCGCAGCAGACGCTGGTGCTGAACCGTCTGCGTGGCCGCGTGCGCGTGCAGGCCGACGGCCAGATGAAGACCGGCCGCGACGTGGTGATCGGCGCACTTCTGGGAGCCGACGAGTTCGGCTTCGCGACCGCGCCGCTGGTGGTCGAAGGCTGCATCATGATGCGCAAGTGCCACCTGAACACGTGCCCGGTCGGCGTCGCGACGCAGGATCCGGTGCTGCGCAAGAAGTTCAGCGGCAAGCCCGAGCACGTCGTCAACTACTTCTTCTTCGTCGCCGAGGAAGCGCGCCAGATCATGGCGCAGCTGGGCATCCGCAAGTTCGATGAACTGATCGGTCGCGCCGACCTGCTCGACACGAAGAAGGGCATCAGCCACTGGAAGGCCAAGGGCCTGGACTTCACCCGGGTGTTCCATCGTCCGGAGCTGCCCGCCGATGTCGCCCGCCTGCACAACGATCACCAGGATCACGGCCTGGACCGCGCACTGGACGTCAAGCTGATCGAGAAGTGCCTGCCCGCCTTCGAGAAGGGCGAGAAGGTGCGCTTCATGCAGGAAGTGACCAACGTTCGCCGCACGGTGGGCGCGATGCTGTCGGGCGAGTTGATCCGACGCCGTCCGGAAGGGCTCGAGGACCAGACCATCTTCATCCAGATGGAAGGCACCGGTGGCCAGAGCTTCGGCGCCTTCCTGGCTCCGGGCATCACCTTCTACCTGATCGGCGATGCCAACGACTACACCGGCAAGGGCCTGTCCGGCGGTCGCGTGGTGGTGCGCCCGTCGATTGACTTCCGGGGTGACGCGACGAAGAACATCATCGTCGGCAACACCGTGCTCTACGGTGCGACCAAGGGCGAGGCCTTCTTCCGCGGTGTCGCGGGCGAGCGCTTCGCGGTGCGGCTGTCCGGCGCGACCGCGGTCGTCGAGGGCACCGGCGACCACGGCTGCGAGTACATGACCGGAGGCACCGTCGCGGTGCTGGGCAAAACCGGTCGCAACTTCGCTGCCGGCATGAGCGGAGGTGTGGCGTACGTCTACGACGAGGATGGCCAGTTCGCCAAGCGCTGCAACACGGCAATGGTCTCCCTGGACAAGCTGCTGCCCGCGCACGAGCAGGAGGCCACGATGGACAAGGCGATCTGGCACAAGCTCGGCGACGGCGAGGCCCGCACCGATGAGGCGATCCTCAAGAAGCTGATCGAGGATCACCATCGCTGGACCGGCAGCCAACGCGCCCGCGACATCCTGGACCACTGGGCCGAGTCGCGCGCCAAGTTCGTGAAGGTGTTCCCGACGGAGTACCGCCGCGCGCTGGGTGAGCTGGGTGCCGCCAAGGAAGCCGCCGCCACGATCGCCCACGCCAAGGCGCCCGCCGCCAAGGCCAAGGTCTGATCGGTCGCATCGAAGTCGCAAGAGATTCAGGAATTCAGGAGCGAGCCGTCATGGGAAAAGTCACCGGCTTCATGGAGTACGAACGTCTGGAAGAGGGCTATGAGCCCGTCGAGGCGCGTCTCAAGAACTACAAGGAATTCGTCATCGGCCTGAACGTCGAGCAGGCGAAGCAGCAGGGCGCCAGATGCATGGACTGCGGGACGCCGTTCTGCAACAGCGGCTGCCCGGTCAACAACATCATTCCGGACTTCAACGACCTGGTGTACCGGGGCGGAGATGCGGACTGGAAGAGCGCCATCGCGGTGCTGCACTCGACCAACAACTTCCCCGAGTTCACCGGCCGCATCTGCCCCGCGCCCTGCGAGGCGGCCTGCACGCTCAACGTCAATGACGACGCGGTCGGCATCAAGTCGATCGAGCACGCCATCATCGACCGCGCCTGGGCCGAGGGCTGGGTGCCGCCCAGACCCGCGAGGGTCAAGACGGGCAAGACAGTGGCGGTGGTGGGTTCCGGCCCGGCCGGCCTGGCTGCGGCGCAGCAGCTGGCTCGCGCGGGTCACAGCGTGACCGTGTTCGAGAAGAACGACCGCGTCGGCGGCCTGCTGCGTTACGGCATCCCCGACTTCAAGATGGAGAAGAGCCACATCGACCGGCGCGTCCAGCAGATGGAAGCGGAAGGCGTGGTGTTCCGCACCGGCGTGATGGTCGCTCACCTGCCCGAGGGGTCCAAGGTCACCAACTGGGCCAAGGATGTGGTGACGGCCGAGGAACTGACCGAGAAGTTCGATGCCGTGCTGCTGGCCGGCGGCGCCGAGCAGTCGCGCGACTTGCCGGTGCCGGGCCGTGACTTGGCCGGCGTGCATTTCGCGATGGAGTTCCTGCCGCAGCAGAACAAGGTCAACGCCGGTGACAAGCTCAAGAACCAGCTGCGCGCCGACGGCAAGCACGTCATCGTGATCGGCGGCGGCGACACCGGCAGCGACTGCGTCGGCACCAGCAACCGCCATGGCGCCAAGAGCGTCACCCAGTTCGAGCTGATGCCCCAGCCGCCCGAGGTCGAGGACCGGCCGCTGACCTGGCCGTACTGGCCGATCAAGCTGCGCACGTCGTCCAGTCACGAGGAGGGCTGTGAGCGCGAGTTCGCGATCGCGACCAAGGAATTCCTCGGTGAGAAGGGCAAGGTCACCGGCGTGAAGACGGTGCGTGTGGAATGGTCCAACGGCAAGATGGTCGAAGTCGCTGGCAGCGAGCAGATCCTGAAGGCGGACCTGGTGCTGCTGGCGATGGGCTTCGTCAGTCCGGTCGCGTCCATCATCGATGCCTTCGGCGTGACCAAGGATGCCCGGGGCAACGCCAAGGCGACGACGGACTTCAATGGTGGCTACAAGACGAACGCAGCGAAGGTGTTCGTCGCCGGCGACATGCGCCGCGGCCAGTCGCTGGTGGTGTGGGCCATCCGCGAAGGCCGGCAGGCGGCACGCTCGATCGATGAGTTCCTGATGGGGGAGAGCGCGTTGCCGCGTTGAATCGACCTGTCGGACAGACTTGGACAAGGCCCGCCGGCGAGAGTTGGCGGGCCTTGTCGTTTGCCAGCGAGCTCGAGGTGGGAACGCGCTGGGCAGGAACATAAAAAAAGCCCGGCATGGCCGGGCTTTCGATGGGGTAAGAGGACTCGCTCAGAGCGTGCCGTTGGTGCTGTTGCGCAGCGGGATCTCGCGCCAGTTCAGGATCTTGGTCCCGACCGTTCCGCCTTGATTGGGCTTGGCGCGGCACAGCGGATCGCCTTGGGGGCAGACATTGCAGGTGGGGTCACCCTCCTTGCAAGTCTTGTTGGCCGCCGACGCGGTGGAGCCGCTCAACACCAAGTCGACGCTCTTGTCCGTCTTCATGAACAGCATGTCCGTCACTGCGAAGCCGGGGTCCAGGTAAGCCGCGTTGTTGGCGAATTGCGTCTGGCCCGTTGACAGGTCGATCAGGTACACCCGGCTCGTGCCGCCCGGATTGCACGCATCAGCCGACGACGGCAGGGTCGCGGAGAAGGCGGCGATGTTCATGAAGTAGGTCGGATCGCTCAGCACGCGGTAGCCGCTCGGCAAATCGAAGTACCAGCCCGACTTGGTCTTGTAGTCGATGTTGGCCTTCTGCGTGAGGTCGGTCAACTGGACCAGGTTGGCCGAGGTGATCGGGAAGGCGGTGTTGGTCGGTGCATCGCCCGAGTTGCTGAACTTGGCGACGGTGCCATCGACGATGCCGTACAGGCGCTGCAACTGCGTGCTGTTGATGTCGTTGGCGAACAGCATCTTGCCGGTGCCGAAGGCCAGGAAGCGACGATAGGTCGTGGTGTCGCCGATCGGAACGACGGCCGTCGTGATCGGCTGCGGCGTGTTGTTGGGTCCGACCGCGCGTGCCACCTTCACCAGGTTCGGATATCCCGAACTGCCGGAGCGCAGATCGGCGCGCCACACGTTGCCGCGCAGGTCTCCGCCGTAGACCGACTCGACCACTGCGGCAGACAGGTCGGGATAGAACGGTGTCAGCTGGTTCAGTCCGGCCGGGTCCGCGCCAGTTGCGTCGTCCGACAGCTTGTCGGCGCTGATGGTTGTGATGAGCTCGCCCGTTTTCGGATTCAGCATGAAGATGCTCGCCTTGCCCGAGCCGTTGTTGTGGCCGGTCGGGACCAGGACCACCCAACCATGAGTGGCGGTCTTGGTAATGACCGGCTCGCCGTACAGGAAACCCATTTCTCCGGTGGTGAACTCCCACAGCACCTTGGACGCAGCGGCACCTTCGGAGGTGACACCGGAGAGGTCGGTCAGGTCCAGCGCATAGACGCTGCGACCGCCCTTGCCCAGGCCGCCGACCACGATGGTGCGCCAGTCGGCAGTGCCGCGCTTGCCGCCGGTGAAGCCGAAGTCCACGTCCGCTACGGTTGGGCGCGCGTCGATGTAGAAGCGATGGTTGAAGTTCGGATTGCCCAGCGCGGCCAATCCATCGACGGAGGGCGTCGACGGGCTGCTCGGGCCCTTGTAGAGCGCTCCGGGCACGTAGGCGAAGATCTCACGACCGGCAGTGTCGCCGGTCAGTGAGCCGTTGATCACGTGCACCACGCCAGCATTTGTTCCCACCACCAGGTAGTTGGGACGTGCCTTGAACTTCGTCTTGTAGTCGCTGTAGCCCGGGTTCGCACCTTCGGACAGCGTCAGTGAAGGCGGTGCCACCACCGTCACCTTCGAGTTCACGATGTCCCCCACCAATTCGGCACGCACGCGGAACTTGGAGGACTCGTTGGTGCGATCACCCCGCAGATAGTTGACGTAGTCAGTGACGGTGGCCGTCGAGGCATAGGGCGTGGCCAGCGCGTTCTTCATGTCGGCGCTGAGGCTGGTTTCGAGGAACGGCACCACCGCCTTCGCTGCGGTGTCGTAGGTGACCATGTAGCGATTGCTCTTCCAACCGGTGCCGGCGAGCTGCCCCTTGAGCTTCTGCGTGAATTTCCAGGCCTCCACCTGACGGGTCGCGGTAGTGTCTTCCGCCGCGCTGAGCGTGCTGGCGATGACTTCACCGGTCCATTCCTTGGCGTCGTACTGCGTGGCGTAGCTCGCCACTCCGACGGAGGTGATCTGCTGGGAGGCGGTGCTGAACGCCGTCGAATAGGCCTTCATCCGCGACGCGATGCTGGTGAAGGCAGCGGCCAGACCATCAACCATCTGATCGGCCTTGGCCGAGGTGAAGTAGGTGTCAGGACGAAGCTGACTGCCGACGAGGTCCGTACTGCCGCCCGTATGCCACCAACTCTGCGGCAGGTCGGTCGTCTGAGTCAGCGGCGCGAAGTCGTTCGGCAACTGGGCACCGCCGTAGCGGGTGGCCAAGTAGTACTGGTTGTTCGTCTTGTAGGTGCTGAACTCCAGCACGTCGAGCCAGTAGGTCTGGACCGTCTGTTTGCCGGCCGAGTTGGGATCCGCATCGCTATCGGGTCGGATGTCCGTCGAGTTGGCCCAGTACGCCATGCCCGCGATCAACGCTCCATTGTTGTTGCAGCATCCGCCATAGCCCTGCACGTTGCCTAGCGAGGCATTGACGCCACTGAGCTTGCCAACACGGTTGGTCCATTCGACGGCATCGAAGGCCTTGTCGTTGGTGACTTCCGTTGGCTTGGTGGGCTCCGAGGATCCGGTGGCGCCAGGCAGATTGCGGTCCGCGTGGGTGTTGACGTCGCCGATACCAAGGATGAAGTTCTTCTGGCACGAGTACTGCATCGGGTCGCGCCACTCCGAGATCACCGGGAAGCCATCCGCTTGCGCGGCCCGTGTCGAGGTACTGCTGGGAGCGGAGTAACTCGTCACGTTGCCCTGATTGCGGAAGTAGCGCAGCACCGCGTAATAAAGCTCGCCCACCGGGTCATAAGTCTTGTACGAGTTGGAACTGCCGAACTTGTTCAGATAGTTCATGACCCCGCTGTAGCTGACATCAACGCCGTAGTAGGCCTTCATGTCGGCGATGTCATTGATCTTGGGAGAGGCCGTTTCGTCGACATTGGGGTTGTTCCGCATGATGCCCGTTGCGGCATCCCACTCTGTCAGCGGGTTGCTGACAGGATCCCCACCCGGGACAGGCATGGTCGGGCCGACATACTTCTGCCGCGAGCGCAGCACGCCGCCGTCGCGAGAGAGAGACCCATCATTGAGGTAGCCGAAGGCGCTGAAGCGGATTTGGCTGGAGTAGTTCTGGATCAACCCCTCAGGCTTGAAGATGGTGTTGTTGGCGTAAGACTTACAGTTCTTCTCGAGATCGAGCCCCGAGGTCTTGTCGCAGACGCGCGCACGGATGTCGACGATGTAGGAGACGCTGTCATCCCACGTCTTGGCGGCGGGATCGAAACCAACACCAGATCCGCTGTTGTTGTTGCCGCTGTTCGTGATGCGCATGCTCACGCCCAGCCCCTGGATCCGCATCTTCAGCCCGCCCCACGTCCCCTTGGAGTTGATCAGTGGCGTGGCACCGGCGATGACGGTGCTCGAGGTGATCGAACGGTCGGGGAAATTGTTGATGCTGCCTTGACCGCTCGCATAGGCCTTCTGCAGCACAGTGGCCCTGGTCGTATCAACAACGCGAGAGCCGCCGGTGAGCGCCCAGCGGAACGGGTCGATCGTCTGCATCGACGCGTAATTGAGGAAGTTGCCGCTCCACTTCTTGGCGCACACGTGGTTGTTGGCCAAGGCCGTTGGCGCGAAGTGATTGACCTTGATCGCGTCTGGATCGGAACTGGTGTCGGCGAGCCGGTAGTCGTAGCACTTGTTTGGATCGAAATACCCGAGGTAGGTGGAGGCCGGGTTGTACGTGTTGTCGGTGTGCGCATTGCTCACTGCGGTTGGGTATTCCACCGATAGCGCCAGCGCCAGATTGCCTGGCACCGCCACCGAGGCAAAGACAGGTTTGTCGGACAGCGCCGTTTGCGCGCTTGCCGCCGACACCAAGGCCAGCAGGGCGGCCACGCCGCTCAGGCGCAAGAAAAGACGAGAGGGGGACATGGTGAGCCTCTGCTTAATCCAAGGTGGTGAACGTGCTCTGGTAGAACGAGTACGCGTTGTGCGGACCAGTGACACGCACTGTGATTCGGTAGGTCGGTTGCGGCGGCGCGACCGGATTGTTCTGCTTGGGACCGAAGTTGTTCGCCCGCCCAAGCACTTGACAGTGAGACGCCGAGAAGGTGCCGGGGTTCACGCACAGCCGGTCGATGAGGTAATGCACGGTGATGCTGTCGCCGTCCATCTTGATTTCGTTGGCCGAGCTGCCCAGACCGCCAAGGGCGCCTGCGGTCGTGGTGTCCAGCAGTGCCAGCGGGATGCCGGAAGCGTCGCTGGCGAGCATGGTGGCGCTGTAGTTCTGAGCCGGGTTGCTGACCATGCGCGCGGCGGCGACGCCGAGGGCGCCAGTGGGAGACAACGCGTTGGCGGCCAGGCGAATCGCCCGCTCTCCCTGGTTGGTCATCTCGCGCTTGAAGCCGAAATAGCCGACGCTGGCAAGCGTGACGTTCATCGACTTCATCGCCGCGGCTGCGCCGATGAGCAGCACGGCGAGGGTGATCAGCGCGATCACCATGATCACGCCGCGTTGGCGGCGCGCAAGTGGTGGAAGGGACGGAGCGAAGGATCGCATTGGAGGCCTCGGAGAAGGGGCGTCGTGACTACGGCGGGACGGCGGCCGATCACGCTGGCGGAACGCGCGCGGGGGCAGTGACGATGGCATTGCGCAATGGAATCGTCAGCTCGATCAGGCGATAGTTGCGCCGCTGCTCAGCCGCCGGCAGCCGGATGAGCATCTGCATCGCCGGCGGCAGTGACGAGAACATCGTGAAGGTTCCCGGCGAGACCAGCGTATCGCCTTCGCGCTCGATCCGGTCGCCTCGCACCAGCATTGAGATGCTGACAGCGACGATGTTGGACGCCAGTGCTGGATTGGCGTTGTTGAGCCCATTGGCGTTGTAGGGAGCGTTGGCGGGATTGACCCACGCGGAGATCACGCCATCGTTGAGCCCGGCGGCGTCCACGCCGAAGCGGACCCGCATGTCCACGACGTTGTCCGCCAGCGGCACCGGCAGGTCGGCGTTGGGGATGTTGTTCAGTTGCAGGATGTCGTAGGCCACCAGTTGCCGGTTGGCGCTGACGCCCAGCAACTGAAAGCGCGGCTGGTTACCCACGACGTTGCCCAGGTTCGAGACGCTCAGCGGCGCGTTCACGCCATAGGAAACAAGGCTGTTCGCGTTCACGCCCGGGGCGTAGAACTCGCCATCGAGCGGCACCCCCGTTACGGTCGAGCCGACGAAGTTCGGTCCGACCTGCGTGATGAGGCAGGGGCGGGCCAATTCCGTGAGCATCAGGAGGTCACCGCTTCGAATGCCCAGCGTGTTGTTCATCGTGAAGGTGTTCACCTGCACGGAACCGGCGACTACCTCCTGGGGGGTTTCGCTCAAGCCGGCCGAGGTGGTCATGAACTGGACGACGTCCGACGGTCCGTTGCCAAAGCCGGCATCCGCGCCGACACCGGAATACACGACGACCGGGCTCACGTTCACTGTGCCCGGCACAGCCTGGAACGGGGCAGGGAACGGCGTCAGACGCGGCAGGATCTGGGCCCCATTGCGAATGGCATTCAACTGGCACCCAAAGGTCAGGCCGGCGTTCTGGAACAGACCCGAACCGATGCTTCGGAACTGACGGTCCAGTTCATAGGCCAGGTAACCACTGCTCTGCGCGAGGTCGGAGGTGCTCGAGTTCTGGCGCTTCGACTTCTCGAACATGTTCATCATGACGCCCAGCGCGGTCATGAGAATCAGGCCGATCGTCATGGAAATCAGCAGTTCGATCAGGGTGAAGCCCTGGCCGGTGTGGCGCGTGCGCGCAAGCGGGGAGGAACGGCGGTGCATCGTCATGATTAGTTCAGCCGCACGTCGGTGTAGTACACGCGGTCCGCGCCTGCGGGGGTTTTCCAGCGAATCGTGATGCGCGACGTGTTCCCGAGCGTTGCGGTCGGGGCGTCGCCGACCGCGCCCACGGCGTTCACGAGGCCGGAGGCCGCGACGCGCTGGGTCCACGCCGCGATCGTCGGCGGATTGCGTGTGTTGTAGAGCCACATGTCGTTGGCGAGGTCGGCGGCCAGCGTCGCGGCGCGCTGGTTCTCATCAGCGCCGGCGCTGGCCTGTGAGGCGCGCGCCATCAGCGCCACCAAGCCGACGATCCCGATCGTCATGACCAGCATCGCGACCATCAGTTCAATCAGTGTCATGCCTCTGGCAGGTACCGACGAACGGCGGCGCGCCGGGCGCAGGAGGTGAGTCGTTTTCATTGGGTCGCTGCCTTGTTGACGGCCGCGCAGCCGTCCGGTTCCGAATCCGACAACAGTCGCTCCCGGTCACACAGGCGCACCGTGCCGCCCAGGGTCACCCAGACAGACAGCTTCTTCTGGTTGGGGGCCGTCACGCTGGAGTCGATCCAGTAGATCGAATTGCCGTCGGGATTGACGTTGCAGGAGGTCCCTGCCACCGGTGCATTCAGCATCAGCGGGCGGCCGTTGGGACCGAAGCAGACCGCGGTCGGTCCGGTGATGGTGATGTTGGAGGTTGAATCGGTCACCGAACCGCATTGGAGCGGCTGCGTGGGGGCGGGTTGCGTGATCAGCGGATTCTGGATCAGCTGGACCACCCAGTAACGTCCGGTGGCGGATGCCTCCGCATTGAGGCTGCAAGTGGAATCGGCGGTGCGGTAGAAGACCACCGGCTGGTAAGACTTGATGGCTTGCGCCTGAGCATTGCGCAGGCTGGTGGCCAACGAACTGCCCGCGGTCCGCACCTGGGCGCTGGCGGCCCACGACCTCATCGCCGGCGCAGCCAGGGCCGTCGTCAGGCCGATGATCGCCAGGACGATCATCAACTCGATCAGCGAAAACCCGCGTGGTGCGCGGCGCCTGGCTCTTAGCATGTCTCACCCTTCACCATGACCCAGCGCGAGGTGCAGGAGTTCCAGCCGGTGGGAGCCTTGGTCGTCCTCTGGGCGCCTGCCTGGTCGATCGTGAACTCGAAGCCCGACAGCAGGTTGTCCGAACTGCCCGCCGTCAGGAGGTAGGTGCCCGCGCCCAAGTTGCTGCAGGTGATATTGAACTTGCCGACTTTTCTTCCGTCGGTGCAGGGGGGGGTGGCGCCGCCGCTGGCTTGATAGGTCCGGAAGTTTTGGTAGTAGGCCTCCATCTCGGTCCGCATCATGGTCAGCCCCGTGGCGGCATCCGTAAGCGCACCACGGATGTAATAGGCCCGATAGCTGGGCAGCGCGATCGCGGCCAGGATGCCCACGATGGCCACCACGATCATCAACTCGATCAGCGTGAAACCACGCGACGCGGACCGGCGTGCCGGCGACGAAAAGTTCCCAGACATAAGCGCTCCTGTTTGCTGAAATTATCGGCAGCCGCCCCTGGAAGGCGAGGCCGCTCGTCGTGCCTCGGATTCCGCCCGTCTCGCGGCGACCTTCGAATGTGACGTCCGTCACGGTTTGGCGTCCGTCGACGCCTCCGGCGAGCGTCGCCGGGCGACTCGCACACCGGCCCCGCTGCTCGGCAAGCCACGCGCGCGAGCCAATTGTGACCAGGGGTTACGCGTTGCGGAGCCCTCGACCCCGGCGTCAATCCCCCTTCATCGGGCTGTCGCATATCGCCACCCCGCCCCAGGTGTCCTCCGGCATCAATTCGGGCTTTACCCTATGATCCCGGCTCCCGGACGCCTGCCGCCCGGCATCGTCCCGGATCTATTCCAAGAAATGGCATTCACCGATCCCCATTCCTCCCCTGACGCCCGCCCGCTGATCGAGGTGAAGGGCGTGACTGTCGGTTATGGCGACCGGGTCATCCTGAAGGACGTCAATGTCACTTTGCCGCGCGGCAAGGTGATGGCCCTGATCGGATCCTCCGGCGGTGGCAAGACGACGCTGCTGCGGCTGCTGACCCGGCAACTGCGTCCGCAGTCGGGGCAGGTGCTGTTCGACGGCCAGGACCTGGCGCCGATGGACCAGACGCAGCTCTACGCCCAGCGCCGGCGGATGGGCATGCTGTTCCAGTTCGGTGCCCTGTTCACCGACCTGAGCGTCTTCGAGAACGTTGCCTTCCCGCTGCGCGAGCACACCCGCCTGCCCGAGCCGATGATCCGCGACCTCGTCCTGATGAAGCTCAATGCGGTCGGCCTGCGCGGTGCCCGCGACCTGATGCCCAACGAGGTGTCGGGCGGCATGGCGCGTCGCGTAGCGCTGGCGCGCGCGATCGCGCTCGACCCGGACCTGGTGCTCTACGACGAGCCTTTCGCCGGCCTGGATCCCATCTCGCTGGGCGTCACCGCCCGCCTGATCCGCGACCTGAACGACGCGCTGGGCCTCACCAGCGTCATCGTTTCGCACGACATCCATGAGACCTTCGGCATCGCCGACCATGTGGTGATGGTGGCCAATGGCGGGGTCGTCGCCCAAGGCACGCCGGAGGAGCTGCGGCACAGCAGCGATCCGCTGGTGCACCAGTTCGTCAATGCCCAGTCCGATGGCCCGGTGCGCTTCCATCAGCCCGCCAGGCCGGTGCGCGAGGACTTCGGACTGCCCCAGGAGATCTCCGCATGATCGGCCTTGCGACCTCCATCGGGCGCGGCCTGCGCCTGAAGCTCGGCGACTGGGGCTGGTCGGCGAGGCTGCTCGGCGCCTTGCTGCTGCACCTGGGCGCCTGCCTGCGCCGCTTCGCGCTGGTGCGGGAGCAGATCTATTTCCTGGGCAATCGCTCGCTGTCCATCATCGGCGTGTCCGGGTTGTTCGTCGGCTTCGTGCTGGCGCTGCAGGGCTACTACACCCTGCAGCGTTACGGCTCGGCGGAGGCCGTCGGCCTGCTGGTCGCGCTCAGTCTGGTGCGCGAGCTCGGACCGGTGGTGGCGGCGCTCCTGTTCGCGGGTCGCGCCGGTACCTCGCTGACCGCCGAGATCGGTCTGATGAAGGCCGGGGAGCAGCTCAGCGCCATGGAGATGATGGCGGTCGACCCGGTGCAGCGCGTACTGGCGCCGCGCTTCTGGGCCGGCTTCATCGCGATGCCCTTGCTGGCGGCGGTGTTCTCGGCGGTCGGCATCATCGGCGGCTGGCTGGTCGCCGTGCCGCTGATCGGCATCGACGCCGGCTCGTTCTGGTCGCAGATGCAAGGCGGCGTCGACGTGTTCAAGGACGTCGGCAACGGCTTCGTGAAGAGCGTGGTGTTCGGCGTGACCGTCAGTTTCGTCGCGCTGCTGCAGGGTTATTCCTGCAAGCCCACGCCCGAAGGCGTGTCGCAGGCGACGACCCGCACCGTGGTGTTGTCCTCCCTTGCGGTGCTGGGTCTGGACTTCATCCTGACCGCCATGATGTTCTCGATCTGACGCGCCGCGCGCGGACCATCGAACCGACAACTGAAATCAAGAGTTCTTCTGGAGTTGCCTGATGCAATCCTCTCGTTATGACGCGCTGGTCGGGTTCTTCGTGCTGCTGGGCGGCGCCGCCCTGCTGTTCCTGGCCCTGAAGGCGGGCAACCTGCTGACGCTGAATTTCCAGGACACCTACACCGTCACCGCCAAGTTCGACAACATCGGCGGCCTGAAGCCGGGCGCGGCAGTCAAGAGCGCCGGCGTCGTGGTCGGCCGCGTGGGCGGCATTGCCTTCGACGACAAGAGCTTCCAGGCCCGGGTGATCCTGAACATGAACCAGGGCGTCGCGTTCCCCAAGGACAGTTCGGCCAAGATCCTCACGTCCGGCCTGCTGGGCGAGCAGTACATCGGACTGGAGCCGGGTGCGGAAGAAAAGAACCTCGCCGCAGGCGACATCATCACGCAGACGCAGTCGGCAGTGGTGCTGGAGAACCTGATCGGCCAGTTCCTCTATAACAAGGCGGCCGATGCCTCCGCGGCGCCGGCCTCGGGAGAGAAACCATGACCACCACCACCACGACCGGCCCCGCGCTCAGAGCGCGACGGACCGACCTTGCGGCCGCGTTGCTGAGCGCGGCGCTCCTGGGTGCTGCGGCGCCCGCGATGGCCCGGTTCCAGGCCGACCCGGTGATCGCGCCGCCGCTGGATGTGGCGCTGGCGACGCCGCTGGCGCTGACGGCGCCGGTGCCGGCCGAATTGAGACAGGCCGCCGCCGACGACATCGATGCCGCTGGCAAGGCGGCGAGCGCTGCGGACGAAGCGCCGGAAGGCCAGGATCAGGCGGCATCGGCCCCGGCCTCGGGTTCGGCCGCCGAGCCGGCCGTGGCGGGCCAAGCCGGTGCGGCCGCGGCGGCCGCCGATGCGCCGGCGCCCGGTCCGCGGGTGCGCAACCGCCTCGATCCGTGGGAACGCTGGAACCGGAAGGTCTTCAACTTCAACGAGAAGCTGGACGAGCATGTGCTGCGTCCGGTCGCCACGGCCTATTCGGATCTCGTGCCGCAGCCCGCGCGCCAGGCCGTCGACAACTTCTTCGGCAACTTCTCGGACGCCTGGTCGGCCGTGAACCTGTTCCTCCAGGGGCGCTTCAAGAACGGTGCGTCGCAGACGATGCGCGTTGCGGTGAACTCGGTGTTCGGCATTGCTGGCCTGATCGACATCGCCACGCCAGCGGGCCTGGAGAAGACCTCCGAGGACCTGGGTCGTACGCTCGGCTACTGGGGCGTCAAGACCGGGCCGTACATCGTGTGGCCGCTGCTGGGACCGTCCTCGCTGCGGGACTCGGTGACGCTGCCGGTCAACGCCTACTACTCGCCGGCCTACCTCTTCGACGATGGCGAATACAAGTTCGCGATCACCGCGCTGCAGGTGATCAACACCCGCGCCAACCTGCTGCGGGTGACCGACATGCTGGATGGCATCGCGCTGGACAAGTACACCTTCGTTCGCGACGCCTACCTGCAGCGCCGCAACATCAAGTCCCACAAGGAACAGCAGGAAGACGATGACGACGATTACGAAGTCATCACCCCGGACGAGAAGCCGGTCAACCCGCAGGGCGACCGCTGACCCCGGCAACCACCGGTAACGCCCGCGGGGGCCGGTGAACCGGCATCGGACCTGCTACGTTGTGGGCCGGTCCGTGTCATGAAGAGAGAGAAAGGACAAGCATGAATGCCACCAAACGACTGCTGCTGAACGCGATCGTGTCGATCGCCGCGCTGAGCCCGCTGGCCTCGTTCGCCGCGGACAACTCGACGCCGGATCAACTGATCCGCCAGCTGTCCATCGAGACCCTGGACGCCGTCAAGAGCGACAAGGCGATCCAGTCCGGTGACGTCAACAAGGTCATGGAGCTGGTCAACACGAAGGTGATGCCGCACGTGGACTTCCAGCGCATCACCTCCTCGGCCGTCGGCCGCTTCTGGCGCCAGGCCACGCCCGAGCAGAAGCAGCGTCTCCAGGACGAGTTCAAGACCCTGCTGGTGCGCACCTATGCCGGGGCGCTGACGCAGGTGAAGGACCAGACCATTGCGATGAAGCCGATGCGCGCCGCGCCGGAAGACACCGAGGTGGTCGTGCGCACCGAGATCCGTGGCAAGGGCGACCCGATCCAGCTCGACTACCGCGTCGAGAAGACCGATGGCGGCTGGAAGATCTACGACGTGAACGTGCTGGGCATCTGGCTGGCGGATCAGTACCGCAACAGCTTTGCGCAGGAGATCAACGCCAAGGGCATCGACGGCCTGATCAAGTCGCTGGCCGAACGCAACGCCCGTCCGGCGCCGGCGGCCTCGGCCGCCAAGAAGGGCTGAGGCGATGCTGAAGCTGCCGCCGCGGCTGCGCCTGGACAACGCGCCCGAGGAATGGGCGCGGCTCGAGGGCGCGCTGCGCGCCGAGCTGGCGCAGGTCGGCAATGCCGCCGGTCGCGGCATCACGCTGGACGCGAGCGGTCTGAACGACTTCGACTCCGCCGCGCTCAGCTTGCTGCTCAGTGCGCTGCGGCTGTGCGGTCAGGACGGCTGGCAGCTGACGCTGCAGCAGGCGCCTCGCGAACTGCGCGAGCTGGCCCGTGTCTATGCGCTGGAGCACCTGTTCTGGCCCGACGTCGCCGCGCCTGCCGAGATGGCATGACGAAGTTGCGCCAATGACGACGGGCCGCGATGAGCGGCCCGTCTGCTTTTCGGATGGACATTTCCGGCGCCAGGCGCTCGGCTCGCCGCCTACTGCGCGTAGCGCTTGGTCCGCAGATTGCGCTTGATCTCCTGCAGCATCGGCCGCAGATGCTCGCCCAGCCGCAACGCCACGCCGGTGGTCAGCACGTCCACGACGATGAGGTGCAGCAAGCGCGACACCATCGGGCTGTAGCGGTCGTAGTCCTCCGGATGGTCCACCGCCAGCAGCACCTGGCCGGGCAACTGGCCCATCTGCGCCAGCGGCGAGCCGCTGGCGGTGATGATGATCGTCGTCGCGCCCTTCTTGCGCGCGATCTCGGCGGCATCCATCAGGTCGCGACTGCGGCCGGAGTTGGAGATGATCACCGCGCAGTCGCCCGGGCCCAGCATCGTCGCGCTCATCAACTGCACATGGCCGTCGGCACAGGCGAAGGTGTTGGCGCCCAGCCGGAAGAACTTGTGCTGCGCGTCCTGCGCCACGATGCCGGAATTGCCGACGCCGTAGAACTCGATCCGCTGGCGCTGCCGCGCGGTCTCGGAGAGCGCGGCGATGGCGCGCTCGAACGCATGGCTGGCGGCGTCGTTGCGGTAATGGAGCAATGCGGCGACCGCGTTGTCCACCACCTTCACGATCAGGTCGCCGGGCTTGTCGTCCTCATCGACCGCCCGGTGCACGAAGGGCACGCCTTCGTTGACGCTGCCGGCCAGCTTCAGCTTGAAGTCCGCCAGCCCGTCATAGCCGACGCTGCGGCAGAAACGCACCACCGTCGGCTTGCTGACGTGGGAGCGGTCGGCGAGCTCGCTGACCGGCAGATTCGCGAAGGAGCGCGGGTCGGCCAGCAGCAGCTTGGCCACGCGCTGTTCCGCCGGCGGCAGCGCGGGCAGTGCCGCCTTGATGCGTTCAAGCATGCTCATCGCGTCAGCATTCCTCGATCCACGAGTGGCCGTCGCGCGCGACCAGCGCGCTCGATGCGGGCGGGCCCCAGCTGCCGGCGACGTAGGTGCGCGGACCGGTGCTGTCCTGCTTCCAGAAGTTCAGGATCGGCTCGACCCAGCGCCAGGCCTGTTCCTGCTCGTCGCTGCGCACGAACAGGTTGAGCCGTCCGGCGATCGCGTCCAGCAGCAGCCGCTCGTAGGCGCCGACACGGGTGTGAGCGAAGGCCTTGTCGAAGTCCAGGTCCAGCGACACCGGGCTGAGGGCCTCGTTGCTGGAGCCGCCCTTGTTGGCCATCAGCTGCAGTTCCAGGCCGTCCTCCGGCTGCAGCTTGATGATCAGCCGGTTGGGGCAACTGCTGCCCGGGAAGATCGGATGCGGCACCGGGCGGAAGTTGATGACGATCTGCGCGTCGCGCGCGGCCAGGCGCTTGCCGGTGCGCAGGTAGAAGGGCACGCCGGCCCAGCGCCAGTTCTGGATCTCGGTCTTGAGGGCGACGAAGGTCTCGGTGTGGCTGTCGGCGGGGATCTTGCCCTCGTCGAGATAGCCGGGCACCTGCTTGCCTTCGACGTTGCCGGCGCGGTACTGGCCGCGCACGACGTCGCGCGCGACGCTCTCGGCGGTGAAGGGCTTGAGCGCGCGCAGCACCTTCAGCTTCTCGTCCCGGATGGCATCGGCGTCGTTGGAGGAGGGTGCCTCCATCGCGATCATCGTCAGCAACTGCAGCGCATGGTTCTGGATCATGTCGCGCAGCGCGCCGGTGCCGTCGTAGAACGGTCCGCGCGTGCCCACGCCCAGGCCTTCGGCCAGCGTGATCTGGATGTTGGCGATGCTCTCGCGGCGCCACAGCGGCTCGAACAGCGCGTTGCCGAAGCGCAGCGCCATCAGGTTCTGCACCGAGGGCTTGCCCAGGTAATGGTCGATGCGGAAGGCCTGCGTCTCGGTGAACACCGAACGCACGACGCGGTTGATCTCCTGCGCGCTGGCCAGGTCGTGGCCCAGCGGCTTCTCCAGCACCACGCGCACCTTGTCGCCGTTCAGGCCGGCGGCCCCCAGCTGCTGGCAGATCTGGGTGAACAGGTGAGGACTGGTCGCCAGGTAGAAGACGACCGTGTCGGCGTTGCGCTCGCCCAGCCATTCCTTGAGGCGGGCGTAGTGATCGGGCTGGGACAAGTCCATCCGCCGGTAATGCACCAGCTCGGAAAAGCGGGCGAACTCCTCGTCGTTGGGACGCTTGCCGGCCTCGACCTCCTGGAAGCGCTCCTTCAGCCATTCGCGGTAGCGCTCGTCGGACTGGTCATCGCGCGCGACCGCCAGGATGCGGCCGCCTTCGGGCAGCTTGCCGTGGCGGAAGGCCTGGAACAGCGCAGGCATCAGCTTGCGCCAGGTCAGGTCACCGGTGCCACCAAAAAAGACGAGATCGAAGGACATGGGCGCTGCGCCCGCATCCGGGCGTAAGAGTTGTTGGCGATGTCTTGATGTAACGGAGTTACCGGAATTATGATGCCCCAGTTTCTTGGGCCGGTCAACGTGCGCGGAGCCTCCGGGCGGGGGGGCGCAAGCAGTTCTAATACGGGGTTTCCCCGTCCGCGTCGAGGGGCAAAGCCCATGCCCCGATGCACGCCGTCCCGTTCTCGACCTTCCCAGCGCCCACGCTCATGAACCAGCTCGAACAACTCAAGGCCTTCACCACCGTTGTCGCCGATACCGGCAACTTCAAGCAACTGGCCCAGTTCACGCCCCGCGACGCGACGACCAACCCGTCGCTGATCCTCAAGGCGGTGCAGTCGCCCGACTATGCCCACCTGCTCGAGGACACCGTCGCCGCCAACAAGACCGACGCGCTAGACCTGGTCGTCGACAAGGTGCTGGTCGCCTTCGGCCTGGAGATCCTGAAGGTCGTGCCGGGCCGCGTCTCGACCGAGGTCGATGCGCGCCTGAGCTTCGACACCGTCGCGACGCTGGCGCGCGCGCGCCGCCTGATCCAGATGTACGAGGCGGCCGGCATTGGACGCGAACGGGTGCTGATCAAGATCGCCTCGACCTGGGAGGGCATCCAGGCCGCCCGCGAACTCGAGCTCGAAGGCATCCACACCAACCTGACGCTGCTGTTCTCCTTCTGCCAAGCGGTGGCCTGCGGCGAGAACGGCATCCAGCTGATCTCGCCCTTCGTCGGCCGGATCTACGACTGGTACAAGAAGTCGGCCGGCGCGAACTGGGACGAGGCCGCCAACGCCGGCGTCAACGACCCAGGCGTGAAGTCGGTGACGGCGATCTTCAACTACTTCAAGAAGCAGGGCATCAAGACCGAGGTCATGGGCGCGAGTTTCCGCAACGTGGGCCAGATCCAGGCGCTGGCTGGCAGCGACCTGCTGACCATCAGCCCCGACCTGCTGGCGCAATTGCAGGCCAGCGAGGCGCCGCTGACGCGCGCGCTGGATGCCGACGCGGCCAAGGCCCTGGATTTGCCCAAGGTCTCCTTCAACGAGGCGGCATTCCGCTTCGCCCTCAACCAGGACGCCATGGCCACCGAGAAGCTGGCCGAAGGCATCCGCCTGTTTGCCGCCGACGCCGGCAAGCTGGACCAGATGATCGAAAGCCTGCGATGACCGAGTTCCCGCGTTGCGACCGCAGCCCGACCTGGGCCGCCCTGCAAAGCCATTTCCAGCAATCCGGCCGCGCGTTCGACGTGCGCCAGGCCTTCGCGGCCGACCCCGGCCGCTTCGCGGCCTGGTCACTGCAGGCGCCGGAGGTGTTCGCGGACCTGTCGAAGAACCGCATCGACGCCCGCACCCTGGAACTGCTGCTGCAACTGGCCCAGGACGTGAAGCTCGAGTCGCAACGCGAGGCCTTGTTCAACGGCGATCCGATCAACGCGACTGAAGGCCGCGCGGTGCTGCACACGGCGCTGCGCGCGCCGGCGGGCCAGGGACCGTTCTCGGACGAGGTGCAGGCCTCGCTCGACCGCATGCTGGCCTTCGCCGACCGGGTGCGCGACCCGGCCGCGAGCGGTGTCACCGATGTCGTGCATATCGGCATCGGCGGCTCGGACCTCGGTCCGGCGATGGTCGTTCAGGCGCTGCAGTCGTATGTGCCCGCGGGCCTGAAGCTTCATTTCGTGTCCAACGTCGATGGGCATGACCTGGCCCCGGTGCTTCGCGGGCTCGACCCGAAGCGGACGCAGTTCATCGTCGCGTCCAAGACCTTCACGACGCAGGAAACCCTGGCCAATGCGATGGCCGCCAAGGCCTGGTTCCTGAGCAGCGGTGGCACCGACATCGCGCGGCACTTCGCCGCGACCACCAGCAATGCCAGGGCCGCGGCCGAGTTCGGCATCGACACGACCTTCGGCTTCTGGGACTGGGTCGGCGGCCGCTACTCGCTGTGGTCGGTGATCGGCCTGCCGATCGCGATCGCGGTGGGCTCGGCGAACTTCCGTGCACTGCTGGCCGGCGCGCATGCGATGGACCAGCACTTCCGCAGCGCGCCGCTGGAGAAGAACCTGCCGGTGCTGCTGGGCCTGCTGGACGTCTGGTATCGCAATTTCCATGGCTTCACCAGCCGCTCGGTGGCGCCGTACCACCAGGGCCTGCGCCGGTTGCCGGCCTACCTGCAGCAGCTGGAGATGGAAAGCAACGGCAAGGGCGTCGACCGCGCCGGCGATCCGCTGAGCTTCGGCACCAGTCCGGTGGTCTGGGGCGAGGCCGG
Source organism: Roseateles chitinivorans (assembly GCF_002761755.1). Lineage (GTDB taxonomy): Bacteria > Pseudomonadota > Gammaproteobacteria > Burkholderiales > Burkholderiaceae_C > Roseateles > Roseateles chitinivorans. The sequence continues at coordinate 106,671 of NZ_PEOG01000008.1, forward strand.
CACCAACGGCCAGCACGCCTATTTCCAGATGCTGCACCAGGGCACCGATGTGATCCCGGTCGAGTTCATCGCGGTGAAGACGCCCAACTTCGGCGCCCACGTCGAAGGCGAACTGCTGAGCCGGCTCCAGGACCAGCATGTCAAGCTGCTCGCGAACTGCCTGGCGCAATCGCAGGCGCTGATGCAGGGCAAGACGGCGGAGGCGGCTCGTGCCGAGTCGGCGCCCACCGCGTCCAAGGACCTCGATCCGGATGTGCTTGCCCGCCACCGCAGCTTCAGCGGGAATCGCCCCAGCACCACGCTGCTGCTGGAGGCGCTGACCCCGTCGTCGCTGGGCGCGCTGATTGCGCTGTACGAGCACCGCGTGTTCGTCAGCGGCGCGATCTGGAACATCAACAGCTTCGACCAGTGGGGCGTCGAGCTTGGCAAGGCGCTGTGCAACAGCCTGCTGCCGCGCCTGGCTTCCGGCGACGCGACGGGCCTGGACGGCTCGACCGCCGGCCTGCTCGCCAAGGTCCGCGGTTGAATCACGGCGCCGTCCCGCGCGGCGGCGCCGATCTCCCCTTTCCAGCAGTAGAGAACGACAGATGAAGATCGTGTTCGATTTCGGTGCGGTGCTGTTCCGTTGGCATCCGCCCAGTTTCCTGGCCCGCGTCTGGGCCCACCGCGCCGCCGACGAGGTCGAAGGCGCCGCACTGGCCAAGGACCTGTTCCAGGACTATCGCGGCGACTGGGGCGCCTTCGACCAGGGCCTCATCGATGCCTCGACCACCGCCGACCGCATCCATGCCCGTACCGGCTGGCCGCGGGAGGAGATCGTCGCGGTGATGGATGCGGTGCCGTCGGAGCTCAAGCTCATCGAGGGCACGGCCGCACTGATCCAGGAGCTGAAGGCGCAGGGGCATGCGCTGCACTTCCTGTCCAACATGCCGGAGCCCTATGCCGACTACCTGGAGCAGACCTTCCCGCTGAAGGACTGGTTCGTGTCGGGCGTGTTCTCGGGCCGGGTCAAGCAGTCCAAGCCGTCGCGGGAGATCTTCGATCTGGCCCTCGAGCAGTTCGGCGCCCGGCCGGAAGAGGTGTTCTTCCTCGATGACCATCCGGCCAATATCGCGGCGGCGAAGGCGCTGGGCTGGCAGGCCCACCTGTTCACGACGCCGGAACTGGCGCGCGAGGACCTGACCCGGCGCGGTCTGCTGCCGGCCTGAGGATCCAAGAAGCGGCCCGCGTCGTCGGATCGGAAAGCAGAACCGGCCTGACGGCCGGTTCCGAATGCTCATTTCGAGGACTCGTCCTCGTCGACGGTGGTTGGCGGTGCCGCGACCCGGAACGATTCGTCGGACCAGTGGCCCAGGTCGATCTGCCGGCAGCGCTCGCTGCAGAAGGGGCGCCAGAGGTTGCTCGGCGCGAACAGGCTGTCGCCGCCGCAGGTCGGGCAGGGCACGATGCGCGGCGCGGGCGTGGCGGGAATGAATTTCTCGGGCATGACGGTACGGCTGTCAGGAGCACAAGGTCAGTTCGAAGGTGGCGTCCACTGGCGCCGGTTTCAAGCGTCCGTCCTCGTCCTGGCGCATCAGGCGGATCGAGACCATCAGGCGGTGGCCGCTGATTTCCGGAATCAGCCCGAGGCTGGGGTCGATGCGCATGCGCAGCAACTGGAAGCTGCGCCCCGGCGGCAGACTCTGCTGGTACTGGCCGCCATGCGCCGCCACCTTGTGCGGCGAACCGCTGTCGCGCAGCAGCCCCAGCAGGACGTTGAGCGCTTCGGCCATCGGCATCAGCGTCTGCGCCCACTGCATCAGGTCATTGCGCCGGCGTACCGGCAGCAGTTGCTGCCAGGCATAGTAGGCCGGCAGGTCGAACTCGCAGGTGCCGCCAGGGATGGAAATCCGGCTGCGGATGCTCATCAACCATTCGTTCGTGGTGAGCGCGTGGCCGGCCTTGCCCGGCAACTGATTGAGCTTGTCGAACGCGGCGTCGATGCGACCCACCACCTCGTCCAGCACGGCTTCCGAGACCGCGGGATTGCCGCGGTAGCCGTTGAACTGGGTGCGGTGTCGTTCCAGCTCCTTGAGCAGGTCGGCCTTCAGGTCGGCGCGCGAGGCGACATCCATGACCTCGAAGATGGTGGCCAGCGCGAAGTGGTGATCCATCGCGGTGTCGCGCGCCATCAGCTGACCGAGCCGATCGAACAGGTGTTCGAGTCTGAGCATCGTGCGGATGCTCTCGTTGAACGGGTATTCGTAGAGGACCAAGTCGACCATCCCTTTGCGGCAAGGGGCCATTGTTCCACAGTGCGCCGACGCATCACCCCGGCCGGGTGAGGGGTGGTCAGAACAGGGGACTGGTCAGCAGGCGGCCGACTTCATCGCGCAGTTGCGAGAGCGTCAAGCCTTCGTTGTGGATGACCGCATCCGCGGCGGCACGACGCTGCGCCCGCGTCGCCTGCTGCGCGAGGATGGCCCGCACCGCCGCCTCGCTCAAGCCCGATCGGGCCATCACCCGGGCGATCTGCGTGGCTTCATCGCAGTCGACCACCAGGACGCGGTCCACGAGGCGCCGCCACCGGCCGGACTCGACCAGCAAGGGCACGTCGAACACGACATGCTGACCGGGGGCGGCGAGCGCGGCCTGCCGCGCCGTCTCGGCGCCGATCATCGGATGCAGGATGGCCTCGAGCGCCTGTTTCGCCTTGGGATCGTGGAAGGCCAGTTCCCGCATCGCGGCACGGTCCAGCGCGCCATTGCTGGCAACGAATCGCGCGCCGAACTGCGCCTCGATCGCGGGCATCGCCTCCCCGCCCGGAGCGGTCAGCGAGCGCGAGATGGCGTCGGTGTCGACCAGCAGCGCGCCGCCGAGTTCCACCAGCGCGGCCGCCACGGTGCTCTTGCCGCTGCCGATGCCGCCGGTGAGTCCGATGCGCATGGGGCCCCGGCAGACGCGATCAGATCGGTTGCAGACCGAGCCAGGCGGCGACTTCGGTGGTGCCGATCAACAGCACCGCAAGCCCGCCACCGGCCAGGAAGGGGCCGAACGGGACATAGCGGCCTTCGCGCAAGCCGCCGCGCAGCTTGAGCGCGATGCCGACCACGGCGCCGATCAACGAGGCGAACAGCGCCACCGGCAGCACCATCTGCCAGCCCAGCCACGCCCCCAAGGCCGCCAGCAGCTTGAAGTCGCCGTAGCCCATGCCTTCCTTGCCGGTGGCCAGCTTGAAGATCCAGTAGATCGACCAGAGGGACAGGTAGCCCGCGAGCGCACCGATCAGCGCGCTCGGCAAGGACACCGGGATCCAACCTGCCGACGCGGCGATCAGTCCCGCCCATAGCAAGGGCTGGTTGATGCTGTCCGGCAGCAATGTCGTGTCCCAGTCGATGCCTGCCAGCGCCACCAGCGCTGCCGCGAAGCCGCAGTAGAGCAAGGCGCTCGGCTGGGGACCGAGGCGCCAGGCGATGCCAGCGAACAGCAGGCCGGTCAACAGTTCGACGAAGGGATAACGCGGCGAGATCGGTGCCTTGCAGGACGCGCACTTCCCGCCCAGCCGCAGCCAGCCGAGCAGCGGCAGGTTCTCGTGCCAGCGCAGTGCGTGGCCGCAATGGGGGCAGCGCGATGCCGGCCGGATCAGCGAGAACGCTGGCTGGCGATCCAGGGCTTCCCTCAGCGGGGCGGCGGAGGCGGCCAGCTGCCTGGCCTTGGCCTCATCCAACCCCGCATGGGTGCGCAAGTCGTCTTCCTGGGCCAGCTGGTCCGCGCAATCGGACAGCCAGGCCCGATGCAGCATCACCGGCAATCGATAGATGACGACATTCAGGAAGCTGCCGACGCACAGACCGATCAGGCCGAGGTAGGCGGGCGAGAGCAGCGCCTCCAGCAGGCTCTGGTCCAGCACTTACACCACCGCGCCGAGCTTGAAGATCGGCAGGTACATCGAGATCACGATGCCGCCGATCAGCGTACCCAGGAACACGATGATGATGGGCTCCATCAGGCTGGACAACGCCTTTACCGCATCGTCCACTTCTTCCTCGTAGAAATCGGCGGCCTTGCCCAGCATGTGGTCCAGCGAGCCGGACTCTTCGCCGATCGACGACATCTGCAGGACCATCACCGGGAAGATGCCTGTCGTCTGCATCGAGGTCGTGAGCGACGCGCCGGTGGACACGTCGCGCTGGATCTTCTCGGTCGCCTCGACGAACACCGCGTTGCCGGAGGCGCCGCCCACCGAGTCCAGCGCTTCCACCAGCGGCACGCCCGCGGCGAACATGGTTGCCAGCGTGCGGGTCCATCGAGCGACCGCGGACTTGTAGATGAGCTGGCCGAAGACCGGGATCTTCAGCAGCAGGCGGTCCATGAACTTCTGCATCTTCTCGGAGCGTTTCCAGCTCTGGAAGAAGAAGTACAGGCCGCCCCCGATGACGCCGAAGATCAGCCACCAGTAGGCGACGAAGATCTCCGACATGGCCATCACGAACAGGGTCGGCGCGGGGAGGTCGGCACCGAAGGACTTGAACACGTCCTTGAAGGCCGGGATCACGAAGATCATGATGACGGCCGTCACGACGAAGGCCACCACCAGCACCGCGATCGGATAGGTCAGCGCCGACTTGATCTTGCCCTTCAGCGCGACCGTCTTCTCCTGGTAGATCGCGAGGCGGTCCAGCAGCGCTTCGAGGATACCGCCCTGCTCGCCGGCCTCGACCAGGTTGCAGTACAGCGCGTCGAAGTAGAGCGGGTGCTTGCGGAAAGCGGCCGAGAGCGACGTGCCGGTCTCGACGTCCTGACGGATGTCGGTCAGGAGCTTGGTCAGGCGGGGGTTGGGGCTACCGCGGGCGACGATGTCGAAGGCCTGCAGCAGCGGCACGCCGGCGCGCATCATCGTCGCCAGTTGGCGCGTGAAGACGGCGATGTCCTTCTGCTTGATGGACTTGCCGCCGGAGGTGCGTCGCTTCTTGACCTTGGTGACCAGGATGCCCTGGCGCCGCAGCGATGCACTGATGACGGCTTCACCGCCGGCACGCATCTCGCCGCGAACGATCTTGCCGTTGCGGTCCTTGCCTTCCCATTCGAAGACGAATTCCTTGATGCCCTTGCTGGCCGCGCTCTTGCCGCTTGCGGTGGTCGTCGCCATATCACCTCCTGCCGTCGCGCCAGGTGACTGGCGCTCCCAATCTTTGAATCGTTCGAACGGTTCCGGTGGCCGGACGCCAGACGCGCGAACGCGGCGCCCGAGGACGCCGCGTCATGCCGCCGGTGTCATTCGTTGGTGGCCGCCAGCACCTCTTCCAGTGTCGTGACGCCCGCCCGGACCTTGACCAGCCCGGACTGCCGCAAGTCCCGCACGCCATCGGCGCGGGCCTGTTCGGCGATGTCCATGGCCGTTCCCTCGGACAGGATGATCCGCTGAATCGCCTCGCTGATGGGCATCACTTGGTAAAGACCGACACGGCCTCGATAACCATTGTTGCAATTCGAGCAGCCGACGGCGCGGTACGGCTTCCAGCTGCCGTCGAGTTCCTGTTCGGCAAAGCCGGCGCGGATCAGCGCCTCGCGGGGATACTCGGCCGGCGCCTTGCAGTTTTCGCACAGGCGACGGGCCAGACGCTGGGCCGTGATCAGCAGGACGCTGGACGCGATGTTGAACGGCGCCACGCCCATGTTCAGCAGACGCGTCAGGGTGGTGGGGGCGTCGTTCGTGTGCAGCGTCGACATGACCATGTGGCCCGTCTGCGCCGCCTTGATGGCGATGTCGGCCGTTTCCAGGTCCCGGATCTCGCCGACCATGATGATGTCGGGATCCTGACGCAGGAAGGCCTTCAGCGCCGCGGAGAAGGTCAGCCCCGCCTTGTCGTTGACGTTGACCTGGTTGATGCCGGGCAGGTTGATTTCCGCCGGGTCTTCGACGGTCGAGATGTTGGTGCCGGGCTGGTTGAGGATATTCAGACAGGTGTACAGCGACACCGTCTTGCCGGAGCCGGTCGGGCCGGTGACCAGGATCATCCCGTAGGGGCGGTGGATGCATTGCAGCAACCGCTCCTTCTCGATCTTCTCGTAGCCCAGCGCCTCGATGCCCAGCTTCGCCGACGACGGGTCCAGGATCCGGATCACGATCTTTTCACCGAACAGGGTCGGCAGTGTCGAGACCCGGAAGTCGATTGCCTTGGAGCCGAACTTCAGCTTCATCCGGCCGTCCTGCGGGACGCGGCGCTCGGAGATGTCGAGTCGCGAGATCACCTTGATGCGGGAGGACAGCTTGTCCTTGATCGCGATCGGAGGCTGCGTGATCTCGCGCAGTTCGCCGTCGACCCGGAAGCGCACCCGGTAGTGGTATTCGAACGGTTCGAAGTGGAGGTCCGACGCCCGCATGTTGATGGCGTCGACCAGCATCTTCTGCAGGAAGCGCACGACCGGCGCGTCCTCCACATCGGTGATGTCCTGCGACTCTTCCGGCGGTGGGGCGTCTTCCTCGGCGATGTCGAAGTCGAAGTCGTCGCCGGAGATCGCCTCCAGCGCCTCGGCGGTCGAGGCGGCGGTGATGCCGAGCAGCTTCGCCAGCTTGTCATGCTCGACGATGATCCATTCCGGCGTCAGCTGGGTCGCGAACTTGATGCGCTCGACCGCCTCCTGCTCCGTCGGATCGGCGCCGCCGATGAAGAGCCGGTTGCCGCGCCGCGCCAGCACCACGACCTGGTATTGCGCGGCCAGCTTGGCATCGATGATGTTCTGCGGGAGCTTGTGGGCGTCGACCGCGTTCAGGTCCAGCAGCGGCAACGCCAGCGCATGCGAGAGCGTGTGGGCCAGGTCCGACGGAGAGACGGTCCCGGAGGCCATGACCGCGTTGACGAAGCTGGTCTTCTTCTCCCGCGCCAGCTTGACCAGGTCCTCGGCGGCCTGCGGCTTGAGCTTGCCCGCATGCACGAGCACGCGGGCAACGCCGGACAGGGCGGACTGAGGGTGTTCGGCCAATGTGGTGTCCACGGATATCGCCATCGGTTGGGTCTTGCCGGATGCCCGGCGCTGGCGCCGGAACGACCTCTCACTTTACCCCCTTGAACGAAGGGGTGGCGGTGGGGATGCCCCAGGCATTCACTGAAGTCTCACGCTTCGTGCAATTTCGGCCTTGGTCACTGGAAATTGAGCGCGAAATGTGCGAGACCCTGGGAAGCCTCCGCGGGACGCAGCAACGCCTGACCCTGCGCCAGGCTTGGCAGGGTGTTGGCCAGCGGTTGCAGCAGTTGGGGAGCGCGCAAAGAAAAACGCCGCGAACCTTGCGATTCGCGGCGTTTTCGATGTCCTGGTCGGGGTGAGAGGATTCGAACCTCCGGCCTCTACGTCCCGAACGTAGCGCTCTACCAGGCTAAGCTACACCCCGTTTTGGTCACTCGATCGAGAGTTCGTTCAAGAACTTCTCTCAACCGACTGAGCCGCAAATTCTAGCAGGCTTTCTTTCCACTTGGAAAGGGGTAGCGCCGACAAATGTTGTCGCGCCTGTGCGACTTCCGCGCGGGCTGCCTCGCGCGTCGCTTCCAGCGCGCCGGTGCGGCGCACGATCGCGACGATGTCCTGCAGCCGTTCCACCTCGCCATGCTCGATCGCGTGGCGGATCAGCGCGCGGTCCTCCTTGGTGCCGCGCTCCATGGCGATCAGCAGCGGCAGCGTCGGCTTGCCTTCGCGCAGGTCGTCGCCGACGTTCTTGCCCAGCGAATCGCTGGTGCCCTCGTAGTCCAGGGCGTCGTCAATCAGTTGGAAGGCGGTGCCCAGCGAGCGGCCATAACCGGCGCAGGCTTCCTCCAGCGCGGGCGGTGCGTCCGCGAGCACCGCGCCCAGGCGCGCACTGGCTTCGAACAGCTTCGCCGTCTTGTATCGGATAACTCGCAAGTAGCTGTCGACGGCCACGTCCGGGTCATGCATGTTCATCAGCTGCAGGACCTCGCCCTCGGCGATCACGTTGGTCGCATCGGCCAGCACCTCGAGCACGCGCATCCGATTCACCGACACCATCATCTGGAAGGCGCGCGAATACAGGAAGTCGCCGACCAGCACGCTGGCCGCGTTGCCGAACATGGCGTTGGCTGTCTGCTTGCCGCGGCGCAGCGCGGATTCGTCGACCACGTCGTCGTGCAACAGGGTCGCGGTGTGGATGAACTCGACGACCGCCGCGAGCTCGCGGCTGGCGGGCGAGTCGGCGTCCAGCGCGTTGGCGAACATCAGCACCAGTTTCGGCCGCATCCGCTTGCCGCCGGCATGAATGATGTACGCGGAAATCTGGTTGATCAGCGCGACGTCCGATCGAAGCCGCTGCGCGATCACGGCATCGACTTCTTTCATCTGCGCATTCAGCGCCTCGAGGACCTCGGCAACAGGGGTAGAGGCAATGGGTTGCACTCTGGACTCACGGTGAGGGGAAGCGCGGATTATAGGAAGGCCGGCGCGGCGATCCTGGCTGAGCCTCGCGCTCCTGCGCACCCGCGCGAGTGGCTCGTCCTCGGCGACCTGTGCCGGAATGCGCGTCCTGGCGGTTCTGCGGGCGCAAAGCCCCATGGCTGCGGGCTTCGGCGCGTCTGCCGGTTTGCATCGGGGTGGGGGTCTGTGCTACATTCTCGGGCTCCGCATCTTTATGCGGTGTTTTTTCTTGGGCGGTCGACGGAATGCTTCGTGGGTCGCTCGCATGTGAAAGGGCTGATATGTACGCGGTCATAAAAACCGGTGGCAAGCAATACAAGGTTGCTGCTGGCGAAAAGATCAAGGTAGAACAGATTGCTGCGGAAGTTGGCCAAGAGATCGTGATCGACCAGGTGCTGGCCGTCGGAAACGGCGCGGACCTCAAGATCGGGACTCCCTTGGTTGCTGGCGCCAGCGTCAAGGCCACCGTGGTGGCTCATGGCAAGCACGACAAGGTGCGCATCTTCAAGCTGCGTCGTCGCAAGCACTACAAGAAGAGCCAAGGCCATCGCCAGACGTTCACCGAGCTGGAAATCAGCGCGGTCAACGGCTGATCCTCGACTCACTCGCAATCTGATCAAGGAGTAATCCATGGCACAGAAAAAGGGCGGCGGCTCGACACGAAACGGCCGCGACTCGAAGCCGAAGATGCTTGGCGTCAAGGTGTACGGCGGCCAGACCGTCTCGGCAGGCTCGATCATCGTCCGCCAGCGCGGCACGAAGTTCCACGCCGGCACCAACGTGGGCATGGGCAAGGACCACACGCTGTTCGCGCTGATCGACGGCACGGTGTCCTTCACCGTCAAGGGCGAAAACAGCCGCTCGACCGTCGTCGTCACGGCGGCCTGAGCGCGTTGATGTCCTGACGCCGTGAGGCGGAAGACCCGGTCTTCCGCTTCCGGCGGACCCAGAGCCCCGGCTTCGTCCGGGGCTTTGTTTTTTCGGCACCCGTTGCGATGGGCGTCCGCGCCGACCGCGAGCTCCGGCGAAACCTGACTCGCTCCGATTCAAAGCATGTCCTTGCGCGGGAGCGCGGGGGCCTGAATTACGATAGCCCCGCTCCGGGACTGAAGGCCATCCATGAAGTTCGTTGACGAAGCCACCATCGATATCGCCGCCGGCAACGGCGGCGCGGGCTGCGCCAGTTTCCGCCGCGAGAAGTTCATTCCCTTCGGCGGACCGGACGGCGGGGACGGCGGTCGCGGCGGCAGCGTCTACGCGGTGGCCGATCGCAACCTCAATACGCTGATCGACTACCGTTATGCCCGGCGCCATGAGGCGCGCAACGGCGAAGCGGGTCGGGGCTCGGACCAGTTCGGCGCCGCGGCGGAGGACATCATGCTGAAGGTGCCGGTCGGCACCATCGTGCGCGACCTCGAGACCGACGAGATCATCGCCGAGCTGCTCGAGCCCGATGTGCCGGTGCTGCTGGCCAAGGGTGGCGATGGCGGCTTCGGCAACCTGCACTTCAAGACCTCGACCAACCGTGCACCGCGGCAGAAGACGCCCGGCTGGCCCGGCGAGGTGAAGAAGATCAAGATGGAGTTGCGCGTGCTGGCCGACGTCGGCCTGCTCGGCCAGCCCAACGCCGGCAAGTCCACGCTGATCGCGGCCGTGTCGAATGCCCGCCCCAAGATTGCCGATTACCCGTTCACCACGCTGTATCCCAATCTCGGCGTGGTGCGCGTCGGTCCGGAGAAGAGCTTCGTCATCGCCGACATTCCTGGCCTGATCGAAGGCGCCGCTGAAGGCGCGGGCCTGGGCCACCAGTTCCTGCGCCACCTGCAGCGCACGCGCGTGCTGCTGCATGTGGTCGACCTGGCGCCGTTCAATCCGGACGTGGATCCGGTCGCGGAGGCCAAGGCCATCGTCAAGGAATTGAAGAAATACGACGAGGCGCTGTACGAGAAGCCGCGGTGGCTGGTGCTCAACAAGCTGGACATGGTGCCGGCCGAGGAGCGCGCCGCCCGGGTGAAGGACTTCGTCAAGCGCTACAAGTGGAAGGGGCCGGTGTTCGAGATCTCCGCGCTGACGCGCGAGGGCTGTGAGCCGTTGATCCGCGCCATCTACGACCACGTCGCCGCGATCCAGGCGCCGCCGGTCGAGGATCCGGATGCTCGCTTCGACGAGCCGACGATCGATCCTCCCAAGGCTTTCCAGGAAACACGCAAGACGCGTGCCGCCAAGGCCAAGGTGATCAAGGCGGCGAAGGCGGAATCGGCCGGGGCTACGCCCACCAAGGCCGCGCGCGGCAAGAAGGTCGACAAGGGCGACAAGGCGGAGAAGCCGCCCGAACGCGATCCGCGCTTCGACCCGCTGCCCTGAACGCGGTCCCGACATCGCCCTGACTTCCGGCTCCAGTCCACGACTCCCTCATCCTCCCATCGCATGAGCAACGGCAACCTGAACGGCGAATTGACTGGTGTCCTGCGGGACGCGCGACGGATCGTCGTGAAGGTGGGTTCGAGCCTCGTGACCAACGAGGGACGGGGCGTGGATGCGGAGGCCATCGGCAACTGGTGTCGCCAGTTGGCGGAACTGGCCCGTGAGGGTCGCGAGGTGGTGATGGTCTCCAGCGGGGCGATCGCCGAAGGCATGAAGCGCCTGGGTTGGGCCAGCCGGCCGAAGGAACTGCACGAACTCCAGGCCGCTGCCGCCGTCGGCCAGATGGGCCTGGCGCAGATGTACGAGACCAAGTTGCGCGAACAGGGGCTCACCAGTGCACAGGTGCTGCTGACGCACGCCGACCTGGCGGATCGCGAGCGCTATCTGAACGCGCGCTCGACCTTGCTGGCGCTGCTGCAGCATCGCGTGCTGCCGGTCATCAACGAGAACGACACGGTCGTCAACGACGAGATCAAGTTCGGCGACAACGACACGCTGGGCGCGCTGGTCGCGAACCTCGTCGAGGCCGATGCCCTGGTGATCCTGACGGATCAGAAGGGCCTGTACTCCGCCGACCCGCGCAAGGACCCGAATGCCCGCTTCATCGACCGCGCGACCGCCGGCAAGCCGGAGCTGGAGGAGATGGCGGGCGGCGCGGGGTCCAGCATCGGGCGGGGCGGCATGATCACCAAGATCCTGGCGGCCAAGCGGGCGGCGAGCAGCGGCGCCAACACGGTGATCGCCTGGGGCCGGGAGCCCGACGTGCTGCTGCGGCTGGCCCAAGGCGAGTCGATCGGCACGGCACTGATGGCGTCGACCGCCAAGCTGGCGGCGCGCAAGCAGTGGATGGTCGACCACCTGCAGCTGCGCGGGAAGGTGGTTGTCGATGCCGGCGCGGCCATCAAGCTGCGCGAGGAAGGCAAGAGCCTGCTGCCGATCGGCGTGCACGAGGTGTCCGGCGAGTTCCATCGCGGCGATGTCATTGCGGTCATCGACCTGACGGGCAAGGAGTTGGCGCGCGGCCTGACCAACTATGGCAGCGCCGAGGCGCGGCTGATCGCGCGCAAGCCATCCTTCGACATCGAGCGGGTGCTGGGGTATGCCGCCGAGCCGGAACTGATCCATCGCGACAACCTCGTGTTGCGCTGATCGGTCGCCGCGACGCACAGGAAGAAAGGCGCCCAAGGGCGCCTTTGTCTTGTCCGGGGCGGCGCCTCCTGCGCGGCACCGGTCCCGGTCAGTCCTTCGCCGGTTCCACCGAGCCGGTTTGGGGGGCGGCGGGCGACGAGGCGTCCCGACGCTCACGGGTCTCCTGGGCAGGACCTTCCGCGGCGTGCGCGGCGACTTCCGGCTCGTGAGGCCGATGGTCGGCGCGGTCGTGCCGGTGGTGATCCTGCTCGTTCGGTCCGCCATGGCGATCGCCGCGCGGCGCCGGACGCATGCCCGCCCGCAGGTAGCGATTGTGATGATTGAGCCGCGGCAGGAAGCGCGCGAGCTCGGTCAACGCCATCTGGTAGACGCCGCGCTTGAACTCGATCACGGCCTCCAGCGGAACCCAGTACTCGTTCCAGCGCCAGGCGTCGAACTCGGGATGGTCGGTCGCGCGCAGGTTCATGTCGCTGTCGCGACCGGTCATCTGGAGCAGGAACCAGATCTGCTTCTGCCCGCGATAGTGGCCGCGTGCGTCGCGCCGGATGAAGTGATCGGGAACCTCGTAGCGCAGCCAGTCGCGGGTACGCGCGATGATGCGCACGTGGTCTGCAGTGAGGCCCACTTCCTCATGCAGCTCTCTGAACATCGCCTGCTCGGGCGTTTCGCCATGCTTGATGCCCCCTTGGGGGAACTGCCAAGAATGGGTGCGTATGCGCTTGCCCCAGAACACCTCGTTCTTGTGGTTGAGCAGGATGATGCCGACGTTGGGCCGGAAGCCTTCACGGTCGAGCATAATCAACCTCAAATCATTCGTTGGATTGATTATTGCACCGGGCCTGAGCCCCGGCGCGATCATCGCTAACCCTCGGTGGTGAACGGTTTTTCCGCGGCGGCATGGCTGACCGCGGACTTTTATTTTTTGCGCCCATGAAAGCCTCCCAGTTCTTCGTCTCCACGCTCAAGGAAGCCCCCGCCGACGCGGAAATCGTCAGCCACAAGCTCATGATGCGCGCCGGCATGATCAAGCGCCTGGGCGCCGGTATCTATAACTACATGCCGATGGGCCTGCGGGTGATCCGCAAGGTCGAGCACATCATCCGGACCGAGATGAACCGGGCCGGCGCGGTCGAACTGCTGATGCCGGTCGTGCAGCCGGCGGAACTCTGGCAGGAAACCGGCCGCTTCGACAAGATGGGCCCCGAACTGCTGCGGGTGAAGGATCGCCACGGCCGCGACTTCATCATTCAGCCGACCTCGGAGGAGGTCATCACCGACATCGCGCGCCAGGAGCTGCGCAGCTACAAGCAGCTGCCGAAAAACTTCTATCACATCCAGACGAAGTTCCGCGACGAGCGCCGGCCCCGCTTCGGCATCATGCGCGGGCGCGAGTTCACGATGAAGGACGCGTACTCGTTCGACCGCGACAAGGACGCGGCCGGCCGCAGCTACGACAACATGTATGCGGCCTACTGCCGGATCTTCGACCGCCTGGGCCTGCAATACCGCGCCGTGGCGGCGGACACCGGCGCGATCGGCGGCGACCGCTCGCATGAGTTCCAGGTCATCGCCGAAACCGGCGAGGACGCGATCATCTACTGCCCGACCAGCGACTACGCCGCCAACATCGAGCTGGCCGAGGCGCTGTTGCTGATCGCGACGCGCGGTGCGGCGACGCAGGCGCTGACCAAGACGCCGACGCCCGGCAAGGCGACCTGCGCCGACGTGGCCGAACTGCTCCAGCTGCCGCTGACGCAGACGGTGAAGTCGCTGGTGCTGGCGACCGACGAGCTCAACGAGCACGGCGAGGTCGTGAAGACGCAGGTCTGGCTGCTGCTGGTGCGCGGCGACCACGACCTGAACGAGGTCAAGGCCGGCAAGCTGGAAGGGCTGAAGGGCGGCTTCCGCTTCGCGACCGCCGCGGAGATCGATGCCCACTTCGGCTGCAAGCCCGGCTACCTGGGGCCGATCGGCCTGAAGCAGCCGGTCAAGGTCATCGCCGACCGCACGGTGGCGAACATGGCGGACTTCGTCTGCGGCGCCAACGAGGCGGACTTCCACTTCACCGGCGCCAACTGGGGCCGCGACCTGCCGGAGCCGGACCTGGTCGCCGACATCCGCAATGTCGTCGAAGGCGACCCGTCGCCGGACGGCAAGGGTGTGCTGGCGATCCAGCGCGGCATCGAGGTCGGCCATGTCTTCTATCTGGGCACGAAGTATTCGGCCGCGATGAACGCGACCTACCTGGACGAGAACGGCAAGCCGCAGCTGATGGAAATGGGCTGCTATGGCATCGGCGTGACCCGCATCCTGGGCGCGGCGATCGAGCAGAACCACGACGAGCGCGGCATCGTCTGGCCGGACTCGATCGCGCCCTTCACCGTGGTGGTCTGCCCGATCGGCATGGACCGCAACGAGGAGGTGAAGGCCGCCGCGACGAAGCTCTACGAGGAGCTGCTCGACCTCGGCATCGACGTGCTGCTGGATGACCGCGGCGAGCGCCCTGGCGCGATGTTCGCCGACTGGGAACTCGTCGGCGTGCCGCACCGCGTCGTCATCTCCGATCGCGGCCTGAAGGAAGGCCAGGTCGAGGTCCAGGGCCGTCGCGATGCCGCCGCCACCAAGCTGGCGCTGGCCGATGTCGTCGCCCACCTGAAGCAACGCCTGGCGTGAGCCCGGCTCGTCCGCCGCAGCGCGTCGCGGCGGTGGACGCGCTCCGCGCGCTGGCGCTGCTGCCGGTGGTCGCGGTCAACTGGGTCGGCTATCCGGCGCTGCCCGACGCGGGCCCGATGAGTCCCCCCGGCAGCGACGAAGGCCTGGCGGCCCACGCGCTGTCCTGGTTGCTGCATGCGCTCGTGGCGGGCAAGGGCATCGCCCTGCTGGCCTTCCTCTTCGGCTACAGCCAGGGGCTGTCGCAATCGCGCGGGGTGGATGCCCTGGCCAGGCGCCGCCGTCGGCTGGCCAAGATGCTGGCGCTGGGGCTGCTGCACGGCAGCCTGCTCTACATGGGCGACATCCTGACGCTGTATGCCGTGGCCGGGTCGCTGCTGGCGATCTGGGCCGGCCACTCGATGGCGAAGCTGAGGTTCCGGATCCGGGTGCTGATCGCCGTGGAGTTGGCGGTGATCGCGTTCATGATGGTGCTCGCGAGTCTGCCGCTGGCCGGCGAACCCTCGGTGCCGCTCACGGCGCCGGCCCCGTGGGCAGAGTGGACGTTGCGCAATGCGGGCCACTTCGCCGCGACCACCATCGCCTTCGTGACCCTCGGCGTCCCGGTGCCGCTGCTCTTGATGACGGCTGGACTCATGGCGGCCCGCCTGCGCCTGTTCTCCCATCCGCGCTGGGAACCCGCGCTGCGGCGCTGGTCGCGCCGCTGGCTGTGGCCAGCAGTGGCGCTGAACATCGCGTTCACCTCGCTGCTCTGGCCGGGCCTGCGTGATGGCGACAGCTTCGTCACCGGGCGCTACGCCATCTTCTATCTCTATCCGACGATGCTGCTTCTCAGCGCCGCGGTCCCGGCCCTGGTGCTGCGGATGCGGCGCGATCCGCGTCTGCTGGAGGCGCTCGCGCCGTTGGGACGGCACACGCTGACCCTCTACCTGTTCAGCTCGGTGCTGAGCTTCGCGCTGTTCAGCGGGGCAGGGCTGTCGTGGCAGCCGGGAACGCTGGTGACCGCGGGCCTGGCGCTGGCGTACTGGATCGGCGGCCTGCGGCTGGCGCGGGCGCTCGGACCGCGACGTTTGCCGCTGGAACGCTGGTTGTCGCGCTGACGGCGCCGCCCAGCGCCGTTACGATGCCGCGCCTCTCCCTTTCCGATGTCGATCGCCGCTGATCTTCGTTCCGCCGACGTGACCGCTCCCCGCCTCCCGACGATCTCCCCGACCTCGCGCCGCGCGCTGCTGCTGGCCGGCGCGGCCGCCTGCCTGCCGCGACCCGCGCTCGCGGGTGCGCAGCAGGAGGAGCCCCTGGCCGACGCCGTGCGCTCGGCGCTGTCGGCGGCGATTGCCTCGGATGCGCCGCCCAAGCCTCGCTTCGAGGCCATCGAGCCGCGCTTGGCCTACCTGCGCTGGCTGGGCGAGATGAGCGAGCGGATGAAGCGCAAGAAGAGCGAAGCGCAGACGCGGATCGAGTTCCTGGAGACGCTCTGGTACGAGAGCGCGCGGGCGGGACTCGAGCCGGCGCTGGTGCTGGGCCTGGTGCAGGTCGAAAGCGGCTTCCGCAAGTACGCGATCAGCGTGGCGGGCGCGCGCGGCTACATGCAGGTGATGCCGTTCTGGACGCGCTCGATCGGGGACGGTCAGGTGTCCAGGCTGTTCCACATGCAGACCAACTTGCGCTTCGGCTGCGTGATCCTGCGCCACTACCTCGACATCGAGAAGGGCAACCTGTTCCTTGCGCTGGGACGCTACAACGGGAGCCGCGGCCGGGCCGAGTATCCGAACCTGGTGATGGGGGCCCGCAAGGCGTGGCTGATGCCGGGACAAAGCTGAGGTCTCGACGCGGAGGGGCCCGCGTCAGACCACCGTCAGGTGCTGTCGATGCCCGGGGGCATCGGCGTCAAGCGTGGGAACGCAGCCCTTGCCAGGCCTGCGGCGCGGCGCCTGGCAACTGCGCCAGCTCCAGCACGCGTTCGACAGTCTCCGCGACCATCTCCTCGATCGAGGTCGGCTTCAGATAGAGCGCCGGCAGGGGCGGGAAGATGATGCCGCCCATCTCGGTGACCGCCGTCATGTTGCGCAGGTGGGCCAGGTTCAGCGGCGTTTCGCGCACCATCAGGATCAGCCGTCGGCGCTCCTTGAGCGTGACGTCGGCGGCGCGGCTCATGAGGTTGTCCGACAGCCCATGGGCGACCGCGGCCAGCGTGCGCATCGAACAGGGCGCGATCACCATCGCGGCGGTCGGAAAACTGCCGCTGGCGACGCAGGCGCCGACGTCGCCGGGCGCGTAGGCGACGTCCGCCTCGCGTTCCAGCGCATCACGCGCGAGCCCCAGTTCATGGTGAGCGTTCAGCACGCCGGCGGGGCTCAGGATCAGGTGGGTTTCCGCCCCGATCGCGCGGGCGCGGCGCAGCAGCTGCAGTCCGTAGGCCGCGCCTGTCGCGCCGGTGATGCCGACGATCAGGCGCGGACGCTGCGCCGCGGCGGCCGTCATCAGGCCTTGGCCAGCAGCTGCTGCAGCTCGCCGCTCTCGTACATCTCCATCATGATGTCGGAGCCGCCGACGAACTCGCCGTCGATGTAGAGCTGCGGGATGGTCGGCCAGTTCGCGTATTCCTTGATGCCCTGGCGCACGCCCTCGTCCTCGAGGACGTTGAAGGTCTTCAGTTCGCTGGCGCCGCTGGCCTTCAGGATCTGGATCGCGCGGCCGGAGAAACCGCACATCGGGAACTGGGCCGTGCCCTTCATGAAGAGCATGACCCGGTTGCCCTTGACCAGGTCGTCGATGCGTTGCTGAACGTCGCTCATGGCGGAATCCTCTGAAAGCTGATGCGGGAAGACGTGTGCGGGAGCGCGGCAGGAATCGTTCCGGGCCGGCGGGGGCGCCGGGACGGCACGGCGGACCGCGCGATCCGCCGATTATCGGGCAGCGGACAAGCCCCCGCTCGGCGGGGTCCAAGGGCCGTCGATCCGACGGCGGCGAGGCTCAGAAGCTGTAGCTGACGCCGAACTGGACGACCGGCTTGTAGCGCAGGTCCTGCGACAGCTCGGCCTGCGGCGCGCTGTTGCCCAGGCGCAGTCCGGAGGCGCCGCCGCCGACCACGCCCAGGTCGGCGCTGAAGCCCCAGCCACCGCGCAGCGAATAGCTGGTGTAGCCGACGCCGACGTAGGACAGCGACAGGTTGGGCTCGCGATCGGGGCCGGTGAGCAGGCTGAGGCTGCGGCTACCGGCCGACAGCGACGGTGTGAGCGCCGCGCTGCGGCCGAGTGCGAGGCCGGAACTGCTCTGCAGCAGCGACATCGGGCCCAGCATCAGTCCGCCGGTGGCCCGCAGGCCGCCGCGCGTGCCGGCACCCAGGCCGGAGCCGGTCAGGTAATAGTCCGCCAGCAGGTTAGCGCTCAGCAGGCGACTGCCGCGGCGTGCGTCGAAGGAAAGGGCGTCGTCGTTCTGGCTCTGGCTCACCTGCAGGCGTGCCTGCCAATGGGTGAAGGCATTGCGGTCGGGCTTCAACTGCAGGCCTTGTTGGGCCCAGGCGGCACCGGCCATGCAGACACTGCCGGCCAGGACCACGGCAAGGCGCAAGAGCAAGGGGGCGGCGCGCATGACAGGTCTCCCAGACTGACGACATCACCCGTTTCGAAATGGTTCAAAACGGGCACCAAGTCAGACCATGCTACGCCCCGGCGAGTTACCACGCCAGATCGAGTTGAGGGGGTTTCCAGGCACTGTTGCGGATTCCCGGCGCAGGTTCCTGCAGTGTGGAAACAGCGTGTGAAGTTGGGTGCAAATGGTTGAGATTCGAACGCATCCGCCGGGCTCAGCCCGCCCAGCGACCGCCAGTGGCTCGCGGCTGGTCGCCCAGGTCGCGACGAGTCTCGACATCGACGAAGCCGCGCGCGCGCAGCATCGCGGCAACGGCATCGGCCTGGTCGAAGCCGTGCTCGAGCAGCAGCCATCCGTCGGGGCGCAGCCGAGGCGGAGCTTCCTCGATCAGGTGGCGAAGGTCGGCCAGACCGTCCCCTTCGGGAGTCAGGGCGCTGCGGGGCTCGTGCTTCAGGGCGTCCAGATGGTGGTCATCGCCCGCCACGTAGGGCGGGTTGCTGACGATCAGGTCGAACGCCGACTGGCCGGCCAGGGCTTCGTACCAGCTCCCCAGGTGGCCTTCCACCGGCAGGCCCAGCCGGCGCGCGTTGTCCTGGGCGACCGCCAGGGCGGCGACGCTGAAGTCCACCATGCGGACCTCCACGTCCGGGCGGCGCGACTGGATCGCCAGCGCGATGGCGCCCGTGCCGGTGCCCAGGTCGACCACGCGCGGCGTGGACGCTCCCGATCGGTCCGCCAGTCGCTCCAAGGCCCAGGCGACCAGCACCTCGGTGTCGGGACGCGGGATCAGCGTGTCCGGGGTGACGCGCAGCATCAGCCCGAAGAACTCCTTGACGCCGGTGAGGTAGGCCAGCGGCTCGCCGTCGAGGCGGCGAGCCAGCCAGTCGTGGAACCGCGCGCTCATCGCAGGATCGACCGCATCCAGCGCGTCGGAGTCATGGGCGATCAGCCAGGCGCGCGACACACCCAGCAGCGCCTGCAGCAGGTATTGCGCCTCGGCGCGCGGCAGGCCGGCGGCGATCGCGGCCCGTTCGGCGCCGATGACGGTCAGCGCAGGCCCGCCCATGGGTCGCGTGCTCACGTCGCGCCGCCTTCCAGCGCGGCGAGCTGCTCGGCCGCCTGCGCCTGCTGCAAGCCCTGGAGGACATCCGCCAGGTCGCCATCCATGATCGCGCCCAGCTTGTACAGCGTCAGATTGATCCGGTGGTCGGTCAGGCGTCCCTGCGGGAAGTTGTAGGTGCGGATGCGATCACTGCGGTCGCCGCTGCCGATCAGGCTCTTGCGCTGCGCGGCCTCCTTGGCGGCGCGCTCACTGCGGTCCTTCTCGCGCAGTCGCGCGGCGAGCACCGCCATCGCCTTGGCCTTGTTGCGGTGCTGGCTGCGGTCGTCCTGGCATTCGGCGACCAGGCCGGTGGGCAGGTGGGTGATGCGGATCGCGCTGTCGGTCTTGTTGACGTGCTGCCCGCCCGCGCCGCTGGCGCGGAAGGTGTCGATGCGCAGGTCGGCGGGATTGAGCTGGATCTCCTCCGCCTCGTCGGGCTCGGCCATGACGGCGACGGTGCAGGCGCTGGTGTGGATGCGCCCCTGCGACTCGGTTGCCGGCACGCGCTGCACGCGATGGCCGCCGGATTCGAATTTCAGCTGGCCGTACACGCCGTCGCCGTCCAGGCGCAGCACGATTTCCTTGTAGCCGCCCAGGTCCGATTCGTTGGCCGACAGCACCTCGCAGCGCCAGCCCTGGCCCTCGGCGAAGCGCGTGTACATGCGGGTCAGGTCACCGGCGAAGAGCGCCGATTCGTCGCCGCCGGTGCCGGCGCGGATCTCGAGGAAGGCCGGCCGGTCGTCGTCCGGATCCTTGGGAATCAGCGCGAGCTGCAGTTCCTGGTCGAGCCGGGCGAGGTCCTCCTGCGCCGCGGCGATCTCCTCCCGCGCCATGTCGGCCATGTCAGCGTCGCCGCTGTCGAGCAGCTCGCGGGCCGCGGCCAGATCCTGCTCGCGCTGGAGGTAGCGCCGGTAGCGCTCGACGAGCGAGGACACCTCCGACTGCTCGCGCGTGAGCGCGCGGTAGCGCTTCATGTCCGTCGCGACGCTGCCGTCGGCGAGGGTGGTGTCGAGCTCGGCCAGACGGTAGCCGAGGCGGTCGAACTGCTGGCGCAGGGCGTCTTTCATGGGGAATCCGGAGGGAGCGCGGCACCCGCGAAGGGAAATGGGACGGGGCGGGCGGCACGGGGAATCACGGCGCGGCGACGGCCGCGGGCGGAACGGGAACCGGGCGCGTCGCGCCGGGTCCGGCAGCGATCGCCGCTACGAATCCGCTTCGTCGCCGAGCGCGTCGGCGCGCAGGCCGGGCGTCTTCGCGCTGCCGCGCAGGAACAGCCTCGACACGGTCTGCGCCATCTGCAGACGCTGCTCGCCGTCGCTGCCGTTGAGCTCGGCCATCGCGCCGTGCAGCATCTTCTGCGTCAGGCCGCGCGCGAGCGCATCCAGCACGCTATCGATGTCCTCGCCCTTGGCCAGCAACTTGCGGGCGCGCTGCAGCTCGGCCTGGCGCCAGCTGTCGGCTTGCTGGTGCAGGGCCTGGATCAGCGGCACCGTGTGGCGCTGGCCCAGCCAGTGGACGAAGCTCTGCACGCCGGTTTCGATGATGGCCTCGGCCTGCTGGACTGCGGCCTGGCGCTTCTCGCCGGCGGTCTGGACCAGCTTGGACAGGTCGTCCACGGTGTAGAGATAGACGTCGTCCAACTGGGCGACTTCCTGCTCGATGTCGCGCGGCACGGCGAGGTCGACCATGAACATCGGCTTGTGCCGGCGCTTCTTCAGCGCGCGCTCGACGGCGCCGAGCCCGATCAGCGGCAGGCTGGAGGCGGTGCAGGAGATCACCGCGTCGAATTCGTGCAGGCGGTCCGGCAGGTCGGCGAGGCGGAAGGCCTCGGCGCCGAGATGGGTGGCGAGCTTCTCGCCCCGCTCCAGCGTCCGGTTCGCGACCGAGATCGACTTCGGACCCTTGGCGGCGAAATGGGTGCCGACCAGCTCGATCATCTCGCCCGCGCCGACCAGCAGCACGCGGAGGTCGGCCAGGTTCTCGAACAGCTGCGCGGCGAGCCGGACCGACGCCGCGGCCATGCTGATCGAGTGGCTGCCGATCTCGGTGGAACTGCGCACCTCCTTGGCGACCGAGAAGCTGCGCTGGAACAGCTGGTGCAGCGTCGTGCCGAGCGTGCCGGCCTGGTCGGCCTCGCGCACCGCCTGCTTCAGCTGGCCGAGGATCTGCGGCTCGCCCAGCACCATCGAATCCAGCCCGCTGGCGACCCGGAAGGCGTGCCGCGCCGCGTCGCCGCCCTCGACGACATACGAATGGTCCATCAGCGTCGCGCTGCCGACGCCACCGACCTGCGCCAGCCAGTCCACCGCCGGACGGACCATGTCGGCGTCGCCGGCGACGTAGAGCTCGGTGCGATTGCAGGTGGAGAGGATCGCGGCTTCCGCGGCGGCGGTCCGGCGGCGCTGCGGCGCGCCGACCTGGTCCTGGAAGCGCAGCAGCGTCGGCGCCAGTTGCTCGAGCGTGAACGCGAAACGTCCGCGCAGATCGAGGGGCGCGGACGTGTGGTTCAGGCCGAGGGCGAAGACGGACATGGCCGCGATTATAAAATTCCGCCCCGACCCGTGCATCGCACCGGCCTTGGCGGCGCGCTCATCGCCCCGGGATGCGTCAAGAACGGCGCTTTCGTCACACTTTTATCCCTCGCCCGGAGCGAACCGACCCGTGGACCCACTCGACGCCGTCTGGCATCTCGGCAACCTTTTCCTGCCCGCCTGGGGCGTCGCGGCGCTGATGGCGCTGGCGCTCAAGCTGATCTGGCGGGAGACCGTCGCCGGCATGCGCTGGCGCACGCTCGCCGTCTGGGGCGGACTGGGCGGGACGATGGGCATCGCCGCCGCGCTGATGCTGACCGGGCGCGACGGCACCATGGCCGGCTACGGCCTGATGCTGCTGGGCGTCACCGCCGCCCAGTGGGGCGTCAGCTACAAGCGCTGACCCATCTCCTCCCTGCCGCTCGGGCCCTCCGCCGCTCGGCCGCGGATCCCGCGACGAGTCCCGCCATGAAACGGAAAAGCCGGCATCAGCCGGCTTTCGTCGTCGTGGTCGGGCTGCTCAGCCGGGCAGGTCGGCGGTGATCGGCACCTCGCCGCGCAGCGAGTGCGCGAAGGCCTCGGTGATGCGCATCGGGATGATCTGGTGCATCAGCCGCTCATGGCCCTTGAAGTTGACGATGCGGTTGCACTCGGTGCGGCCCATCAGTTCGGTGGCGTCCTTGCGGGCATGGCCCGATACCAGGACCGGCACCGTCCGGCCGACCAGGCTGTCGTTGTAGCGGATCGCGGTGGCCTCGATCTCGGCCTGCAGTTCCTGCAGGCGGCGCACCTTCACCTCGTGGGGCGTGTCGTCGGCCAGATTGGCCGCCGGCGTTCCGGGCCGCGGGCTGAAGATGAAGCTGAACGAGGCGTCGAAGCCGACGTCGCGCACCAGCTGCATGGTCTTGGCGTGGTCCTCGTCGGTCTCGCCGGGGAAGCCGACGATGAAGTCGGACGCGATCCGGATGTCCGGCCGCACCGCACGCAGCTTGCGCACGATGCTCTTGAACTGCAGCGTGGTGTAGCCGCGCTTCATCGCCATCAGGATGCGGTCGGAGCCGTGCTGCAC
This sequence comes from Roseateles chitinivorans, assembly GCF_002761755.1. Lineage (GTDB taxonomy): Bacteria > Pseudomonadota > Gammaproteobacteria > Burkholderiales > Burkholderiaceae_C > Roseateles > Roseateles chitinivorans. The sequence goes on from NZ_PEOG01000008.1 coordinate 129,607, forward strand.
CGGCAGGTGCACATGGTTCACCAACTGCGGGATCCGGCCGTAGGCATCGATCAGGCGCTGGCTGAACTCGTTGGGATGGCTGGTCGTGTAGCGGATGCGCTCGATGCCGGGGATCTCGGCCGCGTACTCGAGCAGCAGCGCGAAGTCGGCGATCTCGTCGGAGTCCCCCATCTTCCCGCGGTAGGCATTCACGTTCTGCCCGAGCAGCGTCACTTCCTTGACGCCCTGGTCTGCCAGGCCGGCAACTTCCTCGAGCACGTCCTCGAACGGGCGGCTGACCTCCTCGCCGCGGGTGTAGGGCACCACGCAGTAGGAGCAGTACTTGGAGCAGCCTTCCATGATGGACACGAAGGCCGATGCGCCCTCGACCCGCGCCGGCGGCAGGTGGTCGAACTTCTCGATCTCGGGGAAGGAGATGTCCACCTGCGGTCGCAACTGCGCCTGGCGCTGGGCCAGCATCTGCGGCAGGCGGTGCAGCGTCTGCGGGCCGAAGACAACGTCGACGTAGGGCGCGCGCTCGATGATCGCGGCGCCTTCCTGGCTGGCCACGCAGCCGCCGACGCCGATCATCACGCCCTTGGCCTTCAGGTGCTTGATGCGGCCCAGGTCGGAGAACACCTTCTCCTGCGCCTTCTCGCGGACCGAGCAGGTGTTGAACAGCACCAGGTCGGCCTGCTCGACATCGGTGGTGGGCTCGTAGCCCTCGGCGGCGCGCAACACGTCGGCCATCTTGTCCGAGTCGTACTCGTTCATCTGGCAGCCGAAGGTCTTGATGAAGACTTTCTTGCTCATGGGGAGCTCCGGGAGGCATCGGCGCGATCCGCGGGGCGGACTCGGCCGGGATTCAAAGGGAGGCGCGGGCCCGCGCCGGGGCGCTTGTCCGGAAGACCGGGGCGCGGCGCGGGCAGGCGTTCAGCGGATCAGGGCTTGCGCCAGACCTGGCTGGCCTGGTCGAACACCAGTTGGGAGGCTTGCTGCGGGGTGGTCGGCCAGAACTTGTTCGCCAGCTCGACCTCGTTCAGCACCCAGACGTCCATGAGCAGGCCGTTGATGTCGGTGGTGTAGAGGACGGTCAGCTTCTGGTCGTACAGCGAGCCCGGCGTGGCGACCTGGTCGACCGCGTTTCGGATGCGCGCGCCGGGCGCGAGCCGGGCGGCCTTGCCGTTGAGCTTGACGTCCGGCGTCACGCCGATGACCAGTTCGCCGCGCAGCGCGCGCTGCGGGAAGTAGCGGTGGCCGGGGGCGATCTGCGCGTGGGCGGTCGATGGGGCGGTGAGCGCGCCGAGGGTGGCAACGGTCGAGAGGACCGCGAAGACGGCGGCAAGGGCGGTGCTGGCGGCCGACGTCGTCAGCAGGCGACGACGGGGCAGGGCGGGCGGGGCACAGCGGTACATGGTGTAGATCCAGTGGCTGCGGAAAATTCGCAAGGGCGCGAGTTTAACGGGACGAGCGCCGCCGGGGCGGCGACGCAGGCCTCGGCCTCAGAGCTGCCGGGTGGCGCCCCCTTGCGCCAGCGGTGCGGGGGCGGGCTCGGGCAGCACGTAGACGACGCCGGCGCCGTGGCCGAGCACCGGCGCGACGACGCGGTCGAAGAACTCGCCCGCCACGACCACGCAGCCCAGCGAGATCCGGTTGTCGTCCGGCGACGGCGAGGCGAGCCGCTCGGCGCGGCGCTCGCGCGCCGGGCTGGGGCGCAGGCGGTGGATGGCGAAGGCGGCGTCGTAGTCGACCCAGATGACGGTCTCGCCCTTCAGATTGGGACCGGGCTGGCTGTCGTAGCGGCCGGCGGGCGTGGTGCGCAGGTCCGGCGGGATGCCGGTGGCGACCATCTCGCCGACACCCGGCGCGACGCGATCGCCACGGGCCAGGCCCAGCAGCGCCGGCGCGGCGCCAGCCAGGCGGCCGTCGGCGAGGAAGACGAAGAGCTTGGCGGCCTTCTTGTCCACGACGGCGAAGGGCAGCCCCTTCGCGTCGGCGCGCTCGAAGGCGGCTCGCGCCATCGCGCGGGCCTCGGGCGAGGCGGGTTCGCCGCGGAAGTCGACCACGAGCGCCGAAGAGGGACGAGCAACGGACGGCGCCGGCAGGGTCGTGGCTACGGACGCCGGTGCCAAGGTCACGGTGGTCGTCGGCAAGGCGGGCGCCGCGATCGGCGCGGCCGTGGGAATGGGGGCGAGCCTCGCCGCGGTCGGCAGTGCCTCGGCAGCCGTCGGCGCGGCGAGGGGGGCGCCGAGTGCCGGTTCGGCGCGCGCTGCGGTGGGACTGGCCATCAACGTGATCGCCACGGCGGACATCGCCAGCAGCGAGGCGGCCGCAAACACCCGCCGGCGCGCGGACGCTTCCCAGTGACCCAACGACCCGATCGACTTCATACCCACCCCGACGTCCTTCTGGCGGACCGTTCTGGTCGATGCCGGCGAGGCGCCGGGCGGGTCCGCTGGGGGCGGATATTAAGGAGCAGTCGACGCTTTCAACTGTCGATCCTTGCGCGGAAACGCCGGGACTTTCCCGGGAATTTGTAAGACGGGCGAAGAGCGGCAGGAATTGGCGTACGACAGGTGCGCTCAGGGAACTTGGAAGCCACGCGGAGCGCGTCGTAACGCTGGCTTGGTAAATGTAAAACGGCTTTTCGAAAACGGGTGATCTCGTTAGTCTGCGCCCGTTGACGAGATGGCCGCGCCTGCGCGCCGGCATGTCGTCGCTGGCCGCTGCCACGGTCACCGTCCCCGTCGCGGACCCTGCTGGTCCGCGGTGCGCGAGGCGGGCGAATCGGCAGTTGGGTTTCCCGAGCAGTTTTTTCGATTCACCGGTGACCGGTGAGGGCGCAGCCATGCCCACGCCGGATCGCTTCAACGATCCAGGAGACATCCATGAAGAACATCTGTACTCATGCGCCCGGCGAACTGGTCGCGCCCAAGCCGCCATTGACTGGTGGCCTTCGCGCCCCTGGCCCGCGACGGGGCCTGGCCGCCATGGCGGTCGCCGTGGGGGCCGTGGCTCCGGTCGGCGTCGCGCATGCGGTCGACTGGCCTTCCGGCTATTCCAAGTGCGCCGACGAAGGCGGGAGCTGCAAGGTCGGTGCGACCGCGCGCCAGGTCTCGTTCGGCGTCAAGGACAAATGGGTCATCAAGACGCTCACCGGCACGGTGCCTTGCACATCGGCCACCTTCGGCGGCGCCGACCCGAATCCGGGCATTGCCGAGAAGTGCGCTGTCGGCCCGGCGGCCTCGCCCGCTCCGGCGCCTTCGCCGGCTCCTGCGCCCGCGCCCGCCCCGGCACCGTCCCCCGCACCCGCACCGGCTCCCGCCGGGCACAGTGGTGGTTATGCCGGGGCGGTCACCGGCGGCGGCTCGGCGACGCCGGTGACGGTCACCACCGCGGCCCAGATGCAGGCGGCCATCGATGCCTACAGCGGCACCGGCGGGTTGGTGATCCGCTACGCCGGGACCTTCGACTTCGGCACCATCACCGATACCTGCGCCCAATGGCAGAAGCCGGCCGGCGCGATCGTCGAGATCAAGAACAAGAGCAACGTCACGATCGAGGGCGTCAACGGCTCGGCCGCCAACTTCGGGCTCGCGATCAAGGCGGCGGCGAGCAACATCATCATCCGCAACATGACGATCGGCCTGTTGCCCGGGAAGATCGACGCGATCGGCATCGAGGGCCAGAGCGGCGGTTATCCGAGCAACATCTGGATCGACCACAACACGCTCTTCAGCTCGACCAAGGACTGCGCCGGCGCTGGCGACCTCGAGTTCGACGGCCTGATCGACAGCAAGGCGGGCGCGCATCACATCACCTACTCGTACAACTACATCCACGACCACCAGAAGGTCGGGCTGATCGGCTCCAGCGACAGCGATGCCAGCGACCGCTACATCACCTTCCACCACAACGTGTACAGCAATGTGGTGTCGCGCTTGCCGCTGCAGCGGGCGGGGTACACGCACCTCTACAACAACCTGTACTCGAACGTTCTGACCTCGGGGGCCAACATCCGGATGGGCGGGTACTCGCTGATCGAGGGCAACTACTTCGAGAACGCGCAGAACCCGGTGACCTCGCGGGACAGCTCGTCCATCGGCTACTGGGAACTGCGCAACAACAACGTGAAGAGTCCAGCGGACTTCGCGACCTACGGCATCAAGTGGGTGGCCAGTGGCTCCAGCCCCTCGCGCGACGCCACCGACTGGACGACGACGGCGAACTTCCCGGTCGGCATCCCGTATGCGTACACGGTGCATGACCCGGCGTGCGTCAAGCAAAGGCTGCCCAATGTGGCGGGGGCCGGGAAGAACCTGGCGACGCTGAGCTGCAATTGAGCGTGGTCCGCGCCTTCATGCGCTGATGCGCGAGGGCGCTAGCGTAACCCAAGTGCCCAAACGGAAAACCCCGCAGGACTTGCGTTCTGCGGGGTTTCGTATTTGGTGGCGCTTCAGGGAGGTGCCACCACCATCCGAAAAAGGCTTGTCGAAACAACGGGTTAGCCCGAACTTGCACCACCCGTGGCGGCGAAAAGTTGTTCCACCCATTGTGCCACCTTGGGGAAGAATGCGCGTGCCTTCCTGAGGGCCTGACAACGCATGAAAACGCTCCACCTTGACCTGACTCACTGGCAAGCCCACCTGATCCTGGAGGCGTTGACCGAGCTCGATGCGCAGTGGGCTTACATCTGCCAGACCTCGACGGATGAGGACGTGGTGGCCGACTACGGCAACGACCTGATCGAGCTCCGCACGACCCTGGGTGAAGCGAAGACCAAGGCCCTGGAGGTGTTCGGGCCGGGCGTGATCAATTTCGACCGCACCCCGTTGTGACGCTGCCTGAGCACGCACATGCGGCCCCATTGCTGGGCCAATTTTTTGTCACCCACAAGCAGGTGTTGCCTCTCCAACTAGCTGTGCCAAACTTTGTTGCGGTAACAGCATAGATTGATCTTTAAGGGAGCAGCTAAATGAACTTTAAGCAGTTTCTTCTCGAGAAAATTATCCCGAATTTTCTGATTTGGCTGATTGCTTATGTCGTAATTGGGAAAGTTATTGGGAGATATTACTCTCTTGTAGCTGTGGATTGGAGTGGGCTCGTCGATTTTCGGTCTTTGATCATTTTTCTTTGCGGAGTTGTCTTGTCTATAACCATTGGGTGGCTAATTTCCAGAGGCAGCTCAGTTCAATGGCTCTTTCAGAAAGTGCGTGACGAAGCTAGTAGTGCCTTAGTTAATGTTTCCTCACTATCAGTGATAGTCGGAGCTGTTTCGCTCAATTTTCCCATTCTGCTCGCCGGGATAGCTGGCTTCCTCCTTGCGTGGCGAATTCCTTAATGCAGCCTTCTTGTCGACATGCATGTAAGGCAAAATAAAAAATACGAAGACGGCGAAAATGGCAAGAGATCCAAAGATATAGAGAAACTCTTCGTTGATGATGTTTTGTATATTCATTGGCCCTCCCGTTTAGTAGTTGATATCACGAAGCCGTCCAAGAGTCAATGAAGCGGCAGTGGGCCATAAGGGGGATTGATGATAAAGAACATCTTAAAAATATCTGGACTTGGAGTTTATGAAAATTATTCGTGGCCTCCAGGGACGGAGGATTTTGAGAAGAAGAACATCATCTATGGGTGGAACTATTCTGGAAAAACTACGCTATCTCGAGTTTTTTCGTGCTTAGAAGAAAGGTCGCTAATAGCGGACTTGCAAGGTTGTAGCTTCGCCCTGCAAACGGATGCAGGTGAGATCAACGTCGGAAATATCTCATCCAGTCCGTTAAGAGTTAGAGTATTTAATTCCGACTTCGTTCGTGAAAACATAAGTTTCTCAGGGCAAGGCTTCAAACCCATCCTTTTACTTGGAAAGGGTTCGGAAGATGCTCAGCGAAAAGTGGAAAAAATCGAGGTTCGGAATAAGGATGTAGCTCAAGCGATTCAGCGAATCGCCGGACGTATCAACGATCTGGAGCGAAGCTTTGAAGAAGCAAAACGGGAAGCGGCTCGGAATATCCGACAGACGCTGAGAATCGATCCGTATACGGCTACGCACCTAGTTCGGGATGCCGCATCTCTGCAGGGCAAGGGCAGTGCTCTTCGGAGTGAAGAGGAACTGGCAAGGCTCATCGAGCAAGCCTTGGAAACAGATGCATCTAAGCCAATTAGATTGGAAGAGATACAGATGAAGCCCCCGTTGCTGCCTCATATTCGAGCCGAAGTCGAAGTGGTGCTTCGCTCGCAACCAAGTTTGTCCAATACCCTTGATGCATTGAAGAACAATCCTGCCCTTGAGCAATGGATTGAGGACGGGGTTCATCTACACCAAAGTCACGATCACTGCGAGTTTTGCGGAAATGCTCTTGACCAGGAACGAATGCATCAATTTTCAATGCATTTCTCGAAGGATCTGGAGATGCACAGGGACGAAATCCGGAAGGCTATAGAGAAGGTTAAAGGAACTTATCACCAGGGAGACTTGCCTCGGATTGCCGAAATATATGCCCCGTATCGTGAAGAGCTTCAGGAGGCGTTGAACTCTTACTCGGTGGCCATCGGTGGCTACAACCAAGCCGTTAAAGACTATGGATTGATTCTGCAGGAGAAACTGAAGAATCCTTATCAGGCATTCGAAGCCCCTGTGATTCCAATGCCTCTGATACTTTCATTTCAAAATGAAATCAACTCACTCAATCGCATAATTCAAAAGCACAATCAACACGTCCTAGAATTCGAGTCCAGCCGAACGAAAGCCGCCGAAGGTGCTAGATTGCATTTTGTTCAACAATTTTTGGATGATCAGAATTTTCTGGGTCATGAACGTCGAGCAAAGAGATGCGCGTCGAGGAAGCAGAGGCTGGAGAGGTCGGTAGAGGTCACGCGACCGATTCTTTCCGAGCTGAAGGCAAGCATTAGTCAAGCGGAAGAGGGGCGATCACGGATTAATGAAAAGTTGCGATCGATGCTTGGAAGCGAGGCAGTTCAGATCAAGAGCCAGAAGAATACCTCGGGTTCTGATGAGTTCCTCTTGATTCGAAAGGGCGGCAAGCCTGCTCGTAACCTTAGTGATGGGGAACGCACTGCAGTCGCATTCGCATACTTTGTTGTTGGCCTGGAGGATCTTACGGAAGATCAATTTAAGGACACCATAGTATTTATTGATGATCCGATTTCAAGCCTAGATGCGAATCACCTGTTCCAAGTCACGGCAAGCATACGCGAAACCTTCTTTCATCGAGTCCCTCAGCCCAATAAGACGACGTCTTGGGCTACTCGGTGCAAACAAATTTTTATCTCCACCCATAACTTCCAGTTCTTTGATTTGATTCGGGAGCTCGAACCAACTGCAAAAAAAGAAGCGCGGCTCTACTTCATTAAAAAGATCTCGGCGACCAAGTCAGTGCTTGGAAACATGCCGAAGTCGCTGAGTCGCTATTCGTCAGAGTATCACTATTTGTTTGAGGCTATCCTTGGATTCCACAACTCCCAGGATAAAGCGAGCTTTGAAAATCTGATGATGTTGCCCAACGCAGTCCGGCGGTTCACGGAGCTCTATACGTATTCAAGAATCCCCACACCACGAGATGGCTCAGTCGACCAACGTGCTGAAAAACTCTTTGGTTCTGAATCAGCGAAACGCATTTTGAAAATGCTTCACAAATTCAGCCATGGCAACAACATTGAGAGCTTTACGGCCAGCAATGAGTTGATTTTCGATTTGGAACATACCGTCAACGACCTGCTAGGGCACATCCAGACCAACGATCCGCACCACTGGAACGCTTTGCTGGAGGCCGTGCAGCCATGAATGGAGGTGTGCAAATGTCACGCATCTGCTTAGGGGCGACTTGCTGTGCAACTGGTTTGAGTTGGCTCGACGTCACTAGACGATAGATTGGGTAGGTCATCCCGGAAAACCCAATGAAAAGTCTTCTCGAAAATCTGCGTGCCAAGTTCTTTGGCACGGCTCCCACCTTGCATGTCGATATCCGGGCGGCTCGTCCGGACGATGCACAGTTCATTTTTGAGCTGTCCATGCAGCAGGTCCTGAAGGGGCACCTCAACACGGACTACCTGCTTCCCGCAGCTCAGAAAGGGTTTGCCGCTCAGGTCGGAGCCGCAATTGGCGACGCTCCTGTGCCGATGCCCGGCGAGCGGAACGGAGCAGGGGCACGTGTGGCAGTGATGACCATCGCTGAAGAGCCGGTGGGCTTCGCGTGGTTCCTAGAGGAGCGGCCCGGTTCCTGGGACGCCGATGTCGAACTGCACTTGGTCGCTCTTGAAGAGCAGTTCCACGGGCGGGGGCTTGGTCGCTTGCTCGTTGAGAAGACCCTGGCCAGCGTGAACTCCAAACGGATCTATGCCCGCTGCAAGCCCGCGTCCAGTCGGATGCTTGCTCTCCTCAAGGCTCGGGGCTTTGCCGAGAAGGGGCCGAGAACGCCTTCAGGGACCGTCACGGTGGAGCAACGCCGATAGCCACACTGGCGTTCGCTAGAACAGGTCGGTAGGCGTTCATGCTGACACTGAGGTGCAAGTCCTCCGCTACGATGCTCGGTTGTGCGTCGCGGGATGCGACGCAGCACTGCAGGACCGAGGGAGCATGGACTACGAACAACTATCGAAGGCAGCACTGATCAGGCTGCTTCAAGAGAACGATGCTGCCAAGAAGGCTGAGGGCGAAGATGGCATCGTCATCAGCTACACAGGTCGCACAGCCCCCTGGCAGATCGTTCGTGCGGTCAAGCCGAAGCTTCGCAATATCCTGAAGAAGTATTCCGTTGGTGCAGAGGCCCACCAAGCCTGCAACGAGCTGTGGGATGGTGAGAATTTGTCCACCATGGTCACGCTTTATAAGCACCGAGGGCAGGTCGACTTGATCGTTACGGATCCTCCATATAACACCGGCGAGGATTTCCGCTACAACGACAAATGGGATAAAGATCCCAACGACCCGGACCTGGGCGAGCTTGTGCCAAAGGATGATGGTTCGCGGCATAGCAAGTGGTTGAAGTTCATGACCCCGCGTCTTTGGATGATGCGGGAAATGCTCAAACCGGGCGGCGTCATCGCGATCTGCATTGACCATCGAGAGCTGTATCGGCTCGGCATGCTCATGGATGAAATTTTCCATGAATCTAATCGGCTTGCCATTATTAATTGGCAGAAGACGACTCCTAAAAGCCAAAGTCAGCACGTTTCCGTTACTACCGAATACGTGTTGGTTTATTCCAAGCAGCTTGCTCGAACTTCGACGGGCACTGTTGAACGGTCAGCACTTGCAGATGCTCGATTCGGGAATATCGATAATGATCCTTTGAGTGAATGGAAGCAAGACAATCTAACCGGTAAAGGGGCGAGTAAAGCGGCGAACTATGCAATCCAGTCACCGTTTACCGGTGAGTTCTGCGATCCGGGAGAACGGCATTGGGCAAACAAGCGTGCCCAAGTCAAGGCCTGGGCGGAAGAGTGGGATGTGGTCTACGAAGACGTGGACATCGGTGATGGACGGGGTAACGCCCTTGCGTTGCTTGGCTGGAAAGCTGCGAAGACCGAGGCTGCTCGCAACAAGGTCATCGCTACAGCTAAGAAACGAGCCATGGCAAGGCTTGCCAAAGGGGCGTGGCCGATCCTCTACTGGGGTGTCGATGGATTGCAGAGGCCAATGAAGAAGGTCTACAAGAGCCTCGTCAAGCAGGGGGCCGTCCCACAGTCCTTCTGGATCTCTGATGAGGAAGGACCGCCCGAACGACTTGATGCAGTTTCCTGGCTTCGCAACATGAGCGGTCGCTCTCGTGATGGCGTGGAAGAGCTCGACGCCATCGTGGGCAAGGGGCATGCGTTCGAGACCGTCAAGCCGCTCAAGCTCATCAAGAAGATCATCCAAATTTGGTGTCGTCCGGGTGGGCTCGTGCTTGATCCGTTTGCAGGATCGGGCACGACAGGGCACGCGGTGCTGGAGCTCAATCACGAGACCGACGCCGATCGGCGATTCATCCTCATCGAGCAAGGCAACGCCGAGAACGGTGATCACTACGCCAAGTCGCTTACTGCCGACCGGCTCAAGCGAGTCATCAACGGCAACTGGCACGCAGAGCAGCGAGATCCCATCGACGGAGGATTCCGTTTTATCGAGCTCAAGCGAGAGCAAGTCGACGGGGCTGCGGTCACTGCCTTGGCTCGTGAGGAGATGATCGATCTGCTGCTGACCGGCTACTGGGATCGAAGCGACAAGGCAAAGGCCTCGCTCCATCGCTTCGCTGCAGGGAGCCACAAGCATCTGTTTGCGGTCAACCAACGCAACGAAGGCTTCTTCCTTGTTTGGGAAGGACCTGACAAGCCTTCGAAGCTCAACCGCGAGGCGTTCATCCAAATCGCGAAGGAGGCGAAGGAAGCCAATCTTGCGACCCGGTATCACGTCTATGCATCGCTTGCGACCTATGCAGGTGATGGCATCGAGTTCTACAAGATCCCGGAGTCGGTGCTAGAGCACATTGGCTTCAGTCAACGATCAGACGCCTACAACAACGACACGGCGGAGGGGGAAGAAGATGGGGCTCAGCCTTAAGAAGTTTCAGACGATCGCAGCGAACACCATCGCCAATCGCTACTCGTTCTACGCACATCATCCAGAGCGACCGCACAAAGGTCCTAAGCCCCAGCCCTTCTTCCAACTTCTGTCTGCGATTACAGGGGCAGGCAAGACCGCTATCTTGGCTGAGGCCATCTCGCAAATGCGTGGTTCGGTTGACTCTGAGCCCATCGTGTTCTGGATGTCCAAGGCCAAGTCGGTGGTGGCTCAGACCTTCTCCAACTTCACTGAAGGTGGCAAATACGCCCACATCATTGAAGGCTACAAGGTCATCACGATCCCTCAGCTCACTCCGCATCTGATCTCGGACGGGAGCTCCCCCTTGTTGATCGTTGCGACGACCGGCCTTTTCAACCAGGAAGGGCAGGAGGAGGGCGGTCTAAACATCTACAAGAAGGATCAGGACAAGTTCGGTGAGAAGTCGGCCTGGGAGCGGCTCATCGAGAGAAGCGATGGCTCCAAGAGACGACCGCTGTTTGTCGTCTACGACGAGGGGCACAACTTCTCTGAGCAGCAGGCGAAGCTGCTCAAGCAGCTTGAACCCGATGCGTATCTCGTCGCGTCAGCTACCTTGAAACTACCCGAGTCCTTCGAACGCGACGTTGTTCGAAAGGTGCAAGGCTGGTTTGATGAGTGCTCCGATGCGTCCCTCCCGCAGCTTGGTGCACTCGATGCCATCGACAGTTCGGGCCGTACGCAGTTTGCGATGTTTGCAAGCACAAGCGTTGCCAGCAAGGAAGTCGTTGAAGAGGAGCTGATCAAAAAGGCGATCCAGTTCGATGGCACCATCGCTCCGATGGAGCAATCAGTCGATGCTCTGATCGATCGGTTCCGTTCGATCGAGGCAGAGATCAAGAATCAAGGGCTCTTCTTTAAGCCCAAGGCCATCTACGTTTCTAAGACCAACATGGTTGGCAACGACGCGGATGACCACACGAGGAATTTTGAGAAGCGTCAGGCTGCTCCCATCCGCATCTGGCGACATCTGGTGGACCATTGCAAGATCGATCCAGCAACCATCGCGGTTTATGCAAACCTGAAGTTCTCCGATGACAACAAGCCAGATGCGTTCAACCTTTTCTCGAAGGGCGAGAACGATTTCGAGGCGTTCTCCGAGGGCAACTATCAGCACATCATCTTCAACCAGGCTCTTCAAGAGGGCTGGGATGATCCTGCTTGCTACCTCGCCTACATCGACAAGAGCATGGGCTCGACGACTCAGGTAGAGCAGATCATTGGGCGAGTGCTTCGGCAGTTCAACGTCAAGCACTACGACAACGCCAACCTTAACTCCGCCCACTTCTTTTTGCGGGTGGACGATGAGAATGTCTTCACGACAGCGATCAAAGACGTCAAGCGTAGGCTCGCTGAGCAGGGCTCTCCGATCGAGATCGTCGAGAACTTCGGCGGTAGCAAGGCGGCCAGCATCGAGATCAATCCTCGCGACGATCAGGTTGTTGAGCTGCACAAGGTGATGGTCCTTTCTGACCAAGCGGAAGAGGCTATCGAAGAGATCATCCAGTCCTTTCCGCATTTCGATGAGGGCAGCCTCAACGCGATTGCTGAAGCGAAATCAGGCCAGCTCAAGGTCCATCTTGACGACCTGACGGCGGAGCTCGAAGACGCCCTTTGGACAGTCAAGGGCCACACCAATCCGGTTCGACTCCGATGGCTTCTAAGCACCGCGATTCGTGCTCGATCTGCTCAAGCTCTTGCTGCTACGAACACGCAGGATCCGCGTTTCGATGTGCTGGTGCAGATGCGTAGCATCGCCAACATCGAAGCAGAGAAGCGGGCGAAGGACATCGTCGCCGCTTACTTCCAACACTCCGAGCTGGTTTATGAAAGCCACGGAGCCAACTTCAAGTTTGGCTCGATGCGTGTTCCCGTCAGTGCTCAGGCCTACAAGAACGGCCTCTACGAGCGATACGGGAAGATGAACAACTTCGAAGAGGGGTTCGTTGATGAGCTCGATGCCACAGGCCATGTGTGGCACCGCAACCCGAGTGCGGGTGGGTTCCACATCCCACTGTTGTCCGAAGGGGAGACGGGAGCGTTCTACCCGGATTTCATCGTCTGGAAGGGTGGCTTGGTCTACTGCCTTGACACCAAAGGCAAGCACCTGTTGACTGACGCGATTGCTCGCAAGCTCTTCGACATCAGCGATGGCGAGAAGACCAAGCTCCATGTCCGGTTCATCTCGGAAGGGCATCAGTCGGTGATCGGTGGAAAAGCCGTTGCTGGTGGCTACACGGTGTGGAAGTTGAAGCAAGGCACGCCTACACCGATTCCAGTAAAGACCATGGCACAGGCCGCTAAGGAGTGCCTGAAGCCCTGAGGTCGATTCATACGCGGGGAAGCGATGGGATGCAACGCATGGAACCATCCTCCTGGCTGTTCATGCGGCTGGGGTGGTGTGAACTACGGTGGAGGAGGGGCAGTTGCATCAGCGATCGCAAATCTGCGAGCACCGCCGATCAACCACTGGCGGCAGGCCGAGAGCTTCACCATTCCCAACGCACGCTGCCCCGTGTGCTTCGCCTCGGTCTTCTTCTACCGCTCGCCTGAAGGAGGCCGTGTCTTCTTCGATGAGCTCGGACCTCCCTGGCCCAAGCATCCGTGCACCGATCAATCGAGCTTGTCGTTCCTCAGTGGCGGAAAACGACCTCGATCCCCCAAGGTCAAAGCTGAACCGGGTTGGACACCGCTCTACTGGGCATCGGTGAAGCGGCACGCATCGGTCGCGGGTGTTGTCGAGATCGTCTTCTCCAACGGCCCTTGGGCCGATCGCATGTGTCTTGCCGTCGCCAGATTCGATTGGATCGATCTGCAGACGCCGTGTCTCGGGAAGTTGATGCCCGGCGATGTGCTGCAGATCTCGACGCTTCGCAAGGGCTCGCAAGGCGAGCTTGAGCTACGGCTCAAAGCGGTGATATCCGCCGAGCTTTTGCCCAAGCCCTACGCCGACCTGGTGCGGGCCTCCTCGGAGATCCAAAGCCCCGCCGAACAAAGTCAGCGGCTGATGCCACCCAGCCAGTGGGATCGGTCCAGGAAGAAGGGCCGCACCCCCATCAAGCTCCAGCCAACAGGCGTTGTGTCGGTCATCAAATCCGACAAGCCTCGACGAGCTCCAAAGGTGCAAATTTCCGGCCGCAAACGGCCTGAGGTGAAGGCACCGCCGCCGATGAAGCGGCCCGTGCTGAGCGTGCCGACCAAAGCGACGCTTGAGCCTGCTTCAAAGCCTTCAGAACATCACCAGCCGACGCGGGTCACGCTACCTGCCGAGGAGCCGCTGAGTGCTCATTCGTTGTCACAGCTTCGGGCAAGCGGGGCCTCTGCCGCAGAGGTCCACCATCAGCGGCTGCTGCACAAGATCAAGCTCGCGAAGGCTCGCAAGAAGTAGCGACCGCACAGGCAAAAGAAAACCCGCGTGAGCGGGTTTGAACGATCGTCTAAAAGATCGGCCTGTTGGGAGGATAAACAGGCGGGAGCGGTGAAGCTCCTGAGCCCATTCTAGGTCCGACCCGCTCCTCACATGGCAAGGGACAACTCGCATGCCGGGGTTCCTTGCGAGAGGGTTGGAGCCGGGGCCAGGGCGAGCAGGTAGGTCGCCATCGCCTCGGCCTCTTTAGCCGCCGAAACCGCCGCCATCGGCTGGTCCTTGATCCGAGCGATCCAGCTTTGCAGGTAGGCCGCGTGGTCGTTCAGATGAGCCTGTACTGCTTCAGGGCTGGTGCAAAGACCGGCTTCTGACGCAAGGATCGCTGAGCACATCTCCGCCCGCAGTTCCTCCATCGCGTAGGCCTCATCGCCAAAGCGTTCACCGAGGGCGTGACGGCGGTTGAGCCGCTTCTCATGCATGGTCGCGTGAGCCGCCTCGTGAAGGGCTGTCGCGTAGTAGTCGTAGACACTGTTGAACTGCCCCTGATGTGGGAGATGGATGATGTCGTGTGAGGGCACATAGAACGCTCGGTCGCCGCCATGGGTGATTCGAAGACGAGTCTTTTCACGCAAGGCCGTAAGCACCGCATCGGCTCTCTCGGCCACCTCCACGACGCTCGGGGTTGGAGCGGCCTGCAAAGGTGGAAGCCCTTCGATCTGCGAGCCGTTGAAGACGAAGTAGTGCTTGAGCATGAAGGGCTTGCGATCGGTCGTAGGCCGGTCCTCTTCAAGGCTCGGGTCCTCCACCTCCTTGGTGGGCAGGCCGATGGCCTTGATGATCAAGGTTCCCTTGGCACCTTTGTGCACACCCCAGCCCCGCGACATGGCTTGCTGGAAGGTCATCCAACGGTTGTCGACCAGGCCGTCGGAGGTCATGCCGCCCTGCAGGCCCAAGAGCACGCGGTTGATGCCCCGGTAAGGCTGGCCCGTGGTGGGGTTCATTGGACGCATCGATGCGTGTGATTTCCAAGGCTGTTGCCATGGGGTCAACTGATGCTCAAGGGCTTCGATGAGGCGGCTTGCGACCGCGTGAATGGCGTTGATTCTCTTGGTGTCGTGAACTGTCATAGTTTTTCTCCTGTGTTGTGGGTGATGTCCTTTCTGATGGGGTAAATCCATCGAGTGGGGTGGTCAGTGAAGCTTGCGGTTGCGAAGGTTGGATCGGAACCTCTCCAGGGCCTCCAACCGGTCGCGTTCAAGTGGAAGAGGCCGTGATCTGTAGCGGGCTACCGGTTGATTTCCATCCAAATCTGACCCGCCTGGAGCGTCGGGACTCGGGCTTTCCTGCGGCTCTTCCTGTGGTGGCTTGGAGGGCTTTGTCAGTCCCAACCCTTCATTCCCCTTCGCCGTCCATTCCTCTTCGGAGTAGGGCGGAGGTTTGACCGTGGGCGGCTTGCTCTTCTTCTTCCAACGGTCCCACCAAGCTATGAAGCCATCCAGGTGCGATAGGCGTTGTGGCGGTTGGTCCCTATCGAACTCGGCTTGGGCAAACGCATCGATGGGATCGGTGGTGGCTTCGTCAGACTTCGGAGGAACCTTTGCCGTGGCAGCACGTGCGAGCTCCTCGACGCTGTGAGAGGAGGAACCGAGCCCGCCTTGTGGCACTGGTTCAACAGCCAGTTCACGCGTTTTCCTGGACTGTCCCTGGTCGGGTAGACATCTTGTCCCTATCCTTGGACTGTCCCTGGTCGGGTAGACATCCTGTCCCTATCCTTTGAGCATAGGAGGGCAGTCATGGGTGCACCGAGGTTTACCCCGGAATTCAAGGAAGAAGCAGTCAAGCAGGTCACCGAGCGAGGGT
>NZ_PEOG01000054.1 GCF_002761755.1 Roseateles chitinivorans
TTCTGTGGGCCCGCGGGTCCTGCTCGCGCAGCGCCTCGGCCCAGCTCTGGCCGCGCAGCAGCGCGCGCGCGGCCAGCGCGTCGATGGCGGCGTCGCCGGTGATCTGGTTGGCCTGCGGGAGCGGGCTCGGCCCCAGCGCTGAAGCCAGGCTGCGGGTCGTCTCGATGCGCGGCTGCCAGCGCGAAAGCTTCATCCAGGCCAGCCGGGCCGGCTGCAGGTGCTGCGCGAAGGGCAGCAGCAGCACCGCGTCGCGGGCCGCCAGGTCGTTCTCCTCCAGCCACTGCGCCGCGCGGCGGGCGACGCCGTCCCAGATCGCGGCACTGTTGTGGGCGGGGAGCAACGGGAAGTCGACGGTGGCCGGCGCGGCGCGCAGCGACGGCGGCAGGTCCGGAGCGTGGGGCGTCCGGGGCATCGGCGAAGGCGGCGAGGTCGTCAAGGCGGTGGCGGACTCTGGCGAATGGGCGATGGCGAAATTCTGCGAATGGCGACGATAGCGAAATCCTCGACACCAGCGCCTTGAGATCCGCCTTGCGCACCGTCATGTGGCTGGAGCGCCTACTCGGGCCGAGGTTTCCGGGCTTGTGTGAGAATCTCCGCTCCCCCTGCAACCCTGGGGCTCCCGAGGCGGCACACATTGTCGCCCGGCTGGCCGCCCAACCCGAGGCATCCGCCCGACAGGGACATCACGCAAGGACCATCTCCATGAGCAGCGAACAGATCAAACACATCTCCGACGCCTCGTTCGACAGCGACGTCATCCAGTCCGACAAGCCCGTGCTGGTGGACTACTGGGCCGAGTGGTGCGGCCCCTGCAAGATGATCGCCCCCATCCTGGACGAAGTGGCCAAGGACTACGGCGACCGGCTGCAGATCGCCAAGCTCAATGTCGACGACAACCGCGAGGTGCCCGCCAAGTTCGGCATCCGCGGCATCCCGACGCTGATGCTGTTCAAGGGCGGCCAGCTCGCCGCCACCAAGGTCGGCGCCCTGTCCAAGGCCCAGTTGACGTCGTTCCTGGACGCCCACCTATAATCATTCGATCCGCCGGGGCCCACGCGGCCTCGGCGGTCAACTTGCCAACACGCCCTCTCGGGCCAGCGCGGCGTCTTCGGACGCCGTCGACATTCCGGGTGAGCGCGTGGACTCGGCGCCCAAGTCTCCACGCATTCTTTCCGTCCGCAGCAACGCGGCACGCGCGTCCCTTGGGCTCGCCGTTGTTTGTGTCCCTGGCCTTGGCAGGCCCTGGACGACAGACCGGGTCAACCCCCCCATGCATCTTTCTGAACTGAAGGCGCTTCACGTCTCCGCCCTGATCAAGATGGGCGAAGAGCTGGAGATCGACAACGTCGCTCGCATGCGCAAGCAGGAGCTGATGTTCGCGATCATGAAAAAGCGCGCCAAGGCCGGCGAGCAGGTCTTCGGCGACGGCGTCCTCGAAGTGCTGCCGGACGGCTTCGGCTTCCTGCGCTCGCCCGAGACCAGCTACATGGCGTCCACGGACGACATCTACCTGTCGCCGAGCCAGATCCGCCGCTTCAACCTGCATACCGGCGACATGATCGAAGGCGAGGTCCGCGTCCCCAAGGACGGCGAACGCTACTTCGCGCTGGTGAAGGTGGACCGGGTCAACGGCCTGACGCCGGAGGAGTCCAAGCACAAAATCATGTTCGAGAACTTGACGCCGCTCTTCCCCAAGGAGCAGTTCAAGCTCGAGCGCGACATCCGCGGCGAGGACAACATCACCAGCCGCATCATCGACCTGATCGCCCCGCTCGGTAAGGGCCAGCGCGCGCTGCTCGTGGCGCCGCCCAAGTCGGGCAAGACGATGATGATGCAGCACCTGGCGCACTCGATCGCGGCCAACTATCCCGACGCTCACCTGATGGTGCTGCTGGTGGACGAGCGCCCCGAGGAAGTGACCGAGATGCAGCGCACCGTGCGCGGCGAGGTCATCAGCTCCACCTTCGACGAACCGGCCGCCCGCCACGTGCAGGTGGCCGAGATGGTCATCGAGCGCGCCAAGCGCCTGGTCGAGCTGAGAAAGGACGTGATCATCCTGCTGGACTCGATCACCCGCCTGGCCCGGGCCTACAACAACGTGCTGCCCAGCTCCGGCAAGGTGCTGACCGGCGGCGTGGACGCCAACGCGCTGCAGCGCCCCAAGCGCTTCTTCGGCGCGGCGCGCAACATCGAGGAAGGCGGCTCGCTGACCATCATCGGCACCGCGCTGGTGGACACCGGCTCCAAGATGGACGAGGTGATCTACGAGGAGTTCAAGGGCACCGGCAACTGCGAGATCCACCTGGATCGCCGCATGGCCGAGAAGCGGGTCTACCCGTCGATCCTGCTGAACAAGTCGGGCACGCGCCGCGAGGAACTGCTGCTCAAGCCGGAGATCCTCCAGAAGGCCTGGATCCTGCGCAAGCTGCTCTACCCGATGGACGAGATCGAGGCGATGGAGTTCATCCTCGACAAGATGAAGTCCTCGAAGAACAACCATGACTTCTTCGACATGATGCGCAGAGGCGGCTGATACCGGCCCTGCCAAGGACTTCACGGAAGCCGCCCTCTGGGCGGCTTCCTGCATTTCAGCTATACTCCGCGTTTTTCCGCTGTCGACAAGTGCACTGCAAGGGGCGGTGTGGCTGGCGGCACTGCAGCGAGGTAAGCGAGATGGCCAAAGAAGGCATTCACCCCAACTACCGTGACGTGGTCTTCGTGGACCAGTCCAACGGCGCCCAGTTCATCATCCGCTCGACGGTGGTGACCAAGGAATCGATCAAGCTGGACGACGGCCGCGAACTGCCGCTGGTCAAGCTGGAAACCTCCAGCGAATCGCACCCGTTCTACACCGGCACGCAGAAGAGCGTCGACAGCCTGGGTGGCCGCGTCGAGAAGTTCCGCAACAAGTTTGCGAACCTGCGCAAGAAGGCCTGAGCGCCCTCCCCGACCGGATGTCCGCATCCGGTCACCGCGAAGAAGGCAGCCCCACCGGCTGCCTTTTTTCATGGTGCCCCGCGGCGGCGCGTCACCTCGCCCGGAAGCGCCCCCCGCTGCATCGCTCCCGCCCGGTACAGGGCGTCACGGCCCTTTACCGTGCGCGCTGTCGGCAGAGTCGTCCTGAGGGCGCCGAAGCTGCGGCATGATGCGCACCGGCATCCACAACGACAACGAGACAGACGCGCATGAATCTGCCCACCCCGGCCGTCGTGGCCGAGCGCAGCACGCACCCGATCCCTCGCTGGGCCCTGCTGCTGCTGTGCGCGGCCTACGTGCTGCCCGGCCTGTTCGGCCGTGACCCGTGGCGCAACGCCGATCTCACCGCCTACGGCTTCATCGCCAGCATCGCGCAGGGCCATGCGCCCTGGCTGCAGCCGGCGATCGCCGGCCTGCCCGCCGATGGTGGCCTGCTGCCTTACTGGGTCGGCGCGCTGGGCATCAAGCTGCTGCCCTTCCTGGAGCCGTCGGTGGCGGCGCGGATTCCCTTCGGCCTGATGCTGGCAGCGGTGCTGGCGCTGGCCTGGTACAGCTGCCTGCACCTGGCCCGCACCGAGGCCGCCCAGCCGGTCGCGTTCGCCTTCGGTGGCGAGGCGCATGCGGTCGACTACGCCCGCGCCATGGCCGACGGCTGCCTGCTGGCGCTGATCGCCAGCGTCGGTCTGCTGCGACTGGGCCACGAGATCACGCCGGAGATCCTCCAGCTGCTGGGCATCACCTTGTTCGTCTACAGCCTCGCGGCGCTGCCGTTCCGTCAATGGAAGGCGCGCGCCGCGATGCTCGCCGCGCTGCCCGTGCTCGCGACCAGCGGTGCGCCAGCCGTCGCGCTGGCCCTGTCCGTCGGCGCGCTGTGGCTTTGCTATCGCTCCACCTACGAGGACGCGCGCAAGTTCCTGCCCTGGATCCTCGGCGCGATGGCGCTGGCGGCGCTCGTGGCCTGGCCGATGCATGGCTGGGCCTGGCGCGTGAAGGCCAGCGAACGCAGCGTGCTGGACTGGCTGCGCCTGCTGGGCTGGTTCTGCTGGCCGGCCTGGCCGCTGGCGGCGTGGTCTCTGTGGCGCTGGCGCTCGCACCTGATGCGGCGCCACCTGTCGGTGCCATTGCTGGCTTCGCTGGTGCCGCTGCTGACCAGCCTGCTGATGGGCGCCGACGACCGCGCCATGCTGCTCGCGCTGCCGCCGCTGGCGGTGCTGGCGAGCTTCGCGCTGCCGACCTTCCAACGCAGCGCCAGCGCGCTGCTCGACTGGTTCTCGGTGTTCTTCTTCACCGCCGGCGCGATCTTCCTGTGGCTGTACTACACCGCCTTGCAGATCGGCTGGCCGGCCAAGTTCCTGGCCAACGTGCGCAAGCTGGCTCAAGGCTACGAGCCCGAATTCAGCCTGCTCACGTTCGTGCTGGCGCTGCTGGGCACGCTGGCCTGGCTGTGGCTGGTGCGTTGGCGCACCGCCCGCCACCGCCACGCGATCTGGAAGAGCCTGGCCTTGCCGGCCGGGGGCGTGGCGCTGGCGTGGCTGCTGGCGATGACGCTGGGGCTGCATCCACTGAACTACGCGCGCAGCAACAAGCCGCTGGTCGACCGCATCGCGGCCCACCTGCCGAAGGAGGTCGACTGCATTGCCGCACCGAGCCTGCCGACGCATGCGCTGGCGGCGCTGGAGTTCCAGGGCCATTGGCGCGTCGATGCGACCCGGGGCCTCGACCGCACGGACTGCGCGGTCGCGATCTCCGTGCAGGCGGAGGGTACGCCGACGCCGCCGAGCGGCTGGAAGGTCCTCGGCGTCGTCCGTCGCCCGACGGACCGATTCGCCACCTACCTGGTCATGCAGAAGGACCGCTGACCCGCTCTGGGGCATTTCCCCGACGCCATCCCGGCGCCGCCGAAAAGCCTCAGAGCCCGCCGCCCCCGGCCAATGCCGCAGGCGCGGATTCCTCCCCGATCGCCGGCGCATCGGCCAATCGGACGCGCGTGGCCGGGAACTTGAGCCGGAAGCTGGAGCCCTTGCCGGGCTCGCTGTCGATGCGCAGTTCCCCGCCATGGCGCTGGACCACATGCTTGACGATCGACAGCCCGAGCCCGGTGCCACCGGTGTCGCGCGAGCGGCTGCCGTCGACGCGATAGAAGCGCTCCGTGAGCCGCGGCAGGTGTTCGCGCGCGATGCCGGGGCCGTTGTCGATGACCGAGATCTCGCCGCCATGGTCCGGCATCCAGCGCCATTGCAGCTCGATGCGCCCGCCTTCCGGCGTGTAGCGCACCGCGTTGCTGACCAGGTTGGCGATCGCGCTGAGGATCTCGGTCTCGACGCCTGCCAGCTCGACGCCGGTCTGGCGCTCGCAGACCAGTTCATGCCGCCCGTTGGAGAGCGCCTGCGCGTCGGCGCCGACGCGCGACAGCAGCGGATCCAGCGCGATCCAGTGGTCGGCGGCTGGACGGGGACTGCCCTCGAGTTGCGCCAGCGTCAGCAGATCGCCGACGAGCGTCTGCATCCGCGTCGTCTGCTGCTGCATCAAGTGCAGGACACGCTTGCGCTCGGCCTCGGTCAGCTGCAGGCTGGCCATCGTCTCGATGAAGCCGGCCAGCACCGTCAGCGGCGTGCGGATCTCGTGCGACACATTGGCGACGAAGTCGCGCCGCATCGACTCGTTGCGCTCGCGATCCGTCACGTCCAGCGACAGCACCAGCTTGCGCGATTCCCCGCCGACGCCGTAATCGCGCACCAGCACCTGCAGCGTGGATTTGGCGCGGGTGTTGGTCAGCGTCAGCGGTTGCTGGAAGTTGCCGCTCTGCAGGTAGGACACGAAGGCCGGGTAACGGACCAGGTTGGTGATCCGCTGCAGCTTGTCGCGCTGTGGGTCCAGCGAGAAATGATCGCCGGCGACGACGTTGCACCACTGGATGTGGTCCTGCCCGTCGAGCAGGATCACGCCGTTGGGCGACGCCTCGATCGCCTGCAGGAACTGCTCGAGCTGCTGGCGCTCACGGTCATAACGCCGCTCGCGGTCGCGCAGGCCGCGCTCGACGCGGTAGGCCATCTCGCCCCAGAGGCCGGCCAGCCGCGGCGCGTCCTCATGCTGGTCGCCGCGCAGCCAGGTCACCAGCCGATGCGCCCGCGCCGCGTCCCAGACCGCCATCAGGATGACGGCCGTCCCCGCCGCCAGCGCCGCGGCGAGCTGCGGCATCCGCATCCATTCGCCCAGCCAGTAGCCCAGTCCGCCCGCCACGCCGGTTCCCAACACCAGCATCAGCACCCGCGACAACATCCATGCCATGGACGCGTCCTCAGGCCGACAGGGCGCTGCTCTGCTGGGTCAGTCGGTAGCCGGCGCCGCGCACCGTCTCGATCATGCGGGCGCAGCTGACCTTCTCCAGCGCCTCGCGCAGGCGCTTGACGTGGACATCGACGGTGCGTTCCTCGATGAACACGTGGTCGCCCCAGACGCGGTCCAGCAGCTGCGAACGGCTGTGCACGCGCTCCGGGTGCGTCATGAAGAAATGCAGCAGGCGGAACTCGGTCGGGCCCAGCTTGACCTCCACGCCCTCGCGGCTGACACGTCGCGTGCCCGGATCCAGGACCAGGCCGCCGACCTCGACCGCCGTGTCCAGCGCCTCGGGCGCCTTGCGGCGCAGCACCGCGCGGATGCGGGCCAGCAGCTCGTTGGTGGAGAACGGCTTGGTCAGGTAGTCGTCGGCGCCGGCGTCCAGGCCGGACACCTTGTCGACCTCTTCCGCGCGCGCCGTCAGCAGGATGATGGGCAGCTCGCGGGTGCGGGTCGCGCCACGCCATTGGCGCGCCAGCGCCAGGCCGGTCTGGCCTGGCAGCATCCAGTCGAGCACGACCAGATCGGGCAGCACGCGGTCCACTTCCAACTGCGCCTGCTCGGCATTGCCGGCCAGCGTCACTTCGTAGCCGGCGTGGCGCAGGTTGATGGAGATCAGCTCGGCGATGGCGGATTCGTCCTCGACGACCAGGATGCGACTCATGCGGGGTAACTCCTCTTATTCGGTCCCGCCGGTCCTGACACCCCGATCGGGGCCGGGCCGGACGGGAGGATCGCGATCGGTGCTCAGCGCACCATGTGCTCGACGGCGTCGGGCGAGTTGTGGCGGACGTCGGTGCCCTTGACCACGTAGATGATGACTTCGGCCAGGTTCTTGGCGTGGTCGCCCACCCGTTCGATCGCCTTGGCGACGAACACCAGATCGATCGACGACGAGATGGTGCGCGGGTCTTCCATCATGTAAGTGATGAGCTTGCGCATCAGGCCGTCGAACTCCTTGTCGATCTGGTCGTCGGCCTTGAGCACTTCCAGCGCGCGGTCGACATCCAGTCGCGCGAACGCGTCCAGCGCCTTGCGCAGCTGCGCGGTGGCCAGTTCGGCCTCATAAGACAGGTCCGACATCGGCAGGCGCAGCCGGCTCGACACGCCGGTGTTGATCAGGCGCTGCACGGTGCGGGCGATGCGGGCGGCCTCGTCGCCGACGCGCTCGAGGTTGGCGATCGTCTTGGACACGGCGATCAGCAGGCGCAGGTCCCGCGCGGTGGGCTGGCGGCGGGCAATGATCGTCGACAGGTCGCGATCAATCTCGATCTCCATCGTGTTGACGATCTCCTCCTGCTTGAGGACGTGGCTGGCGATGTCGCCGCTGAACGTGCCCAGCGCCTCGACGGCCTGCGCGACCTGCGATTCGACCAGGCCGCCCATCTCCAGCACGCGGGTGGAAATGCCGCTGAGCTCGGCGTCGAACTGGGTGGAGAGATGTTTATCTGTCATTTCGGTTCTCCTAACTTGATCGGCTCTTAGCTACCGCCTCCCCAGCCATGGTGCGCGAGACGCGCCATGGCCTTCGGCCGGCGTCGGACAGGCCGCAGGGCCCGTCCTCGGTCCGGCCTCAGCCAAAGCGTCCGGTGATGTAGTCCTCGGTGTCCTTGCGCTTGGGCTTCATGAAGAGCTCCGCGGTCGGTCCGAATTCGATCAGGTCGCCCAGGTACATGTAGGCGGTGTAGTCCGAGCAGCGGGCGGCCTGCTGCATGTTGTGGGTCACGATCGCGACGGTGTAGTCGTGCTTGAGCTCATGGATGAGCTCCTCGATCTTGCCGGTCGAGATCGGATCCAGCGCCGAGCAGGGCTCGTCCAGCAGCAGCACCTCCGGCTTGATCGCGATGCCGCGCGCGATGCACAGGCGCTGCTGCTGACCGCCGGAGAGACCGGAACCGCTCTGGTTCAGCTTGTCCTTGACCTCGTTCCACAGCGCGGCCTTCTTCAGCGCCCACTCGACGCGCTCGTCCATCTCGACGCGCGACAGCGTCTCGAACAGGCGCACGCCGAAGGCGATGTTGTCGTAGATCGACATCGGGAACGGCGTCGGCTTCTGGAACACCATGCCGACCTTGGCGCGGATCAGCGACACGTCTTCCTTGCTGGTCAGGATGTCCTCGCCGTCCAGCAGGATCTGGCCCTCGGCGCGCTGCTCCGGATAGAGCTCGAACATCCGGTTGAGCGTGCGCAGCAGCGTGGACTTGCCGCAGCCCGACGGCCCGATGAAGGCCGTCACCTTGTTCTCGGGGATGTCCAGGTTGATGTTCTTCAGCGCGTGGAAGCTGCCGTAGTAGAAGTTCAGGTTCTTCACCGAGAGCTTCGCCTTCTCGGTCACCGGCATGTCGACTTTGACGTCCATGTTGTTTCTCGATTCGTGGGATTCGTTGATCGTGAGACGCCGGAGCATTCGGCCCCGGCGGCATTCAGCCGGTCAATGCTTTTCCTTGAACAGCACGCGGGCGGCGATGTTGAGCAGCAGCACGCCGATGGTGATGATGAAGACGCCGGCCCAGGCCAGCTTCTGCCAGTTCTCGTACGGGCTCATCGCGAACTTGAAGATGGTCACCGGCAGGCTGGCCATCGGGCTGCCCAGTGAGCTGGTCCAGAACTGGTTGGACAGCGCGGTGAAGAGCAGCGGCGCGGTCTCGCCCGAGATGCGCGCCAGCGCCAGCAGCACGCCGGTCACCACGCCGGCGCGGGCCGCCTTCAGCGTGACGGTCAGGATGACCTTCCACTTCGGCGTGCCCAGCGCATAGGCCGCCTCGCGCAGCGCGTTGGGGATCAGGCTCAGCATGTTCTCGGTGGTGCGGATCACCACCGGGATCACGATCAGCGCCAGCGCCAGGATGCCGGCCAGCGCCGAGAACGACTTCATCCGCGTCACCACCACCGTGTAGATGAACAGGCCCACCACGATCGACGGCGCCGACAGCAGGATGTCGTTGATGAAGCGCACGCTGGCACCGAGCCAGGTCTTCTGGCCGTACTCGGCGAGATAGACGCCGGCCAGCACGCCGATCGGCGTGCCGACGCAGGTGGCCAGGCCGACCATCAGCAGCGAACCGTAGATCGCGTTGGCCAGGCCGCCCTCTTCCGCCATCGGCGGCGGCGTCATCTGGGTGAAGGTGGCGATCGTCAGCCCGCCCACGCCCTGGATCAGCGTCTCCAGCAGGATCCAGATCAGCCAGACCAGGCCGAAGCCCATCGCGGCCAGGGACAGCGTCAGCGCGATCTGGTTGACGCGCTTGCGCTTGTTGTACATCGCCAGGCGCTTGGCGTTGGTGGCGCTCATGTGCGGGCTCCCTCGTTCTTCTTGAGCTTGTTGAGCAGGACCTTGGAGAACGCCAGCACCACGAAGGTGATGAAGAACAGCACCAGGCCCAGGTAGATCAGCGAGGCCTGGTGCAGGCCGGCGCCGGCTTCGGCGAACTCGTTGGCCAGCGCCGAGGTGATGCTGTTGGCGGCCTCGAAGACCGACAGCGAGTTCAGCTGGTTCATGTTGCCGATCACGAAGGTGACCGCCATGGTCTCGCCCAGCGCGCGGCCCAGGCCCAGCATGATGCCGCCGACCACACCGGTCTTGGTGTACGGCAGCACGACCTTCCAGACCACTTCCCAGGTCGTGGAGCCCAGGCCGTAGGCCGATTCCTTGAGCATCGCCGGCGTGACCTCGAAGACGTCGCGCATCACCGAGGCGATGAACGGGATGATCATGATGGCCAGGATGATGCCGGCCGACAGGATGCCGATGCCCACCGGCGGGCCGGACACCAGCGCGCCCAGGTAGGGCACGCCGCCCAGCAGCGACTGCAGTGGCTGCTGCACATAGGTCGCCAGGATCGGGCCGAAGACCAGCAGGCCCCACATGCCGTAGACGATGGACGGGACCGCGGCCAGCAGCTCGATCGCGATGCCCAGCGGGCGGCGCAGCCAGCCCGGGGCAAGTTCGGTGAGGAACAGCGCGATGCCGAAGCTCACCGGCACCGCGATCAGCAGCGCGATGAGCGACGTCATCAGCGTGCCGTAGATCATCACCAGGCCGCCGAACTTCTCCTGCACCGGATCCCAGTCCGCGGTGATCAGGAAGTTCAGGCCGAACTGCTTGATCGCGGGCGCGGCCCCGACCAGCAGCGAGCCGATGATGCCCGCCAGCAGGGCCAGCGTGAGCCAGGCCGCGCCGTGCGTCAGCGCCGAGAACACGGTGTCGGCCCAGGGCGCGACGCGCCGGCGCTGCGGCGGACGGCCGTCAGGCTGGGCCCGCTCCTGGCCGCGATCTCGGTCGATGGAATTGGCTGGAAGTATTGCGGCCACGGGGCCTCCGCTGGGAGTGTCTGGAATTCTTGTGCGAAAGCCCGGTGGCCGCGACGCGGGTCACCGGGCTGTGTCGTCAGGCGAGGATCACTTGAAGCTGACAGCCTTGCCCGAACCGTCCTTCACATGATCGGCCCACTGCTTGCGAACCAGCTCCTTGACGGCGGCCGGCAGCGGCACGTAGTCCAGTTCGTCGGCGGTCTTGTCGCCCTGGGTGTAGGCCCAGTCGAAGAACTTCAGCGCGGCGGCGGCCTGGGCCGGCTTGTCCTGGGCAGCGTGCATCAGGATGAAGGTGGCGCCGGTGATGGGCCAGCTGTCCTTGCCCGCCTGCTCGGTCAGCACCTGGTAGAACGATTCGTTCCACTTGGCACCGGCGGCAGCGGCCTTGAAGGCGTCGTCGCTCGGGCTGACGAAGTTGCCGGCGGCGTTCTTCATCAGCACGTAGGTCATCTTGTTCTGCTTGGCATAGGCGTACTCGACGTAGCCGATCGAGTTCGGCAGGCGCGTCACGAAGGCCGACACGCCCTCGTTGCCCTTGCCGCCTGCGCCGGTGGGCCAGTTCACCGCCGTGCCTTCACCGACCTTGGCCTTCCACTCGGCGTTCACCTTGGACAGGTAGTTGGTGAACAGGAAGCTGGTGCCCGAACCGTCGGCGCGGCGAACCACGGCGATGGCGGCGTCCGGCAGCGCCACGCCCGGGTTGAGGGCGGCGATGGCGGGGTCGTTCCACTTGGTGACCTTGCCCAGGTAGATATCGCCCAGGATCTGGCCGTTGAGCTTCAGTTGACCGGGGTTGATGCCCTTGACGTTGATGACCGGCACGACGCCGCCGATCACGGTCGGGAACTGCACCAGGCCGTCCTTGGCCAGTTGCTCGTCCTTCAGGGGGGCGTCGGAGGCGCCGAAATCGACGGTCTTGGCCTGGATCTGCTTGATGCCGGCACCGGAACCCACCGACTGATAGTTGATGCGGACGCCGGTGGCCTTGTTGTAGGCGTCGGCCCACTTGGCGTACACGGGAGCCGGGAAGGAGGCACCCGCGCCGGTCACCTCTTGAGCATGGGCCGCGGAGAACATCGCGGCGCAAGCGGCGAACAGCAGGCCAGCACGCAGTTGATTCATGGTCATTCAGTCCTATCGCTTGGGTTGGTTGGCGAACGGAGCGGATGCTATGACCTCAATGTGACACATCCGTGACGCCGGGCCGGAGCCGGAAAAATCTCGTTACGGAGAGCGCCCCAGAGGAGAACCGGCGCTCCGGGCACGGGGTCCGAGCCATTGTCATATTCGATTCACCCCGCTGTCATCTTCGGTCCCCGGCCTGCAGCGCCGGGGAAATAACCCTTTCGAGGACGAAGTCGGGCCTCCGCGGGCGGACGAATCAAAGGTGTTTCCTGGCTGCCAAGGCTACGAGGAGCCGCATTCGAAGCGACCCACCAATGCGACTAGGGCCGCCGGCGCTCCCGCGCCGGCGGCCCTTTTCACGCTCCGAACTCGTCCGGAGCAGTTCGCATCACTCGCGCGCTGCGTGCTTCAACCGCGAATGGCGTCGGCCAGACGTTCCGCGCAACGCTGGGCGAGCCCGGCGTCGCTGGCCTCGACCATCACGCGCAGCAGCGGCTCGGTGCCTGACTTGCGGATCAGCACGCGCCCGCGATCGCCCAGTTCAGCCATGACCTCCGCCTCGGTGCGGGCGAGCGCCGGATTGCTCTTCCAATCCTGCTGGTCGGCTTGAAGGCGGACATTGATCAGCGTTTGCGGGAACAGGGAGACGCCTTCCAGCAGGTCGACGAGGCGACGACCGCCGCGGCAGACCGCTTCCAGCACCAGCAGGCTGCTGACGATCCCGTCGCCCGTCGTGTGACGGTCCAGCGCCAGCAGGTGACCGGAGCCCTCCCCGCCAAGCTGCCAGCCTCGGGCCGCCAGTTCCTCGAGCACGTAGCGGTCGCCCACCTTGGCGCGCACGAACTCAACGTCCCGCTGGCGCAGCGCCAATTCGACCGCCATGTTGGTCATCAGCGTCCCGACGGCGCCCGCGACACGCTCGCCGCGCGCCAGACGATCCGCCACCATCACGTAAAGCAGCTCATCGCCGTTGTACAGGCGGCCATCGCCGTCGACCATCTGGAGGCGGTCGGCGTCGCCGTCCAGCGCGATGCCGTAATCGGCCTTGTGTTCCTTCACCGCCGCGACCAGGGCGTCCGGCGCCGTGGCGCCGACCTTGTCGTTGATGTTGTAGCCGTCCGGCTTGTTGCCGATGGCGATCACTTCCGCACCCAGTTCGTGGAACACGGACGGCGCGACCTGATAGGCGGCGCCATGCGCGGCGTCGACCACCAGCTTCATGCCCCGCAGGCTGAGGTCACTGCTGAAGCTGGCCTTGCAGAACTCGATGTAGCGGCCCTGCGCGTCGTCGAGGCGGCGCGCCCGGCCGAGGCTGGCGGAGTCCACCCAGACCGGCGGCTCGTCCAGCACGGCTTCCACGTCGAGTTCCCAGGCATCGGGCAGTTTCTCGCCCTTGGAGGAGAAGAACTTGATGCCGTTGTCGGCGAAGGGGTTGTGGGAGGCGGAAATGACCACGCCCAGGTGCTGGCGCAGCGCCCGGGTCAGGTAAGCGACGCCCGGCGTCGGCAAGGGGCCGGTCAGCAGGACGTTGACGCCGGCTGAGGCGAAGCCCGCTTCGAGTGCCGATTCGAGCATGTAGCCGGAGATGCGGGTGTCCTTGCCGATCATGACACTGGGCTTGCCGTAGCTGCGCTTGAGCACCCGGCCCACCGCATGCCCCAGCCGCAGCATGAAGTCAGGCGTGATGGGCGTACGGCCCACGGTCCCGCGGATGCCGTCGGTCCCGAAATACTTGCGGCTCATTGAAGCAACCTCCTGAGACTTCTCGATCTTGAATCCGCGGATTGTCGCCGAAGCCGGATCGAGCACTCCTCGCCCAGGATGGGGCCCCGCGATCGGGGGAGGCGGCCGGGAGGGACGCTCGGAAGTGAAGCAGCCCGTCAGCCTTGCGGTGCGCCGAATGCCTGCCAGACCTTGAGCGCGTCGACGGTGGCGCCGACATCGTGAACGCGCACGATCCGCGCGCCCAGCACCACCGACGCCAGCGCCGCGCCGATGCTGGCCGGCAGGCGTTCGTCGACGGCGCGGCCCGTCACCGCACCCAGGGTCGACTTGCGTGACCATCCCACCAACAGCGGCCGTCCCAGCGCCAGCAGTTCGCGCTGCCGGCGCTGCAGCGCCAGGTTCTGGTCGACCGTCTTGGCGAACCCATAGCCGGGATCGAGCGTGATCCGCTCCGCCGCCACGCCGCACTCGACCAAGTGCCGCATCCGCTCGTCGAGGAAATCGGAGACCTCGGTCACGACATCGGCGTAATCGGTCAACTGCTGCATGCCGGCAGGCTCGCCCCGCATGTGCATCAGGCAGATGCCGGCGCTGCCGTGTTCCGCGAGCAGCGCATCGGCGCCCTCATCCCGCAAGGCCTGCACGTCATTGATGATGTCGACGCCCAGGTCCAGGGCCCGCCGCATCACCTCGGTCTTGCAGGTATCGACCGACACCGGAACGCCGAAATTCAGGGCAGCCCGCATGACCGGCTCGAGGCGACGCCACTCCTCGTCGGCATCGAGCCGGACGGCGCCAGGGCGGGTCGATTCGCCGCCCAGGTCCAGGATGTCGACGCCCTCGCCCAGCAGCCGCTCGCAGAAGTCGATCGCCTTGGCGGCGTCGGCATGCCGGCCGCCGTCCGAGAACGAATCGGGCGTCACATTCACGATGCCCATCACCAGGGGGCGCTCCGTCAGGTCGAGATCGAAGCGGGTGGTTTTCCAGATCGAGGCAGCAGTCATGGGCGGCAGGGCATCGAGCGCGCGGCGGCACGCTAGATCGCGCTGGGGACTGCCACGCCAAGCGGACAGTATGACGGAAGCCGCGACCGCCCGGCGTGAGCACCGCATCCGGCGATGCTCCGGACCAAAAGCAGAAAGGCCGGTCTGACGACCGGCCTTTCAAAGGTGTTGCCCCTTGAGGCCCTTTTTTGGCCTCTTGGGAGTTGCTCGCCGACGATCAGGCGGCGGCAGGTGCGCTGCCTGTGTTCACCGCGGGCGTGCCGCCGCTGTCCGACTTGTTGGCCGGCGGCGTCCAATCCTTCGGCGGACGCGGGGGACGGTTGTCCATGATGTCGTCGATCTGGTCGGAGTCGATGGTTTCCCACTCGAGCAGCGCCGTGGCCATCGCGTGCATCTTGTCCTTGTGCTCCTCGATCAGGTTGCGAGCGATCGTGTATTGCTCGTCGATGATCTTGCGGATCTCCTGATCGACCTTGCGCATCGTCTCTTCCGACATGTTGGTCGTCTTCGTCACCGACCGGCCGAGGAAGACCTCGCCTTCGTTGTCCGCATAGACCATCGGTCCCAGTTCATCGGTCATGCCGTAGCGGGTGACCATGTCGCGGGCGATCGCCGTGGCTCGCTCGAAGTCGTTGCTGGCGCCGGTCGTCATCTGGTTCATGAAGACCTCTTCCGCGATCCGGCCGCCGAACAGCACCGAGATGGTCGAGAGCATGCGCTCCTTGTCCATGCTGTAGCGGTCGCCTTCCGGCAGCTGCATCGTCACGCCCAGCGCGCGACCACGCGGGATCACCGTCACCTTGTGCACCGGATCGGTCTTGGGCAGCAAGCGCGCGACCAGGGCGTGACCGGCTTCGTGATAGGCGGTGTTCTTGCGCTCTTCCTCGGGCATGACCATGGACTTCCGCTCGGGGCCCATCATGATCTTGTCCTTGGCCTTCTCGAAGTCCTGCATGTCGACCACCCGGCCATTGCGGCGGGCGGCGAACAGCGCGGCCTCGTTGACCAGGTTGGCCAGATCGGCACCGGAGAAGCCCGGGGTGCCGCGCGCCAGGATGTCGGCGCGGACGTCCTGGCCGACCGGCACCTTGCGCATGTGCACATTCAGGATCTGCTCGCGGCCACGGACGTCGGGCAGCGTGACGTAGACCTGACGGTCGAAGCGACCCGGACGCAACAGCGCCGGATCCAGGATGTCCGGACGGTTGGTCGCGGCCATCACGATGACGCCCAGGTTGGTGTCGAAGCCGTCCATCTCCACCAGCATCTGGTTGAGCGTTTGCTCGCGCTCGTCGTTGCCGCCGCCCAGGCCGGCGCCGCGATGGCGACCAACGGCGTCGATCTCGTCGACGAAGATGATGCAGGGCGCGCTCTTCTTGGCCTGCTCGAACATGTCGCGCACCCGTGCCGCGCCGACACCGACGAACATCTCGACGAAGTCCGAACCGGAAATCGTGAAGAACGGCACCTTGGCTTCACCGGCGATGGCCTTGGCCAGCAGCGTCTTGCCGGTACCGGGAGGGCCGACCAGCAGGACGCCGCGCGGAATGCGTCCGCCCAGCTTCTGGAACTTCTGCGGGTCCTTGAGGAAGTCGACGAGTTCCTTCACTTCCTCCTTCGCCTCGTCGCAACCTGCGACGTCCGCGAAGGTGGTCGTGTTGTTGGCTTCGTCGAGCATGCGTGCCTTCGACTTGCCGAAGCTGAACGCACCGCCCTTGCCACCGCCCTGCATCTGGCGCATGAAGTACACCCAGACGGCGATCAGCAGCAGCATCGGGCCCCAGCTGAGCAGGATGCTCATCAGGACCGACGGCTCTTCGCGGGGCTTGGCGTCGAACTTGACGCCGTAGTTGATCAGGTCGCCGACCAGGCCGCGATCCATGTAGGGCGCGGTGGTGCGGAGCTTGTTGCCGTCACCGGTGGTCGCCTGGATCTCGGTGCCGGCAGGGGTTTCCTGCAGCACCACTTGCTTGATGCGCTTGGCGCGAACTTCTTCGAGGAAGTCCGAGTAACCGATCTGAGTCCCCTGGGTTGCGCTGCGATCGAACTGCTTGAAGACGGTGAACAGCACCAAGGCGATCACCATCCACACAGCCACTTTCGAGAACCACTGATTGTTCACCGCGACTCCTTTGTCATTCCATCACCGCCGCCCACCGATACTGCCTCGGGCAGCGGACTTTCACGGCATATGGGGCGGATTCTAGGCCAGTCAAGTCCCACGACTTGATTGGCATTCCCACACGCCACGATAGATATTGCCACGCCCACCTCCAGGCAAGCGCCCGAAGCGGCCCCGACTTTGACGCTTGATCGCGGCTTCAGCCAAAACCGAACCGGCTCGCCCGGGCGCCTTCGCCGGATCAGCTCTTCTTCAGCCCGATGCCGACCAGGAAGTTTTCGGCGGATTTGTCCCGGGAGGCTTTCGGCTTGGCGGTTTTCACGCGCTTGAACTGCGCCCGGAAAGCCTGCACCAGTTGGTCATACCCGCTGCCGTGGAAGACCTTGGCCACCAGCGCGCCTTCCGGCTTCAGGTGCTGCTGGGAGAAATCCAGCGCCAGCTCGATCAGGTGTTCCATCCGCGCGGCATCGGTGCTTTCGATGCCCGACAGGTTGGGCGCCATGTCCGACACCACCAGATCCACCTTCGCGCCGCCCAGCGTCGCCTCCAGCTGCGCCAGCACTTCCTGTTCCCGGAAGTCGCCCTGGAGGAACTCCACGCCTTCGATCGGTTCGAAGTCCAGCAGGTCGAGCGCGATGATGCGGCCGTTGAGCGCGCCCACCGCCGCACCGCCGGCGCCCGCCTCCTTGGGCGCGAAGCGTCGGCGGAGGTACTGGCTCCAGGCCCCGGGCGACGCTCCCAGGTCGACCACCACCTGTCCGGGTCGGATCAGCTGGAATTCCTCGTCGATCTCCTTGAGCTTGTAGGCGGCGCGCGACCGGTAGCCCTCCTTCTGGGCCAACTTCACGTAGGGATCATTGACATGGTTGTTCAACCACGCCTTGTTCACCTTCTTGCTTTTCGTATCGACTTTCATGGCACGGATCAGGCTTCTTCGCGCGAATGCCGGCCCGTTCGGGGCCAGAAAGGCATCAGGCAGGATCGCCTCGGCGCAGGCCGCACCATATCACCTCATATATATGCATGGATTGCATGGGCCAGCCAGACGCATGCCCATCGCGCCGGGATCAATTGCCATCGCCCGCCGGATCCGACGACGGCATCACCACGGTCGCGCCGCTGGCATTGGCCGGCGTGCCCATCATGACCGGGATGCGGCCCGAGTCGGTGCTGACGTTCGGACCGATCCGCAGCGTCGAGTCGCGATCGTCCAGCCGCACCAGATGCGAACGCACGCCGCTGAACCGCGAGTCCTCGATCGACACATCGGCCTTGATCGGCTGGCCACCCAGCGTCACCAGCAGCTGGCCGACATCCTCGGCATAGACCCCGCGCAGCTTCACCTGGGCATCGCCGTTGACCTGGATCGCCTTGTCATGCGAATGCCGGAACGAGGAATTGGTGATCTCGACCTCGGCCGGGCCGGACGGGATCGAGGCCGGCGAGATGCCGGCCAGCTGCGCATCGTGCGCGCGGTTGCCGGGGCCGTCGATGGTGATCATGTCGTCGGGTCCGCCGTGTACCGCATGCACGTTGTCGA
This sequence comes from Roseateles chitinivorans, assembly GCF_002761755.1. Taxonomy (GTDB): domain Bacteria; phylum Pseudomonadota; class Gammaproteobacteria; order Burkholderiales; family Burkholderiaceae_C; genus Roseateles; species Roseateles chitinivorans. The sequence continues at coordinate 18,140 of NZ_PEOG01000054.1, forward strand.
TCTTGCCGCTGCCCAGCAGGTGCACGCCGTCGCCGCCCTGGAACTGCACGTTCTTGAGCGTGGCGCCGGGGCCGAGGATGAAGACCGGCTGGTAGGTCTCGGCCGAACCGCCGCTGAGCCCCGGCCCGGCGGTGAACAACTGGTTCTTGCCGTCGAAGGTCTCGCCCGGGCCGACGACGATGGGCTTGTTCACCACCACCTCGCCGCGATGCGGCGGCAGCACCGAGGTCGCCGGAGCACTGCTGGACACCGCCCCCGCGCCATCGGGCTTGCCGGAGGCGCCGACCGAAGGGGCCGGTGCGGGCGCGAGCGCGGGATCGAGCAGCGGATCGGGAGTCGCCGGAGCCGGGGCGTGGCCATGATGGTGGTGATGGCCATGAGCGGGCGCAGGGCTCGGGCTCGGGCTCGGGCTCGGGCTCGGAGCTGGACTTGGTTGTGAGAAAGCGGGCGCTGGTGCAGGCGGGACATCCCCGCCGCCGAGGCCGGGACTTCCGCTCCCCGCGCCACCGAAGCCGCTGGCGGGCCCGAAAGGACTGACACCACCACCCGGGCCGCCACCGGCGGCGAACGGGTTCCCGCCCCCGGGCGCTCCGCCCAGGCCCCCGCCTGCGCCGCCGCCTCCACCACCCCCGCCGCCCCCGCCGGGCATGCCCTGTTGCCCCTGCTGGGCCTGCAACGACTGCAGAAGCTGCTGCACCAGCGTCGCGATGATCTGCTGGACCAGCAAGGTCATGAGCGGGGCGATGACGTTGGCGGGGGTCGCGGGCTGCGGATCCGCGTAGAGCTGCTGCTGGTACAGCTGCTGCATCGGAGACAGCCGCGGGCCGCTGCCGCTGAGGGAAGAGATCGGATCGATGGCGCTCATGGGCGGTTCCTGTGCAAAGGCATGGGGGATTCACCCTTGACTCTCGGGACCGGACCCGGGCGACGGTCGACACCCGCCGAACCGCCGTGCGGCGAAGCGAAGACATCGCCGCCCACCCCGGCATCCGCCCGTCGCGCCGGCGCCCCTTCGCGCCCGCTGTCAGGCCTTCGCCCCGGCGCGACGGCCCGTCATGGCCGCTCGCCACGATCGGGAGGAAGGAGCAGTCCATGTCCTTCACCACTCGAATCGCGCGTCATCTCGGTCTCTCTCGTGTCGGCGTCGACACGCCGCTCTCCCAGGAACAGCGCACCCCGCTCCTGCCCAGCACGGCGATCCGCCCGCTGGATGCCCCGCCGGCACGGCCGCAGCCGGACAGCGCCGCGGCGCCACGCGCCGCCCTGCCGGCCCGGTCGGTCGAAGCCGGCGACACCGCCGCGGCCGCCGTGTCGCAGCCCGAGCCGCCGTCACGCACCGCGCCCACCGGCGCGGTGCTGCTGGACACGATGCGCATCGACCGGCCGGATCTGGCCCCGCTGATCGCGACGCTGTTCCCTCGCGACGGCGCGATGCCGGAAGACCTGGCACGGTTGGCCGGCCAGCTGTCGCGGCTGGACCTGTCCGGCGTGCCGCCGACGCCCGACCTGCCTTCCGCGCCGGTGGTGCTGCTGACGCAGTCGCTGGCGGCGGCCTGCGAGGGCGACGCGCGGTTGGCGCTGGACGCCCTGGACTCGCTGGCCGCGCTCGACGCGCAGGCGGAACTGATCGCGGCCTGGCAGGCCGGCGCGAACCGGACGTCGGCGGGCTCGCCGCTGCTGTCCGCGTCGCCGTCGCCATCGGCCGCGCTGCTCGGCAGTCCCGGCCGGCTCACCGACGTCGGCCGTCGCCGGCGCCAGGACGGGCTGCGCAACAACCGGCTGGGCTGGGGACCGATGCTGATCGAGCACGCGGCGGCGGACGAGTTGGCCGCCCGGCAGGCCGCGTGGCGGACGTCCTCCGCGCTGGGCGGCACGCCGGCCGGCATGGACGTGCTGATGGCGGTCACCGCGCGCCCGGTCGATCCCGCGCGGCGGCGCGATTTCGCGCTGCTGCTGAAGGCGTCCGAAGGCGCGCCGCGCGCGCTCGATCACCACGGCGATCCGACGGCGCTGCTGCGTGATCCGACCGCGCTGCGGACGCTCACCGGCGAGGCGGTCTTCTGTGCCGCCGCGCGGATGGCGGGCGACGTGGCAGCCTCGACGCCGCATCGATGGGCGCTCGCGGCGGTGCGCAACGACCTGCACGAGACCGGTCCGGGCACGCGCTTCGCGGCGCTTGACGCGCGGCTGATGAAGATGGGCCGCTGGATCGACCGTGCCGCACCGCGCGGCGCGCTGCGCCCGCGCAATCCGTTGATCGGCAAGTCGCCGTTCCGCGCGCTGCGGCACGGCGTGCAGGGCGTGGAGCGCGGGCCGGCCGCACGTCATCGCCAGGCGCGGGAGCAGGCGCTGACCGAAGCCGCGAGCGCGCTGCGGGATGGGCTGCTTCGGGCGGCGGCGGGCCGGTCCACCGGCCCGGCCGCGGTGCCGGCCCATCTGTTGCGCGCCGCGGTCCTGTCGCACTGCCTGGAGGACGCCCGCCCATCCTTCGAGCGCATGGGCTTCGATGCCGATGCGCGCACGGCGATCGCGGAGCGGCTGGCGCGGCTGATGCTGTCGGAAGCCGCCGCCGCGGATCCGCCGGTGCTGGGCGCCCTCGCCCGCCGGCTCGGCGAGTTGCCCGAGCTGAAGGCGCTCGCCGCGTTGCGCCTGGATTCGGCGGCGCTGAGCGCCTGGGTATCGGACGCACGCGCGGACACCGCCAGCGCGACCTCGGGACCCTCGGCGTCCCCGCTGCTCACCGCGTCGGCCGCGCTCGCCCGTGCCGAGGACGAGGCCAACGGCCGCGACACGCGCATGAAGTCGATCGACCGCGAAACGCTGCGGACCGCGCTCAAGGACATCGTCGCCAACATCGAAGGCTCCTCGCGGCTGCGGTTGACCGGCGGCGGCATCGCCGGCGTCGGGCTGCGGCAGATCACGGCGTCGATCAGCGCGGTGGCCGCGGCCCTGTTCGTGCGCGGACGGGTCGACGCACGCGCCCAGGGCGCTCGGCACGCGGTCTTCGAGATCGCCATGCCGCCCTACGACATGGAAATCGTGCTGGGCACGCAGCGCCAGGCCACGCGCCAGGTGGGACTGGGTGCGAGCGTGGGACCGGACCTGGGCCTGTTCAAGATCGGCGGCAACGTCGACGCGCTGCTCTACGGTCACGACCGGTCCGAGCTCCAGGGCCTGTCGCTGCGCCTGCCGCGCGTCGGCCGGCCGGTGTCCGAGCTGCGCGCGGAGTTCTCGCGCCTGATCGACCGGCTCATCGACCACGGCGCCGGCGGAGCCGCCCGCAACCCGGGCGATCCATCGCTGCTGCGCGAACTGCTGCAGGAGTTCCCGGATCTGACCGTCAACCAGATCGGCGATGCGGGCGACGCGCGCCGGCGACACGGCCTGGGCGCCGACGTCACCGCGTCGCTGGGCCGGTGGCGGCTCAAGGCGACGGCCAGCGCCGGCGGCTATGTCGAGACGCAACGCGACGTCACCCGCCGCTACGGCGACGCCAGCGGCGCGATGCGCGTCGAGCGCCGCATCGACGGCCACGCCAGCCGCGCCGGCGTCGCGCTGCGGGCCTCGCTGGGCGTGTCGCAGACGGTGGCCGGCTCGGTCGGCGATGCCGGCAAGGCCGACCTCACGATGGGCGCGCTGCAGGCCGGCATCGGCGCGGAGCGCGTCCTGGGCGGCGTGTTCGAGCGGCGGGAGGCCGTCTACGAGGACGGCCGCCTGCATCCGCTGTCCTTCGTCGAGACCGAGTACCAGGACCTCGACGCCTTCGCCAAGCAGGTGAAGCCGCAACTCGGCGACTGGGTGGCGGCCGGCGCGGACCGTCAGCGGCTGGAACAGCTGGTGGCCGACATCCAGCGCCATGCCAGTCCGAACCACAGCGCCGCGGCGCGGGTGGTGGTCGGGACGGCGATGCGATTGCGCGACGATGCCTACCGCTCCGCGATCGCGCTGTGCGAGCGACAGCCCGGCGGCCTGCCGGCGGAAGTGGCCGCGCTGGAACGCGCGGTCGAGTCGCAGTGGCGAGATCCCGCGGCGATGCGGCCTTACTCGATGCGCTCCTACGAGCGCAACCTGGCGCAGCGCACGCACGGGCTGGACCTGGTCGTCCAGATCGGCAGCGTGACCGCGGCCGAGGCCTCGCACATCGATGCGCGACTGGACGTGCCGGCGCGCTGAGCGCCACGCCTCGCTCGGCGAAGGCCGGCGCCAGGCGCCAGGCGCCGCGCGATCGCGACGTGGACGCGACGTGCGCGTGACCTGGTCGAGTGCGGCCGAGGCGTGATCGCAAGCGCCCCGGCATCTGGCCGGGACGCTTGGTCGTCAGCCGCTGTAGGGCTTGTAGTCCCAGGCGCCGACGCCCTGCACGTCGGCCGTCGCGGGCGCGAGCACCTTGTGCGGCGTGTTCTCGATCACCACATCGGACCCGATGTTGATCTTGGCGTCCTTGGCATCGCTGCGCACCACGGCCTCGTCGCCGTTGCGGAAGACCGAGTTGCGGATGTCGATGCTGATCGGGAAGTCATGGCCGCCGTTGGTGCGCACCGCCTTGCCGAAGCCGTCGGCGGTGAAGCCGTCGATCGACAGCGAGCCCGGTGCATTGATCTGGAAGATCTTGTCGGTCGCCGCGTAGGCGCCGCCGCCGATCACGTGGACGTGGCCCGGACCCTTCATCGTCATCGCGTCCTCGCCGACGTCCTTCCACCAGACGTTCTTCAGGGTCGCGTCGCCGCGGGCGTGGATGCCGTCGCCGCCGGCGACCTGCACGTTCTCCAGCTTCGCACCGGGTTCGAGGATGAACACCGGCTTCTGGGTTTCGCTCTGGCCGCCGTCGCCCAGTGAGGGGCCGGCCTGGTAGAGCTTGCCCTCGCCGTCGAAGGTCTGGCCGGCCTTGACCACGATGGGCTCGTTCACGATGACCTTGCCGGTCGCCGGCGGGATCTCGGTCGGCTTGCCCGCGCCCGTGGTCGGTGCGGATCCGGAAGGCGCGGACGGCGAGGACGGCGAGGACGGCGAGGACGGAGATGGCGGCGCGGACGGCGTGCTCGGCGCCGACGGCGCGGGTGGGCTGGCCGGCGCCGACGGTGCGCTCGGCGAGGACGGCCCGGACGACGGCGTCGAAGGGGCCGAGGAAGTCGACGGCGTGCTCGGCGGCGACGACCCGGGCGAGGAGAAGGGATCGGACTCCGGCGAGGAAGGCATCGAGGGGATCGAGGGCAGCGAAGGGCTCGGCGGCGCCGAGGGCGCCGACGAGAACGGCGAGCCGCCGGGGCCACCCGCGCCCGGGCCCATCGATGGGCCACCCATGCCCCCCATGCCGCCGAAAGGCGAGCCGCCACCGCCACCGCCCGCTCCGCTGCTGAAGCCCCCTCCGCCACCGCTGCCGCCGCCGAACTGGTTGGCCAACTGATTGGCGGCACTGGTGGGCTGCAGGCCGTTCTGCGCGAGCGACTGCAGCAGCGGCAGCAAGGCCTGCAGCAACTGGAGGATGCTGTTGATCAGCGCGAGCTGGCCGGCCTGCGGGTTGTTGCCCGCGGTGCCAGGGCCCATCGGCCCCGACGGGCCGGCGGTCGATCCGGGGCCGGCGGCGGTATCGGGCCAGGGGTTGCCGCCGCCCTGCTGCGGCTGGGCGGCGGCCATGAGGCTAGAGACCAGCATGGCCATCAGCTGCTGGCCGGGCGACCCACCGCTGGCAGGCCCTTGCGGCTGCGCGGCGGGCGCGTTGAGGAACTGGCTGTAGAGGTCGAGCGCCGACGGACGCTGCGCGGACGAAGGGCGATCGATGGCATCGATGGACATGGCTGCTCCTGGATAGGGCCGGGATGGCGCGGTGCGCCGCGTGTGATCGATTGGTGAGGGTAGGCATCGCCCTGCGCCCGGAACGCCCCTGGGCGAAGCGACGTGCCCGGCCGCGAAGCGTCGCGGGGGCCAGGCCTTGCTTCCTTCGCGCGCCGGCGCCGCGCTTCGCGACACGCGTCGCGACGGGTCGCGGTCCTTCCTAGATTGCGGTCCTCCAAGACTTCAGCGCCGAACCGCCATGCCCGCGACGACCGATGTCCTGCCCGCCTCCATCGCGTTCACCGTCGCCCTGGCGGCGATCACGGGCGAGCCGCTCGTCGCGGGCGCGGCGGCGATCGCGATCCGTCCGGCGCTGGACGGCGACCTCGCGGCCATCACCCGGATCTACAACGAGTCGCTGCCGCCATTGCCGGCGCCGCTGCCCGGCCTCGACGCGCGCGCCGGCGGCCGGCCGGTGCTCGGCAGCTGCCTGCCGCAGCTGCCGGCCGACGGTCTCGCGAACTGGATGGCGTCGCACCGCGCCAATGGCCGTCCACTGTGGGTCGCGCAGGCTGGCGTGGAAGTCGTGGGATGGCTGAGCCTGCTCGGCTTCGCCGACCGGCCCGCCTGCATGCCGGCGGCGGAGGTCGCGATCTACATCGCCAGCGGCTGGCGCGGCTGCGGCATCGGCCGGCGCCTGCTGTCCCATGCGCAGGCCGAGGCACCGCTGTGGCACATCGACCGGCTGATGGCCTTCATCTGGCACGACAACGCGGCCAGCCTGGCGCTGTTCCGCGCCCAGGGCTTCAGCGCCTGGGGTCGCCTGCCGGGCATCGTGTGGGCCGACGCGAAGATCCGGGACATGGTGATCCTCGGGCGAGTGCTGGGTGCGGATTGAGCGCGCGCAGCGCCTGTGCCCGGCCCACGGCGCCGCCGGGCCGGGCCTGGGCTGGCGCCCCCCTTTGAAGCCACTTGACTGGCGCGCTGTCGCCGTACTGCATTCACCAGGCCTGCGACGCTTCCTTCATCGGGTCCAGCCGGCAAGCCTGCGCCGTGATCTCGTATTCGACGCGGAGCGACACCTTGGCATGAACGGTTCGGGAGACCAGCCAGTCCGCATGAAGCTCTCGCAGTCGAGCGGTCAGCATGTGCTGCGTCATGGGCAGTCCAATCTGCGTCCGACGTCGCCCGCTTGGGCGCGCTACCTGCCGTTCTGGGGCCGGCAATCTGCTGGAACGCATGTGACGGGTGGTAGGCGGCCTGCTGATGCTGATGCTGTCGCGCGTGGTGCCGCCGCTCTACCGGAAATCCGACTTCGAGAGCTGCTCAACGCACCGCGGACCAAAGAAATTGTTTCGATCGACGCAAGCCGGGAGCGAAACGAGCACGCCACTGCGACACTGTGATCCGGGATATGGCGAAGACCTGAGGGAGAAATGATGCTTCGAATGCGTATCGGTCTTGCGAGCTTTCTCGCGACCACGATCTCGATGCTATGGGCACCCGCCGCCCTCGGCATCACGCTCTCGAACATCGATGTTGTCGGCATCCAGGGTGCTGACAAGGAGCTCGTTCGCTCGACAACCCGGCTCGTCATCGGCAATCAATATGAGGCCCGGGATCCAGCGTTCGTCAGCGCTTGTCGACTGGTCCGAGAACAGTACCCGCGAGCCAGCGTCAGCTGCAACCTGATTGCCAGAGCGAACAACGAGGCCACCTATGCGATCGCGTTCTCGGCGGGCGGCTACACGCCTCGCTATGCGGGGACATGCGTGGATGGCAAAGGAATTCCGGAAGCGCTCAATCGGGACATCGAAGCCTTCGAACGTGCGCGGCAATCGGTTTTCGATGAGACCGGGGGACGCAGCGGACGAGAATTCGTGGGCATCGATGGTTCTCTCGACTACCAAGACCCTCGTCTTCACGAAGCTCGAAACAAGCTCGTGAATGCCGTGGCCGAGGAACGTGCCGCGGTTGTCGACGCAGCCAGGCGATGCGATCCGGGCATCAAGGTGAAGGCCTTGGAGTTGCTTCAATACGCTGGAGCTCCAAAAACAGCCGTTGAGGCGGCGATGCCAGAGGCGACACATCCGGATCCTGCGGTCAGGAATATCTCATTGCGACTGCTTGGAACTTTCGCCGGCTCGCTCGACTCGGCGTCCACGGAGCACGTTCTGAATATTGCTTGTGATGCGGTGCAGCGAGGCGGGTTCCTCGACGTCAACAAAGCGCTCGCGGTGATCGACGCACTGGAGGCGAAGGCGGCAATGCAAGCGTTGAAGATTGACGCCGCCTGCAGGGCGGAGATCGTTCGACTCAGCGCGGAAAGCGATTCCCCTCAAATCGGGGGATTCGCGAATTCGATCATTCGTCAGCGCAAGGACAAGGGGGCGCCGACGTAAGTCCGAGTGCTTTACGCCGCGCCCAACGGCGGTTCCAGCGCCGAAGCTGCCAGCCAACGCTATTCAGCTCAAACTGCTGCTGTTGGTGAGACCAGTCACTCAGTTCCAAGTCGCGAACGACCGAGATCAGCATGCTGCAGTCGGCCGCCATGCAGCGGCACGGTCGCCTGAGCCAGTTCTACCGCCGGTTAACGTCCGATCCTTCCTCTGACGTTCAAGGCTCACCGCTTGTCACGACGCTTCATCGCAGCAAGTTTCGAGTTCACAGCAATAGGAACGACCCGCACGTTATTGCCGTGGAGCCTTCGGGGGGGCGGACTACACGCCGCTCCCAGGCGAACCCCGGAGGTCATTGCAATCCGCGAAGAGGTCGCCCCGTCGTTTGAACTTGTGGCGTGAGACGAGTCCTCACAGCCGTACTGCAACGACGCACCCACCTGCTAGGTAACGCAGAACGGGACCGCCATTCTTGTGGCCACGACAGCCCGCGGACGCATCGAACACCGGCCCTCTCCGCGCCTGAAGTCACGGCGGCTCGGCCGCAAGAGCCAACATTGGTAGGGCAGAATGCGTCGCCCCACCCCGGGCGTACCACACGCCCGTTCGTCTGGATTCAGCCCGCCTGACACTTCAACAATCGCCTCGCATGTGCGTCCTCGACGTTCCCAGCCCCATCGACCTGAGACAGATGGTCGACGCCCGCGAGTGGGCCGATGAAGCGATGGTGAAGCGCCCGTGGCGGAGGGAATTCTTCGCGGAGTTCGCCGAGCAGCTCGTCGCCGGCTCCGCAGTCCGGGTGCTGGAGCTGGGCTCCGGCCCGGGCTTCCTCGCCAAATTCCTGCTCGACGCGCTCCCGCACATCGCCTACACGGCACTCGACTTCTCGCCAGCCATGCATGAGCTTGCTGCGGAGCGGATCGGCGCGGCGTACTCCCGCATCCGCTTCGTCGAGAGGAGCTTCCGCGAGCCCGCGTGGGTGGAGGACCTCGAGTTCTTCGATCACGTGGTCACGAACCAGGCGGTCCATGAGCTGCGCCACAAGCGCCACGCCCGCGCGCTTCATGAACAGGTTCGAGGTCTGCTGGCGCCGCAGGGGCGCTACCTCGTCTGCGATCACTTCGCCGGCCCTGGCGGGATGAAGAACGACCAGCTCTACATGACCATCGAAGAGCAGCGCATCGCGCTTCAGGAAGCCGGCTTCGCACGGGTCGAACCCCTGCTGCTCAAGCGCGGGCTGATGCTCTACGCGGCGTCCTGAGAGGGCAAACCGCGTGCTCGGTCTCGCCGACAGTCTTCAACTGACTACCCGATCCGATAAAGCCCCGCCCCATGCGCCGGCAGCGTCTGTGAGAACCGCCCCGAGGCCTGCGCGAGCGGCCGCCTCGCCCAGAGGTCGCGCACCGGCTGCGCGCCTTCCAGCGCCAGGTCCCGCAACGCGATCGACACCTCCCGCGCCTTGTCACCCGGATTGAAAAGCGCGAGATAGCGGCCCTTGCCGTCGGCCGGCCGCGCCGACCAGATCCGCACGCCGTCCTCGACGAAATGCGGCCGGTTGTCCGAGCTCGCCTGGTCGACCGCCAGCACCTCGGGGTTGGTGAGCAGCGCCAGCGTCGGCTCGTCCAGGTGGCGCAGGTCCCCGCCCATGATCAGCGGCGAGCGCGTGATCGCCCACAGCGTCATCAGCGTGCGCTGCTCGTCGGCGGTGAATTTGGTGTCCCGCTCGCCCAGCGCCAGGCGTCCCAGCGGCAGCATGTCCGGGTCGGGCCAGGCGCCCGGCCGGCGCCACGGGTTCCAGTTCTCCAGCCGCGTGAACTGGGCCTCCAGCATCTTCCAGTCGTCCCAGAAGTCGTCCGAGATGCGCCACATCTGCGCGTACTGGCGGACATGGTCGCCACGGATCACCGGCGTCTCGCCGGGCGACAGGCTCAGCACCATCGGCCGTTTCGTGCGCACGATCGCGCGATGCGCCGCCTCGATCTCGGCCGCGTGGGCGTCGTAGGGACGGCTCATGTCGTCCATCTTGATGAAGTCGACGCCCCACGACGCATACAGCGCGAAGACGCTGTCGTAATAGGCCTGCGCGCCGGGCTTGCGCATGTCCACGCCGTACATGTCGGGATTCCAGGAGCAGACGCTCGACGTGTCGGCGATGTCCGCCGCCCGGTACGACGTTCCCAGGATCGGCAGGTTGCGTTTGACCGCAAGCCGCGGAATGCCCCGCATCAGGTGGATGCCGAACTTCAAGCCCATCGCATGGACGTCCGCCGCCAGCGGCCCGAAGCCACGGCCGTCCGCGCTGGACGGGAAGCGGTTCACCGCCGGCACCAGGCGGCCATGGCCGTCCATCGCCGGCTCGGGATCGGCGCTGTAGGTGTAGCTCGACGCCGTGGGCTCGTACCACTGGATGTCAATGGTGAAGATGTCGTAGCCGGCAGGCCGCAGCTTGTCCGCCATGATGCGCGCGGTCTCGCGCGCCTGCGCCTCGTTGATGGTCGTGGCGAAGCTGTTCCAGCTGTTCCAGCCCATCGGCGGCGTGGGCGCGAGCACATCCACCGTCACCCCGCTTGAATCGCTGGTCGCGGCCACGCCGGCTGTTGCGGCCGCGCCGGCCGTTGCAGCCATGCCGGCCAGGCCCGTGCGGATCATTGCGCGACGACTGATCATTCCTGTCTCCGTGAGTTCTGCTTGTATGGCGCCGCCAGGCAATGCCTGGCACCGCGGCCATGCCGTCCGTGCCGAGCGCCGGAGGCGGCAAGAAGCTATCACGGGACGCTGCGGCGTCCGTCCCCCACCGCGATCACAATTTTCCGCCCATCGATATCCAAGCCGATATCAACGCCCCGGACCGGTAGCCGCATCGAGCACGGGTTTGAGCGCCGCATGCGCCCCGACCGCGCTGCCGATCGCCATGGCCGTGCGCGCATCCGCACCGCGGTCCCCTTCCGACATCGGGCGCACGGCCGGGGCCGCCGCGGCGGCCACCTCCACCGGCACGGCCTTGATGCCCTGCCTCAGCGATTCGCGGGACGCGGCCATCCGCGCGCGCTGCGCCGCGTCCGCGGCCGGCTCGGCCTTGCCCGGCAGCCGTTTCGCGAAGAACAGCGGCACCTTGTGCGCGCCGGGCTGCTCGCCGCCGCGGGACTTCATCAGTTGCTCCAGCGCCTGCGCGCCATCGGCCGGGCGAGACGCCACCAGCGCCCTCAACTGCTCGGCGTCCGGCACGGTGACGGTCGCCACCGATTGGCGAGTCGCCATCACGCCGCCGATGACACAGCCCGTCGCCGCCGCGGCCCCGAGGCCGAGCGCCGCCTGCCCGGTCAGGCCCAGCGGCGTCGTCACCATCAGCGCCGCGCGCGCGCGATTCGCGACGTCTTCCGACAGCTTCGCGAGCTTCACGTTGCTGGCGCTGCCCAGATCGACGATCTCCGCCTGACGCGTCGAGACCGATGCGCGCAGCTTGTCACCCGCCCCGGGCACCAGCGCATTCATGTCGCTGACGACCGGGTCCGGCACGACCGCCCTGGCGTCGATGGCCTGGAAATGACGGGGCAGCCGGTCGATCAACGGTCCGGCGAGCTTTCTGCTCAGCACCTCGCCGGTCTGTCCCGCGGTCAGATGTGCGAACAGGGATCCCGGTGCCGATGCCGCGGCGGCCACCTGATCCACCTCCGTCGAAGCGCCGGTCATGCCCTGGCGCAGCACCGCATGAACCAGCGGCACGGTCCGGTCCAGCCAGGTGGCCGATCCCTTCCCGTACGCCACGGCGGCCGCATGGGCGTCCATCTGCGCGGTGCCCTGCCCCAGATCCGCGCGCAACGCGGATTGAAGCGGCGCGCTGGAGACCACCGGTCGCATGAACTGCTTCGCCGCCTTGACACCGGTGGCCAGCGCGCTGCCGATCATCGACACATTCGGCAGGGCGATGTCCTTCGCCGCCTCCATCACCCGGGGCAGGCTGACGCGGCGCGCCGTCGACGCGGCCGGTTCCGCGCCGGCGGCGGGCGGACGCTGGCGAAGCCCGTCGGGCGACTCGAGCGTCTGCGATCGCGCCAGCTCCGGCGGCGTGGACGAACGCCCGCCGTCAACGGTGCCCGTGCCCGTCGCCAGCCCGTGCGAGACGCGGTGGACACCGCCGGCGCTCATGAGAGGCCCTTCCTCATTGCGTCCGGGTCGCGGTGAAGTCCTGCAGCAGCACCGCGAGCTGCCGCACGGCGAGGAGATCCCGCGCCAGGCTCGCCGAGGTCGCGGTCCCGGCGTCGGCGATGCCATGCAGCATCAGTTCACCGTCGGGATCGCAGCCGATGGTCATGCGGTGCACCGCCAGCAGCCCGGGCGCCTGCGCCAGCACGCTGGACAAGGCGGAGACCGGCATCTGTCCGAGGCGCCGACCCAGGCCCACGGAGATCACCAGCGAGTTGGCGTCATCCGCGCCCAGCGCCACGGGCGACACCAGGACGACCTCGCCATCGAGCACGAGTCCACCGTCCAGGGCGGCCTGCTCCGCGGCCTCGGCGTCCATGCCGAGCGCGCGCGCCGCGTCGCGCGTCAGCAGATGAATGCGGGTCAGCAGGCGGCCCGCCTCCGAGGGCGGCCTGAACTCCGGTTCCGCAAAGGGTGTCGAGCGTTCGAAAGTCGTGATCATGAGATCGTCTCCAGGAGGTGTCAGGTTGGCGGGGGCCGCAGTTCGTCCGGGGTCGCCACGGGTGGCGTCGCCGGGGTGGTCGCCGGCGGTGTCGCCCGGGGCGGTGGGCCGTCGCCCGGACGCGCCATCAGGTGACGCTGCGCGAGCTCCTCGGCCTTGGGCTTCACCACCTCGTTGAACAGCTGCTTGCCGGTTTCCTTGACCGCAGCCTTCACGGCGGTCTTCGCGATCACGCTGGTGCTCGCGGTGACCGCCTTGCCCGCGCCCGGCGCGGTCGCCACGCTCAGCGCATTGCTGCCGAAGCTCTTGCCGGCATTGGCCGCGGCCCGCTTCACGTCGCCGCCGTCGATGGCGGTGCGCCCCACATCGAGCCCGCCGGCGATCGCGTTCGTCACCATCGATCCGACCGCCGCCGCCTGGCTGATCAGCGGAATCTTCAGCGCCGCGATCGCGCCCAAGGTGGTCGAGCCGATCTTCTCGAAGATGGACAGGCCCTTCATCACGCCGGTCACGACGCCCCGGAGCTTGCCGCCCTTCACGGTGCGCGTTTCAGGCTGGTTCCAGCGGCCATCGACCATCTCGCGCACCGCCGCCGGATCGGGCAGGTCGCGCGGCGGCGGGGCGGGCGCTTCGTCGCGAGGCGGCGTATGCGGCGGCGGTCCCGCGTCGACATCGTTGCGCTCGATGAAACGCCGCAGGTCCTTGCGCCCGATGCGGCCGTCGTCCGACGAGCGCCACGCATTGCTCTTGTGTCCCCGCTCCGCGTTGTCGAGCAGGCCGAACAGCACCGGATCGGCCAGCAGCACCCTCGCCGCCTCGGCATGCCCGCGCGGCTGGCGCGGGTCCTGGACGATGCGCTGCAGCTTCTCGCGATCGAACAGCCGTCCATCGAAGAAGTCATCGGCATGACGCTCGATCGTGCGCACGGCGCGGCGCTCCTCCGGACGCAGCTGGATGTTGCGGCCCAGCGCATCGGCCAGCCGGGCGCGGGAGATCCCCTCGTCCTCCGCGAGGCCCGTCACCAGCGCCCATTCGCCAGGCCGGTCCACGAAGTAGCGCGCCGCGGCGATCACCTGCGGCGGCCGCCGATCCATCGACAGCGTGCCGTCGACGAGATCCCGCAGCGTTTGCAACGAGGTCGACTTCGGCAGGTAGTCAGCGTACTTGTAGAGCTCGCGCGCCGCGTCGGAGCGCGTCATCTCCCGGACCCGCTCGCGCACCTGGTCGCCGTTGTCCGACGCGAGGTAGTGATGGCGAAAGCTCTCCGCGCGGCGGCGGTTGTAGCGGATCAGCTCATGGGACTCGGACAGGCTGCGCAGGTCGCCGCGCCCGATCAATCCATCGACGCGGCCATTGCTCGCGCTGTCCAGGCCGTGCTTGAGTTCCTCGTCCGCCAGCACGCTCCGCAGCGCGCGCCCGAGTTCCGGCGCGGTGTGCGGATCGTCGGCCAGGCGGCGCAGATCCTCGTCGGACCTGGGCTTGTCGAACAGCCGCTCGTTGCGCTGCAGCGTGGAGACCGTCTGCAGGCGATCCATCGGCACCGGCACCGGCACGGACATGGACGGCGTCTCCGGCCCGGCATCGGGACAGGGCGCGTCGGCCGATCGCCTCAGCGACGTGGTCACCGCGGCATCCAGGCGCTGCTGGTAGTCCGGAGGAAGTCCGGCGGCCGGGTCCGCGCTCGGGCCACCGCCGGCCGGGAACGGCGTCGTGGACAGTCCCCGGTTGACGATGGGCTGGGGCATCACTCTTTCCTTTTGCATGGACCGATGAAGACCGGCGCGGCTGGGCAGCGCCTGGACGCATGCTGTTTCAGCGGTCACCGCATCGATCGGCCACGGGCGAAGCGCGGGCCGTCCGGACGAAGCCGGCCCCGCGACCGCGCTCAACGCCCCTGCCCGCCACCGGCGCCAAAGGGCCTTGCTGGTGCTGGAACGGATCGACGGTCAGGGCCGATCGGCCTGTCCGGCTTCGCATGCCGGAGGACCGCTTCGCTTCCTCCCCACGCCGGTGCCCGTCTGCACCGAATCTGGTGATTTCCAACGACACATCACCAGAGACCTCCCCATGCCGGATATCCCCAGCGCCAGCAGCCCCGCGCCGCTCCTGTCGGCCAACACCACCCCCAGCATTCCCCGCGAGACCGCTCAGTCGACCGCCACGCAGCCGTCCTCCGAGGCCTCGAGCTCCCATTTCCTCGGCCTGCGCCGCCGCCCGAAGCGCCAGGGCGACATCGAATCCGGCGCTCCGCCCGCCGACGACCGGGCGGTGGGCTTCTCCTCCGCGGTGGCGCCCAAGCTGCAGCAGGCGCTCGTCAGCGCCTACGGCTCCAACAAGCAGCATCCGATCACCACCACCGGGACGGTCCTGGGTTATCAAGCGTGGAACCAGCTCTCCGCGGGCGGCCCGCCCGGCGAGATGCCCAAGGCGCCCAAGCTGCCGCCGCTGGAGACGGACCGCTTCAGGTTCTCGGTCCCCGCGTCGAAACCGGAGCAGTTGAAGCTGGCCGCGCAGTTGCTGGACACGCCCGCGCTCGACAAGTGGATGCCGGCACCTCAGTCGGCACCGGGTGCGCCCGGATCAGCCTCGCCGCTGCCGTCGATCCTGGGCGCATCCGCGCAGGCGGTGGCGACCGCCTCCACCGTCGCACTGCAGTCGGTGGGGATCATGGCCCGCCCCACGGCGAGGCTGACCGACATGGCATCGCCCGAGGCCCGTGCGGCGGCGGCCAGCCGTCCGCCGATGCTCGACGCCCGGATCGGCGAACAGAAGGCCTTCATCGAACTGGCCGGGGCGCAGTACGCCGCCCGTGGCATCGAGATCGAAGTCGACAAGGCCGTGCAGTGCCTGCAGGCCGCCGCGGGGGACCAGGGAGCGCAGGTCGAGGCCTTCGCCAAGGGCGTGAAGCCCTTGCTGACCGCGCTGCGCCGTCTGCCCGCCGACGCGCCGCCAGAGCGGCGCGAGGAACTGGAGGGCGCGCTGCGCCGGCAAGGCGCGGCAATCATCGATCTTCCACCCGAGGTGCAGACACCGCTGCATCAGGCGATGGCCAAGTTGGATGCTGCCGTCATGGCCGAGGCCCAGGCCACGCAGCGCCATGCGGCCGCACAGGAACGCCTGGCGGACCTGCAGTACCAGCGCATGAGCACCCTGATCGACCAGGCACGCGCCGTTCACGCGCCGCTGGGCGACGCGCTGCGCACGGTGGCGGACCGGCTGGGCGCCCGGCCGGCCAAGGGCGATCAACTGCCGCGCGACACGGTGCTGGAGAACGTCTTCAACGCCGGCATCCTGGCCTTCGCCCCACGCGCCGCGACCGGCCCGCTGAGCCTGGGAGAGGAACAGGCGACACAGCTCAAGCACGCGCTTCAGACGCTGGGCGCGCTGGATGCAGGCGGGCTGGCCACGATCACCGCCGCCCCCACCGAGCGCTCGCCCGCGCAGTCCGCGGCCGTGGCGCTCGCACGGGAAGTCGCGGTGTTGCCCCGCGGCGTCGAGATGCTGTCCGCGCTGCTCGCGCCGCCACAGGCGGGCGCGCCGGCGCTCGATCTGGAGACCTCGGATCGCCGCGTCGCGGCACTGCGCGTGCTGTTCACCGCCGACGCCGCGCTGCAGGCCTCCGGCGGCGAGCTGCCGCAACTGGCCCGCAGCGCCGCCGCGCAGGCGCTGCAGACCTCGGACTTCAAGCTGGACGGTCTGGCGCCCGAGCTGCGTCACGCGTTCAACGCGGTGCGCAACGAGTTCTTCGAGAAAGGCCCGGGCACCCCGCTGCAGCAGGCCGACGACTACCTCAAGGGACTGACCACGGACATGCTGTCGAGCGTGTCGCGCGAGCACTCGGTGATGGGCGTGATCGCGCGCGCGCTGCCGGTGGGCGGCGCGACGGCACTGAACCCTTCGGCCATCGCCTCAGCCACGCGCACGCTGGCGCAGGCGGGGCTGATCACCAGCACGCCAGCGGCGGTCGACGCGATGCGCGACGGCATCGAGACGCTGCGCGGCGGCGACGACGCGCTCCCGGCCGAACGTGCGCTCAAGACGCTGGCGCGCGCGCTGGATGTCGCGGTGCCGAAGGAGACGCCGGAGCACCTGCTCAGCGCGACGGTGGCCGCGGTCCAGGTGCCCGTGCGCTTCGGGCTGGATGACCGGACGCTGCAGGCGCATCCGAAGCTGGCCGGTCTCTGGGAACGCTACGCCGAAGGCCAGATCAAGCCGGCCGAGGCCGTCCATCAGCTCGCGCGCGTGGCGGCGGCCGATCTCACCGCGGCCGGCGAGCCGGACGCGGCCAAGACCGTCGGCGCGTTCCGCAAGACGCTCGACGGCGCGGTCGGCTCCGCGATCTGGAACCGCGGACAGATCGACAACAAGGAGCAGTTGCTCGACGGCCTGATCTCGATCGCCCGGTTGATGTCGGTGCGGGACAGGTTCAAGTTCAGCGGCGGCAACAGCTATGGCTTCGACACCTCGCGAGTGCAGATGGGCATGAAGCCGGGCGACTTCCCCGACCCGCTGTCGCTGACCATGCGCGTGGCGGCGGCCGGCAAGTACCAGCACGACCTGGTGATGGAGATCGGCATGACCACCGCCGCCTACTACCTCACGGCCGGCACGCAGAGCACGGTCGGCGCCAAGATGGGCTTCGGCGCCGGCGTGTCGGCGAAGGTCGACGTCGGCGCCGCATCGTTCGGAGCGCGCCTGGCTGACCTCACCGCCGCCGCCAGCTACGAGAACCAATGGCAGAACGGCCTGCAGGTGCGCGTGCCCCAGGACGTGCCGACCCAGCCCAGGAACCAGCTCGAGTTCGAGGACATGCTGCGTCATGCGGTCATGTGGGAGGAGATGGGCCATGCCGGCCCGGTGGACGCGATCCTCAAGAACGTCGACGTGGCCTCGCTCAACCTGCTGGGCAAGTACAACCGCGAGGCCGTCCGCGGCGAGCTGTCCGGCACGGCGCTCAGTCCGCAGATCACGATCTCGCGGCCGCTGGACGGCACGCCGGCGGCGGCGCCGTCCGCCTCGGAGACGGCGCCGGCGCCCGCGCCTGCTGCGGCTGGGAAGAAGATGGCGCAGGTCGTGCAGGGCCGCGTGGCGCTGGCGCAGGGCCGCACCGTCGGCGAGCTACGGCACGCCATGGCGGACGAGGCGTCGGGCTACTACCGCTATCCGGAGGAACGGTCCGGTGCCCGGACCCTGCAGCAGAGCGGCGCGGCGGCCAGCCTGAGCGTGAACCTGAAGCGCTTCGAGGACGGCAAGACGATCAACGCGGCCGACGTCGCCGGGGCCAGCCGGATGGGCGACCACCTCGGCGGCACCGAAGTGACCAAGCGCCTGGTCACCGTGGACGGCGTGACGGCACCGATGCGCACGCGCCGCATCACCGAGTTCGTCGACCTGCCGCGCTTCGAGCAGGCGATCGAGTCCGACCGCGCGCGGTGGATCAACCACGGCAACACCTACACGAAGTTCCCGGACGGGTTCAAGCAGCCGGCGGAAGACTTCCGGCTGCGGCAGCAGTCGTCGGAGTCGGACTTGCGGCAGATCTTCCAGGACGCGGGCAAGCTGGACAACCAGTTCAAGCAATACCTGGCCGTGGATTGCATGCAGGTGCCGGCCGCGGCCATCGTCGATGGCTACGACGCCAGCGCCGTGCTGGCGCGCAAGCTCGGCAGGCCCGAAGAGGCCGCGGCGATCCACGCCGAGCGCGAGGCCTTCCTGGCCGAGGACTCGAGCTGGCAGCCACGCCGGATGGCGATCAACAACGTGTTCAATACCGCCAACCAGCCCGGCGTGACGCTGCTCGGCCTGGAGGTGCGCGTCGCCGACAACTCGGAAGGCGCGCACAACGACGTGCTGTTCCCGCGCGGCTGACGGCGTCGTACGGCCTCGGCGGCTGGCCGTTACCCCGCCCTCTCCCGCAAGCGGCAGAGGAAGCAATACCTGGTAGCGGTCGCCTCTTGCACCCTCTCCCGCGAAATGGGAGAGGGCGGGGTGAGCGCCAGCAGCGTGAGCAGCACCGCCGTCTTCCTGGTCCGGCAGCTTCGCGCCGGATCGCATCGCTTCGCCTCGCGGCCCGGCCGCGATGGCTTCGACGCCTAGATTGACCCCTGTCGCAGCGCCCGCGCTGCTCCTGCCCGCGAGGCCCGTCCACCATGTCCGGCGAAAAGACCGAAGAGCCGACAAAGAAGAAGCTCGACGACGCCCGCAAGAAGGGCCAGAGCCCCAAGAGCCAGGACGTCAACGCGGCGCTGGGCCTGGTGGGCCTGCTCATCGTGCTGGTCGTGATGGCGGAGTCGACGCTGGACCAGCTCTCCGGCCTCATCGTCCGCGCCCTGCGCGAAGGCGTGGTCGCCAGGAGCAACGAGGAGCTGCTCGCGCTCACCGTCGACATCGCCCGCTCCGGCTTCCTCGCCATCCTGCCCTTCGTCGCCGTGTCCGTGGCGCTGGGCGTGATCGCATCCTTCGCCCAGGTCGGCTTCAACCTCTCGTTCGAGCCGCTCAACCTGCAGTTCGACAAGCTCAATCCGGCCGAGGGCATCAAGAAGCTGTTCTCGGTCCGCTCGATCATCGACTTCCTGAAGATGGTGGCCAAGGCCATCGCGCTCGGCGCGGTGCTCTGGGTGATGATCCGCGGCCTGGTGCCGCTGCTGGTCGGCGCCGCCTACTTCGATCCGGTGGGCGTCGGCGTGCTCGGCTGGAAGGCCCTGATCAAGCTGATCTCCGCCGGCTGCCTCGTCTTCATCATCGTCGGACCGGTCGACTTCGGCCTGCAGCTGTGGCTGTTCAAGCGCGACCAGAAGATGTCCAAGGACGAGATCAAGCGCGAGCACAAGGAGAGCGAGGGCGACCCGCAACTCAAGGGCCAGCGCAAGCAGCTCGCCCATGAGATGGCCACCTCGCCGCCGGAGCAGCGCGTGCCCGGGTCCACCGTCGTCGTCACCAACCCGACGCACTACGCGGTGGCGCTGCGCTACGAGCCCGGCGAGACGCCGCTGCCGGTCATCGTCGCCAAGGGCATGGACGCGGAGGCGCTGCGCATCCGCGCGATCGCCGAGAAGTCCGGCGTGCCCATCGTCGGCAACCCGCCGCTGGCGCGCGCGCTGCACAAGCTGCCCGTCGACGACGCCATCCCGGAGGAGCTCTTCGAGGCCGTCGCCGCAGTGCTGCGCTGGGTCGCCTACCTGCACACGCTGACCTCGCCGGCACCGCTGCCCGCACCCGCCGCGCCCTCCTCTTCGTCCACCGAGCCGCCGCGCCCCGCCGCGCCGCCTCCCTGACCCACCCGGAAGGACCCGCCGCCATGGCCGCCCTGCGCCTGAGCCCCACCATGGGCAACGACCTCACGATGGCCGGACTCATCGTCGCCATCGTGGCGCTGATGATCCTGCCGCTGCCGACGATGCTGATCGACACGCTGCTGGCGATCAACATCGCCGTCAGCGTGCTGCTGCTGATGACGACGCTGTTCATCCCCAACGCGGTGTCGCTCTCCTCGTTCCCGTCGCTGCTGCTGTTCACGACGCTGTTCCGGCTGTCCCTCAACATCGCCTCGACCAAGGCGATCCTGCTGCACGCCGACGCGGGGCACGTCATCGAGAGCTTCGGCAACCTGGTCGTCGGCGGCAACCTGGTGGTGGGCATCGTCGTCTTCATCATCATCACGGTGGTGCAGTTCATCGTGATCTCCAAGGGCTCGGAGCGGGTGGCCGAGGTCGGCGCGCGCTTCACCCTCGACGCGATGCCCGGCAAGCAGATGAGCATCGACGCCGACCTGCGCGCCGGCATCCTCACCGCCGAGGAAGCCAAGCGCAAACGCGCCATGCTGGCGATGGAAAGCCAGATGCACGGCGGCATGGACGGCGCGATGAAGTTCGTCAAGGGCGACGCCATCGCCGGCCTGATCATCACGATGGTGAACATCCTGGCCGGCATCGTGGTGGGCGTGCTGTACCACGGCATGACCGCGGGCGAGGCCTCGACCCGCTTCGCGGTGCTGTCCATCGGCGACGCGATGGTGTCGCAGGTGCCTTCGCTGTTCATCTGCGTGTCCGCCGGCGTGCTGATCACCCGGGTCGCCGACGAGCAGGAGAAGAAGCCGCGCTCGCTCGGCCAGGAGATCGGCGCCCAGCTGTCGCGCAATCCGCGCGCGATCTACCTGGCCGGCGGCCTGACCATGGCCTTCGCGCTGGTGCCCGGCTTCCCGGCGCTGCAGTTCCTCGGCCTGGCGGTGGGCCTGGTGGCCATCGCCCACTGGCTGGGCCGGCGCCAGCGCAAGGAGGAAGCGACCGTCCTGTCCAAGCCGATCAGCGCGCTGCAGCGCGAAGGCGGCAAGGGCGACGCGCCCGCGATCCTGCAGCAGCCGCCCCACTTCGCCAAGCCGCTGGCGATCCGGATGTCGCGCCCGCTGGGCGAGCTGCTCGAGGCCGACCGCCTGGACGAGGCCCTGGAGGCCGAGCGCCACAAGCTGCAGGCCCACCTGGGCCTGCCCTTCCCCGGTGCCGCGATGTGGGTCTCGACGGACCTGCCGGAGCACCGCTTCGACGTGCTGCTCAACGACGTGCCCGCCAGCCAGCACACGGTACCCGGCCGGCTGCTGCTGCTGACCGACCCGGCCAGCGCGCTCGCCGGCGCGGCCCAGCGCCACGGCCCGATCCTGCATCACGCCGAGTCGCTGTGGCTGGTGCCCGCCGCGGTGCCCGAGGCGCAGCGCGGCGACTGCATGGACCTGGAGTCGGTGATCGCCGCGCAGGTCTTCGGCGTGCTGCGCCGCCACGCCCACCTGTTCATGGGCGTGCAGGAGGTGCAGTGGGTCATCGACCGCGTCTCGCCCGAGTACCCGGGCCTGGTGGCCGAGGTGCAGAAGGTGCTGCCGCTGCAGCGCATCGCGGAGGTGCTGCGCCGGCTGCTCGAGGAGCAGGTCCCGATCCGCAACGTGCGATCGATCTTCGAAAGCCTGATCGCCTGGGGACCGAAGGAGAAGGACATGCTGCTGCTGACCGAGTACGTGCGCGGCGACCTCGGCCGCTACCTGGCCTTCGAGGCGACCGCGGGCCGCGGCCACCTATCGGCGGTGCTGCTGGATCCCGCCATCGAGCAGGCGATCCGGCAATGCATCAAGCCTACCCCGGCCGGCAACTACCTGGCGATGCCGCCCGAGAACGCGATGGCATTGACCGACCGCATCGCCGAGCTGGCCGGCACGCCGGCGCAGGGCGTGGCGCTGGTCACCTCGATGGACATCCGCCGCTATGTGCGCAAGATGATCGAGGGCCGGCTGGAGTGGCTGCGCGTCTACTCCTTCCAGGAACTCGGCAGCCTGGTGGAGCTGCGGCCGATCGGCCGCGTGAGCGGCTGAGCGCGCGGACCGCCCGGGCCCATGTCGCGCACCGAGCCCCGCCGCCCGTTGCGGCTGCTGCAACCCG
>NZ_PEOG01000055.1 GCF_002761755.1 Roseateles chitinivorans
GCCGCCGACCGTGCGGTGCCGCCGCCGCAGACCGCGCCGACGCCGGAGCAGCAGGTCGCGCAGGCGATGCCGCCGACGCGCATGGCGACGCAGCCCGAAGAGCGCGCCACGGTGGCCGAACCGGCGCGTCCGGCGCGCGTCGAGCCCAAGCCGGAGTCCAGATCCGACGCCAAGCCCGAGCACAAGCCGGAGCGCAAGCCCGAGCCGAAACCCGAGGCCAAGCCGGAGCGCAAGCCCGAATCGAAGCCCGAAGCGAAGCCCGAGTTCAAGCCTGATGGCCGGTCGGCCGACGCCGCCCGCGCACAGGCCCTGCTGGAAGGCCGGGCCGCGTCGGACCGCAAGCCCGATGCCGCCGCTGGCGGTGCCCGCTTCATCGTCCAGGTCGGTGCCTACGCCGACGGCAAGGCCGCGCAGGATGTGCGCGCCAAGGTCGAGCGGCTGGGCTTGAAGACCTACACCCAGGCGGTCGAGACCGCCGACGGCAAGCGCATCCGCGTGCGGGTCGGGCCGTTCAATTCGCGGGACGAGGCGGACAAGGTCGCAGCGAAGGTTCGCGGCGGTGGCCTCTCCTCGGCCGTGCTGACGCTCTGACGGGCCGGCACGGAGACCAGGACGATGCCCGGCCATGAACACCTCGCGCCACGATCGCCAGCCGCCCGCCGCGGAGTGCCGCGATGAACTGGGTCGACATCGCGCTGCTGAGCCTGTTCGCGATCTCGGTGCTGCTGGGGGCCTGGCGCGGCCTGGTGTTCGAGTTGATGACGATCGCCGGTTGGGGGGTGGCCTATCTGGCGTCGCCCTTCGTCGCCCCGTTCATCGAGCGCTTCATCCCGCCGGAGAAGGTCGGCCCGGCGCTGATCCATGCGCTGGGACTCGTGCTGGGCTTCATCCTCGTCCTGCTGGTGTGGGGCCTGGGCGCGAAGCTGGTCCGGGCGCTGATCCACGCGACCCCGCTGGGACTGATCGACCGGCTCGGCGGCGCGGCCTTCGGCGTGCTGCGGGCGGTGCTGCTGGCGCTGCTGGCCACCGTCATCGTCGGCATGACGCCGGCCGTGCGCTCGGAGCCCTGGACCGAATCGCAGATCGCGCCCTGGCTGCAGGTCGCGCTGACGCAGTTGCGGCCGCTGTTGCCGGCGGCGCTGCACGACTACATTCCGGCCTGAGCGTCACAAGCGCCCGGGTCTTCGCTTTCCTCCCGTTTCCAGAGCATTGAAGGACCTCCCATGTGCGGCATCGTCGGTGTGATTTCCAAGGCGCCGGTCAACCAGCTGATCTATGACGCGCTGCTGCTGCTGCAGCACCGCGGTCAGGACGCGGCCGGCATCGTCACGATGCAGGGCCACAAGTGCTTCATGCACAAGGCGCGCGGCATGGTGCGCGACGTCTTCCGCACCCGCAACATGCGCGCGCTGCCCGGCAACGTCGGCCTGGGCCAGGTCCGCTATCCGACGGCCGGCAATGCCTACTCCGAGGAAGAAGCCCAGCCCTTCTACGTCAACGCGCCTTACGGCATCGTGCTGGTCCACAACGGCAACCTGACCAACGCGCATGCGCTGAAGGACGAGCTGTTCGAGGTCGATCGCCGCCACATCAACACCGAGAGCGACACCGAGGTGCTGATCAACGTGCTGGCCCATGAGCTGGAGATGGCCGGCCGCGACCTGCCGCTGACGCCGGCGCAGATCTTCAAGGCCGTGGGCACGGTGCACAAGCGCATCAAGGGCTCGTACGGCGTGATCGCGCTGATCGCCGGCCATGGCCTGCTGGCCTTCCGTGATCCCTACGGCATCCGCCCGCTGTGCTTCGGACAGTCGGCCGACGGCGAGGTGATGGTGGCCAGCGAGAGCGTCGCGCTGGAGGGCACCGGCCACACGCTGACGCGTGACCTCGCGCCGGGCGAGGCGCTGTTCATCGACACCAGCGGCAAAATCCACACGCAGCAGTGCGCCGAGAACCCGACGCTGAATCCCTGCATGTTCGAGTTCGTCTACCTGGCGCGCCCGGACTCGGTGATGGACGGCATCTCGGTCTACCAGGCCCGGCTGAACATGGGCGAGACGCTGGCGCAGCGTCTGATCTCGACGATGCCGCCCAGCGAGATCGATGTCGTCATCCCGATTCCCGAGTCGAGCCGCCCGTCGGCGATGCAGTTGGCGCACCGCATCGGCAAGCCGTACCGCGAGGGCTTCGTCAAGAACCGCTATGTCGGCCGGACCTTCATCATGCCGGGCCAGTCGACGCGCAAGAAATCGGTGCGCCAGAAGCTGAACGCGATCGGCCTCGAGTTCAAGGGCCGCAATGTGCTGCTGGTCGATGACTCCATCGTGCGCGGCACGACGTCCAAGGAGATCGTCCAGATGGCCCGCGAGGCCGGCGCCAAGAAGGTCTACCTGGCCTCGGCCGCGCCGCCGGTGCGCTTCCCCAACGTCTACGGCATCGACATGCCGACGAAGGAGGAATTGATCGCCCATGGTCGCTCGATCGAGGAGATCCGCCAGTTCATCGGCGCCGACGCGCTGATCTACCAGGACGTCGACGCGATGAAGCGGGTGGTCGCCCAGTTGCGTCCGGGGCTGAACGGTTTCGAGGCCTCCTGCTTCGACGGCCAGTACATCACCGGCGACGTGTCGGCCGAGGACTTCGCGACGCTGCAGGCGCAGCGCAAGTCGCAGCCCGAGGAGGAGGACCTGCCGGCGCGCAGCCGCCTCGCGCTGCAGAGCGGCGGAGACCAGTGATGGCCAAGGACAAGCAAGGCGGCATTCCGCGCGTGGACCTGCCGGCCGACGCCCGCCTGGACACCCTGGCGGTCCGCGAGGGCCTGCCGCCGTCGCCGTGGGGCGAGAACTCCGAGGCGCTGTACCTGACCAGTTCCTTCGTTCATCCGGACGCGGCCACCGCCGCGCGCCGCTTCGCCAACGAGGAGGAGGCCTTCGTCTACAGCCGCTTCTCCAATCCGACGGTGATGATGATGGAGCGCCGGCTCGCGGCGCTCGAGGGCACCGAGGCCTGCATCGCGACCTCGTCCGGCATGTCGGCGATCATGCTGCTCGTCATGGGCCTGCTCAAGGCCGGCGATCACGTCGTCTGCTCGCGCTCGGTGTTCGGCTCGACGATCAAGCTGCTGCAGGGCGAGTTCGGCAAGTTCGGCGTCCAGACGACCTTCGTGTCGCAGACCGACCTGGCGGAGTGGAAGAACGCGCTGCAGCCCAACACCAAGCTGCTGTTCGCCGAGACCCCGACCAACCCGCTGACCGAGGTCTGCGACGTCGCCGCGCTGGCGGAGATCGCGCATGGCCACGGCGCACTGCTCGCGGTCGACAACTGCTTCGCATCGCCCGCGCTGCAGCAGCCGGCGAAGATGGGCGCGGACTTCATCATCCACTCCGGCACCAAGTACCTCGACGGCCAGGGCCGCGTGATCGCCGGCGCGATCTGCGGCCCGGCGAAGTTCATCGACGAGGTGTTCACGCCGGTGATGCGCTCGGTCGGCATGTCGCTGTCTCCGTTCAATGCGTGGGTCGTGCTCAAGGGCATGGAGACGCTGTCGGTGCGCATGAAGGCGCAGACCGCCAGCGCCGCGCGGCTGGCCGAATGGCTGGAGGCCCATCCCGGCGTCGAGCGCGTCTATTACCCGGGCCTGAAGTCGCACCCGCAGCACGAGCTCGCGATGCGCCAGCAAGGCGGGCAGGGCGGGGCGGTGGTGTCCTTCATCGTCAAGGGGGGCGCCCGCGCGGCCGAGGACGGCGGTCGATCCGCCGCCTTCCACGTGATCGACCAGACGCGCATCTGCTCGATCACCGCCAACCTGGGCGATACCAAGACCACCATCACCCATCCGGCCAGCACCTCGCACGGCCGGCTCACCGAGCCGCAGCGCCAGGCGGCCGGCATCACGCAGGGACTGATCCGCGTCGCGGTCGGCCTCGAAGACATCGAAGACATCAAGGCCGACCTGGCCCGTGGTTTGAACTCGCTATGACCTCTCCCATCCGCACCCGCATCGCGCCCTCGCCGACGGGCTTCCTGCATCTGGGCACGGCCCGCACGGCGCTGTTCTCCTGGGCCTACGCGCGTCACCATGGTGGCCAATTCGTGCTGCGCATCGAGGACACCGACGTCGCCCGCTCGACGCAGGACTCGGTCGAGCAGATCCTGGCCTCGATGAAGTGGCTGGGGCTCGAGTACGACGAGGGCCCGATCTACCAGATGCAGCGCCTGGAGCGCTATCACGCCGTCGTCGAGCAGATGATCGCGGCCGGCACCGCCTACCGCTGCTATTGCACGCCGGAAGAGCTGGATGCGATGAAGGCCGGTCAGGAAGCGCGTGGCGAGAAGCGTCGCTACGACGGCACCTGGCGTCCGGAGCCGGGCAAGACGCTGCCGGCGATTCCCGAGGGCGTGACGCCGGTGGTCCGCTTCAAGAATCCCATCGACGGCGACGTGACCTGGGACGACGTGGTCAAGGGCCCGATCACCATCAACAACCGCGAGATCGATGACCTCATCATCCTGCGGCCCGACGGTGTGCCGACCTACAACTTCGCCGTCGTGATCGACGACTGGGACATGGCCATCACCCATGTCTTCCGTGGCGACGAGCACATCAACAACACGCCCTGGCAGATCAACATCTTCAAGGCCCTGGGCGCGAAGCTGCCCGCCTTCGGCCACATCCCGGTGATCCTAGGCGATGACGGTCAGAAGCTGTCCAAGCGCCGCGGCGCGGTCAGCGTGACCGCCTACGAGGACAACGGCTACCTGCCCGAGGCGATGCTGAACTACCTGGCGCGCCTGGGCTGGAGCCACGGGGACGACGAGCTGTTCTCGATCGAGCAGATGGTGTCGTGGTTCGACGGCAGCCACATCTCCAAGAGTCCGGCCCAGTGGGATCCGGCCAAGCTGGAGTGGGTCAACGCCCATTACATCAAGCAGGCGGACGATGCACGGCTCGCGACGCTGGTGACGGCGCAACTGGCCAAGCGCGGCCTGAGCGCGCCGCAGCGCCTGGAGGCGATGTGCGGTCTGTTCAAGGACCGCTGCAGCACGACGGTGGCGCTGGCGGACTGGCTGGCGATGTACGTGTCGCCGGTGACGCCCAGCGACGCCGACCGCGCCCAGCACCTGACCGACGCGGTCAAGCCGGCGGTGCTCACGTTCGCCGACAAGCTCGAGGGCCTGGCGACCTGGGACAAGGCCTCGATCAGCGCCGCCATCAAGGAAACGATCGCGGCGCACGGCCTGAAGATGCCGCAACTGGCCATCCCGGTGCGCGTGCTGGCCTGCGGTCGCGCGCAAACGCCGTCGGTCGACGCGGTCCTGGAACTCTTCGACAAAGAAATTTTGTTGAACCGCTTGCGTTCCGTTTAAAACTCGTTCTATACTCTCGTTCTCGCTTGAACAGCGCGACGTTCGAAACGAACTTCGATGCGACGGACAGCGGATCAAAACGGGGAGCGCGAGCTCCCCGATGAGATTCAAGAAAGTCGAAACGAAGCAGATTCGAATCCCCAAAGGGGGTATAGCTCAGCTGGGAGAGCGCTTGCATGGCATGCAAGAGGTCAGCGGTTCGATCCCGCTTACCTCCACCAAACCTCGGTTTGCGTGGCGCGCGGTTCAAGGAATGAAGGTTTAGTCCCCTTCGTCTAGAGGCCTAGGACACCACCCTTTCACGGTGATTACAGGGGTTCGAATCCCCTAGGGGACGCCAAGTTTTCGAGCTTGGTTACTGACCGAGATTCAGTGTGAAAATCGAAGATTCTTCGGAATTCGATTTGATCGTTGTAAAAATCAGGTATAGTAACGAAATCGACGCGGAGAAGCGATCAAGTCATTGATTGAATCGAAGCGAGACCAGTTTGATGCGACGAATCGAGAGATTCCAAGTATCTGGAGTGGTAGTTCAGTTGGTTAGAATACCGGCCTGTCACGCCGGGGGTCGCGGGTTCGAGCCCCGTCCACTCCGCCAACACTGTTGAGACTCGGGCAGCGTACCGATTCGATGCGTCAGCATTCGGGGGTATAGCTCAGCTGGGAGAGCGCTTGCATGGCATGCAAGAGGTCAGCGGTTCGATCCCGCTTACCTCCACCAGGTTCCTTGGGAGCCTGGGTTGCCGGTACGCATTGACCGAGTCGCAGCAAGAAGGTTCAGTCCCCTTCGTCTAGAGGCCTAGGACACCACCCTTTCACGGTGATTACAGGGGTTCGAATCCCCTAGGGGACGCCAAGTTTGACAAGGCTTGGCTGCATCGCGGTTTCATAAGAATCCGTTTGCTTGCAGCGAAACTTGTTCGCGAACGGTATCGACGCGCTCAACAGCGTCGTATCTGGAGTGGTAGTTCAGTTGGTTAGAATACCGGCCTGTCACGCCGGGGGTCGCGGGTTCGAGCCCCGTCCACTCCGCCAACATTTGAAACCCCGCCTGCGAAAGCCGGCGGGGTTTTTCTTTTGCGCGTCTATCGAATACCGTGGACGAGCGCAATGCGGCAAATCCATTACCTGGCGCTTGGACCGGGTGAAAGTGCCGTCCCGATCAGATATCGGGATACTCCCGCTTTCGCTGCGCCGTATAACTCCACCAATCTCGCGGCGGCGCACCGTTCATGAAATCCACTGCAGCCATATAGGTGTCGAGGACGCAAGGATCGTGGCGCCGACCAGTGATTTGGCAGATGCGCTGATACAGCGCGAAAGCATCGGCGCCAATGAGGTCCGTAGGATGGCGAATCCCCATCGCTTCGAAATCCCGGACCATCGCCGGTCCGATGTTGGGGATTTGCCGCAGCTCCGTGCATTCCAGCGCCGACGCCGCCTTCGTGTGCGTTTTGCGCGCGCTTGAGCGGACTTCGGACACGGCGACGACCGTCTGTCTCAGTGGAAGCCGCCGGCGCGGATCAGGCCCACCGCCAAGCCTTCGATCGCGAACTGTTCATCCGGTGCAACCTCGATCGGCTCGAAATCAGGGTTCTCCGGCAGGAGGCGGATGCCGTCCGGATGACGTTGGAAGCGCTTCACCGTGACCTCGTCACCGAGACGCGCCACGACGACCTGACCATTGCGCGCTTCGCTGATCTTCTTCACGGCCAGCAGGTCGCCGTCCATGATGCCGATGTCCTTCATGCTCATGCCTTTCACGCGCAGCAGGAAGTCCGGCGCCTTCGAGAACATCGAGGGGTCGACGCTATAGTGCTGCTCCACATGTTCCTCGGCGAGGATGGGCGCGCCGGCCGCGACCCGGCCGACCAGCGGCAGCGTCAGTTGCGCCAGGCTGGCCAGCGGCAGGGCGAACTGGCTGTGCTCCCGGGCGCGGTTGACCTGGCGCAGCGCGGTCGACGGCAGGCGGATGCCGCGCGCGGTGCCCCCCACCAGTTCGATGACGCCCTTGCGGGCGAGCGCTTGCAGGTGTTCCTCGGCGGCGTTCGCGGACTTGAAGCCGAGTTGCTGCGCGATCTCGGCGCGCGTGGGGGGCGAGCCGGTGCTCTCGATGCTGTCGCGGACCAGATCGAAGATCTGTTGTTGGCGGGCGGTGAGTTTGGGTGGTGTATCCACGAGCACAGGCCTTTATTCCATGGAGGACTGGTTGGCATGCGAAGCGGCTTCGAGGGTTCGAAAGCCGCCTGAGAATCCATCCAGCATCTGGATTTTTATACAGGAGACGACAAATTGCAAAGCGCGCCCCAGACCCTCGTGATCATCGGCACCGGCGGGACGATCGCCGGCGCCTCTGGTAGCGCCACCGACAACGTCGGCTACAAGGCGGGTTCACTGTCGGTCGAGTCGCTGGTGGGGGCGGTGCCGGCGCTGGCGGCGCGGTCGCTGGAAGCCGAGCAGCTCGCGCAGCTGGACAGCAAGGACATGGACCACGCCACCTGGGCGCGCCTGGCGCGGCGCGTGCGCGAGCACCTGGACCGGCCCGAGGTCCGCGGCGTGGTGATCACCCACGGCACCGACACGCTCGAGGAAACCGCCTACCTGCTGCAGCGGGTGCTGGCGCCGGAGAAGCCGGTCGTGCTGACCGCCGCGATGCGTCCGGCGACGGCGATCCAGGCCGACGGTCCGCAGAACCTGCTGGATGCCGTGGCGGTCGCCGAGAGCGAAGGCGTGCGAGGCGTCATCGTCGTCGTGGCGGGCCAGGTCTGGTCCGGGCTCGAACTGCGCAAGTCGCACAGCTACCGGCTCGACGCCTTCGAGGCGGGGCCCGACGCCGGGCCGCTGGCCGTGGTGGAGGAGGGCGCCGTGCGGCGCTTCCGCGATTGGCCGGCGGGCGAAGCGCTCGGCGCGACGCTGTTGCCGGAGGATGCGACCCAGTGGCCCTGGGTGGAGGTGCTCGGCAGCCATGCGGGCGCCGATGCGCGGTCGCTCGAGGCATGGCGGGCGGCCGGTCTTCAGGGGCTGGTGCTGGCCTGCACGGGCAACGGCACGGTGAACCGGGCGCTCGAGGCGCCGGTGCGGGCGCTCAAGCAGGCTGGCGTGCCGGTGTGGCGCACGACGCGCTGCGCGCAGGGCCGCATCGTCGGCGCCAAGGACGAGCCAGCCGCGGCGCTGTCGCCCTGGGCGGCGCGCGTCGAGCTGATGCTCAGCTTGTTGCAGCGCTGAGCGAGGCCAGTCGCGACGGGACATGCTTGGCGAGTCGCGCCGCGCGATGCGTCGACGGAACCGTGAATGAAAAAGAGCCGGCATGACCGGCGCTTTCTCTTGGCATGAACCGACGGCGACGGCGCGTCGCCGCGTCCTCAGACGATCGTCAGCGTGACGTCGACATTGCCGCGGGTGGCGTTCGAGTATGGGCAGACCTCGTGGGCGTCGGCCACCAGCTTTTCCAGCTGCGCGCGGTCCATGCCCGGCACCGAGATCTTCATCGACACGGCGATGCCGAAGGCGCCCGGCTTGTTGGCGTGCGGGCCGATGCCGACCTCGCTGGTGATCGAGACCTCGGCCGGCAGGGCGACCTTGTTGCGCGCCGACACCGCCTTCATCGCGCCGATGAAGCAGGCGGAGTAGCCCGCGGCGAACAGTTGCTCGGGGTTGGTGCCGGCGCCGTCGTCGCCGCCCAGTGCCTTGGGCGTGGACAGCTGGACCTTCAGGCGGTCGTCGGACGATTGCGCGGTGCCTTGACGGCCGCCGGTGGCGGTGGCGGTGGCGGTGTAGAGGGCTTTTTCGATGGCCATGTGGGGCTCCTTGGTGGTGACAGGTGAGGGTGGGTGAAAGCGGAACGTCAGCGGCCGGGGCCGACGAGGTCGTTGTCGGCGGTGGCCGGATCGCGCGCCAGGTGCGTGAGCACGTTGCTGCGCAATTCATGCAGGCGCGTCGTGAGCGTCTGCAGCTCGGTGGGGCTGCAGGCGCTGGCGCAGGCCAGTTGTTCGGGAATGCCGACCGCCTGCTCGCGCAGCGCGCGGCCGGCGGCCGTCAGGTGGATTTCGACGCGGCGTTCGTCAGCCAGCGCGCGGCGGCGCTCGATCAGGCCGCCGGTCTCCAGCCGCTTGAGCAGCGGCGTGAGCGTGCCCGAGTCCAGGCTCAGCCGTTGTCCCAGGTCCGAGACGCTCAGGCCGTCCTGCTCCCACAGCACCAGCATCGCGAGGTACTGCGGATAGGTCAGGCCCAGCGGCGCCAGCAACGGCTTGTAGAGCTTGGTCATCGCCAGGGACGTCGAATACAGCGCGAAGCACAGCTGCACGTCCAGCTGCAGCCAGTCGGTGCCCGCGGGCATCGGCTGGGCGCGGACGGCAGCGGCGGTGCTGGCGTCTTGCGGGGAGGTGGTCGTCTTCGGCATGGGATGAACTGTAGCGAGCAATTCAATTGCGCACAATTGAAATGGTCTTTCATGCCGGTTGAGGCGAACTATCGGTGTGTCAGGCGTTGACCGCCAGCGCGGGAACAGGGGACGCGGCTTGGAACGCAGGGCCTCGATCGATGGCCCTCGCCCGCAGAGCGGGCGAGGGGCTTCAGCGCGGCGTCAGCCCGTCGACATGATCGCGTCGACCTGCTCGCTGAGCTCGAGCCAGCGCATCTCGGCTTCCTCCACCTCGTCGCCGATCGCCTTGAGCCGCTTGCCGGCCTCGGCGATCTGCGCGGGCGATTGGCCGGCGGCGGACAACTGCGCCTCGAGCGCGGCGCGCTCCTCGGTCCAGGCCTTCATGCGCGCGTCGATCTGCTCCATCTCCTTGCGCAGTGGACGCGTCTGCTCATTGAGCTTCTGACGTTGCTGGCCGGTGAGCTTGCGTTCCTCGCGCTTGACCGGCGCCGGGGCCGGCGTCGGCATCACCGCCACGGGCGTCGCTGCCGGCGCGGGGGTCGCGGCCGCGCTCGAAGCCGAAGCCGAACCGGACCCCGAACGCGCTGCCCGCAGCGCCTGCTTGGCTTCTTCCTTCGCCAGCTTGGCCGCTTCCTTGGACTGCTCCAGCAGCCAGCGCTGGTAGTCGTCCAGGTCGCCGTCGAAGGGCGCCAGCTTGCCATCGGCCACCAGCCAGAACTCGTCGCAGACCTCGCGCAGCAGCGCGCGGTCGTGGCTGACCAGCATGACGGTGCCCTCGAACTCGTTGAGCGCCATCGACAGCGCCTCGCGGGTCTGCAGGTCCAGATGGTTCGTGGGCTCGTCCAGCAGCAGCAGGTTGGGGCGCTGCCAGACCAGCATCGCCAGCACCAGCCGCGCCTTCTCGCCGCCGGACAGGCTGCCGACCTCCTGGTTCACCATGTCCCCGACGAAGCGGAACTGGCCCAGGAAGTCGCGCAGCTCCTGCTCGCGCGCGCCCGGGCTGACTTCCTTGGCCAGCCGGATCATGTGCATCAGCGGTCCCTCGTCGGGCCGCAGCACGTCCATCTCCTGCTGCGCGAAGTAGCCGATCGACAGGCCCTTGCCCTCGGTGATGGTGCCGCCCAGCGCGCGCTGCATGCGCGCCACCGTCTTCACGAAGGTCGACTTGCCCTGGCCGTTGGCGCCCAGGATGCCGAAGCGCTGGCCCGCGAGCACCGAGCGGTCGATGCCGCGCACGATGACCTTCTCGCCCTCGCTCGTGTCGTAGCCCACCGACACGGTGTCGAACATCAGCATCGGATTGGGCAGGTTCAGCGGCTCGCGGAACTCGAAGCTGAAGTCCGAGGCGGTCAGCACCGGCGCCAGCTTCTCCATGCGCTCCAGCGCCTTCACCCGGCTCTGCGCCTGCTTGGCCTTGCTGGCCTTGGCCTTGAAGCGGTCGATGAATTTCTGCAGGTGCGCCATGCGCTCCTGCTGCTTGTCGAAGGCCTGCTGCTGCTGGAGCATGCGCTCGGCGCGCATCGACTCGAAGGCGGTGTAGTTGCCGCCATAGCGATGCAGCTTGGCATCGTCCAGATGCAGCGTGACCTTGGTGATCGCGTCCAGGAACTCCCGGTCGTGGCTGATGACGATCAGCGTGCCTTCATAGCGCTGCAGCCAGGCTTCCAGCCAGACCAGCGCGTCCAGGTCCAGGTGGTTGGTCGGCTCGTCCAGCAGCATCAGGTCGGACGGGCACATCAGCGCGCGCGCCAGCTGCAGCCGCATGCGCCAGCCGCCGGAGAAGCTGTTCACCGGCGCGTCGACCTGCGTGCCCTTGAAGCCCAGGCCCATCAGCAGCGCCTGCGCGCGGGCCGGGGCGTCCAGGCTGCCGGCGTCCATCAGCTGCGCATAGGCATCGGCGATGGCATGGCCGTCGTCGGCCGCCTCCGCGTCGGCCAATGCCTGCCGCGCGGCCATCAGCCGGATGTCGCCCTCGAGCACGAACTCGGTGGCCGGCATGTCGGTCTCGGGCATGTGCTGCGCCACCTCGGCCAGCGCCCAGTGACGCGGGATCTCGACATCGCCCTTGTCGCTGTGCAGCCGATCGGTCAGCAGCGCGAAGAGGCTGGACTTGCCCGCGCCGTTGCGGCCGACCAGGCCGACCTTCTCGCCGGGCTGCAGCACGACGCTCGCATCGTCCAGGACGACCTTGGTGCCGCGCCGCAGCACCACGTTGCGCAAGGTGATCATGCGGACGCTCCCTCGGCGCCGAAACCGGCGGCCACCAGCGCCTCGCGCGTCACCAGCAATACCTGGTCCTCGCCGGCCGAGGTCTCGAGCCAGGCCGCTTCGAGCTGCGGGAAGGCAGCCTCGAAGAACGCGCGCTCGTTGCCGATCTCGAGGACCAGCACCGCATGAGCGCTCATCCGCGCCGGCGCGTCGGCCAGCAGGCGGCGGATGAAGTCCATGCCATCGGCGCCGCCGGCCAGCGCGAGCTCGGGCTCGGCGCGGTATTCGTCGGGCAGCGCGGCCATTGAGGCGCTGTTGACGTAGGGCGGGTTGCACAAGATCAGGTCATATGCGCCCTGCGCCGGCTCCAGACCGTCGCCCTGCAGCAGTCGCACCCGATCGCCGAGCTGGTGGCGCTCGACGTTGATCGCCGCGACCGCGAGCGCGTCGGCGCTCAGGTCGATCGCGTCGACCGTCACGTCCGGCCAGGCCATCGCCGCCAGCACCGCCAGACTGCCGTTGCCGGTGCACAGGTCCAGCACGCGCGAGGTCTGGTCCGACAGCCAGGCATCGATGGTCGCGTCGGCGAGCAGCTCCGCGATGAAGCTGCGCGGCACGATGGCGCGCTCATCGACGTAGAAGGGCACGCCCTGCAGCCAGGCCTCGCGCGTCAGGTACGCGGCCGGCTTGCGGCTGGCGATGCGTTGCTCCACCAGGGCCTCGACCTTCTCGCGCCCGGCGTCGTCGACCGCCTCGTCCGCATGCGCGTCGAGGGCGTCCAGTGGCAGGTCCAGCGCCCACAGGCACAGCCAGGCGGCCTCGTCGAAGGCGTTCGTGGTGCCATGCCCAAACGAAACGCCCGCCTCGGTGAGGCGGGCGGCCTGGGCCTCGATCAATTCCAACAGCGTCACAGCAGCAGATTCTCCAGGGTGCGGCGGTAGATGCGCGTCAGCGGCGCGATCTGGTCCAGCGGCACGTATTCGTCGATTTTGTGGATGCTCGCATTGAGCGGTCCGAATTCCACCACCTGCGGGCAGAGCTTGGCGATGAATCGCCCATCCGAGGTGCCGCCGGTCGTCGAGAGCTCGGTCTTCACACCGGTCTCGGCCTCGATGGCGGCGCCGATCGCCGCCGACAGCGCGCCCACCGGCGTCAGGAAGGGCTCGCCCGAGAGCGACCAGTCCAGCGTGTAGTCCAGGCCATGGCGCTCGAGCAGCGCATGCACGCGCTGGCGCAGCGTCTCGGGCGTCGATTCGGTCGAGAAGCGGAAGTTGAAGTCCACCGCCAGCTCGCCAGGGATCACATTGCCCACGCCGGTGCCGGCGGCGATGTTGGAGATCTGGAAGGTCGTCGGCGGGAAGTAGGCATTGCCGCCGTCCCACTCGGTCACCGCCAGTTCGGCCAGCGCCGGCGCGGCCTGGTGCACCGGATTGCGCGCCAGCTGCGGATAGGCGACGTGGCCCTGGATGCCGATCACCCGCAGCTTGCCCGACAGCGAGCCGCGGCGGCCGTTCTTGACCGTGTCGCCCAGACGCTCGACCGAGGTCGGCTCGCCGACGATGCAGTAGTCCAGCCGCTCGCCGCGCGCGCGCAGCCGTTCGACGCAGACGACGGTGCCGTCGCGCGCCGGGCCTTCCTCGTCGCTGGTCAGCAGGAAGGCGACGCTGCCCCGGTGGGCCGGATGCGCCGCGACGAAGGCCTCGGCCGCCACGACCATCGCCGCCAGCGAGGTCTTCATGTCCGCCGCGCCGCGCCCGTACAGGCGGCCGTCCCGCACCGTGGGCACGAAGGGATCGCTGGTCCACCGGGCCAGGTCGCCGGTGGGCACGACATCGGTGTGACCGGCGAAGACCAGCACCGGCGCATCGGCCTGGGCGCCACGGCGCACCGCCCACAGGTTGCTGACGCGGAAGTCGTCCGGGCCGCTGTCCATCCGTTCGAGCGCGAAGCCGGCCGCGGCCAGTCGCGCGCCGATCAGCTCGAGGCAGCCGGCGTCCTGCGGCGTCACCGACGCGCGGGCGATCAGCTGCTCGAGCAGCGCAAGGGTGTCGTCGTCCATGGGCTCAGGGGAGCGCCGAGGTCAACCCGGCTGCACGTCCAGCGTGATCGAGGTGAAGTTGGCGGTGTCCTCGGCCGGCTCTTCCTTCTTCGGCGCGCCCGGGCCGCCGGGCTTGACGCCGGGGCCGTCGTTCTGCAGACGCCAGAGCAGGTTGGTCGGCGAGTCGGCGAAGGCCAGGCCTTCCTCGCGGGTGATCGTGCCGTCGGTGATGAGGCGGGCGAAGTGCTCCTCGAAGCTCTGCGAGCCCTCGGCGATCGACTTCTCCATCGCCTCCTTGACGCCGGCGAAGTCGCCTTGCTCGATCAGCTCGGCGATCAGCTTGGTGTTGAGCAGGATCTCGGTGACCGGCACGCGGCCGCCGGCGGCGGCGCGCACCAGGCGCTGCGAGATCACCGCCTTCAGGCCGGCGCCCAGGTCGTTCAGCATCGCCGGACGGGACTCCGGCGTGTAGAACGACATGATCCGGTTGAGCGCGTGGTAGCTGTTGTTGCCGTGCAGCGTGGCCACCACCAGGTGGCCGGACAACGCGTAGGAGATCGCCGCGGTCATGGTCTCGCGATCGCGGATCTCGCCGATCAGGATGCAGTCCGGCGCCTGGCGCAGCGCGTTCTTCAGCGCGATCTGCAGCGAGGCGGTGTCGCGGCCGACCTCGCGCTGGTTGACCAGCGATCGCTTGTTGGTGAACAGGTATTCCAGCGGATCCTCGATGGTGAGGATGTGGCCGGTCATCGTCTGGTTGCGGTGCTCCAGCATCGACGCGAGCGTGGTGCTCTTGCCGGTGCCGGTCGCGCCGACCATCAGGATCAGGCCCCGCTTCTCGGTGATCAGCTTGCCCAGGATGGGCGGCAGGCCCAGGCTGTCCAGCGTCGGGATCACATGCGGGATGTGGCGGAACACCGCCGCGATCGAGCCGCGCTGGCGGAAGCCCGACAGCCGGAAGCTGCCGACCTTCGGGATGGAGACCGCCAGGTTCAGCTCGCCGTTGGCGTCCAGTTCGGCCAGGTGCTGCGGATCGATGACCTCGGAGATCAGCGCGCGCGGCTGCGCCGGCGTCAGCAGCTGATCCGACAGCTGGAGCATCTGCCCGTTGATCCGGATCAGCACCGGCATGTTGGCCGACAGGTAGGTGTCGGACGCGCCCTTCTCGGCCATCAGGCGCAGGATGCGCTCCATGTTTCCCGTGCTCATCTCCGTCCCTTCCAAAGCGGATAGTTGGTTTTACCCAGCGGAGCCCTGAGGACTGGCTTTGCCAGGTTCACAGGCTCGCCCCCTCTTGAGGGGGCCGGCGAAGCCGGTAGGGGGTGGGGTCCGATCTCAGGCGCGCAGCAGCTCGTTGATGCTGGTCTTGGCGCGGGTGCCGGCGTCGACCTTCTTGACGATGATCGCGGCGTACAGGCTGTACTTGTCGTTCTTGGGCAGGCTGCCGCTGATGACCACCGAGCCGGCCGGCACGCGGCCGTAGGACACGGTGTCGGTCTCGCGGTCGTAGATCGGGGTGCTCTGGCCGATGTAGACGCCCATCGAGATCACCGAGTTCTCCTCGACGATCACGCCTTCGACGATCTCCGAGCGGGCGCCGATGAAGCAGTTGTCCTCGATGATGGTCGGGTTGGCCTGCAGCGGCTCGAGCACGCCGCCGATGCCGACGCCGCCCGACAGGTGGACGTTCTTGCCGATCTGCGCGCAGGAGCCGACGGTGGCCCAGGTGTCGACCATCGTGCCCTCGTCGACGTAGGCGCCGATGTTCACGTAGGACGGCATCAGCACGACGTTCTTCGCCATGAAGCTGCCGCGGCGGGCGACGGCCGGCGGCACGACGCGCACGCCGGTGGCGCGCAGTTGCTCGTCGCTCAGGCCGCCGAACTTGGTCGGCACCTTGTCGAAGAAGGTCATGTCGCCGGCGCCCATCTGGCGGTTGTCGTTCAGGCGGAAGGACAGCAGCACGGCCTTCTTGATCCACTGGTGGACGGTCCACTCGCCGACGGCCTTGCGCTCGGCCACGCGCAGCGTGCCGGCGTCCAGGCGCGCCAGCACCTCGTCCACGGCGGCGCGGACTTCCGGGCTGTTGGCCGAGGTCAGGTTGGAGCGGCCTTCCCAGGCCAGGTCGATGATGGATTGCAGGTCTTGCGTCATGGTGCGGATCGTTCGGGGAAAGGGGTGGGAGCGGGTGAAGCGGATCGAGGCGGGCGGATCAGGCGGATCGGAGGGTCGGATCGGCGGGACCGGATCAGGCCGGCGTCTTGGATTGCTTCACGTAGGAGACGATGCGGTGGGCGGCTTCCAGGCATTCGGCCTGTTCGGCCACCAGGGCCAGGCGGATGCGGCCGGCGCCGGGGTTGAGGCCGTGGGCGTCGCGGGCCAGCAGGCTGCCGGGCAGAACGCCGACATTGTATTGAGCGAGCAGGCCCTGGGCGAAGCCAATATCGTTACCGTCTGGCACGCCGGCCCACAGGTAGAAACCCGCGTCCGGCAGGGCCACGTCCAGCACCTCGGCCAGCAGCGGCGTGACCGCGGCGAACTTGGCGCGGTACTGCGCCCGGTTGGCCACCACATGGTCCTCGTCGTTCCAGGCGGCGATGCTGGCCGCTTGGATCAGCGGACTCATCGCCGAGCCGTGGTAGGTGCGGTAGAGCAGGAAGCGCTTGATCCAGGCTGCGTCGCCGGCGACGAAGCCCGAGCGCATGCCCGGCACGTTGGAGCGCTTGGACAGGCTGGTGAAGGCGATCAGGTTGCGGAAGTCCGGCCGGCCCAGCTGCACCGCGGCCTGCAGGCCCGACAGCGGCGCGGCGTCGGGCCCGTCGCGGAAGTAGATCTCGGAGTAGCACTCGTCCGAGGCGATCACGAAGCCATGCCGGTCGCTGAGCTCGAACAGCGTCTGCCACTCCGACAGCGGCATCACCGCGCCGGTGGGATTGCCTGGCGAGCAGACATAGAGCAGCTGGGTGCGGGACCAGGTCGCCGCGTCGATCTGCGACCAGTCGGCGGCGAAGTTGCGGGCCGGGTCCGAGTTCGCGAAGGCGGGCGTGGCGCCGGCCAGCAGCGCGGCGCCTTCATAGATCTGATAGAACGGATTGGGGCAGACGACGGTCGCGCCCGGGCGGCCCGGATCGATCACTACCTGCGCCAGCGCGAAGAGCGCCTCGCGCGAGCCGTTCACCGGCAGGACCTGGGTGGCCGGGTCCAGGGTCAGCGCGTAGCGGCGCTGCAGCCAGCCCGCGATCGCCTCGCGCAGCCGGGGCTCGCCGGCAGTGGCCGGGTAGCTCGACAAGCCCTTCAGGTTGGCCATCAGCGCGTCCTCGACCAGCTTGGGCGCGGGATGCTTGGGCTCGCCGATGCCCAGCGAGATCGGGCGCAGGTCGGGGTTGGGGACGATGCCCTGGGTCAGGGCGCGCAGGCGCTCGAACGGGTAGGGGTTCAGGAGCGCCAACCGGGGATTGACCGGGGGCGAGGCGGGGGGCGTGCTCATGCGCGGAATCATAGGCGGGTGCCTCGCGGCGGCCGTACTTGGCTGGACAACATTGGGTTGACGCTCAGAGCGAGCCTCGGCAGCCCGGCGCGCCGCAGCGGCAGGGCAGGCGGCCCTCGTGGTGCGTCATGCCGTAGTCGACGGTGATCTCGTCGCCGGGGCGCAGGTCCTGGGTCGCGAAGAAGCTGACCTCGCCATCCTCCACCTGGATGCGGGCGTTGGGGCGGCAGCTGTGATTGGTGAAGCGCATCGCATCCTGGGAGCGGCTCGCGTCGATCGCGCGGGCCGGCGACAGCTCCACCAGCATCAGCCGGCGGCTTTCCTGCGCGCGGCGCCTCGCTTCGGCCACGGTGATCGACTCGCCGGTCAGCAGGCCCAGCCGCGTGCCGGCCGGGATGTCCTCGGCCGCGAACACGCCGTAGCCGTCGATGCGGCTGCGCCTGAGCGCGACCGCGACGAACTGGGTGGCGCTGTCGTAGGCGAGGGCCATCCGGCGGGATCCGCTCCTCGGGAGCCGTGGCTCAGCGCAGCAGGCCGGTCTCGAAGCCGTGCGCCGGCAGGTCGACCGCCGGCAGCGGCTTCCAGCCCTTCTTGCGGTGCTCGGCCACGACATTGGTGTA
Source organism: Roseateles chitinivorans (assembly GCF_002761755.1). Lineage (GTDB taxonomy): Bacteria > Pseudomonadota > Gammaproteobacteria > Burkholderiales > Burkholderiaceae_C > Roseateles > Roseateles chitinivorans. The sequence goes on from NZ_PEOG01000055.1 coordinate 18,102, forward strand.
GATGCCGCCGCGCACGTACCACTTGGCGGTGATGCGGATGAAGCGCGGGTTGGTGACCTTCACGATGTCCTCGAGGATGGTGTTGGTCACCTTCTCATGGAACGCGCCTTCGTCGCGGTAGCTCCAGAAGTACATCTTCAGGCTCTTGAGCTCGACGCAGTACTGGTCCGCGATCATGTCGATCGTGAAGTGCGCGAAGTCCGGCTGGCCGGTCAGCGGGCAGTGGCAGGTGAACTCGGGGATCTGGAACTGGATGACGTAGTCCCGCTCCGGCGCCGGGTTGGGGAAGACGTGGATTTCCTTGCTCGGACGGCTGGGCGGATTCGGCGGCATCTCGCGCATCTTGGGCGCGACGGCGGTGTCGCCCTTGGACGCTTTGGACGCCTTCGCCGACTTGTCGGTCTTGTCCGCCTTGATCGGCGCGACATAGGTCAGCGCCGAGCCCTTCGGGGCCTTGGCCGCCTGGGCGGTGGGGGACGATGCGGCAGCCTGGGCGGCCGGCTTGGCGGAGGTGTTCTTGGCCATGGGGAATCGGGGGTGGGGCGGTCGCCGCTCCAGAGGGCGGAGACGGCCGGAATGCGAAGGGCGCGATGGTATCATCCGCCGCGAATCGAGCGCCCCGTCAAGGGGCGTTTCCACAATCAAATCAAAGGCTTAGATCACGCGAAGGCTGTGGCGGCCCGGTGATCACATCCCGATGCGACTGAACTCGATCAAGCTCTCGGGCTTCAAGTCCTTTGCCGATCCGACGAACTTCCAGCTGCCCGGCCAGCTGGTCGGCGTGGTCGGCCCCAACGGCTGCGGCAAGTCCAACATCATGGATGCGGTGCGCTGGGTGCTGGGCGAAAGCAAGGCCAGCGAACTGCGCGGCGAGTCCATGCAGGACGTGATCTTCAACGGCTCCGGCAACCGCAAGCCGGCCAGCCGCTCGAGCGTGGAACTGGTCTTCGACAACACCAGCGCCCGCGCTGGCGGCCAGTGGAACCAGTTCATCGAGATCGCCGTCAAGCGCGTGCTCACCCGCGACGGCACCTCCAGCTACTTCATCAACAACCAGCCGGTGCGCCGCCGCGACGTGCAGGACGTGTTCCTCGGCACCGGCCTGGGCCCGCGGGCCTACGCGATCATCGGCCAGGGCACGATCAGCCGGATCATCGAATCCAAGCCCGAGGAACTGCGCATGTTCCTCGAGGAGGCCGCGGGCGTGTCCAAGTACAAGGAGCGCCGCCGCGAGACCGAGAACCGCCTCAAGGACACGCGCGAGAACCTGACCCGTGTCGAGGACATCCTCCGCGAGCTCAACACCAACCTCGAGAAGCTGGAGCGCCAGGCCGAGGTCGCGGCGAACTACCGTCACCTGCAGGACCAGGGCACGCTGAAGCTGCATCAGCTGTGGTTCCTCAAGCACCGCGACGCGGCCGGCGAGGCCACGCGGGTGAAGATCGAGCATGCCGAGGCGGTCAACGCGCTCGAGGCCAAGATGGCCGAGCTGCGCCAGCTCGAGGCCGAGCTCGAAACCATCCGCCAGGCGCATTACGGCGCCGGTGACGAGCTCCACGCCGCGCAGGGCCGCATGGCCGAGGCGCAGATGGAGGTCAGCCGGCTCGAGGAACGCATCCGCTATGTCGTCGAGGGTCGTCAGCGGCTGGAGCAGCGGCTGGTCGAACTGCAGGCGCAGAACCAGCAGTGGCAGGAGCGCGCCGAGCAGGCGCAGCTGGAACTGGACGACGTCGCCACCCAGATCGCCCAGGCCGAGGAGCAGAGCGAGATCCTCGCCGCGCAGGCCGAGGACCAGGCGATGAAGCTGCCCGAGGTCGAGGACCAGGTCCGCGCCGCGCAGGCCCGCGCCAACGAGCAGCGCACGCAGGTGACCCAGGTGCAGCAGCAGATCCAGGTGCTGGCCGCCGAGAGCCGCAGCGTCGACGAGCAGCTCAAGGGCTTGCGCGGCCGTCGCGAGCGCCTGGCGCAGGAACGCCAGGGCCTGGCCGCGCCGCAGCACGACAGGCTCGACGAGGTGAAGCGGCTGTCGGTGGCGGCCGACGAGCAGCAGGCCGTGGCCGACGCGCGGCTGGCGGAACTGGCGGAGGCGGCGCCCGCCGCCGACGAGGCCCGCCAGCAGGCGCAGCAGGAATCGCAGCAGCAGGCGGCCAGACTGACCGACATCGTCGCGCGGTTGACCGCGCTGCGCGCGCTGCAGGAGAAGGTGCAGACCGAGGGCAAGCTCAAGCCCTGGCTGGCCAGGCACGGGCTGCAGGACATCAAGGGCCTGTGGACGCAGCTGCACATCACGCCGGGCTGGGAGAACGCGCTCGAGGCCGCGATGCGCGAGCGCATGGGCGCGCTGTCGGTGGGCCGGCTGGAGACGGTGCAGGCCTTCGCCTCGGATCCGCCGCCGGCGCGGCTGGCCTTCTACTCGCTGCCCGCGGGCGACATCGCCAACACCCACCGCGCGCTGCCGCCGCTGACCGACCAGCTGAAGCTGGAGTCCGGTGGCCTGAAGGCGCTGATGAACGACTGGCTCGAGGGCATCTACACCGCCGAGTCCCTCGCCGATGCGCTGGCGCAGCGCCCCAAGCTCAGCCACGGCGAACTCATCATGACCCGCGAGGGCCATGCGGTGAGCCAGTTCGCGGTCAGCTTCTACGCGCCCGACTCGGAGACCGCCGGCCTGCTGGCGCGGGCCCAGGAGATCGAGAACCTGGAGCGCGAGCAGCGCGCGCAGACGCTGATCGCCGACGAGTCGCGCGCCCAGGCGGTCCGTGCCGAGGCGCTCTACACCGACGCGTCGCAGCGCCTGGCGGTGGTGCGGCGCGAGGCCTCCGAGACGCAGGCCCGCGCGCACCAGCTGCAGGTCGAACTGCTGCGGCTGGCGCAGCAGACCGAGGCGGCGGTGGCGCGGCGCACGCAGCTCGACGAGGAGCTCGGCGAGATCGACGCGCAGACCGAGGCGTTGATGGAGCGCCGCATGGAGGGCGAGGCCCGCTTCGAGGAACTGGACCTTCAGCTGGCGACGACGCAGGAGAAGCATGCCGAGCTCGATGAAGCGGTGATCAACGCGGAGCGCAAGCTGACCGAGAGCCGCGAGCATCAGCGGGTGCTGGAGCGGCGCGCGCAGGAGGCGGTGTTCAGCGCCCGCGCGCTGGCGGCCAAGCGCGGCGAACTGCAACGCAGCATCGAGACCTCGCGCCAGCAGGTGCAGGTCAACGAGCAGACGGTGCAGAACATGGCGCAGGAGCGTGCCGAACTGGACGACGCCGCGGCGCAGGCCGGGCTCCAGGATGCGCTGGCCCTGAAGATGGAGCGCGAGCAGGCGTTGGCCGTCGTGCGGGCCAACTATGACGACCTCAGCCAGCGCCTCAAGCGCAGCGAGGAGCAGCGCATGACGATCGAGCGCGCGCTCGATCCGCTGCGCGAGCGCATCACCCGGCTGCAACTGGACGAACAGGCGGCCGCGCTCGGCGGCCAGCAGTTCCTGGAGCAGCTGGTGGCGCAGAACGTCGACCTGGAGGCGCTGGCCAAGGGCATCGAGGAAGGCGGCGTGAAGCTGTATGGGCTGCAGGGCGAGATCGACCGCATCAACCGGGACATCGCGGCGCTGGGCGCGGTGAACCTGGCGGCGCTGGACGAGCTGGGCGCCGCGCGCGAGCGCAAGACCTTCCTCGACTCGCAGTTCGCCGACCTGACCAGCGCGATCACGACGCTGGAAGACGCGATCCACAAGATCGACCTGGAGACCCGCGACCTGCTGGGCTCCACCTTCAACCAGGTCAACGAGCACTTCGGCCGGATGTTCCCCAGCCTGTTCGGTGGCGGTCAGGCGAAGCTGGTGATGACCGGCGACGAGATCCTGGATGCCGGCGTGCAGGTGATGGCGCAGCCGCCGGGCAAGAAGAACTCGACCATCCACCTGCTGTCGGGCGGCGAGAAGGCGCTGACGGCGATCGCGCTGGTGTTCGCGATCTTCCAGTTGAATCCGGCGCCGTTCTGCCTGCTGGACGAGGTGGACGCGCCGCTGGACGACGCCAACACCGAGCGCTACGCGCGGCTGGTGGCGGAGATGAGCAAGATCACGCAGTTCCTCTTCATCTCGCACAACAAGATCGCGATGGAGATGGCCGAACAGTTGATCGGCGTGACGATGCAGGAGCAGGGCGTGTCGCGCATCGTGGCGGTGGACATGGAGTCCGCGCTGGCGATGGCCGAGCAATGAGGATGACGACGGTGACCGTGGCGCGGCATGCGCGCGGGACCGCAGGAGTGAAGACGCGATGACGACGGACTGGAACCTGACGACGCTGTTGGCCGCGCTGGGCGGCGTGGTGCTGGTGGGGCTGCTGGCGCAGGGCTGGTGGAGCGCGCGCAAGGCGGGACCGCGGCGCGCGGAGCCCCTCGCGCCGGTCGGCGACCGTCAGGAGCCGAGCCTGGGGGCCAACGGAGCCGCGCCGGGCCAGGCGCCGGTCACCCTGGACGGCGCCGCCGAGGGCGAGCCGCTGCCGGACCTGCGCACGCTGGACGAGACCGTGCCGGCGGTGGCGCGCACGCGCAAGGCCTCGACCCGGATCGATGCGCTGATCGACGCGATCGCGACGCTGGCGCCGGACTCGCCGGTGAGCGGCGAGATGGCGCTGTCGCATTTGCCGGGCAGCCGCCGGGCCGGGACCAAGCCGTTCCAGATCGAGGGCTTGAACGCGGACAGCGGCGAATGGGAACTGCCGCATCCGGGCCAGCGCTACGGCGAATTCCAGGCGGGGCTGCAGATGGCCAACCGCAGCGGCGCGCTCAACGAGATCGAGTACTCGGAGTTCGTGCAGAAGATCCAGGCCTTCGCCGACGGCATCGGCGCGATGCCGGAGTTCCCCGACATGCTGGACGTGGTGGCGCGGGCGCGCGAGCTGGATCAGTTCGCGGCCAGCCACGACGCGCAACTGGCGATCGTGCTGCGCGCGCGAGGCGCGGCCTGGACGCTGGGCTTCGTGCAGCAGGGAGCGCTGCGCCATGGCTTCGTGCCGGGCGCGATGCCGGGCCGGCTGGTGCTGCCGTCGGCCGAGGAGGGCGCGCCGCCGCTGCTGACGCTGAACTTCGATGCCCAGGCGGCGCTGGCGGACGATCCGCAGGCCTCGTCGCTGCGGGAGCTGACGCTGTCGCTGGATGTGCTGCAGACGCCGGAGGCGCTGGAGCCGTTCGCGACCTGGCAGGAGTCGGCGCGCAACCTGGCGCGGGACTTCGAGGCCGACATCTGCGACGACCGCAACCAGATCCTGAACCTGCACGCGTTCCAGTCGATCGGGCAGGAACTGGCCGAGCTCTACAAATCGCTGGCCGCGCGCGACCTCGCGGCCGGCAGCCCGGTGGCACGACGGCTGTTCAGCTGAGCGCGGCCTTCATGGCCATCCACGACGGGCGCCGCTGTGGCGCCCGTTCTTTTTCTGCAGCGAGCGACGGCGCCGGGCCGATCGATCGCATCTTCTACGTTCGCGAGTACATGGACGCGGCTGGCAGCGTGCGCTGCATCTTCGGCCAGGCGCCTCTCAGCTGACGTTCTCGGTCTTCGTCTCTCGCGGCGCGGTCGACAGGCAGCGCCGCACTTCCTCATCCGTCGTCTGCTCGAAGCGTTCGTACCACTGCCCGACGGAGCGGAAGCGCTCCGGGGTCTGCCCGCAGACGATCTCGTCCGCGTCCTGTGCGATCAGGTGGCAGGTCTCGGCGGCCGAGACGGGGACCGCCACGACGATGCGTGCCGGTTGTAGGTCGCGTAGCGCCTGAACGCCCGCGCGCATCGACGCGCCGGTGGCCATCCCGTCGTCGACGAGGATCACCTGCCGGCCCTCGACCGGCGCCATCGGCCGGTCGCCACGGTAGAGCCGCTCGCGCCGGTGCAGTTCACGCATCTCGGCCCGGGTGACGATGTCGATGGCCGAATAGCTGATCGCCAGCTGCTGGATCACCTGGGTGTTGAGCACCCGCACGTCGCCGGAGGCGATCGCACCCATCGCGTATTCGGGCTGGCCCGGCAGGCCGAGCTTGCGCACCACCAGGATGTCGAGCGGCGCCTCGAGCGCGTTAGCGATCTCCGCCGCCACCGGCACACCACCGCGCGGCAACGCCAGCACCGTCACATCATCCCGGTGCGCATACGCGGCGAGCCGCAGCGCCAGCGCGCGTCCCGCATCGCGCCGGTCGGCGAAACGATGCCCCGTGGTCGTCGACGGCCCGGCGTGTGTCGCCGCATCGGGCATGTCGGTGGACAGGCGGACAGGGCGCATGGCGTGGGTCTCCGGGGTCATGATGGTCTCGCAACGACGCTGTTTCCATCCCCAGTTCAGAGCAAGCCGGGTGCCCGCCGCCGAGACCCCTCGGGCGCGTCATTTGCCGCTGGGGGAGTCCGTACGTCCTTGCCCCGCCGAGGTCCCCATGCCGTCTCGAACCTCTTCCTCGACCAGCCGCGCCAGCCGCAAGGCGCCGCCTCGCGCCTCCGGGCGCTCCGCCGCGGGCGCGCGACGCACGCGGGCCTCCAACGCCGACCATGCCGCGCACGGCAAGTCCTCGGAACGCGGCGCGGCGCGCGGCGACAGCGATGACGCGCCGGCCGCCCGGCGCGCGATCTGGAAGGGAGCGATCAGCTTCGGCCTGCTGCACGTGCCGGTGTCGCTCTATCCCGCCTCGCGCGACCAGCGCGTCGACTTCGACTGGCTGGACAAGCGCAGCATGGATCCGGTCGGCTACAAGCGCATCAACAAGCGCACCGGCAAGGACATCGACAAGACGCACATCGTCAAGGGCGTGAAGCAGGACAACGGCGACTACGTCCTGGTCTCCGACGACGAGATCCGCAAGGCCTATCCCACCACCACGCAGACGATCGAGATCGAGACCTTCGTGCCGGCCACGCAGGTGTCCTTCGTCTACCTGGAGAAGCCGTACTACCTCGAGCCCATCGGCAAGTCCGGCAAGGTCTATGCGCTGCTGCGCGAGGCGATGTCCGACGCCGGGCTGATCGCGATCGCGCGGCTGGTGATCCACAGCAAGGAGCACCTGGCCGCGCTGCTGCCCGCCGGGCCGGCGCTGATGATCGGCATGCTGCGCTGGGCCAACGAGATCCGCCCCTGCGACGACCTGAACCTCCCGGCCGAAGGCAAGTCCGCGCACGGCTTCAAGCCCAGCGAGCTGCAGATGGCCCGGCAGCTGATCGACGAGATGAGCAGCGACTGGCATCCCGAGGACTACCACGACGAATTCACCGCCGCGATCCGCGACCTGATCGCGCGCAAGGTCGAGGAGGGCGAGACCGAGACCGTCACACCGCTCGAGGCCGCGCCGGATGCCGGCGAAGAGGGCGGCAACGTCGTCGACCTGACCGAGCTGCTCAAGCGCAGCCTGGGCGGCAAGTCCAGGAAGAAGTCGGCCTGAGGCCGGCGCGGACCCGCCATGCCGAGTTCCACCCGCCAGGACCCGCTGTCCCGCTACCGCCAGAAGCGGGACTTCCGCATCACGCCCGAGCCGGACGACGAAACCGCCGCGCCCGCGCGGGCCGGTCGCGCCCGGGGCAGCGGGGTAGCGCCGCGCCGCGCGGCGCGTCCGGAGGCGCTGTCCTTCGTCATCCAGAAGCACTGGGCCAGTCACCTGCATTACGACTTCCGGCTCGAGCTCGACGGCGTGCTGCTGAGCTGGGCTGTGCCCAAGGGGCCGTCCTACGACCCCAAGGAACGCCGCATGGCGATCCATGTCGAGGACCATCCGCTGTCCTACGGCGGCTTCGAGGGCACCATCCCGCCCAGGCAGTACGGGGCCGGCGAGGTCATCGTCTGGGACAACGGGACCTGGGAGCCGGAGGGTGATCCGGCGCAAGGCCTGCGCGATGGCAAGCTGGTGTTCCGGCTGCATGGCCAGAAGCTCGCGGGACTGTGGCAGCTGATCCGCACTTCCCGCGATGCCTCCAAGCGCGAGCAATGGCTGCTGATCAAGAAGCACGACGGTCGCGAGCGCGCGCATGCGGACTACGACGTCACCCTCGCGCTGCCGGACAGCGTGATCCAGCATCCGCTGGGGCTGGTCGAGGAGCGCGAGGCGAGCGGTGACGGCGATGCGCGCGGTGGCTCCGGCGGCCGCGAGGGCCGCAACGGTCGGGAGGGCCGCCGGCGCGGCGCTGACCGCGCGGAAGGCAGCGAGCGCGAGACGCCGGCCGACGCCGCCGATCCGGCGATCGGCACCCCGGACCTGAGCCGGGCGCGCAAGGCGCGGCTGCCGGCCGAACTGTCGCCGCAGCTCGCGACGCTGGTGAGCGCCACGCCGCCGGGCGAGTGGATCGCCGAGGCCAAGTTCGACGGCTACCGTCTGATGGCGCGCATCGACAAGGGCGGCGTGCGCCTGATCACCCGCGGCGGCAACGATTGGACCGATCGCCTGGGCGCACTGGCCGAGGCCGTGGCCGGCCTGGGCCTGGAGAACGGCTGGCTCGACGGCGAGATCGTCGTGCTGCGTGACGACGGCGCACCCGACTTCAACCTGTTGCAGAACGCGATCGGCCATCCGCGGCGGCGCACGCAGGCGGACCTCGTCTATTTCCTCTTCGATGTGCCCTTCCTCAACGGCCATGACCTGCGCGAGGTGCCGCTGCGGCATCGTCGCGCGGTGCTGCGTGCGCTGATGGCCGAACACGAGGACGGGCCCTTGCGCTTCAGCGAGGACTTCGCGGTGCCGCCCGAGGAGATGCTGGCTGCCGCCTGCCAGATGCGGCTCGAGGGCCTGATCCTGAAGCGGCCCGACAGCAGCTATGTGTCCTCGCGCAGCGACGCCTGGATCAAGCTGAAGTGCCAGCAGCGGCAGGAGTTCGTCGTCGTCGGCTTCACCGACCGGTCCGACCGCGCAAAGGCGCTCGGCAGCCTGCTACTCGGCTACTACGAGGGGCGCGCGCTGCGCTATGCCGGCCGCGTCGGCACCGGCTGGTCGCTGAAGCTGGCCGGCGAGCTGCATCGCCAGCTGGCGGCGCTCGAAGTCAAGCAGCCGCACTTCGACGAGGCCACGATCGCGCGCAGCCATTGGGCCAAGCTCAGCGGCCGCAGCGGCGGCGCGGCCCGGTGGGTGAAACCGACGATGGTGGTGGAGGTCGCCTTCGCCGAATGGACGCCCGACGGCCATATCCGCCACGCGTCCTTCCAGGGCGTGCGCGTGGACAAGGCGCCGCGCGAGGTCGGTCGCGAATCGGCGAAACCGGCTGGGGAAGTGAAGCCCGCGCGGGCCGCGAAGGGCGCGGCATCCGCCGAGGATGACGACCGCGCCACGCCGGCCCAGCCGCCGATCAGGCAGACGAAGCGTGGGGCCGGTCCCGCGGCCGCTTCGTCGGGCCAACTGCGCATCACGCATCCGGACCGGGTGATCGATCCCTCCACCGGCCACACGAAGATCGAACTGGTCCGCTACTACGAGAGCATCCTCGAATGGATGCAGCCGCATCTGGGGCGACGGCCGGTGGCGATCGTGCGGGCACCGGATGGCATCGAGGGCCAGCTCTTCTTCCAGAAGCATGTCGAGGGCGACGAACTCATCGTGATCCCGGACGCGGCGGCGCTGATGCAGATGACGCAGATGAACGCGATCGAGTTCCACACCTGGAATGCGCAGGACGACCGGCTCGACCGCGCGGACCGCCTCATCGTCGACCTCGATCCAGGCGAGGGCGTCGCCTTCGGCGCGGTGGTGGAGGCGGCGCGGATCACCCGCGCGCTGCTCAAGGAGCTGGGCCTGCAGAGCTGGCTCAAGACCAGCGGCGGGAAGGGCCTGCATGTGGTGGTGCCGCTCGATCGCCGTCACGACCATGCGACGGTGAAGGCCTTCAGCCAGGCCGTCGTGCGTCACCTGGCCGAGACCTTCCCGAAGAAGTTCTCGGCCAAGAGCGGCCCGCGCAACCGCGTCGGCAAGATCTTTCCCGACTACCTGCGCAACGGGGAAGGGCAGACCACCGCCTGCGCGTTCTCCGCCCGGGCGCGGCCCGGCCTGGGCGTGTCGATGCCGATCGACTGGGATGAGCTGGGCGAGCTCAAGCGCGCCGACCACTGGACCATCGCCAATGCCCGCGACCGGCTGAGCTTCCAGAAGCAGGACCCCTGGCAGGACTACTGGCGCACACGCCAGACCTTGACCCGCGGCCTCAAGCTGCTGGGACTGTCCTGAGCGCCTCGGCGTCCATCAGCGGCAGGCGCAACTCGAAGCGGGCGCCGGTGCCGCTGCCCGCGCTGTGCACGCCGACCTGGCCGCCGTGCATGCCGATCAGCTGCCGCACCAGCGACAGGCCGATGCCCAGCCCGCCCTGGGAGCGATCGAGCGTGCGGTCGCCCTGGACGAACAGGTCGAACATGGTGAGCTGCAGGCCCGGCGGGATGCCGATGCCGTCGTCGCTGACGGTGATCAGGGCCTGGCCGGGGCTGCCGTCCTGTCCGCGCTCCTCGCGCAGCGACAGCTCGATGTGGCCCAGCGGGTCGGTGTACTTGGCCGCGTTGGTCAGCAGGTTCGCCACGCACTGGACCAGCCGGGCCTGGTCGCCCCAGACCCGCAGCGGCGGGCCGCCGACGGTCACCGAGAACCGGTGCTGGCGCTCCCGCATCAGCGGCTCGGCCGTCTCCACCGCCTGGGCGATGACCTCCGGCAGCAGCACCGGCCCGAGCTGCAGTTCCACCCGGCCCTGGGTGATCCGCGACACGTCGAGCAGGTCGTCGACCAGCCGGGTCAGTGTCCCGACCTGCCGCCGGATGATGTCGACCATCTTGCGCGCGCGCTCGTCCGGCAGGCCCAGCCGGCTCAGCACGTCGCCGGCGCTGCGGATCGGCGCGATCGGGTTGCGCAGTTCGTGCGCCAGCATCGCCAGGAACTGGTCCTTCTGGCGGTCTGCCGCCTCCAGCCGACGGCGCGCCTTCAAGTGGGCGGAGATCTCGCGGTAGTAGCAGACGACGCCCCGCGCCCCGTTGGCCAGCGGGATGCGGCTGATCTGCCACTCGTAGGCCTCGGTCACGCCCAGGTCGCTGCGTTCCTGGACGAACTCGGGCGTATGGTACGGCTCGCCGGTCTCCAGGGTGCGCTGGAACAGCGCCAGGATCTGGTCGGCCAGCGGATGGCCCCATTGCCGCTCGACCTGGGCATCGAAGCGCGAGCCGATCAGATCGGGTGGATCGCCGAACGTGGCGCGCGCAGTCGGATTGGCCTCGCGGATGCGCAGCGCGCTTCCGTCGTGCTCGACCAGGAAGACGCCCATCGGCGCCTCGTTGAGCAGGGTCTCGAACTGCTCGGTCCGCAGCCGGAAGGCGGCTTCCGCCGCCTGCCGCATCCGCCGCAGCTCCAGCAGCGCGCCCAGCCGTGCCAGCAACTCGCGGGCCGAGAAGGGCTTGATCATGTAGTCGTCGGCGCCGGCGTCCAGTCCCTCGATGCGGGCGTCCTCGCCGGCCCGGGCCGAGAGCAGCACCACCGGCACGCCGCCCAGCCGCGCGTCGCCGCGCAGCGCGGCCAGCAGCGCCAGGCCGTCCAGCCGGGGCATCATGACGTCGCTCAGCACCAGGTCCGGCGGCTCGCGCCGCGCGGCCTCCAGCGCCTGCAGGCCGTCGGTCACCAGTTCCACCGCGTAGCACGGCGCGAGCAGGTCGCGCAGGTAGGCGCGCATGTCGGCGTTGTCGTCGGCCACGATCACCCGTGCGCCGAAGGTCGCCGCGAAGCGCGGGTCGGCCGAGGCCCATGCGCCCGCCTGGACGCGGCCGGGCTCGCCCTGGCTCACCGGCTCGGGCGCCGGCAACCAGCGCAGCGCCTCTTCGACGAAGGTGCGCGCGGCGGTGGTGGTGGCCGGACCCGGGGCAGCGGCGGCGGCGATCGGCACCGATCCGTCCGGCCGCGCGGGCGGCGCCGGCGGCGCTGGCTGTCGACCCAGCGGCAGCAGCACGCGGAACAGCGAGCCTTCGCCCGGAACGCTGGTGGCCTCGATCCGCCCGCCATGCAGCTTGACCAGCTCCTGCACCAGCGCCAGGCCGATGCCCGAGCCCTCATGGCTGCGGCCCTCGGCGCCGGCCACGCGATGGAAGCGCTCGAAGATCCGCGGCAGTTCGTCCGCCGGGATGCCGGCGCCGGTGTCGGCCACTTCCAGCACCGCCAGCCGCGGGTCATGGCCCTCGCCGCGCAGCCGCACCGTGACCTGCCCGTGCAGGGTGAACTTGAAGGCGTTGGACAGCAGGTTCAGGACGATCTTTTCCCACATCTCGCGGTCAACGTGGGCGGGCTGGTCCAGCGGCGCGCAGTCCACTTCGAAGGCCAGCCCGGCGCGCTCCATGGCCGAGCGGAAGGTGCTCGCCAGGTCGCGCGTCAGCGCCGCCAGGTCGGTGGCCTCGAAGCGCGCCAGCGCGCGGCCGGCCTCGATCCGGGAGAAGTCCAGCAGCGTGTTCACCAGGCGCTGCAGCCGCGCCGCGTTGCGCAGCACCAGGGCCAGCCGCTCGCGCTGCGGTCCGCTCAGGTCGGGCGTGGTCACCAGTTCCTCGAGCGGGCCCAGCATCAGCGTCAGCGGCGTGCGGAACTCGTGGCTGATGTTGGAGAAGAAGGCCGTCTTGGCACGGTCCAGCTGAGCGAGTTCCTCGGCGCGGCGCCGCTCGGCCTCGTAGGCGGACGCGTCGGCCAGCGCCGCCGCGAGCTGGCCCGCGACCAGGTTGAGGAAGCTGCGATAGGCCTCGTCGAGCGGTCTTCGCGGGCTCACCCCGGCCAGCAGGAAGCCGGCCGGCTCGCGGCCGGCGCTTTTCAGCGGCAGCAGGACGGCGCGCTCGAGCGGCTCCGGCCATCCCGGCATCGCCAGCGACACACCCAGCGCCGACATCGACGGCAGGTCCTGCGCCGGCGCGCCGTCGATCAGCGCGCGCAGCGGCCAGCCGTCGGGCGGATCGACCAGGCTGAGCCGCTCGGGGAAGGCATCGGCGGCGCTGCGCCTCGGCGCCTCATCGCCCGCATCGCCCGCATCGCCCGCATCGCCCGCATCGCCCGCATCGCCCGCGTCGCCCGCGTCGCCCGCATCGCCCGCATCGCCCGGGTCTCCCGCGTCGCGGAGGGCCGGACCGGTGCAGCCCGCCCGGCGCGCCCACTGTCCGCCGGGCTCGGTCAGATACAGCGCTGCGAAGGGCAGGTCCAGCGGGTAGTCCGAGAGCACCTCGCAGGTCCGCCGCGCGAAGTCGTCCTGCTGCTCCACGCCGACGGTGCGGGTCGCGAGGTCCTTCAGCACCCGCAACCGGCGCTCGCCGATCACCCGGTCGGTGACCTCGGTGACCACGCACCACATGCCGCCCACGCGCAGGTCGTCGTCATGGACCGGGCTGTAGGAGAAGGTGTGATAGGTCTCCTCGGGGAAGCCGCTGCGTTCCAGGAAGAGCAGCAGGCCCTCGTCCCAGGTCGCCTCGCCGGTGGTGAGGACATGGTGGATGCGGCTGTAGGCGGCGTCCCAGACCTCGGCCCAGACCCGGTCGGCGCGAGCGCCGAGCGCCCATTCGCGCTTCAGGCCCAGGGTCGGCAGGTAGGCGTCGTTGCAGAAGAAGGTCATCTCCGGACCCCATGCCAGCCACATCGCGTAGCGCGAGTCCAGCATCATCCGCAGCACCGTCTGGAGCGAGCGCGGCCAGCCGTCCGGCGGCCCGAGCGGTGTGCGGGTCCAGTCCAGGGCCCGCATGCGCTCGCCCATCTCGCCGCCGCCGTCCAGGAAGTGGCCGCGGCGCGGCGTGGCGGGTGCATCGGGGGACATCGGGGCGGAGGGCACCGTCGCGGTCGCGTCGTTGCGTCGCTCGGGCGGCAGACCGGCGGAGCCGGCGGGCGAGACAGGCATCGGCAGGGTTCCCTGGTCGGGGCGGAGTCGATCGAGTCTAGGGTCGCCCGGGCAAGCCGCGCACCCGCATCGGCCCTGCCTTGGCCTCGGGAGGCGCGACCGGCGATGGGCAACGCGCGCCGGCGGTGCTGGGAGCGGCGCTTGCCGCTGCGGGCTTCTGGACCTGCCCTGGAGAGCCCCGCCCGATGGCCGATTCGATGGACCTGATCCTGTGGCGTCACGCCGAGGCCGCGGAGGCCGCGCCCGGCATGGACGACCTGTCGCGGGTGCTCACCGGCCGCGGCGAGCGCCAGGCCCGCGAGATGGCGCACTGGCTGGACCGGCACCTGCCGCGCGACACCCGCGTGCTGGTCAGCCCGGCGGTGCGCACCCGCCAGACGGTCCAGGACCTGCGCCGCAAGGTCGTGTCGAGCGATGCGCTCGCGCCGAAGCGGGATGTGCGGTCGCTGCTCGAGGTCGCCGGCTGGGCCGAAGCGACGGCGCCGGTGCTGGTCGTGGGGCATCAGCCGACGCTGGGCCTGGCGCTCGCCCATCTGGTCGGCGGCGTGCCGCTGAACCGGCTGGCGGACACGACGCCGTGGCGGCTGCGCAAGGGCGGCTTCTGGTGGCTGCGCTGTGAGCGCGACGCCCACGACCGGCCCGGCGTGCTGGTGGTGGCGGTGCGTTCGCCGGACCTGCCGTGATGCGCCGCGCGCCCTCGTCGCCACCTCCCCGGACCGGGGCGTCGCTGCGGGGGCGCCCGCTACACTGGCGGCTTGCCGACTGCGAAAGCTGCCTTGAGTTCCAGCCTGTTCCTCATCTTCCTGCTGATCGCCGCCAGCGCGTTCTTCTCGATGGCGGAGTTGTCGCTGGCCGCGTCGCGGCGGCTCAAGCTCAGGCAGATGGCGGACGAAGGCGACCCGCGGGCCGCGCAGGTGCTGAAGGTCCAGGAGCAGCCCGGCCACTACTTCACCGTGGTGCAGATCGGCGTGAACACGCTGGCCATCCTGGCCGGCGTCGTCGGCGAGGGCGCGCTGACGCCCCACTTCGAGTCGCTGCTGCGCCCGCTGATCGACATCGACACCGCGCAGCGCGTGGCCTTCGCGCTGTCCTTCGGCTGCGTCACCACCCTCTTCGTCGTGCTGGCGGACCTGCTGCCCAAGCGGCTGTCGATGAACGAACCGGAGCGCGTCGCGCTGGCGCTGATCCGGCCGATGCTGTTCCTGACCGTCCTGCTGCGGCCGGTCGCCTGGGCGCTGGGCCTGGTCACCGACGGCCTGCTGCGGCTGCTCGGCCGGCCGATGACGCCGGACAACACCATCACCCATGACGACATCCTCGCCATGGCCGCCGCAGGCCAGCAGGCCGGCGTCGTCGCGGCCGCGGAGCAGCAGGTGATCGAGAACGTCCTCGAGCTCGAGACCCGCACCGTGGAGTCGTCGATGACCTCGCGGGAGCGCGTGGTCTATTTCTCGCTCGACGACGACGAGGCGCTGGTGCGCACCCGGATCGCGGATTCGCCGCACTCGACCTACCTGGTCTGCGACGGCGAGATCGACCAGGTCGTCGGTTATGTCGACGCCACCGACCTGTTCCAGCGCGTGCTGCGTGGCGAGGTGATCTCGCTGCGCGCCGAGCCGGCGCTGGTCAAGAAGGTGCTGATCGTGCCGGACCGGCTGACGCTGGCCGAGGTGCTGACGCAGTTCCGCCAGGCGCATGAGGACTTCGCGGTCATCGTCAACGAGTACTCGCTGGTGGTGGGCGTCATCACCCTCAACGACGTGATGAGCACGGTGATGGGCTCGCTGGTCTCCACCGACGAGGAGGAGCAGCAGATCATCCGTCGCGACGACGGCAGCTTCCTGGCCGACGGCATCACGCCGATCCCGGACGTGCAGCGCGCGCTGGGCGTCGACGACTTCCCGCACCCCGGTCAGTACGACACGCTGGCCGGCTTCCTGATGGTGATGCTGCGGCGCATTCCCAAGCGGACCGATGTCGTGGAATGGCACGGCTGGCGCTTCGAGGTCGTCGACGTCGACAGCCACCGCGTCGACCAGGTCATGATCGCCCGCGCCGCGCCGCCGGCGACGGAAACGGTCGCCTGACCGACGGCTGCGCGGCCGGCCTGCGCCACAATGCGCGGATGACTGTCCAGCCCGTTTCCGCCGCTTCGCTTCCCCTCGATCAGGCCGCCGTCCGAGCCGGCGAACTCCGTGATCTGCTGCACCATCATGCCCACCTGTACTACGTGCTCGATGCGCCCGCGCTGCCCGATGCGGAGTACGACCGGCTGTTCCAGGAGCTCCAGGCGATCGAGGCCGCCCATCCGTCGCTGCTGACGCCGGATTCGCCGACGCAGCGGGTGGGCGGCGCGGTGCTGGAGGGCTTCGAGCCGGTGCGGCATGTGGTGCCGATGCTGTCGATCCGCACCGAGACCGATACCGAGGCCAGCGGTGCCGAGAACTTCGACGCCCGCGTGCGCCGGGAGCTGGACCTGGGCGAGCACGCCGCGCCCGTCGAGTACGCGGCCGAGCTCAAGTTCGATGGCCTGGCGATCAACCTGCGCTACGAGCACGGCGTGCTGGTGCAGGCGGCCACGCGCGGCAACGGCGAGACCGGCGAGGACGTGACGCAGAACGTGCGCACGATCAAGCAGATCCCGCTGCGGTTGCGCGGCGACGGCGCGCAGGCCGCGGTGCTGGAGGTGCGCGGCGAGGTCTACATGCGGCGCGACGACTTCGAGGCGCTCAACGAGCGCCAGCGGGCCGCCAACGAGAAGACCTTCGTCAACCCGCGCAACACCGCGGCGGGGGCGATCCGGCAACTGGATCCGGTGCTGGTGCGGCAGCGGCCGCTGAGCTTCTTCGCCTACGGCATCGGCGAGACGCGGGGCTGGGACATTCCGCCCACCCACAGCGCGATGCTGGACGCGCTGCAGGCCTACGGGCTGCCGGTCAACGCCGACCGTGCGGTGGTGCGCGGGGCCGAAGGGCTGGTGAAGTTCCACCGCGAGATCGGCGAGAAGCGCGACACGCTGCCCTTCGACATCGACGGCGTCGTCTATAAGGTCAACAGCCGCGAGCTGCAGCGCCGGCTCGGCTTCGTGTCGCGCGAGCCGCGCTGGGCGGTCGCGCACAAGTACCCGGCGCAGGAGCAGGTGACCCGGCTGGACCGCATCGAGATCCAGGTCGGGCGCACCGGCAAGCTGACGCCGGTGGCCAAGCTGGAGCCGGTCTTCGTCGGCGGCACGACGGTCAGCAATGCGACGCTGCACAACCTCTTCGAGATGCGCCGCAAGGGCATCCGCGTCGGCGACCAGGTGATCATCCGGCGCGCGGGCGACGTGATCCCGGAAGTCGTCGGCAAGGTCGACACCCGGCGCGCGAGCTACGTGCCCAACTTCCGCATGCCCCGGCACTGCCCGATCTGCGGCAGCGAGGTGGTGCGCGAGAAGGGCGGCATCGACCACCGCTGCAGCGGTGGCATCTTCTGCCCGGCGCAGCGCAAGCAGGCGATGCTGCATTTCGCCGGCCGCCGCGCGATGGACATCGAGGGCCTGGGCGACAAGCTGGTCGACCAGCTGGTCGACGGCGGCATCGTGACCAGCCTGCCGGGGCTCTACAAGCTCGGCGTGGCCAAGCTCACCGCGCTGGAGCGCATGGGCGACCGCAGCGCGCTGAACCTGATCGAAGCGCTCGAGAAGAGCAAGCACACGACGCTGGCGCGCTTCCTCTTCGCGCTGGGCATCCGGCAGGTGGGCGAAACCACGGCCAAGGACCTGGCGAAGCACTTCGGCAACCTGGAATCGCTGATGAACGCGACCGAGGAGCAGCTGCTCGCGGTGAAGGACGTCGGGCCGATCGTCGCGAAGAGCATCGCGGCCTTCTTCGCCGAGGCGCACAACCGTGAGGTCGTCGCGCAGCTGCTCGCGGCCGGCGTCAGCTTCCCGGAGAGCGACGGCGCCGCGGCCGCGCCGGCGGGCCCGCAGCCGCTGGCCGGCAAGACGCTGGTGCTGACCGGCACGCTGCCGACGCTCTCCCGCGACGAGGCCAAGGAGCTGATCGAGGCCGCCGGGGGCAAGGTCAGCGGCTCGGTGTCGAAGAAGACCAGCTACGTGATCGCGGGCGAGGAGGCCGGATCCAAGCTGGACAAGGCGCGCGAGCTCGGCGTCACCATCCTCGACGAGGCGGGGCTGCAGGCGCTGCTCGCCGCTTCGGACTGAGGTCCTGCGTCGGCCTGCCGAGGCGTCAAGCGCCCGCGGTCTTCCTCCGGATCACCATCGCCATCCCCGCCGCCAGCAGGCAGGCGGCACCGGCGACGTAGAGCGCCGGCGCGTAGCTCAGCAGCAGGCTGCGGCTCAGTCCCGCGCCGTAGGCGGCCACCGCGGCGCCGATCTGATGGCCCGCGAAGATCCACCCGAACACCATCCCCACCTTCGCGGCGCCGAAGCGCTCGGCGGTCAGGCGCACCGTCGGCGGCACGGTGGCGATCCAGTCCAGGCCGTAGAACACCGCGAACAGCGACAGCCCGTACAGCGTGAACTCCGCGTTGGGCAGCCACAGCAGCGACAGGCCGCGCAGCGCGTAGTACCAGCACAGCAGCTTGCGGGCGTCGTAGCGATCGCTCAGCCATCCCGAGGCGATCGTGCCGATGAAGTCGAACATGCCCATCATCGCGAGCACCGAAGCCGCCGGCACCGCTGCCAGGCCATAGTCGCCGCACAGCGAGATGAAATGCGTCTGCACCAAGCCGTTGGTCGACAGCCCGCAGATGAAGAAGGTGCCGAAGAGCAGCCAGAAGGTCGGCTGCGTCGACGCCTCGCGCAGCGCGACGAAGGGCGTGCGCCAGGTCACCGCGGACGCGGCGGCGGGGGCGGCCGGCGCGGCGGTCGTCGAGGCCGGATCGGCGCCATAGGGCGCCAATCCGAGGTCCGACGGTCGATCGCGCATGAACAGCAGCACCAGCGCCATCACGCCCAGGCACAGCACGGCCAGCGGCAGCAGCGGCGCCCGCCAGCCCCAGCGCTCGATCATCCAGGCGGCGATCGGCAGGCAGATCAACTGGCCGGTCGCCGCGCTCGCGGTCAGGATCCCCATGACCAGGCCCCGACGGGACGCGAACCAGCGGTTGGAGACGACCGCACCGAGCACCAGCGCGGTCATGCCGCTGCCCAGGCCCAGCACCACGCCCCACAGCACGACCAGGTGCCAGAGCCGGGTGACCATCCCGGCCATCAGCATGCCGCCACCGACCAGCGCCAGCGCCACGCTGACCACGGCCCGCACGCCGAAGCGCTCCATCAGCACCGCTGCGAACGGCCCCATCAGGCCGAACAGCGCGAAACGCAGCGCCAGCGCCGACGAGATCTGGCTGGTGGACCAGCCGAACTCCTGCGCCAGCGGTTGCAGCATCGCGCCGGGCAGGCCCAGCGCGGCGGACATGAACAGCATCGTCAGGAAGGTCAGCCCGGCGATCACCCAGCTGAAGTGGAGACCGCGATGGGTCAGTCGATGGGACAGGGCGGCGGCGGGCATGCGGTTCCTTCGGGGCCGGCGTCCGGGGCGCGGGACAGCGCCCGGAACGATTTTTGATGACAGCTGCCATCGTATCGGCATTCCCGAAGGCGGATGCAGATTTGATGATGACCCTATTCAAAAAACCGGATTCCAGCACGCCGATCCGGCGCTGGCCGATGGCGCTTCCTACAATCACGGCCATCATGAAAGTCACCAAAGAGCAATCGGCCGCCAACCGCCAGGCGCTGGTCGACGCGGCGTCCAAGCTGTATCGCGAGCGCGGTATCGCCGGCGTCGGCCTGGCCGAGATCTCGCGCGAGGCCGGCTTCACCCACGGCGGTTTCTACGGGCGCTTCGCGTCGAAGGAGGAACTCGCGGCGGAGGCCTGCGACCTCGCCTTCGAGGCCTCCCTGTCCCGGCTGGCGGCGCAGCTGGACAAGCACGGCGGCGACCTGGGGCCGTTCCTGAAACGCTACTTCAGCGCCGCGCATCGCGACGCGCCGGGCGGCGGATGCCCGATGGCGGCGCTGGGCGTGGATGCGGCCCGCGAGGGCGGCCTGCTGCGGGAGTCGATGAGCACCGGCATCGGCGCCTATCTGCATGAGCTGGCGACCCACCGGCCCGATGGCACGGTGGTCGAGACGCCGACCGCCGACGACGAAGCCCGCGCGATCGGCCTGCTGGCCACGATGGTCGGCGGGATGATCCTGGCGCGCGCCTGCGCGGGCGCCGCGCCGGCGTTGTCCGAACGGATCCTCAGGACGTCGCTGGAGGCGTCGTCGAAGGCAGCCTGAGCACGCCCACCGCCAACGCGGTGCCCAGCAGCACCACCAGGCAGCCGGCGGCCATGCTGGCGCTGAGGGTCTCGCCCAGGAAGATCCAGCCCCACAGCAGCCCGAAGACCGGGATCAGGAAGGTCACCGAGATGGTGTTGGTCGGGCCCACCCGCTTCATCAGCCGGAAGAACAGGATGTAGGCGACGCCGGTGCACAGCAGCGCCAGCAGCGCGACCGCGCCCCAGGCCTGCGCGCTCGGCATCGCGGCCGGGCGCATCGACCAGGCCGGCGCGGCCAGCAGCAGCGCGGCGGCGAACTGGCTGCCGGTCGCCACCGCCAGCGGACTGGCGCCGGTGAGGTAGCGCTTGGTGGCGCTGGCCGCGACACCGTAGCTCAGCGCGGCGATCAGGCAGGCGACGATGGCGAAGCCGCTGCCGCCGGGCTTGAACGAGGCCTTGTCCCAGGCCAGCAGCACGACGCCGGCGAAGCCCAGCGCCAGGCCCACCAACCGCGAGCCGTCCAGGCGCTGACCGAACCAGGCCCACGCCACCAGCGCGCCCCACATCGGCGTGGTGGCGTTGAGGATGCTCGACAGGCCGGCGTTGATCGACAACGCGGCATAGCTGAACAGCGCGAACGGGAAGGCACTGTTGAGCACGCCCACCAGCAGCAGGCCCTTCCAGTGGGTGCGCAGGTCGCCGAGGCCCTCGCGCAGGCCCAGCAGCGGCAGCAGGAACAGGGATGCCCCGGCGACGCGCACCGCGGCGGTGGCCACCGCGCCGAACTCCGGCGCAGCCAGCCGCATGAACAGGAAGGAGGCGCCCCAAATGGCGGCCAGGACGAGCAGTTCGATCAGATCGCTTCGCTTCACGCGGATACCCCTGGTGTGTCGTTGTCGTGGCGCCGTGCCGGCGGGCCGGACGGCGAGGCGCGAAGCGTAGCCGGAAGACCGCCCTCGATTGACAGTAGGGCTTCCTTGCGATGCAGGCCGCCGGCGTAGCCGGTCAGGCTGCCGTCGGCGCCCAGCACCCGGTGGCAAGGGATCAGCACCGACACCGGATTGCGGCCGACCGCCGCCGCGACCGCCCGTACCGCCTCAGGCCGGCCCAGGCGCGCGGCCAGTTCGCCATAGGTCACGGTCAAGCCCGACGGGATGTCGAGCAGCGCGCGCCAGACGGCCTGCTGGAAGGCGGTGCCGGCCGGGGCCATCGGCGGCAGCGGTGCCGGCGGCGTCGACCCCGCATCGCGCTCGGCGAAGTAGGCGGTCATCGCCGCCACCGTCTCGCGCAGCAGGGGATCGGCGTCGTCACGCGGCGCGTCGAGGGTGCCGGGGTGGTATTTCTGGTCCTCGAACCAGAGGCCCGACAGCCCCAGGGCATTGCGGGCGATCAGCAGACGGCCCAGTGGGGTGTCGGCTTCGGTCCAGGCGGTGTGCGCGGCGGCGGGCGTCTTCATGGCGTGGTTCCTTTGCGGGGTTTGAGCGCGGCTTCCCGCCACAGTTGCAACACGGCGTAGCTGCGGTAAGGGGCGAAATGCTCGGCGGCGGCGATCAACTCGCGGGGCCGCAGCGGCTGGCCGGCGCGCTGCTCCAGGCATTGCCTGAGCACCACATCGCCCGGCAGGAAGGCGTCCGGCCAGCTCCAGCCGCGCATCAGCATGTAGTGCGCGGTCCAGGGGCCCAGGCCGGGCAGGGCGGCCAGCTCCGCGATGGCGTCTTCCACCGTGCCGCGGCCCTGCGCGAACGCCAGCGTCGGCCAGTGGCGCG
>NZ_PEOG01000056.1 GCF_002761755.1 Roseateles chitinivorans
ATGCCGATGGAGGTCTACGAACTCCGCGCCACGGGTGCCGACGGCCGCTACTGGTACTTCCCGACGACGACCGCCGCCAATGCGCAGTGGACCTATGTCGGCCCAGCGGTGACGAGCGCCGCGCACCTGCCGACGCTGAGCGCCGGCCTCGATGGCCAGCGGCTTTCCGGGCCGGCCGTCGCGCCGCAGGACACCGGCCGCTACACGACGACGATCGGGCTGAAGCTCACGATCCCGCTGTTCGCCGGCGGCGCGACCGAGTCGCAGAAGCGCCAGGCGATCTACCAGCGCGAGCAGCTGCGCGACGAGCTCGAAGGCGCGCGCCGCGCGATGACCCGCGAGACGCAGGCGCAGTACCAGGCGGTGCTGTCGGCGCTGAGCCAGATGCGCACCGCCGGCGCCGCGGTGCAGGCGGCGGAGAAGGCGCTGGCCTCCACCCGCAGCGGCCTGGACCTGGGCGCGCGCACGATGACCGACCTGCTGCTGGCCATCCAGACGCAGAGCAACGCCCGCAATGCCTGGGAGCAGGCCCGCCACCGCTACGTGCTGTCCAAGCTGCTGCTGCAGCAGGCGGCGGGCGCGCTCGGCGAGCCGCAACTGGCCGCCGTCAACACGCTGCTGGGTCCGGCGCCGGCCCCGGCCGCCGCGCCTTCGACCCTTCCCATGAACGCATCCATCACCGCCCCTGCCGCGCTCGCCGCGCGATGAGCTGAGAGAGGATCCCAGATGCTGACCTACTACCTCGAACTGGCCCTGCGCGCCTTCCGCAGCCATCGCGGCCTGACGGTGCTGATGCTGCTGTCGATCGCGATGGGCGTGGCCGCCTGCATGACGACCCTGACGGTGTTCCACGTGCTGTCGGGCGACCCGATCCCGCACAAGAGCGACCGGCTCTTCAACGTCCAGCTCGACGCCGAGACCCGACGCGACTGGAAGCCCGGCGACGAGCCCGAGCTGCAGCTCACCCGCTTCGATGCCGAGCAGCTGCTGCGCGCCAAGCGCGGCGTGCACCAGGTCATGATGACCGGCGCCTTCATCGCGATCGACCCGGCCGGCTCGGGCGATGCCGCGCAGCCGCCGTTCTTCACCGGCGGCCGCTGGACTTCGGCGGACTTCTTCGCGATGTTCGACGCGCCGTTCCGCTACGGCAACGGCTGGAGCGCCGCCGACGACACCGCCGAGGCCCGCGTCGCGGTGCTCTCGGCCGAGCTCAACGACCGGCTCTTCGGCGGCCAGGACAGCCGCGGCAAGACGGTGCGGCTGCGCGACAAGGACTTCACCGTGGTCGGCGTGCTCAAGCCGTGGCGACCGGCGCCGCACTACTTCGACCTGACGCTGGGCTCGTATGCCAAGCCGGCGGACGTCTACATCCCGCTGTCCACCTCGCTGACGCTGCGCTTCGGCGGTGCCGGCAACATGAACTGCTGGGGTCGCGCGGACGGCATCGATCCGCGCTCGCTCAACGCGCCCTGCGCCTGGCTGCAGTACTGGGTGCAGCTGGACACGCCCCAGCAGGTTGCCGACTACCGGACCTACCTGACGCAGTACTCCGACCAGCAGCGCGAGGCCGGCCGCTTCGAGCGGCCCGCCAATCCGCGCCTGACTGGCGTCATGCCGTGGCTGAGCCAGCGCAAGGTCGTGCCCAGCGACATCCAGCTGCAGGTCTGGCTGGCCTTCGGCTTCCTCGCCGTGTGCCTGACCAACACCGTGGGGCTGCTGCTGGCCAAGTGCCTGCGCCGCAGCGGCGAGATCGGCGTGCGCCGTGCGCTGGGTGCGCCACGGCGGCAGATCTTCCTGCAGTTCCTGGTCGAGGCCGGCACGCTGGGCCTGGTGGGCGGCGTGCTGGGCCTGGCGCTGACCTGGATCGGGCTGTGGGTGGTGCGGCAGAACCCGTCCGACTATGCCCAGCTGGCGCGGCTGGACTGGCAGATGCTGGCCACGACGCTGGGCGTCTCGCTGGCGGCCAGCGTGCTGGCGGGACTGCTGCCGGCCTGGCGCGCCTGCCAGATCACGCCCGCCATCCAGCTCAAGACCCAATGACCCGCTGACGCCGAGTCAAGGAGAACGCCGACATGGACATCCTGCCCATCCTCTCGACGCTGAAGCGTCACAAGACCGCCGCCGGGCTGATCGTGCTGCAGATCGCGCTGACCTGCGCGATCGTCTGCAACGCGCTGTTCCTGATCTTCCAGCGCGTCGAGCGCATCAACGCCCAGACCGGCGTCGACGAAGAGTCCCTGGTGACCTTCTCGCTGTCGAGCATGGCCCGCGTCGAGAACCCCGAGCCCCAGACCCAGGCCGACCTGGCCGCGCTGCGTCAGGTGCCCGGCGTGGCCTCGGTGACGCTGACCAACCAGTACCCGTACGGCCGCAGCTCCAACAACTCCGGCGTGCGGCTGACACCGGACACGACGCAGTCCAGCCGCGTCGTCGCCAGCCATTACACGACCGGCCCCGGCTTCATCGCCACGATGGGACTGAAGCTGGTCGAGGGCCGCGACTTCGAGGCCAACGAGTTCGTGCCCGGATCGACGCTGGACGCCAACCCCGATCCGCGCGTGCCGGCGGTGATCATCAACAAGACGATGGCCGAGCGGCTGTGGCCCGGCGAGTCGGCGCTCGGCAAGGCGATCTACGTCTATGGCAACGAGCCGCAGCGCGTCGTCGGCGTGGTGCGTGACCTGCCCTCGCCGAATCCCGGCTCGGAGGACGAGAACGCGCTGAACACGATGATGTTCCCGGTGCAGCCGAGCTTCCGCGGCGGCGGCTTCATGGTCCGCGTCGCGCCCGGGGCCGACCGCGAGGCGGTGCTCAAGGCGGCGACCGCCAAGCTGCTCGCCAACAGCCCGGGGCTGCGCCGCGTGATCCGGGACCAGGACACGCTGGTCAAGCTGCGCGCGGCCTACTACCGCCAGGACCGCTCGATGATCCAGCTGCTCGCCGGCGTGTGCATCGGGCTGCTGGTGGTGACGGCCTTCGGCATCGTCGGCCTGGCCAGCTTCTGGGTGCAGCAGCGCACGCGGATGATCGGCACGCGGCGCGCGCTGGGCGCCACGCGCGGCCAGATCCTGCGCTACTTCCAGACCGAGAACCTGCTGCTGTCCAGCGTCGGCATCGTGCTGGGCATGATCGGCGCCTACGGCATCAGCCTGTTGCTGATGAAGAACTACGAGCTGCCGCGGCTGCCCCTGATGTACCTGCCGATCGGCGCGCTGGTGCTGTGGACGCTGGGCCAGATCGCCGTGTTCGCGCCGGCGCGGCGGGCGGCGGCGCTGCCGCCGGTGGCGGCCCTGCGCGGCGGTTGAGCCGTCCTCGAGCGACGGCCGGGCGGCGCCGCGCGAGCGCGGCGCCCGACCGCCTCCCTGCCCCCCGGCGCGCCCCTGGCGCGCCGGCCTCCCTTGCTATGCTGCGCCACCCATGAGAACCGTCCTGATCATCGATGACCACGCCGGGGTCGGCGAGGCGCTGTCGCTGCTGCTCTCGCTGCACGACATCGAGGCCCTGTATGCCGCCTCGCCCGCCGAGGGTCTGGCGCTGCTGGCGCGTCGGCGCGTGGACCTGGTGATCCAGGACATGAATTTCAGCGCGGACACCACCTCGGGCGAGGAAGGCCGCGCGCTCTTCCAGCAGCTGCGCGAGCGCCATCCGGACCTGCCGATCATCCTGCTGACCGCCTGGACCCAGCTGGAGCAGGCGGTGGCGCTGGTCAAGGCCGGCGCGGCGGACTACCTGGCCAAGCCCTGGGACGATGCCAAGCTGCTGGCGACGGTGGAGAACCTGCTCGAGCTGGCCGAGAACGGCCGCGCGCTGCGCGAAAGCCGGCACGAGCAGCGCCAGCGCCGCGAGGAGCTGCGCCGGCGCTACCGGCTCGACGGCCTGGTCTTCGAATCCCCGGCGCTGCTGCGCTGCCTGGAGCTGGCCTGCCAGGTCGCCCGCTCGGCCGCGCCGGTGCTGGTCACCGGGCCGAACGGCAGCGGCAAGGAGCGCATCGCGGCGATCGTGCATGCCAACTCGGCGGTCGCCGGCGGGCCCTTCGTGGCGATCAACTGCGGCGCGCTGCCGGGCGAGCTGATCGAGGCCGAACTGTTCGGCGCCGAGAGCGGCGCCTACACCGGCGCGGCACGCACGCGCGAAGGCCGCTTCGAGACCGCCGACGGCGGCACCCTGTTCCTCGACGAGATCGGCAACCTGCCGCTGGCCGGCCAGGTCAAGCTGCTGCGGGTGCTGGAGACCGGTCGCTTCGAGCGGCTGGGCTCGAGCCGCACCCGCCAGACCGCGGTGCGGGTGATCTCGGCCACCAATGCCGACCTGCGCGCGATGGTGCGCGCCGGCACCTTCCGCGAGGACCTGTACTACCGGCTCAACGTCATCGAGGTCGCGCTGCCCGGCCTGGCCGAACGGCCGCAGGACATCCTGCCGCTGGCCGAGCATTTCCTGGCCGGCCGCGCGACGCTCAGCGACGCCGCGCGCGAGGCGCTGATGGCGCATCCCTGGCCGGGCAACGTCCGGGAGCTGAAGAACGCCATCGAGCGGGCCGCGCTGCTCGCGCCGGGCGATGTCATCGGCGAGCAGGACCTGGCGCTGCCGGCCGCGGCGCCGATGGCTTCGCGCAACCTGGACGAGCCGAGCCGGGAAGCGGTCGTCGCCGCGCTGGACGCGGCCGCCGGTGTCGTCAGCCGGGCCGCGCAATCGCTGGGGCTGTCGCGCCAGGCGCTGTACCGGCGCATGGAGCGCTACGGGCTGAGCGCCGATGCCTGAGGCCGCCGCGCCATCCGGCAGGAACGCGACGAGGACCGCGCATGCGCGAGCCTGATCCGCCGCGACGCGCGCGCTGGCACCGCTCGCTGCACCTGCGCCTGGCGCTCTGCCTGATCGCCGCGGCGGTCGCGGCGGTGTCCATCCACTTCACGCTGACCGGGTGGCCGGTGCCTCGGCTGATGGCCGCCTTCGGCCAGGAGGCGCTCGCCCCATGGAGCGTCAGCGCGCTGGCGCTGACCGGCGCGCTGATGCTGCCGATCGCCTGGGGGCTGGCCAGCCTGCTGCTGATGCCGCTGTCGCGGCTGCTGCGGGCACTGGAGAGCACCGTGCTGAGCTACCGCGACGGCGAGTTCGGCAGCGCGATCGCGGCCGATCCGCCGGGCGGGCTCTCGGAACTGTCCAGCCTGATGCGGCTGCACAGCGAGCTCGGCCAGGCCCTGCGCGAGCAGCGCCAGCACCTGGCGCAACGCGAACTGCTGCTCGACACGGTGGTGCAGAACACGCCGGTGGCGCTGGTGCTGACCGATGCGCGGGAGCGCATCGCCTACGCCAACATTGCCGCGCGCCAGTTGATGGACCGCGGCCGCAGCCTTGCCGGCCGCGACCTCGACGAGGTGCTCGCGCAGGCGCCGGACGACTTGCGGCAGGCCTTCGCCGGCGCGCAGGACGGGCTGTTCAGCGTCGTGCTCGACGGCGAGGAGGAGCGCTTCCATCTGTCGATGCGCGACTTCCGGCTGCAGGGACAACCGCATCGGCTGCGGCTGCTGCGGCGGATGACGCGCGAGCTGTCGCGCCAGGAGGTGGCGAGCTGGAAGCGGGTGATCCGGGTGATCAGCCATGAGCTGAACAACTCGCTGGCGCCGATCTCGTCGCTGGCCCACAGCGGCGCGGAGCTGGCGCGGCGCGGCATGCACGAGCGGGTGCCCGGCGTCTTCGCCAGCATCGGCGACCGGGCCCAGCACCTGCACCAGTTCCTGGCCGGCTATGCGCGTTTCGCGAAGCTGCCCGCGCCGGTGCTGGCGCCGGTCGAGTGGTCGTCCTTCATCGAGTCGCTGGCGGCGCACTATCCCTTCACGCTGAGCGGCGAGTTGCCGGCGGCGCCGGGCCGCTTCGACGCGGCGCAGATGGCGCAGGCACTGATCAACCTGCTGAAGAACGCGCACGAGTCCGGCAGCGCGCCGGAGGGCGTCTGCCTGAGCGTCGGCGCGCCGCGCGAGGACTGGCGCATCGAGGTCGGGGATCGCGGACCGGGCATGACCGAGACGCAGCTGTCGCAGGCGCTGCTGCCGTTCTACTCGACCAAGCGCAGCGGCAGCGGCCTGGGCCTGGCGCTGGCGCGCGAGATCGCCGAGGCGCATGGCGGCCGGATCGCGATGGGCAACCGCGACGGCGGCGGCCTGTGGGTGGCGATCAGCTGGCCGCGGTCATGACCGCGGCGACCTCACTTGTAGAAGGCTTCGACCTTGCCCTTGAGCTTGATCATCAGCGGTTGGCCCTTGCGGTCCAGCGTGCGGCCGGCGGGGACCTTGATCCAGCCTTCGGAGATGCAGTACTCCTCGACGTCCTTGCGTTCCTTGCCGTTGAAGAGGATGCCGATGTCGTGCTCGAACACGGCGGCGACGTAGTGCTTGCTGCGCGGGTCGATGGACAGGTGGTCGGGCAGTTCGGGGCGGGTGGTGTCGCTCATGGCGGGGTCATGCAGGGGGAAACCGAAAACGCGGCATTGTCCCGCAGACGGACGCCCTAACATCGGCCGCATGCCCACCATCGCCAACTCCGGTTTGTCGAGCGCGCCGACCTCGTCGATCGCCTCCCCCTTCCCCGCATCCGCTGTCGACGCCGTGACCCTGGCCGCGCTGGCGGCCTTCCCGGCGCAGCTGGCCGCGCACTTCGCGCTGTTCCCGGTCGAAGCTCGGCACTGGGCGCCGCCGTCCTGGGACGGCGTGCCGAGCGAGCCGCTGACGGCGATCGAGCAGCTCTGCCATGTCCGCGACATCGAGATCGACGGCTACCAGCAGCGCATCCGCCGCACGCTGGGCGAGGACGATCCGCTGCTGCCCTCGCTGGACACCGAAGCGCTGGCGCGCGAGCGTCGCTACGGCGAGGACGATCCGGCCGCCGCGCTGGCCGCCGTCGCGCAGGCGCGCCGAGAGACGCTGGCGATGTTGGCGGCGATCACGCCGGAGCAGCTCCGGCGCCGCGCGCGCTTCGAGGGTTACGGCCCGCTGACCTTCAAGTCGCTGATCCATTACCTGTGCAGCCACGACCAGCAGCACCTCGCGGGACTGCAGTGGGTGCTGGGACAGTACGACGCCGCGCAGGGCTCCGCGCGCTGACGCGGGTCAGTGGTGGCCGGACCGCGGGGACCGACGGTCCGTCAGTCGTCGCAGCGCTGAACCACCGGCGTCGCGTACTCGTGGCCGACGACGGCGCGCGCGAACAGGTAGTTCTCGCGGGCCTGCTCGCTGAGCTGATCCAGGGTGACCTCGCCCCGCTCGTCGCAGGGGAAGCACAGGCCGCGGCCCGCATGGAACAGCGATTCGAAGCGCAGCAGATAGCGGCCCTGGCCGACACCGACGCGGACGGAAGACTGGCGCTGGAGCGCGCCGAACTGGGAGGGACTCATGGACGGACTCCGCGGCCCGCGGGGAGGTCGGGCCGGACGATCCAACCTTAGGCCGCCGGGCGCCGGCCCGTGCGTGCATACGTCGCGGACGGCGCGAATGTTTCGAATGTTCCCCTCGGTCGCGTGCGGTCCTGGACGCCTGTAGAAGACGGATCGACCGGCACGGCGATCAGCGCCCTTTCACCGGAACGCCACCAGCACGCGGTGGCACACGCTGAGCTGGCGGGCCTAACCGCCCGCCTTCTTCGGCGCGAACCCCGCCTGCGTCAGCCAGGCGATCACCTTCTCCAGGTGATCGCCCTGGATCTCGATCGTGCCCTCCTTGACGGTGCCCCCGCTGCCGCAGGCCGCCTTGAGCTTCTTGGCGGTGTCGGTCAGTTCCGCCGCGGTCATCGGCAGGCCCAGCACCACCGTCACGCCCTTGCCCTTGCGACCCGCGGTCTCGCGCCGCACCCGCACCTTGCCGTCGCCCAGCACGGCCGAGGCCGCCTGCGCCTTGCACCGGCAGTCGGCCTGCGCCTGCCGGCATTGCGGGCAGATCCGCCCGCTGTCCGTCGAATAGACCAGCGCCATCGCTCGCTCCTGTTGTCCTGTCCGTCGCCCTGTCCGTTGCCCTCGCCCGCGCCGGCGCTCAGCGCGCCAGCGTCCGCGCGAAGAAGGCGTCGATCGTCCGGTACAGATGCAGCTTCGCGCTGCGCCCGGCGATGCCGTGCGCCTTGCCCGGATAGATCATCAGCTCGAAGGGTCGCGCATCGTTCTGCAGCGCCTCGGTCAGGCGCAGCGTGTGCTCGAACAGCACGTTGTCGTCGGCCGTGCCGTGCACGATGAGCAGCGGCTTGGTCAGCAGCTTCGCCCGGGCCACCAGGTTGGCCTGGCGGTACGGCGCGGTCTCGCCGCCCTTGCCGTCCTGCGGCATGCCCAGGTAGCGCTCGGTGTAGGCGGTGTCGTAGAGCGTCCAGTCGGTCGGCGGCGCGACCGCCACCGCGGCGGCCAGCGGGGTGTCGGCGTCCAGCATCGCGCGCTCCGCCAGGAAGCCGCCGTAGGACCAGCCGAAGAAGCCGATCCGCTTCGCATCCACACCCGCCACCTGCTTCGGCAATTGACGCACCGCCGCGAACAGGTCGCCGACGTCCACCTCGCCGAACGCATGCCGATGCGCGCGCGTGAACTCGCGGTCGCGGTTCTGCATGCCCCGCGTGTCCAGCGTGAACACGCCGTAGCCGCGCCGCTGCCAATAGGCGATCAGGGCGGTGTCGCGGCTCCAGTTCCAGTTGGTCGTCGACGTGCCCGGACCGCCGTAGGCCATCGCAATCACCGGATGCGGACCGGTCCGGCCGTCCAGCGGCGCGAAGTAGAGCGCGTTCAGCGGCGTGCGTCCGTCAGCGGCGGTGATGTCCACCACCTGGGGCACCGGCACGATGCGCGGCAGCAGCGGATCCGGTGCATCGCCCGGCAGCGCCACCGGCGGCGCGCCCGGCCGCACCGCCTGCAGCGACAGCGCCGGCGGCTCGCCCCAGGCGCCGCGCGTGACCAGCAGCTGGCGGCAGTCGCCGTCGCCGCGCGCATCGCGCCATTGACGCGGTTGAGCGCCATCCAGCGCACGCCGCGTGCCGTCCAGGTCGATCGCGAAGAGCTCGCGCGAGCGGCCGCGGTCGCGGGCCGCCGCGTAGACCACCGTCTTGCCGTCGCTGCACACGCGGTGGGCGACCGGCTCCGGCTCGTTCGTCAGCGCACGACGCTCGCCGGTGCGGCGATCCACCAGGACCAGCTGCCGGCGGCCCGAGGCTTCACTCGACCACAGCAGCGCCGGCTGGCCCGAGAGCTGCAGGCCGTCGATCTCGAGCAGATCGTCATGCACTTCGACCCAGGCCGGATCGCGCTCGTCGATCACCGTGCGACCGGGGCCGGCGCCGTGGGCGTACTCGGTCAGCGCCAGCTTGCGTTGATCGCGGGTCAGCGTCTGCAGCCACGGCGTGCCGTCGCCGAACCAGCCGGCCCGCGCCACGTATTCCGCATCCATCGGCAGCGGCAGCGGCGTCATGCGGCCGTCGGCCACCTGCAACGTCCATGCGGTCACGCGAGCGTTCTGCTCGCCGGCGCCCGGATAGCGCTGCTGCGTCATCGTCGTGCGGTCGGCGAAGATCTGCGCCCGCGTCTTCACCGGCACCGCGCTCTCGTCGACATTCAGCGCCAGCAGCTGCCGACCGTCCGGCGACCACCAGTAGCCGCGCTGGCGGCTCAACTCCTCCGCCGCGATGAACTCGGCCAGGCCCCAGAAGCGGGTCTCGGTCGCGCCCTGCGTCAGCGCACGCGCGTCGCCGCCGTCCAGCGGCTGCACCCACAGCTCGCCGCCCTTCACGTAGGCGATGCGACTGCCGTCGGGCGAGCAGGTCGGGTCCTGCTCCGGCACCTGCTCGTCGCTCGTCAGGCGCTGAGCCTTCGGCCCCTGGTCGGTGAGGCGCACCAGGTACAGGTCGCCCGACAGCGGGAACAGCAGCGCCTTGCCCGACGGGCCGCACCACTGGTAGCCGGTGATGCCGCCCTGCGAGATCCGCTTGCGCTCCAGCGCCATGCGCTCCGCCTCGGTCAGCTGCTGGCTGCGGCCCCCCAGCACCTCCGTGGCCGACACCAGCTTGCGAGGCGCGCCGCCGGCCGCCGGCTGCGCCCACAGCTCGAGCTGGTCGCTGTCGGCCTCGGACGGGCGCAGGTAGCTGACCCAGGCGCCATCGGGCGAGATCTCGGCCTGGCGCACCAGCCGGCCCTGCAGCGGCGGATCGCCGAAGACCCGTTCCAGCGTGAGCGGGGTCACGCCCTTGTCCTTCGCCGTCGTGGCGGGCGCGGTCGAGGCGGCATCGGCGAACACCGGCGCCAATGCGGCGGCGAGCGCCAGCAGGCGCGTGGTCAGCAGGGAAGCGGTCATGCGGCGATCAGCGTGTCGCTGTCTTGTCGTTGATCGGAATCGGTGGGGCGGTCCGCCCTGGCACGGCCGGCGGCATCGGCAGAACCGGCGGCTGCGGCGATATCGGCGTCATTGGCGGCCACAGGCGCATCTCCGGCAATGACGACGTTGCGCCCGGGGGAGGCATCGAGGTTGTCGTCCGCCTCGCAGGCGGAGAAGGCGTCGACCAGCTCGTCCTCATCGCCGGCCTCAGGCGGTGGCGCCTTGGGATCGAGCGCGTCGCCGAAGAGCGCCAGCGCCAGCTGGTCCGGCGCATTGATCGTGCGCACGCGCTGGTAGGTGTCCTCGGCTTCGGGATACCGGCGCCGCAGATAGTGCAGCCACTGCTTGAGCCGGCCGGCCTGATGGCGCGTCGCGACCTTGCGACGCACCTGCGCGAAGAAGCCCGCCATCAGCGGCAGCATCTCGGTCCATGGCAGCGTGCCGACCGTCGCCGTGTCCGCCGTGTCCGCCGGGCCGGAGGTGCCGGTGCCGGTCCCGGTGCCGGTGCCGAGCACCGCGCGCAACGCCAGCGCCAGACCGGGATCGGCCACCATGCCGCGACCGAGCATCAGCGAGGTGCAACCCGATTCGCGCAGGCAGCGCAGCGCGTCCTCCACGGTCCACACCTCGCCGTTGGCGACGACGCTGATCGCCACGGCCTCTCGCACGACGGCGATCTGATCCCAGTAGGCCGGCGGCTTGTAGCCGTCGCGCTTGGTGCGGCCATGCACCACCAGCTCGGACGCACCCGCCGCCTCGATCGCGCGGGCGCAGTCGAGCATGCGCTCGCGGTCCTCGTTGCCGAGCCGCATCTTGGCCGACACCGGCAGATGCGCCGGCACGGCGCGACGCACCGCGGCGACGATTTCGCCGACGAGTTCGGGCTCGTCCAGCAGCACCGCGCCGCCGCGATGACGGTTCACCGTCTTGGCGGGGCAGCCGAAGTTCAGGTCGATGCCTTCCGGATCCAGCTCTGCCAGGCGCGCGGCGTTCTCGGCCAGGCACTGCGGATCCGAGCCCAGCAGCTGCGCCCGCACCGGCACGCCGGCGCGCGTGCGTCCCCCGTTCAGCAGCTCGGGCACGATGCGGGTGAACACGCGGCGCGGCAGCAGCTGATCGGTGACGCGGATGAACTCGGAGACGCAGCGGTCCACGCCACCGACACGGGTCAGCGTGTCGCGCAGCATGTGGTCCAGCAGGCCCTCCATGGGCGCCAGCAGAATCATCGGAAGCAAGGGGGATCCGCCGTGCTCGTGGCGCCGCGGACCGGGGTCTGGAAAGGCCGAGAGCATAGCGGAAGCGCCTGTTCCAGGGCCTCTGCGCCTACCGCCAGGGCCTCCACCATGGTGGACCTCACTGGTTGTCCGCGTCGCCCCCGGCGCCGGACGCCCCGCGCTGCTTCGCCAGCGCCTCGTCGCGGTCGCGCACGCTCAGCCACAGCCGCACGTCGAATTCCAGCTGCGCGTACGCCGGCTCCATGTGGTGGCACAGCGCGTAGAAGGCCTTGTCGTGCTCAAGCTCCTTCAGGTGCGCCAGCTCATGCACGACGATCATCCGCAGGAACTCCGCCGGCGCCTCGCGGAACAGCGTCGCGACCCGGATCTCGCGGCGGGTCTTGAGCCGGTTGCCCTGCACCACCGCCTGGCGCGTGTGCGTGCCCAGCGCATGCTGGATGACCTTGAGCCTGGCGTCGTAGGCCACCAGCGCCAGCGGTCCAGCGTTGCGCATGAAGCGCTGCTTCAAGGCCTGGGTGTAGTCGAACAGCGCCTTGTCGCTGCGGACCTCATGCGGCTCCGGATACTTGCGCGCCAGCAGCGGGCCGAGCTCGCCCGCGTCCAGCAACTGCCGCGCCTGCGCCACCAGCGCCGGCGAATAGCCCTGCAGGTACTTCACCGCGCCGTCACTGCGTCGCCGCGGCCGGCGCGCCATAGTGCGCGCCGATCCACTGCTCGAAGCGGTCGAACATCGCGCGCTCCGCCGCATCGCCGCCATCGCCGTTGTCGGCGAGCACCTCCGCCCCATGGACCACCATCACCCGCGCCTGCAGCGGCGGGCCGTCGTCGGTGCGCGCGCCGCGGCGCTCGGCCGCCTCGAGCTGGTCGAGCGCCTTCGCCCAGGCCTGTTCCACCGTCTCGTCGCAGGCCTCGGCCAGGTAGCGCGCCGAGAAGCCCTCGCCGGTCAGCTTGCGCAGCGTCTGGTCATGGGTGAGGCTGTTGCCCGGCGCCCAGTACGCCTCGGCCAGGGCGGGGCCGATCGCCGGGTTGTCGGTCAGGTAGCCGTCGCGGCGCAGGAAGAAGGCCCGCGTCTGGTAGACGGCCATGTGGGCGAGCAGGTAGCCCTGGTAGGACGCGGCGGACTCCTGGTTGAGCAGGTGCGGGATCGCCAGGATCGGCCGCGGCGCGCGGTCCACGCCCTGGATGCGCCGCTCCGTCGCGCGCGCCAGCGCCAGCACCGCCTCGGGCGTGCGCTCGGCATCGGGCATCGCGTACAGCGCCGCCTCGAAATACGCCACCACCGCGATGGCGCGCTCGTCGAAGGCGCGCATCGGCTGCGTCGCGGCGATGCGCTCATGGATCAGCTTGTCGGGCATCTGCGCGCCATCGACGGTCCGCGCGTAGCGCTTGAGCCAGTCCGCGTCGCCCAGCAGGCTGTCACAGAACATCGACTGCGTCTCGGCATAGGCCATCGAGGTCGGCGCGAACTCCTGCGAGAAGCACGGCGCGTTCTGCGTCACGTTGGCGAAGTGCGCCGCATGGCCGCCTTCATGGAACAGCGTCACCAGCCCGCGCGCGCCGCTGCCGATCTGGTCAGGCTTGGCCTCGGCGGTGAAGTTGATCTCGCCAGCGTGCCAGCGTCCCTGCTCGTCGAACCAGGTCGGCAACGGGCCATGGCAGAAGCCGTTCTGGTACTTGCCCGGCCGCTGCAGCAGGTCCAGCCGCATCGTCGCGCCGCGGTACTGGATGCCCAGGCGGCGGAAGCTCTGCACCCAGCGGCGCAGCGCCGGGCCGAACGGCAGGTAGGGATCCAGGCGCCGGGTCACGTCGCCAGCGCTGTGGAAGCGCAGGTTCCAGGGCTCCAGGGCCGAGGGGCCATGGCGCGCCACGAGCCCGTCGAGCGCGCGCGCCTGCGCCGCCTCGGTCCGCGCGACGAAGTCGTCGAGGATGCCGAACAGCTCCGCCTTGGTCATGCGCTCGTTCTTGCGCAGCTTCATCTCGAAGTAGTCGCTGAAGCCCAGCGCACGCGCCAGCCGATTGCGCAGCGCGACGATCTCCAGGAAGCCGTTGTCCAGCACCCAGCGCTCCACCGCGGCCAGCCCGTCGTAGGAACTGCGCCGGCGCGACTCGTCCGGATTCGTCGACGCATTGGTCGACAGCATCGTCAGCGTCGCGGCCTCGGTCTCGCCGCGGTCGTTGACATGGGTCGGCGCGAAGTCCTTGCGCTTGGCGAAGAGGATGCGCTCGGCCTCGATCAGCTCCGTCATCAGGCGCCGGCCTTCGTCGTTGTCGATGATGTTGGCCTCGAACACGCCCAGCCAGCCGCGCAGCCCATGCGCCAGCGCCTTCGCCGCCCCGGCGTCCGGCGTGGCCGCGAGCACCGCATCGACCGCCGCCAGGTGCGCACGCGTCGCGGCCAGGCGATCGGAGTCGGCGATGAAGGCCTTGTAGTCGGTCTCCGCGCGGCCGAAGCCCTCGTGGTCGTCGCTGGTCGCCATGTAGGTGGACCAGAACAGGTCTTCCTTGCGCTTGTGCACCGCGACATAGTCGCGATTGAGCTGGTCGAAGAAGGCCTGGGCGGCCTGGACGGCCGGCGTGGGATGCGAGGTGTCGGGCATCGGCGCAGCTTAGCGCAGGGCATCATGGCGCCCATGAGTCACGCCCCTGACGCCGCCGGGGACTCCGGCCACCGCCCCGCCGCTTCCCCCGACGTTTCCCCCGACGCTTCCCCGACCGAGTCCCTGTCCGGGTCTCTGTCGGAGCCCCTCGCCCACCCCGCCGTCGCCGCCCCCGCCGACGCGTCCGTCGCCGCCCCCGACGCGGCGGCCCGCCCGGCGGTCCACAGCGTGGCGCTCCAGCCCCAGGGCTGGCGCTTCGACGCGCCCGAGGACCAGACCCTGCTGCTCGCCGCGCTGGACCATGGCCTGCGCCTGCCGCATTCCTGCCGCAACGGCACCTGCCGGGCCTGCATCGCCCGGCTGGTCAGCGGGCGCATCGGCTACCGCATCGAATGGCCGGGCCTGTCCCGCGAGGAGAAGGACGAGGGCTGGATCCTGCCCTGCGTCGCCTGCGCGCGCTCGGACCTGGTGCTGGACCAGCCGCAGGCGATCAACCTGTTCGACGTCCCGCCGCCGCCCAGCGCCCGCCGGTGACGCCCCTCGCACGCGGCGGACCGGCGCCGACGCGAAAACCCGACATGCCCGCGCGCAGCGGCCGCTTCCGCGCTTTTGTTCACGCGATACCCCGCATATCCATCGATCAGGCGTCACCCTGACAAGGCAGCATCCCGTCCATCTCACGGAAACACAACGACGCCATCGCCGCGCCCACGAGGCCGGCCGGGCGCGCAGAAGAAGGACCTCCGAATGCTGAACTTGAATCGATGGCGGCTGCGCAGCCGCGTGCTGGCCGGTTTCGCGCTGGTGATCGTGCTGATGGCGGTGGCCTCGGCGGTGGGCGTGATCCGCGTGTCGATGCTGCACCAGCGCATCGAGCGCCTGGTCGAGGTCGACATGCACACGCTGGAACTGTCGCGCCAGTGGTCCGGCCTGACCGAAGGCAACATCCAGCGCCGCATCGTGCAGCTGGTCGTCGACGACGAGACCTTCGTCAAGGCGTTCACCGCCCGCTCCAAGGAGCTGTCGGCGCGCATCGACAAGATCCAGAAGGAGCTCGATGAGAACGTCACCGACCCGGTGGGCAGCAAGCTGATCGACGAGATCGGCGCGGCGCGCAAGAAGTACCAGGACGCGCGCGACGCCACGGTCAAGGCCAAGGAAGGCGGCCAGGACGTCAAGCCGGTGGCGGCGACGCAGCTGATCCCCGCAATGAACGACTACCTCGCGGCGATCGACAAGTTCGCCGAGCACACCCGTGACCTGTTGCAGGACGCCCGCAAGGAGGCCCAGGCCGAAGCGGCGAGCACCCGCAACCTGGTCATCGCGCTGATGGTGGTGGCGATCGCGCTCGGCGTGGGCATCGCCCTGGTGATCACGCGCTCGGTGACCGAGCCCCTGGCCGAGGCCCAGGCGCTGAGCCGGGCGATCGCCGACGGCGATCTGAGCCGCCGCGGCGGCGAGGTCGACGGCACCGACGAGGTCGCTGCGCTGCGCCGCTCGCTGCAGGAGATGCAGCAGCGACTGGCCGACACCATCGCCGGCGTGCGCTCCGCCGCGGACCAGGTCCGTCACGCCTCGTCCGAGATCGCCACCGGCAATGCCGACCTCTCCAACCGGACCGAGCAGGCGGCCAGCAGCCTGGAGGAAACCGGCGCCGCGATGGCGCAACTCGGCGAGGGCGTGAAGCTCAATGCCGAGTCCGCCCGCGAGGCCGATGCGCTGGCGCAGACCGCATCCCAGGTCGCCGGCCGCGGCGGCGCGATGGTGGAGCAGGTCGTGGCGACGATGAACGAGATCCAGCAGTCGTCCAACAAGATCGCCGACATCATCGGCGTCATCGACGGCATCGCGTTCCAGACCAACATCCTGGCGTTGAACGCAGCGGTGGAAGCCGCCCGCGCCGGCGAGCAGGGGCGCGGTTTCGCGGTCGTCGCGGGCGAGGTGCGCTCGCTGGCGCGCCGCAGCGCGGAAGCGGCCAAGGAGATCAAGACGCTGATCTCGGCCTCGGTCGAACGCGTCGACGGCGGCTCGCGCCTGGTCGGCGAGACCGGCTCGACGATGCGCGAGATCGTCAGCAGCGTCGAGCGGGTGACGCGCATCATCGGCGAGATCTCGGCCTCCAGCGCGGCCCAGTCGCTGACGCTGGGCGAGATCGGCCAGGCGGTGCGACAGCTCGACCAGATGACGCAGCAGAACGCGGCGCTGGTCGAGGAATCGGCCGCGGCGGCGGAGTCGCTGAAGGATCAGTCCGCGCAGCTCGTCGACGCAGTGGCGAGCTTCAAGCTCGGCTGACTGCCCTCGCCACTGGCCCTCACCCCGCCCTCTCCCGCAGGCCGGAGCGGGAGTTCGACCGATGCCCCTCGCAGGGCTGGCCCTTCTTTCCCCCTCGCCCGCTTGCGGGAGAGGGCGGGGCGAAGGCCAGAGGCCTCACGCACGAAGCAGTGCCGCCCTTGGCCCGATAGGGGCAAGGGTGCGTCGGTAAACTGCCTCGATGAATGCGCCCTTGCAGGCGGCCGAGACCGGCCGCTGGACCCATCGCTTCGCAAGCCTCGGTCCCGACTTCTACACCGAGCTCCCCGGCACCGGCCTGCCGGACCCGCACTGGGTCGCCACCAGCCCCGACTGCGCCGCCCTCCTGGGCTGGCCGGCCGACTGGTGGACCCGCCCGGAGATGCTCCAGGCCTTCAGCGGCAATGCCCCGCTGCCCGGCATGAAGCCGCTCGCCACCGTGTACAGCGGCCACCAGTTCGGCGTCTGGGCCGGTCAGCTCGGTGACGGCCGCGCGCTGCTGCTGGGCGGTGTCGATGGCCCGAACGGCCATTTCGAACTGCAGCTCAAGGGCGCCGGCCTGACACCCTACTCGCGTCGCGGCGACGGCCGCGCGGTGCTGCGCTCGTCGATCCGCGAGTTCCTCTGCTCCGAGGCGATGGCGGCGCTGGGCATCCCGACGACGCGGGCCCTCGCCATCACCGGTTCCACCACGCTGAAGGTCCAGCGCGAACGCGTCGAGACCGGCGCCGTGGTGACCCGGGTCGCTCCCAGCTTCCTGCGCTTCGGCCACTTCGAACACTTCACTCATCACGGCATGGAAGCCCGCACGCGGGAGCTGTTCGACTTCTTCGTCCGCCATCACGCGCCGGCCTGCGCGGACGCGCCCAATCCGGTCACCGCCGCGCTGGCCCAGGTCGCCGCGCAGACCGCCGAACTCGTCGCGCAGTGGCAAGCGGTGGGCTTCATGCATGGCGTGATGAACACCGACAACATGTCGATGCTGGGCCTGACCATCGACTACGGCCCCTTCGGCTTCATGGACGGCTTCGACCCCGGCCACATCTGCAACCACTCGGACCACCAGGGCCGCTATGCCTTCGCGCGCCAGCCGCAGGTGGCCTTCTGGAACTTGCATGCGCTGGCGCAGGCGCTGCTGCCGCTGATGCCGGGCGTCGAAACCGACGCCGAGGCGGCCGGCGATGCGCTGATCGAATCGCTGGAGATCTACCGCGAGCGCTTCGGCACCGCGCTGCTCGGCGCGATGCGCGCGAAGCTGGGATTGAGCGCCGACGTCGACGAGCGCGGCGAGGACGGCCCGTTGATCGACGACTGGCTGCGGCTGCTCGCCGCCCATCGCACCGACTACACGATCGCGCACCGGCGCCTGTCGGGCTTCGACCCGGCGCAGCCGGTCGAGGCGGCCGCGAATGCGGCGCTGCGCGACCTGTTCCTGGACCGCGCGGCCTTCGATGCCTGGGCCGCGCGCTATGCGGCACGCTTGAAGATCGAGCCGGCGGACGCACTTGCGACCCGTGCCGGTCGCATGGACGCGGTCAATCCGGCGGTGGTGCTGCGCAACCACCTGGCCGAGACGGCGATCCAGCGGGCCGAGGCCGGCGACTTCGACGAGGTGC
This sequence comes from Roseateles chitinivorans, assembly GCF_002761755.1. Taxonomy (GTDB): domain Bacteria; phylum Pseudomonadota; class Gammaproteobacteria; order Burkholderiales; family Burkholderiaceae_C; genus Roseateles; species Roseateles chitinivorans. Next base: position 18,063 of record NZ_PEOG01000056.1, read on the forward strand.
GCCGGCTGCTGGCGGTGCTGCGCCGCCCGTTCGACGCGCCCGCCCAGGCGTCCGACGCCGACTTCCCGCCCGACTGGGCGCAAACGCTGGAGGTTTCCTGTTCATCATGAGCCGCTACGACAAGTTCACCGAGAACGCCACCGAGGTCGATCGCGACCGCGACACCGCCTACCCGGTCCGCAAGACCGATGCCCAGTGGCGCGAGCAGCTCGACCCGACGCAGTACCAGGTCGCCCGCCACGCCGCCACCGAGCGCGCCTTCACCGGCAAGTACTGGGACCACTGGGAAGCCGGCCGCTACAACTGCGTCGGCTGCGGCACGCCGCTCTTCCAGGCCGACACCAAGTTCGACGCCGGCTGCGGCTGGCCCAGCTATTACGAGCCGATCAACGCCGAGGTCATCGAGCGCGTCGTCGACAAGACGCACGGCATGGTCCGCGTCGAGGTCCGCTGCAACCGCTGCGGCACCCACCTGGGCCATGTCTTTCCCGATGGGCCGGAACCGACGGGCGAGCGCTTCTGCATCAATTCGGCCGCGATAGACTTCGAGCCCCAGCGCTGAGCGCTGCCGAACCGGTCCCCGAATGAAGCTGTTGCTCGATTTCCTGCCGCTCCTGCTGTTCTTCGTCACCTTCAAGTACGCCGATGGGCAGCCGGACTGGGCAGCGGCCTTCGCGACCGAGCACCTGGGCTTCCTGGTCTCCGGCGGCAAGGTCGGACCGACCGAGGCGCCGGTGCTGCTGGCCACCCTCGTCGTCATGCTGGCGACCATCGCCCAGGTGCTCTACCTGAAGCTGCGCCGCCGCAAGGTCGACCTGATGCTGTGGGTCAGCCTCGGGCTGGTGATGACCCTGGGCGCGGCCACCGTCTACTTCCACAACGAGACCTTCATCAAGTGGAAGCCGACGATGCTGTACTGGGCAATCTCCACGGTGTTTCTGGTCGGCCGCTTCCTGCTCGGCCGAGACCTGCTGCGCAAGATGCTGGGGCCCCAGGTGGAGCTGCCAAGTCCGATCTGGACCCGGCTCACGCTGGCCTGGATCGTCTTCTTCCTGGCCCTTGGTTTTGCGAATCTTTACGTCGCTTACTCGTACAGCACCGAGGCCTGGGCCAACTTCAAGGCCTTCGGTTCGACGGGGCTGATCCTGCTGTTCACGCTCGGCCAGGGCGTCTACATGAGCCGGCACCTGCCGCAGGAGAGCGAGGCCCCGGCCGAGGAGCCCAAGTCATGAGCGGCGGCGCGGGACCTTCCCCCTCGTCGGCACCGAACCCGGCGGCGACGCCGTCGGTCGAGATCGAGGCCCGGCTGCGGGCCGCGCTGGCGCCGGTCTCGCTGCGCCTGCGCGACGACAGCGCGCATCACGCCGGTCACGCCGGTGCCCGCGAAGGCGGTCACTATTACCTCGAAATCGTGAGCTCGCGCTTTGCCGGTTTACCCAGGGTGGCGCGACATCGGCTCGTATATGATGCCCTCGCCGATCTGATGCAGAAGGGCATTCACGCACTGGCCATCGACGCCCGCGCGCCCGACGAACAGCAGAAACCAGGTCCTCAGTAGCGCCGCCTGCCGGCGCTTTGTTTTGGAGCGTTCACGCTCACCCGGGAGTCGAAAGGCCCTTTACCCATCATGAAGAAGTTTGTGCTTGCCGCCACCGTGGCGGCCATCGGCGCCGTGACCCTGCCGGCCATGGCCCAGAACATCGCGATCGTGAACGGCAAGCCGGTGCCCAAGGCCCGCGCCGACGTGCTGATCAGCCAGATCACGAAGGCCGGCCAGCCGCGCAGCCCGGAAATGGAATCGAAGGTGAAGGACGAGGTCGTCCTGCGCGAGATCTTCCTGCAGGAAGCCGAGAAGCGCGGCCTGAACAAGACCGACGACTACAAGAACCAGATGGAACTGGCGCGCCAGTCGCTGCTGATCCGCGAGCTGTTCTCGGACTACGCCAAGAAGAACCCGGTCAGCGAAGCCGACGCCAAGGTCGAGTACGAGAAGTTCAAGGCCCAGGCCACCGGCACCGAGTTCCACGCCCGCCACATCTTGGTGGAGAAGGAAGAAGACGCCAAGGCGCTGATCAAGCAGCTCAACGGCGGCGCGAAGTTCGAGGACATCGCGACGAAGAACTCCAAGGACACCGGCTCCGCTCAGAACGGCGGCGACCTGGGCTGGTCCGCGCCGGACGCCTACGTGCCCGAGTTCAGCGCCGCGATGGCCAAGCTCAAGGCCGGCGAGATGACGCAGGAGCCGGTCAAGTCGCAGTTCGGCTTCCACATCATCAAGCTGGAAGAGACGCGCCAGGCGCAGTTCCCGGCCTTCGACGACGTCAAGGGCCAGATCATCCAGCGCATGCAGCAGCAGAAGGTCGCGGAGTTCCAGGAAGAACTGCGCACGAAGGCCAAGACCGACTACAAGTTCTCCGCGAACTGATCGTCGTTCCGACCGGTCTTTGCTGTACCGTTCGAAGCCCGCGCCGCTGCCTGGCAGCCGCGCGGGCTTTTCACATCTGACGTCCCCTTCGCGGCCATCGCGCCCCTCTGAGCCCCCTCCATGACGGCTTCCCGACTTGCCCGCCGCCTGCTGCCCTCGCCGGAGTCCCTGGAACAGACCAAGGGGCTGAAGTGGCTCGGCCATTACCTGCGCGAGCGGCCCTGGCTGTGGGTGGCCCACCGCCGGCGCGTGGCCCTGGGCGCGGCGCTCGGACTGGCCGTGGGCGTGATCCCGCTGCCGACGCAGATGCTGCTGGCCGCCGTGGTGGCGATCGTGTGCCGCGCCAACGTGGCCGCGGCGATCGCCGCCACCTGGCTGACGAATCCGCTGACGCTGGTGCCGATCTGGACGCTGGCGATCTTCCTGGGGCGCCAGGTGCTGGGCATCCACGGTCCGATCTCCGCGCCGAGGGAGCTGGCGCTCGACTGGGGCAATCCGGCCAGCTGGTGGCCGGCCGTCGGCCAGTGGCTGTCGGAGCTCGGCGCACCGCTGCTGGCGGGACTGCCGTTGGCGGGCCTGCTGCTGGGCGCGACGCTCTATGTCGTGGTCTATGTCGGCTGGTGGGCGGTGATCCGCTTCGAGCGCCGCCGGCGCCTGCGCGAACGCGCGCTGCGGCCCTGAACCTCAGGCCGGCAGGTCGGCCATCGTGATGTCCTGCAGGTGTCCGGCCGAGATCCTGAGCTGCCGCTCGCAGCGCGCCGCGATGGCCTGGTCATGGGTGACCATGACCAGGGTGGTGCCCAGTTCCCGGTTGAGCTCGAACATCAGCGCCATCACCTGCTCGCCGGTCGCGTAGTCGAGGCTGCCGGTGGGCTCGTCCGCGAGCAGCAGCGCCGGCTGCTGGACGAAGGCCCGGGCGAGCGCCACCCGCTGCTGCTCGCCGCCGGACAGCACCCGCGGATAGTGCGACAGCCGCTGCCCCAGCCCGACACGCTCGAGCATCTGCCGCGCCTGCGCGCGGGCATCGCGTTCGCCGCGCAGCTCCAGGGGCAGCATGACGTTCTCCAGCGCCGTCAGATGCGCCAGCAGCTGGAAGCTCTGGAACACGAAGCCCAGGTGCGCGCCGCGCAGCGCGGCGCGGCCGTCCTCGTCGAGCGCGAACATGTCCTGGCCGCGCAGGCGCACGGTGCCCTCGGACGGCGTGTCCAGGCCCGCGAGGATGGACAGCAGCGTGCTCTTGCCCGAGCCCGACGCGCCGACGATGGCGACCGACTCCCTGGCCTGCAGCTGGAAATTGATGTCATGCAGAATGGTCAGCACGCCGTCGGCATCCTGGACCGACTTGCTGACGTGATCGACTTCGAGGATGTTCTGAGCCATGAATCAACCGCAGATGCGCCGCCGTGAATGGATGCTGCACTGTAGCGCCTGTGTCGCGACCCTCGCCGTGGCGGGGGCCCTGTCCGGACCTGTCGCGGCGCAAGGCCGCACCGAAGGCGGCGCGGCCGCGGCCCGGGCGCCGCGCCGCATCCTGGTGCTGGGCGACAGCCTGTCGGCCGAATACGGCCTGGCCCGCGGCAGCGGCTGGGTGGCGCTGCTGGAGGCCCGGCTGAAGGCGCAGAAGCTCGGCGCCGAGGTGATCAACGCCAGCATCAGCGGCGACACCACCTCCGGCGGACGCTCGCGGCTGCCGGCGCTGCTCAAGCAGCACCAACCGACCCACCTGATCGTCGAGCTCGGCGGCAACGACGCGCTGCGCGGCCTGCCGCTGAAGATGACGCGAGAGAACCTCGCCGCGATGGTCCAGGCCGGCAAGGCGGCCGGCGCGAAGGTGATGCTGGTGGGGATGCAGATCCCGCCGAACATGGGCGCGAGCTACGCCCGCGACTTCGAGAACAGCTTCAAGACGGTGGCCCAGGCGGAGAAGGTGCCGCTGCAGCCCTTCCTGCTGGCCGGCGTGGCCGATCGGGCCGATGCGGCGGAGTGGTTCCAGGGGGACCGCATCCATCCGCTGGCCAAGGCGCACCCGGTGATGCTCGACAACGTCTGGCAGGTGCTCCGGCCGATGCTGTGACGGAACGCACCGGTCGCGCCGGTGCGTCGGGCAAGGCGAGGCTCGTCGGCGGGATCAACGGCCGAGGGACGCGCGGGATCTCCTAGACTCGCGCCCGCTCGCCTTCGACCCGCCCCGATGTTCTCCTTCATCACCTCCCCTGTCGGCATCCGCGCCGGCATCCGCGCCGCAATGCGCGCCTGGATCCCGGTCCTGCTCCTGGGCGCCGCCTGCGCCGCCGCGATCGCGGCCGGCCATGACGGCCGCCGCGCCGGGCAGATGATGCTGCTCGCCCTGCCGGTACTGCTCTGGCTGTGCTGGCCGATCGCCGGCCACGCCTGGCAGCGGCTGCGCGCGGTGGTGGCCTTCGCGACGATCGCCGGCTTCCTGATCGACGGCGCCCTGCGGGCCTTCCTCCGGCACCAGTACCAGGCCGCGCCGGACAGCACGCTGGTGCTGGCGGCGGCGGCGAACACCTCGCCGCGTGAATCGATCGAATACCTGAGCTCGCAGCTCCCGGCGATGAGCGCGGCGCTGGTCGCGCTGCTGACCACGCTGGCGCTGACCGGCGTCGCGATCCGTCGAGCGACGCGAATGCCGATGGCGCTTCCCCGGCCCGCCCGCCTCGCGCTGGTCGCGCTGCTGGCGCTGTGCGCCCTCGCCCACCTCAGCAAGCCGTGGCGCCGGCATCATCCGCTGCTGTTCTGGCCGGCCTGGATGCAGCAGGTCGTCGACCTTCGCGCCGTCTGGGGCGACCAGCAGGTCCAGCGCGCGCAGCTGATGCGCAATGCGCTTGCCGCGTCGCCGGCGGTGGCGACGCAGGCGCCGTCGACGGTGATGCTGGTGCTCGGCGAGAGCGTCAACCGCGACAACATGAGCCTCTACGGCTATGCCCGGCCGACGACGCCGCAGCTGATCGCGCTGAGCCAGGAGGAACGCGCCCGGTTGCTCACGCTGCGGCATGCATGGTCGACGCAGGCGACGACGGTGGCCTCGCTCAGCGGCCTGTTCAGCTTCGGCGAGCGCGACGAGGACGATCCGGCCGGCGACACCCAGCACCTGCTCGCGCTGGCGCGCAGCGCCGGCTACAAGGTCTGGTGGGTCAGCAACCATGACGACGTGGCGGTCGACCAGCAGCATGCGCGGCTGGCCGACACGGTGGAGATGATCAACCGGCAGCCGGGGCGCTCGTCGGGCTCGCTGGACGGTGAGCTGCTGGACGAGGTCGAGCAGGCGCTGGCCGATCCGTCGCCGCGCAAGCTGGTGGTGGTGCACCTGCTGGGCGCGCACCCGCATTACCGGCTGCGGATGCCGCCGGGCGAGCATCCGTTCGACGCCGGCGGGGACGCGGTCGACGCCGCGATGACGCGCGACGGCCGCGCCGCCTGGGTGCGCGAGTTCCGACAGGACTACGACGCGGCGATCCGCTATCACGACCGCATCGTGGCCGACACGCTGCGGATGACGCGCCGTCACCTGCCCGCCAATGGTCACGCCGCCTGGATGTTCCTGTCCGACCACGGCCAGGAAGTGGGACATACGCTGGACCACGCGGGGCACAGCCCGGCCACGGCCTCCGGCTATCGCATCCCGGCCCTGCTGTGGCGCAGCGACGCGGACTTCGAGGCGACGGCTCATGCACGGCCCTTCCGTGCCGACTGGGCCGGCTGGACGCTCGCGGACCTGATGCGGCTGCGCTGGACCGGCATGCGCGACGAGCGCAATGTGCTCCACCCCCACTACGCCTGGGAGCCGCCGGTGCTGCCGGTGAAAGACCTGGTCTTCGAGCGCTAGCCAGACTTCGCTCCGCATCGCTCCTTCCCACACTCGCACACGCCGCGCCCGCCGGACCCGCCGCGCCACGCCGCCCGCAGGCATTCCACTTGCCGTTCCTTCCCGGCAAGGAGCACGGCATGAAGCGATCTGCAAGCGTCCCCCACACCGTCGCCGACCCGTCGTCGCGCATCGAGCGCCGCCTCGCGCGCGGCCTCGTGACTCCGGACAGGGCGACGTGATGGCCGACACCTCGCGCAAGGTCCTGCTGCTGGTCGATTTCATCAATCCGCTGCGCTTCGATGGCGCCGACGATCTCGCGCCGGCGGCGGTCGAGGCCGCGATCGCCGCCGCGGCGCTCAAGCGCCGGTATCGCCGCGACGGCTTCAGCACCCTCTACGTCAATGACAACTTCGGCCAATGGCGCTCGGACTTCCGCACGCTGCTGCGCGAATGCCGGCGCGGCGGCGGCGCGGCGGCGAAGCTGGCGCGCCTGCTGGCGCCGGACAAGGACGACCTGATGGTGCTCAAGCCGCGACATTCCGGCTTCCATGCCACGCCGCTGGACCTGCTGCTGACGCAGCTCGGCGCGCGGGAACTCGCCATCACCGGCCTGGCGACCGACTTCTGCGTCCAGTGCACGGCGATGGATGCCTACGTCCGCGGCTACCGCGTCTGGGTGCCGAGCGACTGCACCGCCGCCGAAAGCCCGGAGCGCAAGCAGGCGGCGCTCGACTGGATCCGGCAGGCGCTGAAGGCCAGCATCACGCCGTCGACGCGGCGAGCCTGATCGCCCGCTCCGCCGGGCACAGCGCTTGCCCGGTGCCCCGCGTCATTCCAGCGGGAGATGCCGGTTGCCGAAGGACCCGATCCGCCGCCCTTGGTGGGCCCAGTTGGGCCCAGGCCTGATCACCGGCGCCGCCGACGACGACCCGAGCGGCATCGCCACCTATTCGCAGGCCGGCGCGCAGTACGGCTACTCGGTCGGCTGGACCATCCTGGTGACCTTCCCGCTGATGGTCGGCATCCAGCTCGCCAGCGCGCGCATCGGACGGATCACCGGCAAGGGCCTGACCGAGAACTTCGCCAAGCTGTGCCCGCGCTGGCTGGTGATGGCGCTGGTCGGGCTGCTGGTCGTCGCCAACGTGATCAACCTCGGCGCCGACCTCAGCGCGATGGGCGACGCGATGAGCCTGGCCGTCGGCGGGCCGCCGGGCGCCTACATCGTCGCCTTCGCGCTGCTGTCGCTGCTGCTGCAGGTCCTGTTGCCGTATGAGCGCTATGTGCGGCTGCTCAAGTGGCTGACGCTGTCGCTGCTGGCCTATGTGGGCGTCGGTTTCGCCGCGCAGGCGGACTGGGCGCTGGCGCTGCGCTCGCTGGTGCTGCCCGAGATGCGCTGGGACCGCGAGTCCACCACCATGGTCGTGGCGATCCTGGGCACGACGATCAGCCCCTATCTCTTCTTCTGGCAGGCCGGTCAGGAAGCCGAGGAGATCCGCCGCATCGACGCCGACCGGCCGCTCGCGGTCGCGCCCGAGCAGGCGAAGCGGCAGTTCCGGCGGCTGCGCACCGACACCCTGGTCGGCATGGGCTTCTCCAACCTGATCGCGTTCTTCATGATCGTCGCGACCGCCGCCGCGCTGCACGCCCGCGGCGTGAGCGACATCGAGACCACCGCCCAGGCCGCCCAGGCGCTGCGACCGGTGGCCGGCGACTTCGCCTTCTTGCTCTTCGCCGCCGGCATCGTGGGCACCGGCTTCCTGGCGCTGCCGGTGCTGGCCGGATCGGCGGCCTATGCGGTCGCCACGCTGGCCGGCGTGCGGCGCGGCCTCGACCGCCCGCTGCAGACCGCCAAGGCCTTCTACGCGATCCTGGGCGGCGCCATGTTGATCGGCCTGGCGCTCAGCCTGGCCGGCTTCAACCCGATCAAGGCGCTCTACTGGTCGGCGGTGATCAACGCCGTCATCTCGGTGCCGATCATGGTGGCGGTCATGGTCGCCGCCTCCCATCCGTCGATCGTCGGCACGCTGCGCCTGCCGCCGCTGTGGCGCACCCTGGGCTGGCTCGCCACCGGCGCGATGGCGCTGGCGACGCTCGCGATGATCGTCCTGCAGACTTCCAGCACCTTCGGGGCCGGTCGCTAGACTGCCCCGATGACCGACGCCACCGCCCCTTTCCACGACGCCTGGACCCTGCGCCTCGACGAGGTGTGGCGGCGTGCACCCGCCTTGTCCGGCGCACAGCTGGTCGCCGAGATCGACGCGCTGGCCGCCGAGCGGCCCGCCGATGACGGTCGCGCCCTGTTCGAACGCGCCTGCGCCCGCGACACCGCCGGCCTCGAAGCGCAGGCCGAGCCCCTCTACCGCGCCGCGCTCGAGAGCGGGCAGCTCGATCCCTACCGGCGCACCCGCGCGGTGATCCAGCTCGGCAGCACCTTGCGCTGGCTGAAGCGACTGGACGAGAGCGAGGCGCTGCTCGCGGGCGAGCTCGCCCATCACCTGCAGCCCGGCCACGATCGCCCGCTGCATGACGAGGCCCGTGCCCTGCTCGCCCTCACCTACGCCGCCCAGGGCCGCGGCACCGAGGCCGCGGGGCTGGCGCTGGCCGCCCTCGCCCCGCGCCTGTCGCGCTACAACCGGTCGCTGCTCGCCTGCGCCAAGCAGCTGGCCGGCGAAGTCTGGGACGCGGGCGACGCCGCGCCGGCAGGCCCCGCGCCGGTCGAGCTCGTCGAGGACCGCTTCCTGCTGCGTCCCTACCGGCCGAGCGACCTGCCGGAGCTGGTCGCCGCGGTGCGCGAATCCCACCGGTCGATCGGCCGCTGGATGGCCTGGGCCCGCCCGGACTTCTCCGACAGCGACGGCGCCGGATGGCTGGACCACTGCGCGCGCGGCTGGCAGTCCGGCACCGCCTTCGAGTTCGGCATCTTCGACCGCGAGACCGGGGCCTTCATCGGCGCCGCCGGGCTCAACGGGCTGCATCCGGTGCATCCGTTCTGCAACCTCGGCTACTGGGTGCGCAGTTCCTGCCAGGGCCAGGGCGCGGCCTCGGCCGCGGTGCGGGCGCTCAGCCGCCATGCCTTCGACCGGTTGAAGCTCGCCCGGGTGGAGATCGTCGTCGCCGAGGGCAACACCGCCAGCCTGGCGGTCGCGCGCCGCTGCGGCGCCCATCACGAGGGCCTGCTGCGCCATCGCATCCGCGGCACCGACGGCTCGGCATGGGACGCGCACATGTTCTCGCTGATTCCGGCGTGATACCTTCGTCCGGATGAGCACGAACCTCCCCGACGATCCCCACGCCCCCCTCCAGGAACCCCGCCTCTGGCGCGACGAGCGCTGGACCGCGCAGGTGATCAAGAACGAAGACGACGAAGGCTGGGCCGTGGCGATGACATTGGTCGGCGAGTCCGAACCCGCGCTGGTCGGGCCCTGGACCATGGGCCGCGACAAGAAGAACCCCAAGCCGCTGGACGCGGCGGCCTTCCATACGCTGGTGAAGACCGCCTCCGAGGTCCTGCGTCGCCACGAGCAGCAACTGCATGCCCAGCTGCACAAGAGCCTCAAGCTGGACACGGACGCCGGGCGCCTGCACATCCTGCTGGACATCGTTCCGGACGAGGACAACCCCTATGCGCTGCTGAGCGCCCGCGACGCGCAGGACGAGTTGGTCGCCCAGGTGCGGGTGGCGGCCAACTTCCGCCTGACCGAGGCGAGCGCCGCCGCCTGGGTCGACAACGACTTCCGCAAGCCCTGAGGGCTCCCGTCCCTTCGATCTCGACGGCTCCTCCCGTGACCGCCTCCCTGGACTTCGACCTGTTGCGCAGCCTGCTGGCCGTGGCCGAGACCGGCTCCCTGAGCAAGGCGGCCTCGCGGGTGGCCCGGACGCAGTCCGCGATCAGCATGCAGATGCAGCGACTGGAGGAAGTGGCCGGCCAGCCGTTGCTGCATCGGGGCGCGCGCGGCGTGACGCTGACGGCCGCCGGCGAGCGCCTGGTGGTCCACGCGGGCGAACTGCTGCGCCGGCACGACGAGGCGCTGGCCGAGTTGCGCGGCGCCCGCATGTCCGGCGTGCTGCGCTTCTGCTGCCCGGAGGACTACGCGGTCGCCCTGCTGCCCCACCTGCTGCAGGGCTTCGCCAGCCTGCATCCGCAGGTGCAGATGGAGGTCGTGTGCGCGCCCACGCCGCGGCTGCTGGAGCTGCTGGCACGACATGCCGCGGACCTGGCGCTGGTGTCGGTCGAGGACGGCCACGCGGGCATCGGCGGCGAAGTCATCCGCCGCGAGCCGCTCGTGTGGGTCGCACGGCGCGGCGCGCCGGTGGCGGGCCTGACGCCGCTGCCGCTGGCCCTGGGCGCGCCCGACGCGCTGGATCACGTGCTGGCGAAGCGGGCGCTCGAGGCGCAGGGCCGGGCATTCCGGGTCGCGCATGCGAGCAGCAGCCTGGCGGGACTGGTCGGCATGGCCCGCTCGGGACAGGCGGTGACGGTGCTGACCCGCACCGCCGTGCCCGACGACCTGGAAATCCTCGATGACGCCCATGGCCTGCCGCCCCTGCCCGCGGTCGCCCTGACGCTGGCCTTCGATCGGGAGCGGCCGACGCCGCTCACCGCCGCGTTCGCCGCGCACATCCGGAAGTTCCTCCCCACGGCCTGAGCCCCCTCGCGCCGCTGATGGCTCCCATCAGAACAATTGGCTTCCGCCGCGACGACCCGCTCCTTACCCTCGCCGGGTTCATCGTCAATGGGAGGACCCGATGTCACGCAATGCCGACCCGAGCTTCTGGGCGCGTTCCCGCCAGCACCTGATCCGCTACGGCGGCAGCTTCGAGCCGCTGATCATCGAGCGGGCGCGCGGCAGCTTCGTCTACGACGCCGACGGCCGGGCGATCCTGGACTTCACCTCCGGGCAGATGAGCGCGCTGCTCGGGCATGGGCATGCGGAGATCGCCGCGGTGATCGCCGAGCATGCCGCCGGGCTGGATCACCTCTTCAGCGGCATGCTGAGCCGGCCGGTGGTCGACCTGGCGACCCGCCTGGCGGAGATCGCGCCGGCGGGGCTCGAGCGCGCGATGCTGCTCAGCACCGGCGCCGAATCGAACGAGGCCGCGATCAAGCTGGCCAAGCTCTACACCGGCCGCTACGAGGTGGTGGGTTTCGCGCAGTCCTGGCACGGCATGACCGGTGCGGCGGCGTCGGCGACCTACTGCGCCGGTCGCAAGGGCTACGGGCCCGCGGCGGTCGGGTCCTTCGCGATTCCCGCGCCCAATCCCTATCGGCCGCGCTTCGGCGGTCTCGGCGCCGACGCCTGGCAGGCCGAACTGGACTACGCCTTCGACCTGATCGACCGGCAGTCCAGCGGCAACCTGGCGGCCTTCATTGCCGAGCCGATCCTCAGTTCGGGCGGCCTGATCGAGCTGCCGGCCGGCTACCTGCGCGCGCTGCAGCAGAAGTGCCGCGAGCGGGAGATGCTGCTCATCGTCGACGAGGCGCAGACCGGCATCGGGCGCACCGGGATGATGTTCGCGTGCGAACGCGACGGCGTGACGCCGGACATCCTGACCCTGTCCAAGACACTCGGCGCGGGCATTCCGCTGGCGGCGGTGCTCACCACGGCCGAGATCGAGGAACGCTGCCATGAGCGCGGCTTCCTGTTCTACACGACGCATGTCTCCGACCCGCTGCCGGCCGCGGTCGGGCTGAAGGTGCTGGAGATCGTGGCGCGGGACGGACTGGTGGCGCGGGCCCGGGTCGCCGGCGCGCGGCTGGAGGCCGGCCTGCGCGCGCTGCAGCGCGAGTTCGACTGCATCGGCGATGTGCGTGGCCGCGGACTGCTGCTCGGCGTGGAGATCGTCCGCAGCCAGGCCGGCAAGGAAGCGGCGCCGGAACTGGGCGCCGCCATCACCCGGGCCTGCATGGCGCAGGGCTTGAGCATGAACATCGTCCAGTTGCCAATGATGGGCGGCGTCTTCCGCATCGCGCCACCGCTGACGGTCAGCGACGAGGAGATCGACCTGGGCCTGTCGCTGCTCAAGCGCGCGATCGAGACGGTGATCTGAGGCCGGCGCGACGCCGCCTCACGGCCGCGCGTTGCGCCGCTGCTCCCGCAGCATGAAGAGGTAGAGCCCCTCGACCTTTTCCCGTGCCCAGGGCGTCTTGCGCAGGAACTTCAGGCTGGACTTGATGCTGGGCTCGAAGGCGAAGCAGCGCAGCGGGATGCGCGCGTCCAGGCCATCCCAGCCATAGGTCTCGACCAGCGCAGTCAGCAGCGCTTCCAGCGTCACGCCATGCAGCGGATTGCGAGGTTGGGCGGGCGGGGTCGGAGCGGGATCGGTCATCCGGCGATTGTCGTCTCGCGCCGCTTCGGGCGGCGGCAAGGCAGGTTCATCGGCGATCGAGGAAGCTCAACCAGGAAAGCGTCCGCCGATCTCGCGCATCAGCTCGGTCGCGGTGGCGGTGAGGCCGCGGGCGACGGCGCCGTCCCATGCCGCGTCGAACGCGCCCGACGGGCCGATCGCCGTCAGCGCCAGCGCCATCTGCGCGTCGCTGTCGAAGACCGGCACGGCCAGCGCGCTCACGCCTTCGACGATGCCACCGACGGATCGATGCATCGCCCGCGTGCGGATCTCCTCCAGCGTCCGCGCGAACGCGGTCCATGGCGGCACCTCCTGCGGCCGGTCGTGGCGACCGACCCGCGCCAGGTCCGCCGGCCCCTTGCGGCGGGCCTCGGCCAGCATCGCCTTGATCTCGGCTTCTGGCCGATAGGCCGCGAACAGCGGCCCCGACGCGGTGTCCGACAGCGACACCACCGTCCCGTGCCGCATCGTCACATGCACCGCCGCAGGCGACGCCGCGGTGCGCACGATGGTCGCGCCCTGCGAGCCCCACACCGCGATCGCCACGGTGTGGCCGATCTCCTCGGCCAGCGCGTCCAGTCGCGCCGTCGCCAGCCGGACCGGATCGATCTGCTGGATGCCGATCAGGCCCATCTCCATCGCCAGCGGACCCAGGCCGTAGTAGCCGGTCGCCGGGTCCTGCCGCATCAGGCCGAGCTTGCAGAAGCTCACCAGGTAGGGATGCGCCTTGGCCGGGCTCATCTCGGCCGCCTGCGACAAGGCCTTCAGCGGCAACGGCCGGCCGCGCGCGGCGGCGGCCTTCAGCAGCCGGCCGCCGACCTCGATGCTCTGGATCCCGCGGCGGTCCTCGCGGTCGTCTCGGTCGTCGGCAGTGTCTTCGGTGCTCATGCTTGTCTCGGTCGGTGGCGGGGCGCAGTATCAGTCGCCGCGAAGGCCCTCCCCCTCCGCCCCTGAGCATTTCTTCGCTGCGATTCAGCATTGTTGAACATATTCAACCCTCAGGCTATATTCGCGATCAACAAATCAATTCTGCTTTGCTGAATTCCACAAGCAGGTGCCAGGAGACTTCATGACCCAGCCGACCAAGCAGTTCGCCAGCCACGCCGACGTCGAGGAGAAGCAGGTCTCCTTCGTCAAGCTCAGTGACAACGCCTACGCCTACACGGCCGAGGGCGATCCCAACACCGGGATCATCATTGGCGACGACGCGGTGATGGTGATCGACACCCAGGCCACGCCGGTGATGGCGCAGGACGTGATCCGCCGCATCCGCGAGGTCACCGACAAGCCGATCAAGTACGTGGTGCTCAGCCATTACCACGCGGTCCGGGTGCTGGGCGCCTCCGCCTATGCGCCGCAGCAGGTGATCGCCAGCCGCGACACCTACGACCTCATCGTCGAGCGTGGCGAGCAGGACAAGGCCAGCGAGATCGGCCGCTTCCCGCGCCTGTTCCGCAATGTCGAGTCGGTCCCCGCCGGCCTGACCTGGCCGACGATCACCTTCCAGGGCGCGATGAGCGTCTGGCTGGGCACGCTGGAGGTGCAACTGCTGCAGCTCGGCCGCGGTCATACGAAGGGCGACACCGTCGCCTGGCTGCCGCAGCAGAAGATCCTCTTCTCCGGCGACCTGGTCGAGTTCGACGCCACCCCCTATGCCGGCGACGCCTACTTCGCCGACTGGCCGCAGACCCTCGACAACATCGCGAGGCTCGAGCCGCGGGCGCTCGTGCCGGGCCGCGGCGCGGCGCTGACGACGCCGGAGTCGGTGGCCCAGGGGCTGGCCGGCACCCGCAGCTTCATCGCCGACCTGCATGCGTCGGTGAAGGCCGGCGTGGCCGCGGGCAAGGACCTGAACGCGGTCTACAAGGACACCTTCGCGCTGATGAAGCGGAAGTACGGCCACTGGGTCATCTTCGACCACTGCATGCCCTTCGACGTGACCCGCTGCTACGACGAGGTCACCCGGTTCCGCGACCCGCGCATCTGGACCGCCGAGCGCGACCAGGAGATGTGGAAGACGCTCGAGGGCTGACCATGTCCGAGGTCGACTACCAGCGCGTCGTCTACCCCTACCGCCGTCACGCCGACCAGCAGGCCCACGCGCGCGGCGAGCCGGCGCGCCATCCGGTGGTCGTCGTCGGCGCCGGTCCGGTCGGGCTGTGCGCGGCGATCGACCTCGCGCTGCAGGGCGTGCCGGTGGTGCTGCTCAACAACGACGGCCGGCTGTCGGTGGGCTCGCGTGCGCTGTGCTTCGCCAAGCGGACGCTGGAGATCCTCGACCGCCTCGGCTGCGGCCAGCGGCTCGTCGACAAGGGCGTGTCCTGGGGCGTGGGCCGGGTGTTCTTCCGCGACGCGCAGGTCTACCAGTTCGACCTCCTGGCCGAGTCCGGCCATCAGCGTCCGGCCTTCGTCAACCTGCAGCAGTACTACGTCGAAGGCTTCCTGGTCGAGCGCGCCCTCGAGCTGCCGCTGCTGGACCTGCGCTGGCACCACGGCGTGACCGGCGTCCAGCCGCATGCCGACCATGTCGCGCTGACCGTCGAGACGCCGGAGGGTCCGTACACGCTGCTGGCCGACCATGTCGTCGCCTGCGACGGCGCGCGCTCGACGATCCGGCGGCTGATCGGCCAGGAGAGCCACGGCCGCAGCTTCAAGGACCGCTTCCTCATCGCCGACGTGCGCATGAACGCGCCCTTCCCGGCCGAGCGCTGGTTCTGGTTCGACCCGCCCTTCCACCCCGGCCAGAGCGTGCTGCTGCACCGCCAGCCCGACGGCGTCTGGCGCATCGACTTCCAGCTCGGCTGGGACGCCGATCCGGAGCTGGAAAGGCAGCCCGAGCGCATCCTGCCGCGGGTGCGCACGCTGATGCGCGAGGCTTCGCGCGCCGCTGGCGGCGACGGCTCGGTGCCGGACATCGAGCTCGTCTGGGCCAGCGTCTACACCTTCGCCTGCATGCGCATGGACAGCTTCCGGCACGGCCGCATCCTCTTCGCCGGCGACGCCGCGCATGGCGTCTCGCCGTTCGGCGCGCGGGGCGCCAACTCTGGCATCCAGGACGCGGACAACCTGGCGTGGAAGCTCGCGGCGGTCGTGCAGGGTCGCGCGCCGCCGGCGCTGCTCGACAGCTACGCCCGCGAGCGCGAACTCGCGGCGGACGAGAACATCCTGCACTCGACGCGCTCGACCGACTTCATCACGCCCAAGAGCGAGACCAGCCGCATCTTCCGCGACGCCACCCTCACCCTGGCCAAGGACTTCGCCTTCGCGCGGCGCCTGGTCAACAGCGGCCGCCTGTCCGTGCCGACGACCCGGTACGGCGCGGTCGCCGCCGACGCGCCGATCCGAGTCGACGGCCGCGACGACTGGCTGCTGCGCCAGATGAAGCCGGGCCGCTTCACCGCCCTGATCTTCGACACGCCGCCCCCCTCCGAGCGCGAACAGCGAGCCTCACTGGGGCCGGAATGGGGCTTGGGGGTCCAGGAGGGATCCCCCATGCCCCGTGGAGAGCCCGCGCCAGGCCTCCCGCAGGAGGACGTGCCCGTGCTCGTACGCATCGACGACGCGCTCGACCCGCAGGGCCTGGTCCGCGCGCGCTACGACGCCGAGCCGGGCCTTGTGGTGCTGCTGCGTCCGGATCAGCATGTCTGCGCCCGACTCCACCATCCGACCGCGGCGGAGCTCCAATCGGCCATGCGCCGGGCGCTGGCCGATGACGCCGCCGTCGAGGAGATGCCCGCATGCCGCTGATCACCGCGCCCAATTTCGACGCCGGCGACGACTTCTACGAAGCGCTGCTGGCCGCGCATCAAGGCCTCGACGCGGCGGCGAGCGCCGCCTTCAACGCACGGCTCATCCTGCTGATGGCCAATCACATCGGCCGGCAGGATGTGCTGCTCGAGGCCCTGGCCGCGGCCGGCCGCGCCAATCCTGTTTCGACATCGACCTCGACGAGTCCCGCCACGACCGCCACCACGGGCTCCGCCACGAGTTCCGATCCCGTCATCGCCCCGACCCCGGGCACCGCTTCCCCACGAGGACCAGCATGAACGCACCCGAGACCCTTCGCTCGCCCGCGGCGAGCGCCACTGCGCCGTCGACGCTCCGCTACCAGGGCGGCTTCGGCAACCAGTTCGAGACCGAGGCGATCCCCGGCGCCCTGCCGCGTGGCCGCAACAGCCCGCAGCGCGCGCCGATGGACCTCTATCCCGAACTGCTGTCGGGCAGCGCCTTCACCGCGCCCCGGGTCGAGAACCGCCGCACCTGGCTGTACCGCCGGCAGCCGTCGGTCGTGACCGGCGCCTTCCATGCCTACGAGCAGCCCTTCTGGACCAGCGGCGCCGCGGGCGGTGTCGCGGCGCCGCCGGATCCGCTGCGCTGGCATCCGTTCCCGATGCCGGACGAGCAGCCTGGCGCGCCCGGCGTCGATTTCGTCGACAGCCTCAAGACCCTCGTCAGCAACGGCGACCCGGATGCGCAGACCGGCATGGCCGCGCTGATCTATGCCTTCAATCGCCCGATGACCCGCCGCGCGCTGATGAATGCCGATGGCGAGATGCTGATCGTCCCACAGCAGGGCGGGCTGCGCCTCACGACGGAGATGGGGCTGCTGGATGTCGTCCCCGGCGAGATCGCGCTGGTGCCGCGCGGCGTGACCTTCCGCGTCGAGGCGCATGACGGCGCGGCCCGCGGCTACATCTGCGAGAACTACGGCGCTGCCTTCCGTCTGCCGGAGCTCGGCCCGATCGGCTCCAACGGCCTGGCCAACCCGCGCGACTTCCTCGCGCCCGTCGCCGCGCACGAGCCCGACGGCGCCCCCTACGAGGTCATCCGCAAGACCGGCGGCGCGCTGTGGCGCAACGCGCAGGCGGTGACGCCGTTCAACGTGGTCGCCTGGCACGGCAACCTGACGCCGCTGAAGTACGACACCGCCCACTTCATGACGATCGGCTCGATCAGCTTCGACCATCCCGATCCGTCGATCTTCACCGTGCTGACCTCGCCCAGCGACACGCCGGGCACGGCCAACTGCGACTTCGTGATCTTCCCGCCGCGCTGGCTGGTCCAGGAGGACACCTTCCGTCCGCCCTGGTACCACCGCAATGTGATGAGCGAGTTCATGGGCCTGATCCACGGCCAGTACGACGCCAAGCCTGAAGGCTTCCGCCCCGGCGGCGCCAGCCTGCACAACTGCCTGGTGCCGCACGGCCCGGATGCCGATGCCTTCGAGGCGGCGAGCACGCGGACGCTGACGCCCCAGAAGCTCGATCACACCCTGGCCTTCATGTTCGAGAGCCGCTGGCGCTTCCGCCCGTCCGAATGGGCGCTGCGCGGTGGCGCGCTCGACGCCGACTACGCCGCCTGCTGGGGCGGGCTGAAGGACAAGTTCAAGCCGGCGTGAACGTCGCCGCCCGCGCTCGCCTGACACTGCCCTCGATCACCAGAACAACGAAAGACCTGATCCGATGACCGACCTCGACCACACCCACGACCCGGCGCTGCGCAGCTGGGTCGCGTCCGCGAACTCGGCGGACACCGACTTCCCGATCCAGAACCTGCCGCTGGGCATGGCCCGCGCCGCCGGCTCGACCGGCGCCTTCCGCCCGGTGACGGCGATCGGCGACCAGGTGCTGGACCTCATCGCCGCGGCCGAACTGGGCGCGCTGTCGGACGCGCTCGGCGCGGTGCTGCGCACCTGCGAGGGCCACGGCCTGAATCCGCTGATGGCGATCGGCCCCGACCTGCGCCGGCAGCTGCGGCATGAGCTCGTCGCGGCGCTCCGGGACGAGGCGGGGCCGAAGCAGGCCAACGCGCTGGCGCCGGCGCTCAAGCCGATGGCCGATGTCGAGATGACGCTGCCCTGCCGCATCGGCGACTACACCGACTTCTATGCCGGCATCCATCACGCGACGACCGTGGGCAAGCTCTTCCGACCGGACAACCCGCTGCTGCCCAACTACAAGTGGGTGCCGATCGGGTACCACGGGCGTGTCTCGTCGATCGGCGTCAGCGGGCAGACCTTCCGCCGCCCGCTCGGCCAGACCAAGGCACCCGACGCCGAGGCGCCGGGCTTCGGTCCGGTCAAGCGGCTGGACTACGAGCTGGAGGTCGGCGCGCTGGTGGCCACCGGCAATGAGCCGGGCCGCCCGGTGTCGATCGACGAGGCGGAGCAGCACCTGTTCGGTCTGGTGCTGCTGAACGACTGGTCCGCCCGCGACCTGCAGGCCTGGGAGTACCAGCCGCTGGGGCCGTTCCTGTCCAAGAGCTTCGCGACGACGATCTCGCCGTGGGTGATCACGATGGAGGCGCTGGCGCCGTTCCGTCGCGCCTTCACGCGGCCCGACGGCGACCCGCAGCCGCTGCCCTACCTGGACGGCGCCGCCAATCGCGAGCGCGGCGCCATCGGCATCCGTCTGGAGGTCCACCTGCAGACGCGCGCGATGCGCGACGCGGGCCAGGCGCCGGCCCGGCTGACGGCGTCGGACTTCTCCCAGGCCTACTGGACGGTGGCGCAGATGCTGACCCACCATGCGAGCAATGGCTGCAACCTGCAGACGGGCGATCTGTTCGGCTCCGGCACGATGTCCGGCCCCACGGCCGACCAGGGCGGCTCGCTGCTGGAGCTGACCCAGGGCGGCAAGCAGGCGATCACGCTGCCCGGCGGCGAGCAGCGCCTCTTCCTGCAGGACGGCGACAGCGTCGCGCTGGTCGGCCGCTGCGAGGCGCCAGGACGGCGCGCGATCGGATTCGGCCCCTGTGTGGGCACGGTGATGCCCGCGGTGGCGTGAGCGGACGACCGGACGCGGGCGCGGCGTCTCAGGGCATGGCGCGCGCGAGCGCCCGCCCCGCCGCGCGCACCGCCTGCACGATCTGCTCGACCTCGACGCAGCCATAGCCCAGGCACAGCCCGTGCACCGAGGGCTTGCCCAGCGCATAGGCCGACAGCGGCAGCGCCCCCGGCAGGT
Organism: Roseateles chitinivorans; assembly: GCF_002761755.1. Classification (GTDB taxonomy): domain Bacteria; phylum Pseudomonadota; class Gammaproteobacteria; order Burkholderiales; family Burkholderiaceae_C; genus Roseateles; species Roseateles chitinivorans. The sequence continues at coordinate 37,624 of NZ_PEOG01000056.1, forward strand.
GCTGCTGGAACGCGTCGAGCAGCGTCGGCATCCGGGCGGGCGTCTTCGCGCGCACGCTCAGGTGCAGGCCGGCCGCGCCAGGCAGCACCTCCACCCAGCGGCCGAGCGCCGCGTCCAGTCCGTGGACCAGCGCTTCCCGGCGCTGCCGGTAGATCGGCCGCATGCGGCGGATGTGGCGGGCGAGATGGCCTTCCGCGATGAAGGCCGCCAACGTCGCCTGGGTCACCGCGTCCCCGTGGGAATCGCTCGTGCGCCGGATGTCGATCAGGGCCTCGCGCGCCCAGGGCGGCGTCACGACGAAGCCCTTGCGCAGCGACGGGAACAGGCTCTTCGAGAAGGTGCCGACGTAGAACACCCGGCCCTCGCGATCGAGGGTCTGCAAGGCGTCCTGCGCATGGGGCTCGAACTGGAACTCGCCGTCGTAGTCGTCCTCCACGATCACCGCGCCGAGCTCGCGAGCGCGGGCCAGCAGCGCCTGGCGGCGCGCCGCGGACATCACCGCGCCAGTGGGCATCTGGTGCGACGGCGTCACGCAGATCACCTTCACGCCGTCGGGCAGGCGATCCACGCGCAGGCCCTCGGCGTCCACCGGCACCGGCATCAGCCGCGCACCGGCCGCGGCGAAGGCCGCCCGTGCCGGCATGTAGCCGGGATTCTCGAGCGCCACCGCGGTGCGCCCCGGCGTCACCAGCAGGCGCGCCAGCAGGTCGAAGGCCTGCTGCGCGCCGGAGGTGATGACCAGGTCCCCGGGCTCGCAGACCACCGCACGGACGAAGGCCGCATGGCCGGCGATGGCCTCCCGCAGTTCGGCCAGGCCTTCGGGCGGACCGTACTGGAACGGCGCGCGGGACATCGTCCGCAACGCCCGCGCGGTGAGGCGTCGCCAGGTGTCGTGCTCGAAGCC
>NZ_PEOG01000057.1 GCF_002761755.1 Roseateles chitinivorans
CTCGGTCTGCGCGCGCCGCCAGCGCTCGAACGCCGCCGGCGGCATCGCGACCACCTGCAGCACCATCGCCGCATGCTGGGTGCCGCAGTACTCGGAGCACGGTCCTCGGTACACGCCGGGCCGGTCGGCGGTGAAGGTCAGCCGGTTCAACCGGCCCGGCACCAGGTCGACCTTGCCGCCCAGCGCTGGCACCCAGTAGCTGTGGATGACGTCGTCCGAGGCCAGCGTCAGCGTGACCGGTCGCCCGACCGGCACCCGCAACTCGTTGGCGGCGGCGAAGCCCGGGACGCCGTCCTCGGGGGCATAGGCCAGGGACCACCACCACAGGTGGCCGGTCACCGCCACGCGCAGCGCGCCGGCGGGCGCCGGATCGTCCAATCCGCGCGCGCGTCGCTCGCCCTGCAGCAGCAGGCCGCCGAAGACCAGCACCGGCAGCACCAGTCCGCCGCCCCAGAGCCAGAAGGCGGTGGCCACCGGCCGGCGGCCCTTCCACCACAGCGCCGCCGCGAGGCAGGCCATGGCCAGGACGAAGGCCAGGGCGCAGACGCCCAGGGCGGTGTGCATGACCTCCGCCAGGGCCCGCGCCTGGGGACCGGCCGGCTGGAGCATGCCGCCCGCGCTCATTGCAGCGACAGCAGGTAGCCGGCGATGTCGCGCGCGTCGCGCTCGGACAGGCCGAGCCGAGGCATCGTCGTGCCGGGCACCATGCCCGGCGGGTCCAGCAGCCAGCGCTGAAGGGTTTCCGGCGTGTTGGGCAACTGGCCGGCGATGTAGCTGCGCCGGCCGAAGCGCGCCAGCTCGGGCGCCCGCTCCGCGCCGCCCGGCACGCCCGGCACCGCATGGCAGCTGCCGCATTGGTAATGCGTCATCAGCGTGCGCCCGCGCGCCAGGTCGGCGGTGTCGACCTGCCAGCGTCGCAGCGGTTCGTCGGGGGCGGGGCCGCAACCGGTCAGCCCGAAGGCAAGCAGGACCGCCGACATCGGCACGGAGAGGCGAGCGGCGAGCGCGGCACGCGCGGCGCGCGGCATCGACCTGCGTCCGGCGAGCGGCCGGCTCAGGCTCGCGACGCTGGACCCGGACTGCGGCTGGCCGGCGGGCGCTCGCACGACCGGGACGGGGGGAGGAGGGCAAGAACGCAGCATGCGCGCTCCCCGGCACACGAAGTGCCTGCCCCGGCAAGGGGTCGGCATCGCGCTTGCCTGGCTGCGTCCATGAGCGATCCATCGCGCCGCGTCTCCCCGGTGAAGGCCGCCTGGACGGCCCTGGCCGTCGCGGCGGGGATGGCCGCCGTCGGGGCGGCCGCCTTCGTCGGTCTCGGGGTCTATGACGTCTCGGCGACCGGCCCGCATCTGCAGCCGGTGCATTCCTTGCTGGAATTCGCGCTCAAGCGGGCGGTGCAGCGACGGGCGCAGGCCCATCCGCCGCCGCCGGACCTGCTCACCCGCGAGCGGGTGATGCAGGGCGCCGCCTGCTTCCGCGACCACTGCGTCACCTGCCACGGCGCACCCGGCATCGCGCCGGCGCCCTTCGCACTGGGCATGCAGCCGGTGCCCAGCTCGCTGATCGAAGCCACCCGGCATTGGCGTCGGCAGGACCTGTACTGGATCACCCGCAACGGCATCAAGATGAGCGGGATGCCGGCCTGGGAGTACCGCCTCGACGACGGCGAGCTCTGGTCGGTGGTCGCCTTCCTGGACGCGCTGCCGCTGATGACGCCCGACCAGTACCGCGCGCTGGTCGGGACCGCGCAGGTGCCCGGTGCCGCGCAGGAGGGCATCGCGCCCGGGCCGTCCGTCGGCGCCCGGCCATCGACGACGACCGGCATGCCGCGCCAGCACGCGTCGATCGGCATGATCGGGACCGGTGGCGCCAACGGCCCGGCGGGCGGGGCCGGCGCACCGGGGACGGCGACGCCGGACGCTCGCTCATCCGGGCGCCGCTGCGATGGGCGGGTCGAGGCGCCGGCGCCGCTGACGCCGGCGCTGTCGACCGCGGAACTCGCCCAGCGCGCGTTCCGCCAGCACGGCTGCACCGCCTGCCATGCGATTCCCGGCGTCGTCGGCCCGGACACGTCCAACGGACCGCGGCTCAGCGGCCTGGCGGGGCGGGATCGCATCGGCGGCAAGGCCTTCCCGACCGAGGACGGCCTGGCCGCCTGGATCCGCGATCCGCAGGCGATCGACGCCCACACCGCCATGCCCACGCTGGGCATCAGCGAGACGCAGGCGCGGCTGATGGCGCGCTACCTGCTGGCCCACTGACGGGCCCACTGACTCGCCCACTGACTCGCCCACTGACGGGCCCACTGACGGGCCCACTGACGGGCCCACTGACGGGCCCACTGACGGGCCCACTCACGGGCCCATTCACGGGCCCGGTCCTCATTTCTCCAGGATGAAGGAGCCGATCACCAGCGCGTCCAGCGGCGTGCTGAAGAAGGCCTCGAGCGCCGCCTTCGGCGTGCCCACGATCGGCTCGCCGCGCACATTGAACGAGGTGTTCACCAGCACCGGCACGCCGGTGCGCTCGCCCACGGCCTGGAGCAGGTCATGGAAGACCGGATTCGTGGCGGCGTCCACCGTCTGCACCCGTGCGGTCCGGTCGGTGTGCAGCGCCGACGGGATGCGCTCGCCGCGCCCGGGCTTGACGTTGTAGACGAACAGCATGAACGGCGACTCGCCGCCGTTGGCATCGGCCGGCTCGAACCAGTCGGCCAGGTCCTCGCGATTGACGGCCGGCGCGACCGGCCGGAAGTCCTCGCGGTCCTTGAGCTCGTTGAGCCGCGCCTGCATCGCCGGATCGACCGGCGAGGCCAGCAGCGAGCGCGCCCCCAGCGCGCGCGGCCCGAACTCCATCCGGCCCTGGAACCAGCCGATGATCTTGTTCCGGGCCAGCAGCGCGGCCGTCTCGACCGCCACGTTCTCGACCTTGCGATAGCGCAGCTGGGCCCACTGCAGCAGCGCCTCGATCTCCTCGTCCGAATAGGCGGGACCGAGGTAGGCATGGTCCATCTGCCAGCGGCGCTCGGCCAGCAGCACGCCGCCGTCCGTCGCGCCGTCCTTCGCGCCGCCCGTCGTGGCGGTCGCCGCATCCGTCGCCGCATCGATCGCGATGCCCGTGTCCCCGGACTCGCCAGCGCGCGCGCGCGCATCCACCCACAGCGCCGCGCCCAGCGCGGTGCCGGCGTCGCCGGCGGCCGGCTGCACCCAGACCTCCCGGAAGATGCCCGCATCCCGCAGCCGCGAGTTCATGACGCAGTTCAGCGCCACGCCGCCGGCCATCGCCAGCCGGTCCTCGCCGGTGCGCTCGCGCAGCCAGACCGCCAGCTGGAGCGCCGTCTCCTCCAGCACGTCCTGCAGCGAGGCCGCCAGATCGAGGTAGGGCTCCGCCATCGCCGACCCCGGCACCCGCGCCGGGCCGAAGCGGGCGGTCAGGTCCAGCGGCAGGTTGCGGTACTGGCCGTCGGCGTCCACCACCAGGTGCTCGCGCAGCAGGTCGGCATAACGCGGCGTGCCCAGCGCCGCCATGGCCATGACCTTGTACTCGTCGCTCGAATGCAGGAAGCCCAGGTGCGAGGTCACCCGCTCGTACAGCAGCCCCAGGGAATGCGGCACATGGACCTCGCCCAGCGCCTCGTAGCGGTGGTCGCGATAGCGTCCATAGCAGGTGCTGGCCTGCTCGCCGCGGCCGTCCAGCGTCATCACCGCGCAGCTCGAGAACGGCGCGGCGAGGAAGGCGCTGGCCTGGTGGCACAGGTGATGCGGCACGAAATGCCACCGGTAGGGCGCGTCGGCATGCCGGACCCCGGCGAAGCGCTTGCGCAGGTGGTGCGGCACGGCGTCGGTCAGCAGTCGCGGCGCGCTCATCACATAGGCGGCGAACAGCGGGTCCCAGGGGTTCTCCCAGGGGCCGGCCTCGAAGTCCGACGGCTGCAACGGCAGGGTGAAGCGTCCGTCCGGAGCGCGGTCGCCGAGGAAGCGCCGCGGATCGAAGCTGTAGGCCACATGGGACAGGTCGGCCAGCGTGGCACCGGCCTCCTTCAGGCAGAAGTCGATCGCGTGATAGGGCAGTTCCCAGGCGGTGAACGGCACCGGCCGCTTGCCGTGCTTCACCCGGGTGAAGCGTTCCTCTTCGGCCGCCGCGATGACCTCGCCGTCGACCATCAGGGCCGCGGCCGAGTCGTGGAAGCTCGCATTGATGCCCAGCGTCAGCAGGCGTCGGGGGGAAGTCGCAGTCATGAAAGCTCCGTGGGGTTGAGGGCGAAGGTCTGAAGAAAGATCGGTGGGGGCCGGCGCGGCGAAGGAAGAGGGCAAGCGGGCGGCCGGTCAGGCCGGCACGCGCGCGAGGTCATGCAGCGTCCGGACCAGTTCCTCGGGCACGACCGGCTTGGCCAGGTGGCGCTGGAAGCCGGCGACCAGCGCGCGCAGCCGGTCCTCCGGCTGTGCCATGCCGGTCAGCGCGACTGCCGGCAGGCGCTGGCCCAGCGGCACCTCGCGCCGCGCCTCCAGGTCGCGCAGCGCGCGCACCACCGCATGGCCGTCTTCCGGGCCGAGCGCGATGTCGCAGACGAAGACATGCGGCCAGGCGTCGGGCGGGCGCTCGGCCAGGCGCCGCAGCGCCTCGTGGCCGGTGGTCAGGCGCTCGGTCCGCGCGCCGTCGTGCTCCAGCAGCGCGCCCAGCGAGTCGAGCGCGTCCTCGTCGTCGTCGACGCACATCACATTCAGGCCGGCCAGGGGATGCTCGTCCAGGCCGAACACGGTCTCCAGCGCGGTTTCCTCGCGGTCGAGCGCCGCCTGCGCCAGCGCGGGCGGCGCGGCGCGCAGTTCGTCCTCGGACAGGCGCGCCTCGGCCAGCGCCGGCAGCGGGAAGTCGACGACGTACTGCTGGAAGCCGGCCGCCACATCCCGGTCGAGCGCCAGGTGGCCGCCGGCCTCGCTGACCAGCGAGCGCAGCTCCAGGGTGTCCGGCGGGCCGACGCCGGGGTCGAGGCGGCCGTGGAAACCGACCGTCAGCTGGCTGTTGCGATCGACGCGCCGCAGCCGGCCTTCCATGCGGCCGCGCGTGGCGCCGCGCAGCGCCAGCAGGCACATCAGCTGAACGATGCGCGCGATGCGGCTGGCGTCGCCATGGACGCTGGCGACATTCAGGTCGACGTCGGTGAAGACATCGATGTCCGCGTCGGCCACCGTGTCGCGCAGGCCGTCCAGGCTCAGCACCAGCAGGCCGGCCACGTTGACCGGGTGCTGCGCGATGCGCCGCTCCAGCGACTCGGTCTGCTGCTGCTGACGCTGCAGTTCCCAGAGCTGGGCGTAGAGCCCGCGGCGCTCGAGCAGTTCCTCGTGCCGGCCGCGTTCGACGATCTCGCCGCGGTCCATCACGATGATCTGGTCCGCGTCGACCACCGTGGACAGGCGGTGGGCGATGATCAGCGAGGTCCGGTCCCGCGCGACCTCGTCCAGCGCGCCCTGGATCGCGCGCTCGGCCTTGGTGTCCAGCGCCGAGGTCGCTTCGTCGAGCACGACGATCGGCGGATTCTTCAGGAACGCGCGCGCGATCGCGATCCGCTGCTTCTCGCCGCCGGACAGCCGCGCGCCTCGCTCGCCGACGCGGGTCTCATAGCCGTCGGGCAGCAGGCTGATGAACTCGTCGGCCTGGGCGGCCCGGGCGGCGGCCACGATCGCGGCGTGGTCGGCCTCGGGCCGGCCGTAGCCGATGTTGTAGGCGATCGTGTCGTTGAACAGCACCGGGTCCTGCGGCACCACGCCGATCGCCTGGCGCAGGCTCTGCTGCGTCAGGCTGGTGAGCGGCCGGCCGCCGATGCTGACCTCGCCGCCGTCCGGGTCGTACATCCGCATCAGCAGCCGGGCCAGCGTCGACTTGCCCGACCCGCTGCTGCCGACCACCGCGAAGGTCTGGCCATGCGGGATCTCCAGCGTCAGGCCCTTCAGGATCTGGCGCTGGCGGTCGTAGCCGAAGCGGACGTCGTCGAAGCGCAGCGTCGTGTCGCCCGCCGGCAAGGGCTGGGCATCGGGGGCGTCGACGATCTCCGGCTCCCGCCCCAGCAGCGCGAACAGCACCTCGGTGTTGAGCAGCGCGTCGCGCGTCTCCCGGAACACGAAGCCCAGCGTGTTCAGCGGCAGGAAGACCTGGATCAGGTAGGCGTTGACCATGACCAGGTCGCCGATGCTCATCCGCCCCGCGACGGTGTCGATGCCGGCCAGGAGCATGACCGCGCCGACGCCGACCGCGATGATCGCCGCCTGGCCCAGGTGCAGGGCCGACAAGGTGCGCTGGCTGCCGACGCTGCCCTCGACCCACTGCGCCAGCACGCCGCCGTAACGGGCCCGCTCGCTGTCCTCGCGGCCATGCGTCTTCACCGCCTCGTAGTTCAGCAGCGTGTCGACCAGCAGACCGTGGGCGCGCGAGTCGTACTCGTTCATCACCCGCTGACGCGCCACCCGCGCCCGCGTCATCCAGCCGGTCCAGGCGCTGTACGCCGCCATGCTGCCGGCGATGATCAGCACGAACTTGGCGCCGTAGCCGCTGAGGATGATCACCAGCACCGCGCCGAACTCGACCGCCGTCGGCACCACGGTGAAGACGCCGGCGCCCAGCAGATAGCCCAGGCCATCGGTGCCGCGCTCGACCTCGCGCACCAGCGAGCCGGTGTTGCGCTGCGCATGGAAGCGGGGGCTCATCGCCAGCAGATGGGCGAAGGCCCGTTCGGAGAAGCTGCTGACCACCTGCTTGCCCACCCGCGCGAAGGCCAGGTCGCGCAGCTCGGTGAACAGCGTGCTCGCATAGCGCAGCAGCGCGTAGCCCAGCAGCAGCCAGACCGGCACGCTCAGTCCGACCGCGAGCGCGGTGCCCGCCGACGCGCCGGCCGCGGCCGGCTGCGCCGGCGTGAGGTGATCGACGATGGCCTTGAGCACCGCCGGCACGCCCACCGCCGCGAGCTTGGACAGGATCAGCAGCGCCAGCGCGAGCAGCGTGCGAGTGCGCCACCGCCACAACGCGCGCGCCAGTCCGGTGAAGACCTGACGCGTCGGCGAAGGGGCGGGGTGGGGCGCCGCGGGAGCAGCGGCGGCGGCGGGAGCGGAGGTGGCGTCCATCGGCGACCTCTTCGCAAGCGGGATGCCCGGGATCGTCAGGCCTGGCAGAAGCTAGCGGTACGGCATCGCCGCGATCCCCGTGGTCATCGGCAATTCCGTCCGCATCCCAGACGGCAAGCGCTTCGGCAAAAGCAGCGTTGGCAAGTTCGATGCGAAGCGCTGTGCGGTGTCGCACGCAAGCAGCCGACAGTCCCAGGAAGCAGCGACCCGAGCAGCGCTTCGGCGGCCGCAACGCTGTACGGAAACGCTTCGGGACGCGGGCTTGCCAAAGCGTTGCTCACGACCATCCGCAGAGACCCTCCATGCCACAGCAGCCCCACCTCCTCGTGTTCTCGCATCTGCGCTGGGACTTCGTGTTCCAACGCCCGCAGCATCTGATGACGCGGCTCGCGAACGACTACCGCGTCGTGTTCATCGAGGAGCCGATGCACGACCCGGCCGGACCCCCGCGGGTGGAATCGCGCCGCGTCGGGCCCGGCGGCGCGATCGAGGTGCTGGTGCCGTTCACCCCGGTCGCGGCACCGGGTTTCGACGATGCGCAGCTGCCGCTGCTGTTGCCGCTGATCGAACGCGAACTGGGCCAGCGCGAGGTGCGCGATTACGCGGTCTGGATGTACACGCCGATGGCGCTGCCGTTGATCGCCGGCATGCAGCCCCGCGCGCTGGTGTACGACTGCATGGACGAGCTCTCCGCGTTCAAGCACGCGCCGGCGCAGCTGCGTCAGCGCGAAAGCGCCTTGATGGCCGCGGCCGACTTGGTGCTGTGCGGCGGTCCGGCCCTGTACGCCGCACGGCACGGGCAGCATCCGGAACTGCACTGCCTGCCCAGCGCCGTCGACGCGGCCCATTTCGCGCCGCCGTGCACCGCGCCGGACGATCCGCTGGCGCTGCAGGCCCAGGCCGTGCAAGGCCACATCGCCCGGCCGCGCCTGGGCTTCTTCGGTGTGATCGACGAGCGCATGGACCTGGCGCTGGTCGATGCGATCGCGGCGGCCCGGCCGGACTGGCAACTGGCCATGGTCGGCCCGGTCGCGAAGATCTCCCAGGCCGATCTACCGCGCCGCGCCAACCTGCACTGGCTGGGCATGCAGCGCTATGAGCTGCTGCCCCACCTGCTGGCCGGATGGGATGTCTGCCTGATGCCGTTCGCGCTGAACGAGTCGACCCGCTTCATCAGCCCGACCAAGACGCTGGAGTACCTGGCGGGCGGCAAGCCGGTCGTGAGCACGCCGATCCGCGATGTGGTCGGCCTGTACGGCGACGTGGTCCGCATCGGGCATGACGCGGCTTCCTTCGTGGCGGCCTGCGATGAGCTGATGCAGGAGGACGCGGCGTCGCGCGAGTACTGGCATGGCAGCGCGGCCGCCGTCGTGGCGGCGGCCTCCTGGGACGCGGCCGCCGGGCGCGCGCGCGACTGGCTGGCCGCGGCGATGCGACCGGTGGCGCCCGACGCGCCGATCATCGGCGCCTCGCTGCGTGCGGCCTGAGGGACGTCGGTCATGATCATCGACGCCCATCTTCATTGCACCGGCCGGGAAACGACGGACGACGTCCTGCGCACGCTGGACGAAGCCGGCATCGACGTCGGCGTGCTGCTCGCGCCTTTCCTCGGGGACGGCTACTCGCTGGACGACGCGGCCTCGCTGCGCCGGGCCAACGAGCACCTGGCCCGGCTGGTGCGCCACCATCCCGACCGCCTCGTCGGTTTCGCCGTGGTGGACCCCCGCCATCCCGACGCGCCGGACGACCTGCGCCACGCGATCGAGGAGCTCGGGCTGCGCGGCTGCAAGATGGTGCCGACCGGCTGGTATCCCTATGAGGAACGGGTGCAGCCGGTCTTCGCGGTCGCCAACGAGCATGCGCTGCCGCTGCTGTTCCACAGTGGGATCTTCATCGACGGCCGGTCCGGTCGCTTCTGCCGGCCGACCTATTTCGAAGCGCTGCGCGATCACCCGCGCACGCGGGTCGCGTTGGCCCACATGGGCTGGCCCTGGACCGACGAGGCGCTGGCCGTCGCGCTGATCGATCGCATCCACGGCGTGCCGCATGAGCGGGCGCAGTTCCGGCTGGACATCTCGTTCGGGCCACCGCCGCCGTACCGGCGCGAGGTGCTGGCGCGGATGCTGGATGTGCTGGGCGCCGGCTCGCTGCAGTTCGGCAGCGACTGCTTCCTGCCCTGTTCTGGCGCGCATGTGCGCGAGCGCAAGCAGTGGGTGGTCGATCTGATGGATGAGCTGGACCTGGGCGCCGACACACGCGAGCGCCTGTGGAGCGGCACCGCCGCCGCCTGGCTCGGACTGTCGACCGCCGCCACGACCACGACCCTGGCCGGCGCCCACCACGTCGGCGCCGACACCGCGCGCCCGCATGCGGGTCTGCTGGCAGGCAGCTCGGGCGCCTCCGGGGCCGGTGGCGGCGGCGACTACGCGCCGCGTCCCTGGCGGCCGGTGTGCTGCTGAGGCCGCTGCCGGCCGCGATCGCTGTTCCTTCTTCCCGTCCACTTCGCATCGTCACCATGGATCTTCCTTCGGACAGCCCACTGCGCCCGGTGCCGCCGTCGCCGGCCGCCCATCCCCCCTTGCATGTGCTGGAGGTCGTGGGCAACGGCATCGTCGGCGGCATGGAACGCTGCGTGGAGCGGCTGGTGGCCGGCCTCGGCGGGGCCGGCGGCTTCCGCTTCACCGTCCTGTGCCCGTCGGAGGGCGACTTCGCCGAACGCATCCGCGCGGTCGGCGGCGAGATCGGCGTCGTCGCGATGCCCGAGGACCCGCCCTGGTCGTCGATCCAGATGGTGGCCGCGATGATCGCGGCCGAGCGGGTGGACTTGGTCCATGCGCACCTGCCCAATGCGCATCTGCTGGCCGGCCTGGCGGCGCGACTCGCCGGCGTGCCGGCGATGACGACCATCCATGGCCGGCAGGTCATCCTGCCCGACCTGGAGATCCACCGGCTGGTGGGCAGCCATCTGAGCGTCGTCTGCCGCCAGAGCTATTACCACGCGCTCGGACTCGGCGTCGATCGCGGCCGCCTCAGCCTGGAGCCCAATGGCGTCGACGTCGACATGTTCCAGCCCGGCCCCCGGCCGGCCGACGGCCTGCGCGCGGCGCTGGGCCTGGCGCCAGAGACGCTGATCGTCGGCTTCGTCGGCCGGCTCTCGCCGGAGAAGGCGCCCGAGGTCTTCGTCCGCGCCGCGGCGTTGTTGCTGCAGCGCTTGCCGGACGTGCACGCGGTGCTGATCGGCGAGGGACCGATGAAGACGCAGTTGCGCGATGCGATCGCCGCGCAGGGATTGGAGGCGCGCATCCATGTGCAGGGCGGCGTCGACGACGTGCGCCCGGTCCTGCGCGATCTCGACCTGCTGGTGTCGAGCTCCAACTCCGAGGCGATGCCGCTGGCGCTGATGGAAGGCATGGCCAGCGGCCTGCCGGTCGTCGCGACGCGGGTCGGCGGGGTGCCGGAGATCGTGGCGCACGGCAGCACCGGCTGGCTGGTGGCACCGCGCGACTACGAGGACCTGGCGGGGCGCATGCACCAGATGCTGACGCTGCATGAGCTGCGCCAGCGCATGGGCCTCGCCGCGCGGGCGCGGATGGAGCGGCATCACCGGCTCGATCGCTCGCTCGAGCGGCTGGCCGAGCGGATGCGCATCCTCGCGCGGCCGGCCACCGCGGCCACCTCGACCTTGACGGTCGCGCGCGAGCCGCGCATGGCCGGCGGCACGTCCGGAGGCCGCAAGACCCGATGAACAGGAGCATCGCGCCGCGCCGGGACCGGGGCCGCCCGCGACAGCCGGCAGGCCGTCCGACGAGACGGCATGTCATTTGCCTTTCCAAGAGCGCATGCGAACAGCAGGAGCAGTCATGATCGAAGCCCCCTTGAGAGTCGCGCTGATCAGCGAACACGCCTCGCCGCTGGCCCAGCAGGGCGGCGTCGACGCCGGCGGCCAGAACGTCTACGTGGCCCATGTGGCGGCGGCGCTCGCGCGGCGCGGCCACCATGTGGATGTGCTCACCCGGCGCGACCAGCGCTCGCTGCCGACCGCGGTCGACATGCGGCCCGGCGTGCGGGTACTCCACATCGACGCCGGTCCGCCGGAGTTCGTGCCCAAGGAGCAGCTGCTCCCCTACATGCGGGCCTTCGGCAGCGAGGCGTTGCGGCTGATGCGTCGCAGCCTGCGCCATGACGTGGTGCATGCCAACTTCTTCATGTCGGGCGTGGTGGGGCTGCGGCTGCAGCGCCAGCTGAACCTGCCCCTGGTGCAGACCTTCCACGCGCTGGGCGCGGTGCGGCGCCTGCATCAGAAGGAGGCGGACAAGTTCCCGGCCGAGCGCATCGAACTGGAGCGCCGCATCGCCTGCGAGGCCGACTGCGTCATCGCCGAATGTCCGCAGGACGCGGCCGACCTGATCGCCCACTGCGGCGCGCCGGCCGATCGCATCGCGCAGGTGCCCTGCGGCGTCGACCTGGACGAGTTCGGACCTGGCGACAAGCTGCAGGCCCGGCGGCGCCTGCATCTGCGCGAGGACGAGTTCATCGTGCTGCAGCTGGGGCGACTGGTGCCGCGCAAGGGCGTGGACAACGTCATCCGCGCGGTGGCGCACCTGCACGGCATGCCGGAGCGGCGGCCATGGCGCCTGCTGATCGTCGGCGGCGAGTCGACCCAGCCGGACGAGGCCCGGACGCCGGAGATCGGACGGCTGCGCGGCATCGCGCGGGAGGCCGGCATCGAGGATCGCGTCACCTTCGTCGGCCGGCGCGACCGCGACCAGCTGCGCGACTACTACCTGGCGGCCGATGTCTTCGTGACGACGCCGTGGTACGAGCCCTTCGGCATCACGCCGCTGGAGGCGATGGCCTGCGCCACGCCGGTGATCGGCGCGGCGGTCGGCGGCATCCAGCACACCGTCGTGGACGGGCTCACCGGCTACCTGGTGCCGCCGGAGGACCCCGAGCTGCTGGCGTTGCGGCTCGACGACCTGCGCCGCCATCCGGAGATCGCCCGGCTGATGGGGCGCGCGGGCCTGCAGCGGGTGCAGCGCGAGTTCACCTGGGATGGCGTCGCCTTCAAGCTGGCTGGCGTGTATGCCCAGGTCGCGGCGCGGCGGGCGATGCAGGACAGCTCGTCGATCCGGCTGCTCGCCTCGGCGGCCGGGCAGGCCAGTCCGGGGACGGCGGTGCGTCACCTGGCGCGACCGCATCTGGCGGCTGTCGGCGCGACCGAGGCGGCTCATGCCGATGTCGTCGCCATGCCGCTGGCGAATTCGGGAGGTCAGGGATGACGGTGGCGGCCACCGACGCCCAGGCCGAACGTGTCGCCCGATGGCGCCAGGCGCGCCGGGTGCTGCTGATCCGGCTGGACAACCTGGGCGATGTGCTGATGACGACGCCGGCCCTCGCGGCGGTGCGCGAGTCGCTGCCGGAGGCGCAGTTGACCCTGCTCGCCGCGCCGTCGATGAGGGCACTGACGCCGCACCTGCCGGAGGTCGACCGCATCGTCGGCTTCCATGCGCCGTGGATGAAGGCCGGCGCCGCTGCGCTGGCGGCCGACGACCCGCCGCTAGGTCGCGACGAGCGTCAAGCCGTCGCGCAATGGGCGGACGAGGGCTATGACGCCGCGATCATCTTCACCGTCTGCACGCAGAGTGTCTTTCCGGCCGCGACGATGTGCCGGCTGGCCGGCATTCCCCGGGTGCTGGGCCATGCGCGCGAGCGCGCCTATGGCTTGCTGAGCGACGAGATCCCCGATCGCGACGAGGTGGGCGACGGCATGCGCCACGAGGTCCGCCGCCAGCTGGATCTGGTGGGCGCGGTGGGCCTGCGCACGCGCGACGAGCGCCTGCGCTTCCGCGTGCTCGAATCCGATCGCGATGCGGTCCGCCAGTCCCTGGTCGCTGCGGGCGTGGGACCGCGCCAACCCTTTGTCATCGTGCATCCGGGCGCCAGCGCGCCGTCGCGGCGGTACCCGGCCGGTCGGCTGGGGGAATCCGCCGGGCTGCTGCGGCAGGCCACGGCATGGCGGGCGGGCGGGGCGGCCGAGGATCCGCCCGCGATCGTCGTCTGCGGCGGGCCGGGCGAAGAGTCGTTGGTGCAGGAGACGGTCCAGGCGTTGGCGGCGGCGGACCTGCCGGCGTCGGTCGCCCAGGGGCGGGTGCTGTCGCCACGGCTCTCCGGCATCGGTGAACTGGCTGCGCTGATCGCCGAGGCCGATCTGCTCATCGGCAACAACAGCGGCCCGGTCCACCTGGCCGCCGCGGTCGGCACGCCGGTCGTGGACCTGTACGCGCTGACGAATCCCCAGCACACGCCCTGGCAGGTGCCATCGCGCGTGCTGTTCCGCGACGTGCCATGCCGCTTCTGCCAGAAGAGTCTCTGCCCCGAAGGCCATCACCGCTGCCTGAGCGGCGTCTCGCCGCGCGAGGTGGCCGCCGCCGCGATCGCGCTGATGCCGGCACGGTTCCCGGCGATGCCGGAGGCGCTGCAGCCCGCCGTCGGAGTGGCAGCATGAGCGCGGTGGCACCTGCGCGAGGCGCGGTCGCGTCGACCGCGGAGGGGCCGGCGTCATGGTCGGCCGAGGCAGAGGGTCCGCTGGCGGCCACGCCGACCCGGACGTTCGACATCTCCGTGGTCATGCCGACCTATCGTCGTCCTGACCTGCTGTCCCGCTGCCTGGGCGCGCTGATGGCGCAGACCTTGCCCGCCGATCGCTTCGAGGTGATCGTCGTCGACGACGGCCAGGAGGACCGGTGCCGGGATCAGGTCGAGCGGCTCGCGGCCACGCCGGGCGCGCCTGCGATCCGCTACCTGCGTGCCGCGACCGGCCGGGGGCCGGCGGTCGCGCGCAACGCGGGATGGCGCGCGGCGACGGCGCCGATCGTCGCCTTCACCGATGACGACACACTGCCCGATCCGGACTGGCTGGTGCGCGGTCTGGCCGCGATGCAGGCGCACCCCGACTGGGTCGCCGCGGCCGGGCAGGTCCGCGTGCCGGCGGCGAGCGCCGCCAACGACGCCAATGGCGCCGGCGACGCACCGGGCCGGCATGACACCCGACCGACGGACCACGAGTTGATGACCCGCGGCCTGGAGACCTCGGAATTCGTGACGGCGAACGCCTTTGCCCGGCGCGAGGTGCTGGCTCGCATCGATGGCTTCGACGAGCGCTTCCTGCGCGCCTGGCGCGAGGACTCCGACCTCCAGTTCCGCCTGCAGGCGCAGGGGCCGGTGGGGCGCGTCGCCGATGCGCTGGTGTGGCATCCGGTGCGTCCGGAGCGCTGGGGCGTGTCGCTGCGCCAGCAGCGCAACGTCTACTTCGACGCGCTGCTGTACCGCAAGCATCCCGGGATCTACCGGTCGCGCATCCGCCGCGTGCCGCCGTGGGACTACTACGCCATCGTCGCGATGACCCCCGCAGCGCTCGTGCTGGCCGTGGCGGGGCAGGGCGCGGTCGCGGCCGGACTGCTGGCCGCCGCGGTCGCGCTGATCCTGCGACTGACCGCCCGCCGGCTGCGCACCACCTCGCGCGCGCTGCCGCATGTATGGGAGATGCTCTGCACCTCGGCCGCGATCCCCTTCCTGTCGGTGTACTGGCGGCTGCGCGGCGCGTGGCATTTCCGGACGCTGTTCTTCTGAGGCCGCCATGCCGCAACCGCTCCTGTCCGCTGGCGCCCCCTCCGCGCGGCCACCCGCATCGATCGATGGCGAGGTACGGCGCATCCTGATCCTGCGCGCGCTGGTGCTCGGCGACACGATCTGCGCCGTGCCCGCGCTGCGGGCCATCCGGCGGGCCTGGCCTCGGGCGCACATCGCGCTGATGGGGCTTCCGGTCGCGCGCGAGTACCTGTCGCGCCTGGACTGCGTCGACGAATGGCGACCGTTCCCCGGCTGGCCGGGCCTGCCGGAGCGAGCGGTCGATGTGCGCGCGCTGCCGGCCTTCCTGACCGCGATGCAGGCCGGCGACTGGGACCTCGCGATTCAGCTGCACGGCAGCGGCGAGCGCACCAATCCCTTCCTGGCGATGCTCGGTGCGCGCTGGCATGCGGGCTTCCGCAGCGATGCGGCCTGGGTGCCGCCGGAGGACGAGGTCCGCTTCGCGCCCTGGCCGCTGCTGGGTCACGAGACGCAGCGGCTGCTGTCGCTGTGTCGCCACCTGGGCCTGCCGGTCGAGGACGAGGCGCTCGAGTTCCCGCTGCGCCCCGAGGACGACGCCGCGCTGGCCCAGGCCTGGCCCGGCCGTGCCGAGGCCGGTCCCTACGCCTGCCTGCATGTGGGCGCGCAGCTGGCGTCGCGGCGCTGGCCGCTGCGCCGCTTCGCGGCCGTGGCCCAGGCGCTGCATGACGCCGGCCTGGCGATCGTGCTCACCGGCACCGCGGCCGAGCAGCCGCTGACCGCCGAGCTGGCCGCGATGCTCGCCGCCCTGGGCGTGCCGGTCACCGACCTGTCCGGCGCGACCACGCTGTGGACCCTGGGCGCGCTGCTGCGCGATGCGCGCGTGCTGGTCTGCAACGACACCGGCGTCTCCCATGTGGCCGCGGCGCTGCGCGTGCCCAGCGTCGTGGTCTCCTGCGGCAGCGAGCCGATGCGATGGGCGCCGCCCGACCGCGCCCGTCACCGGGTGCTGGCCAAGCCCGCGCCGTGCCGCCCCTGCGCCTATGCCGAGTGCCCGAACGGCCATGCCTGCGCGCATGCGCTGTCGGTCTTCGAGGTCCTGCAGGCGCTGGAGGACCTGCTGCGTACCCCATCCGTCTCATCCATCCCATCCGTCGCGATCTCCAAGGAGGGTTCCCATGCCCCGTCGCCTGCGCATCCTGACCTGGCACGTCCACGGCAATTACCTCTACAACCTCACGCAGGTTCCGCATGACTTCTTCCTGGTGACCGATCCGGCGGGCTCGCCCGGCCGCGCCGGCCGTGTCGGCGCGCTGCCCTGGGGCGACAACGTCCACGAAGCGCCGCTCGACCAGATCGCCCGCATGCCCTTCGACCTGGTGCTGTACCAGCACCGTGCCGGCTGGGACGAGGACCGCCCGCGCTGGCTGAGCGAGGCGCAGCAGCGGCTGCCGCGGGTCTACCTGGAACACGATCCGCCGCAGCAGCATCCCACCGACACGATGCACTGGGTGCAGGACCCCGGCGCGATGCTGGTCCATTGCACCCACTTCAACGCGCTGATGTGGGACGCGGGCCGGACGCCGACCCGCGTCATCGAGCACGGCGTGCGGCCGCTGACGCAGGCGGTGTACCGCGGCGACCTGGAACGCGGGCTGGTCGTCGTCAATCACCTGCAGCGGCGCGGCCGGCGCCTGGGCGCCGACCTGTACCGGCAACTGCTCGAGCGGGTGCCGCTGACGCTGGTGGGCATGGGCAGCGAGGCGCTGCCCGGCGGCTGGGGCGAGGCCTCGCAGCTGGAGCTGCCGGCCCACATGGCCTCGCACCGCTTCTTCCTGCATCCGGTCCGCTACACCAGCCTGGGCCTGGCGCTGATCGAGGCGATGCTGATCGGCCAGCCGGTGGTGGGCCTGGCCACCACCGAGCTGGCCACCGTCATCCGCAGCGGCGAGAACGGCTTCATCGACAACCGGCCGCAGGCGCTGGCCGACACCATGGCCCGGCTGCTGCGCGATCCCGGCCTGGCCCGGGAATGGGGCGAGCGCGGCCGCGAACTGGCACGGGAGCGATTCAACATCGACCGCTTCGTCGCCGACTGGATGCAGCTTCTCCATGAGGTCACGACATGAACGACGCCATCGACACCCCCCGCACGATCCTGGTCACCGGCGCGGCCGGCTTTGTCGGCAGCCATCTCTGCGAACGCCTGCTCGCCCGCGGGCACCGGGTGATGGCGGTCGACAACCTGAGCACCGGCGACATCGGCCACCTCGACCAGCTGCTCGGCCACAAGGGCTTCACCTTCCACCGGCGCGACGTGTGCCTGGAGCCGACGCCGGAGATGGCGCAGGCGGACCGCATCTTCAACCTCGCCTGTCCGGCGAGTCCCGCCTACTACCAGACCGCGCCGGTCGATACCGTGCTCAGCAGCGTGCTGGGCGCGTGGCGCCTGCTGGAACTGGCCCAGCAGGCCGGCGCGCGGCTGCTGCACACCTCGACCAGCGAGGTCTATGGCGATCCGGAGTGCCATCCGCAGCACGAGGACTACTGGGGCCACGTCAACCCCAATGGCGCGCGCTCCTGCTACGACGAGGGCAAGCGCTGCGCCGAGGCGATGCTGATGGCGTATCACCAGGAGCGCGGCGTCGACGTGCGGATGGCCCGCATCTTCAACACCTACGGCCCGCGGCTGCGACCCGGCGACGGCCGCGTCGTCAGCAACTTCATCGTCCAGGCCCTGCAGGGCGATGACCTCACCATCTACGGCGACGGCATGCAGACGCGCAGCTTCTGCTACGTCGACGACACCGTGCGCGCGCTGCTGCTGCTGATGGACGGCGCGCACCTCGGGCCGATCAACGTCGGCAATCCGGGCGAGCACACGATGCTGGCGCTGGCGGAGATGATCCTGCGCCTGACCGGCAGCCGCTCGCGCCTGGTCTTCCGGCCGCTGCCGCAGGACGATCCCAAGCGCCGCTGCCCCGACATCGGCCGTGCGAAGGCGCTGCTGGGCTGGGAGCCGGAAGTGGCGCTGGAGGACGGGCTGCGCCGCACGATCGAGCACTTCCGCGGCGTGCTCGGGATGCGCAGCGTCACCGTGGCGTGAGCAGCGGTTCCGGCCTGGGACCTGGCCCGAGATCCGGCGCCAGCGCCGGCATCCGTTCGGGCGCACGCCGCCGACCGCGCTCCCAGTCGGCCAGCGCGCGGGCATAGGGGCGCACCAGGCGGCGTCCGGCGGCCGCGCCGCGCGCGTCGCGCGGCACATGCCACAGCCCGCTGCGGTGCCAGCGGGCGGGCTCGTACCAATCGGGCCGGTCCAGCATCGGATACAGGCAGACGCCGCCCAGCGGCACGCCGGCGCGCAGCGCGCGCTGCGCTTCGCCGGCGATGTCATGGAGCCAGTCGGCCCGACCGCGTCCGATGTGGCCGGTCTCGGCCACCAGCAGCGGCCGGCCATAGCGTTCCCAGACCTGGCCCAGCAGCGCGGACAGCGGCCGTCGCCTCGGATCCCCGAGGTGCCAGGCCAGTCGCTTCTCGCTGGGCACCTCCCACTGGCTGCTGTGATAGTGGTTCAGTCCGATCCAGTCCAGCGCCGCGGGATGACCGCCGAGTTCGGGATCCTGCCGGCCGGCCAGCATGTCGAAAGCCTGCCATTGGTAGGACGCCACCTGCTCGGCCAGGGCGCGCTGGTCCGGCGTGTCCTCCGTCGGCACGACGTGGATCACCGGATCGATGTGGAGGAAGCGCGCCTGCGGATCGACCTCGCGGATCGCGTCCATGCCGGCGAGCGCCGCCCGCACCAGGCGGCGCTTGATCGCGTAGCCGCTGATCCGGGAGTCCTCGCGGGCCGTGCCTTCGTGCACCGCGCCCGCCGGGCCCATCGCATCCGAGGACGAGGCGGCCCAGGCCAGGAAGCTGATCTCATTGATCGGCGTGTAGAAGCGCGGCCCGGGGCAGAGCGGCCGGATCGCGGCCGCCGCCGCCGCGGCGAAGCGGGCGAAGCGCGGGATCAGCGCATCGTCCAGCAGCGTCAGGTCGGGCGGCACGCCGTAGTGCATCAGCGTCCACAGCACCTGCAGGCCCTCGCGCCGCGCGGCCCGGGCCATGTGCTGGGCGCGGCTGAAGTCCCAGGTCCCGGGCGCCCGTTCGCTCAGGCGCCAGCCGACGCTTTCCCGGACACAGCGCAGGCCCAGCCGGCGGGCCTCGCGGTAGTCCCGCGCCAGCAGCCGGTCGTGGCCGGTGGCGCGGACCATGTCGAGCGCATCGCCGCGGCCGTTGACGTGGTCGGCGCCTTCATAGCCGCCCATCCAGAAGGATCGGAACGGGCGATCGGACAGCGGGGCGCCGATCACGGCGCCAGCAGCGCCTGCTCGACCAGCGCGCACCAGGTGTGGCCGATGAAGATGTGCGCTTCCTGGATCCGCGCCGTGTCGGTGTGCGGCACGACCAGGCACAGGTCGCAGAGCTCGCGCATCGCGCCGCCGTCCCGCCCGCTCAGGCCGACGGTGGTCATGCCCAGCTGCCGCGCCTGCGCCAGGCCGCGCAGCACGTTGGGCGAATTGCCCGAGGTCGAGATGCCGATCACGCAGTCCCCCGGCGCGCCGAGGCCGGCGACCTGCCGCGAGAAGACCTGGTCGAAGCCGTAATCGTTGCCGATGCAGGTCAGCGCGGAACTGTCGGTGGTCAGCGCCACCGCGGCCAGTGGCGCCCGTTCGCGGCTGAAGCGACCGGTGAACTCCGCCGCCAGGTGCTGGCAATCGGCGGCCGAGCCGCCATTGCCCATCAGCATCAACTTGCGGCCGGCGCGCAGCGTGTCGCTCATCAGCGTCGCGGCGCGGGCGATGTCGGGCCCCAGCGCGTCGAGCCGGTCGAACAGCGCCCGGTGCGCCCGCAGGCCGTCCATGAAGGTCTCGTCCGGATCGACGCGTGGCGGCGTGGTGGCGGGGCGCCTGGCCGGACGCGGCAGGGGATGGGGAAGCGCACTCATGCGGAGACTCCTAGTTCCTCGAGCGTGACCGAGGCGGTGCCGAACTTGCCGACGACCAGCCCGGCCGCGCGGTTGGCCGCGCGCACCGCGTCCTCGAGCGCCGCGCCGCGTGCCAGGAAACAGGTCAGCGCGGCCAGCACGGTGTCGCCGGCGCCGCTGACGTCATAGACCTCGCGGGCCTCGGTGGGCACATGCAGGCAGGGGCCATCGCGGGAGAAGAGGGTCATGCCGTGCTCGCCGCGCGTCAGCAGCACATGGTCGATGTCCAGCCGGCGCTGCAGCGCCGCCAGGCGCTCGCACAGCTCGTCCTCGTCGCGCCAGGGGCCGACGGCCTCGCGCAGCTCGGCGAGGTTGGGCTTGATCAGCCAGGCGCCGCGATAGGCCTCCAGGTCCTTGCGCTTGGGATCGACCAGCACCTTGCAGGACAGGCCCCGGCAGCGCTCGATCAGCGTCTGCACCTGGCGCAGCGCGCCCTTGGCGTAGTCGGACACCAGGATCCAGCGGTGGCGCGCGGCGAGCTCGCCCGCCAGCGTCGTCAGCTCGTCGACGCTGTCGGCCGGCGGCTCGGACTCGACGTCCATGCGCAGCAGCTGCTGGCGCTGGCTGACCATGCGGATCTTCTGGATGGTGTCGATCGCCGGTCCCCGGACGAAGCGCTGGGTGATGCCGGGCTGGTCCAGCAGGGCCACCAGGCAGGCGCCGGCGGTATCGGTGCCCACCAGGCCGCTGACGGTGCACGGGCAACGCAGGCGGGCCAGGTTGAGCGCGACGTTGGCGGCCCCGCCGGCCCGCTGCGACTGGCGATGCAGGCGCAGGATGGGGACGGGCGCCTCGGGCGAGATGCGATTCACCGCGCCCTCGAGGTACACGTCCAGCATGCAGTCGCCGACGATCAGCACCTCCGGCGGCGCCAGTTCGGGGAGCGTGGTCGCGGTCATGGCGCCGGGGCCCGCAGATGCTCGATCAACTGGGTGCTCGAATGGCCGCGCAGGTAGGGGCCGATCGAGACCCGGCCGCCCCAGCTGCGCACCAGCGGTGTCTCCGGCAGTTCCTCGACCCGGTAGTCGCCGCCCTTGACGTAGACATCGGGCCGCAGCGCCTCGAGCAGCGCCTGCGGCGTGGGCTCGTCGAACCAGGTGACCCAGGACACGCAGGCCAGCGCGCCGACCACGCGCGCCCGGTCCTCCAGCGTGTGGTACGGCCGGTCGCCGCGCTTGCCCAGGCCGCGCGCGGAGCGGTCGCTGTTGAGCGCGACCACCAGGCTGCTGCCCTGGGCGCTGGCCGCTTCCAGCCCGCGCACATGGCCGGCGTGCAGGATGTCGAAGACGCCGTTGGTGAACACCAGCGGCCGCGCCAGCCGCGGCGCCATGTCGCGCAGGCGCTCGGGGGGCACGCACTTGAGCGAGCTGTCCCACTTGTCGATCATGTCGATCTCCCGGCTGGCGTCGCGCCGGTCGCGACCTCGTCCAGCACATGGGCGGCCACCGCCGCCCAGTTGTCGAAGACGGCCTCGGGCTCGCGCAGCGGCGAGCGCCGCCACACGGTCTCGCCGCCACTGTCGAACAGCAGGCCGCGCGCGCCGGCCCGGCGGCCGGCTTCGACGTCGTCCAGCGTGTCGCCCACCATCCAGGAGCGCGTCAGGTCCAGCCCGTGGCGGCGCGCGGCGGTGATCAGCATGCCCGGCGCGGGCTTGCGGCACAGGCAGGCCGGCCGGCCCTGGGCATCGGGTTCGTGCGGGCAGAGCAGCACGTCGTCGATGCGCACCCCGGCCTCGTCGCGCAGGCGCTGCAGCAGCGCCTCCTGCAGCTGCGCGAACTGGGCGCGGGTGAAGTAGCCGCGCGCCAGGCCGCTCTGGTTGGTGACGATCACCAGCGCCAGCCCGGCCGACGAGAGCGCCGCCAGCGCCTGGCCGGCGCCGGGCATGAAGCGCAGCTGCGCCGGGTCGACGTTGTAGGGCACGTTCTCGATCAGCGTGCCGTCCTTGTCGATGAACAGGCAGGGCCGCAGCGCGCTGGCGGACAGGCGCTCCCCGGGGGCCGCGCTCAGGTCCAGGTCCTGCACCGGCAGCATGCTGACGGGGTCCGGCGGCGCGGTCACGGCCAGGAGGTCTCTTGGGTGGGCAGGACGGTGAGTTCCGGGATCACCGTGCCCTCGGGCTGCTGCAACACCCAGCGCACCGCGCGCGCGACATTCATCGGATCCTGCAGCTTGGTCTCGTCGATGCCGGGGAAGCGGTCCAGCAGGAAGGGCGTGCGCATGCCGCCGGCGACGATCGCGGAGACCCGCACGTTCTTGTCCCGCAGCTCGGCATGCAGCGCATGCGACAGGCCCAGCAGGCCCCACTTGGTCGCGTGATACGCGCTGGCATTGGGCCAGGCGCGCTTGGAGGCAGTGGACGCGATGTTGACGATGTGGCCGCCGCGAGGCTGGTCCAGCATCCGCGCCGAGGCGTACTTGGTCATCAGCAGCGGACCGGAGAGGTTGGTGTTGAGCACGCGCTGCCAGTCCTCGACGGCCAGCTCCGACAGCGGCGCGGTGACGTCCACCGCGGCGTTGTTGATCAGCACGTCGAGCCGGCCGAAGTCGCGCACCGCGCTGGCCACGACCTCCTCGCACTGCCGCGCGTCGGCGACGTCCAGGGCGACCGGCACCGCCTGGATGTCGCGCTCGGCCAGCAGCGCGGCGCGGTTGCGGGCACGGTCCAGGTCGATGTCGGCGATCAGCACGCGCATGCCGGATTCGCCCAGCGTCTGCGCGATCGCGGCGCCCAGGCCGCGGCTGCCGCCGGTGACCAGGGCGACCTGGCCATGCAGGCTGGTGGCGTCCGCGGCGGGCGTGGCGGAGGGGGCGGTGGCCGGCGCGGTGGACGCGGCCGTCGAAGGACTGTCGATCATGAGGAGCTCCGGCGGAGGGTGGTTGGAATCAGCGGGGTGAGGGGAGGGGCGGCGGCGTCGTGTCAGCGCGCCGCCTCGGCGGCGATCCAGGCGCGGGCGCGCAACTGGACCGCGGCCATCATCGAGAAGCACTCGTCCCAGATCGGGAAGGCGCCGCTGGCGGCGACGACGAGGCCGTCCAGCCAGACGCCGCCCCACAGCACCGCGTCGTCGGTGCTCAGCCGGTGCGGCTCCAGCAATTGCAGCCGGCGGCTGTCCATCCGGTGGCGCCAGGACAGCAGGGCCTTGCGGCGGGCGTAGTCGGCGTAGTCGACATCCCAGCGCGCGCGGTTGCCGATCGAGTGCTCCAGCAGCACGCGGGGCTCGGGCGCGCCGTCGCCGCAGGGCACCGAGGGATCGAGCACGACCAGGTGCAGGACGCCGAGGCCGCTGACCTCGGGCGAGGCCAGTTGCGCGGCGATCGCCGGGGTGATCGCGTCGAGCGCGGCCTGGGCGAGGTCGGGGGTCAGGAAGCGGCTGCTCATCGGTAGGTCCGGGTCGGAAGGAAGAGTCGGACCTTCGATCAGCAAGGCGCATACCCGTGTCGCCAGCCGGTCCGGAGCTGGGCATCAGGCTTGCCATCGAAAGAATCCGACGTGCCGTGCGGCGCGTCATCCCAGCACATTCACAGCCAGGAGAACCCCCATGCCTTCATCCACGACCGCGGCCTCGAGCCGGAAAACCACCGCGCGGCGCACCACCACGGCCCGGACGAAGACGCCCGATGCCGTCGCCCTGCTGCGCGCCGACCACAAGGAAGTCAGCGAGCTTTTCGAGCAGTTCGAGAAGTCGCGCTCGAGCGCCAAGAAGCAGCAGCTCGTCGCCCAGATCTGCACGGCGCTCACCGTGCACGCGCAGATCGAGGAGGAGATCTTCTATCCCGAGGTGCAGGCCGCGCTGAAGGACAAGGAACTGGTCCCCGAGGCCCGCGTCGAGCACCAGAGCATCAAGGACCTGATCGCGGCGGTGCAGGGCGTGGAGCCCGACGGCGAGGACTACGACGCCAAGGTCAAGGTCATGAGCGAGTGGGTCAAGCACCACGTCAAGGAGGAACAGAACGAGATGTTCCCCAAGGCGAAGAAGGCCGGGCTGGACCTGGCGGAACTCGGCGAGCGGCTGCAGCAGCGCAAGGACGAGCTGATGGCCGAGCAGCAGCAGACGCACTGAGCGTCCGCGGCGGGCCCGTCGCGGGCCCGCCTCCCGCCGGGAGGCGGCCTCCCGGCCGGGTCACTTCTTCTGGACGATGCTGATGCTGCCGTCGCTCTCGAGGATGGCGATCTTGACGTCGGACAGCGAGCAATCCGCCTCGCGCAGCGCCTTCTCGACATCCAGTTCGCCGAGCCGATGCCGGCGGATCACGTCGTGGAACCACTGGCCATCGCGGCCGATCAGCACCGGCGATCCCTCCAGCAGCCGCTCGATGCGCCGGCTCCGCGAGCCGAAGAACCCCATCAGGCCGTTCATCACGATCAGCGCAGCCGCCACGATCCAGGCGCCGGTCACCGATTCCTCGCCGCCGCTCAGGCCATTGCTGACGGCCTCGCTCAGCAGCATGACCACCAGCAGGTCGAAGGGTGTGAACTGGCCCACCGTGCGCTTGCCCGACAGCCGCACCATCACCAGCAGCGCGAAGTAGATCAGCGCCGCCCGCGCCAGCAGTTCCCAGGGGCTGACTTGCAGATCGAACATGAATCCATCGCTCCGGAAGCGCCTTTCGGCGACACCTCGCCGAGGCAAGGCGGGTGCCCGAGATGGCCTTCGGCGGCATCGACATGCTTCCTTGCCGTCAACACGTCGGCAGCGAATGCCGACCCGCGTCGCCGCGCTCGGATCGGGCGTGCCGGTCCCCTTGGAGGGTTGCGCGCGCGGCGGGCCCTGCGGTTGCCGGAATCGGCGAGAACCCCGCTGTCATCGATGAAGAAAGGCTTTCCATGCTCGCTCTGACCTACCACGGCGCTCACGACGTGCGTGTCGAGACGGTGCCCGATCCGGTGCTCGCCGCCGACGACGACATCCTGCTGCGCGTCACCGCCACCGCGATCTGCGGTTCCGACCTGCACATCTACCGGGGCAAGATCCCCGACATGAAGGACGGCGACATCCTCGGCCATGAGTTCATGGGCGTGGTGGAGGAGGTCGGCCGCGGGGTGACCCGGTTGCGGCGCGGCGACCGGGTGGTCGTGCCCTTCACCATCTCCTGCGGCGACTGCTTCTTCTGCGGCCGCAAGCTGTTCGCCGCCTGCGAGAACACCAACCCCGGCCGCGGCGCGATCCTGAACAAGAAGGACATCCGGGCCGGAGCGGGCCTGTTCGGCTACAGCCATCTGTACGGCGGTTACCCCGGCGGCCAGGCGCAGTACGTCCGGGTGCCCAAGGCCAACGTCGGCCCGCTGGTGATCCCCGACACGCAGTTGAGCGACGAGCAGGTGCTCTTCCTCTCCGACATCCTGCCCACCGGCTACCAGGCGGCGCTGAACGCGCAGGTGACGGCGGGCTCGACGATCGCGATCTTCGGCGCCGGGCCGGTCGGCATGATGGCGGCGGCCAGCGCCCGGCTGCTCGGCGCCGAGCGCATCTTCATGGTGGACCACCATCCGTACCGGCTGGCCTTCGCCAAGGAGACCTACGGCGTGCTGCCGATCGACTTCGACCAGATCGACGATCCGGCGGCCTTCATCATCGAGCAGACCGACCACCGCGGCGTCGACGCGTCGATCGACGCGGTCGGCTTCGAGGCCAAGGGCAGCACGGTGGAGACGGTGCTGTCCACGCTCAAGCTCGAGGGCTCCAGCGGCACCTCGCTGCGCTGGGCGATCGCGGCCACCCGCCGCGGCGGCATCGTCAGCGTGCCCGGCGTCTATGCGGGCTTCATCCACGGCTTCCTGTTCGGCGACGCCTTCGAGAAGGGGCTGAGCTTCACCAGCGGCCAGACGCATGCCCAGCGCTTCATGCCCGAGCTGCTGCGCCACATCGAGCGCGGCGAGCTCAAGCCGGACCTGATCGTCAGCCACCGGCTGCCGCTGGTGGAGGCCGCGCGCGGCTACGAGATCTTCAACAAGAAGGAAGAGGACTGCCGCAAGGTGGTGCTGACGCCGTTCGGGCTCAGCTGAGCTGTCTTCCTCTCCCCACCCTCCCAAGGAGTTCCTGATGAACGACACCTCCGGACGGCCGCTGGCCGTCGTGACCGGCGCGTCCAGCGGCATCGGCCGCGAGCTCGCGCTGGAATGCGCCCGCCATGGCTATGACCTGCTGATCGCTGCGGATCGGCCGCTGGCCGAGACCGTCGCCGCCTGCCAGGCGGAAGGGGCCCAGGTGCAGGCGATCGAGGCCGACCTGGCGACGCCCGGCGGCGTGGACGCGCTTCACGCGGCGCTGGCCGCGCGACCGGTCGACGCGCTGCTGGCCAATGCCGGCCATGGCCTGGGGCACGCCTTCCTGGACCAGGACTTCAACGCGGTGCGGCATGTCATCGACACCAACATCACCGGCACCCTCGACCTGATCCAGCGCGTGGGACGGGCGATGCGGGACCGCAATGCCGGCAAGATCCTGATCACCGGCTCGATCGCCGGCCTGATGCCGGGGACCTTCCAGGCGGTCTACAACGGCACCAAGGCCTTCATCGATTCCTTCGCCTATGCGCTGCGCAACGAGCTGAAGGACACCAACGTGTCGGTCACGGTGCTGATGCCGGGGCCCACGGACACCGAGTTCTTCGAGCGCGCCGAGCTGACGGACACCAAGGTCGGGACGCAGCGCAAGCAGCCGCCGGAGGAGGTCGCGAAGACCGGCTACGAGGCCATGGAGGACGGCGAGAGCGCGGTGGTGGCCGGCTGGAAGAACAAGCTGCAGGCGGTGCTGGCCAACGTGACCCCGGCGGAGGTGCTGGCCGAGCAGCACCGGCGGATGGCGGAGCCGGGGAAGGCGTGAGGGCTGGTCTGGCGGGGGCTGACGCGGGGCGTCGATTGCCGTGCGCGAAGCGCATGCCGCATGCGGTCGAGGCCGTGGCAGGCGCGCGAGCCGGAGGGCGCGGGGTATAGACTGCCCCGCATCGTCGCGCCCTCCGGGGCGCGTCCTCATTCCGTCCCTCCGAAAGGCCCCCAATGAAATCCCGTGCCGCCGTCGCCTTCGCAGCCGGCCAGCCGCTGCAGATCGTCGAGATCGACGTCGAGCCGCCCCGCAAGGGCGAGGTGCTGGTGAAAATCACCCACACCGGCGTCTGCCACACCGACGCGTTCACCCTCAGCGGCGACGATCCGGAAGGACTGTTCCCTGCGGTGCTGGGCCATGAGGGCGCAGGCATCGTCGTCGAGGTGGGCGAGGGCGTCACCAGCGTCAAGCCCGGCGACCACGTCATCCCGCTCTACACCGCCGAATGCGGCGAGTGCCTGTTCTGCAAGTCCGGCAAGACCAACCTGTGCGTCGCCGTGCGCGCGACCCAGGGCAAGGGCGTGATGCCCGACGGCACGACGCGGTTCTCCTACCAGGGGCAACCGGTCTATCACTACATGGGCTGCTCGACCTTCAGCGAGTACACGGTGGTGGCCGAGGTGTCGCTGGCCAAGGTCCATCCGGACGCGAATCCGGAGCAGGTGTGCCTGCTTGGCTGCGGCGTGACGACGGGCCTGGGTGCGGTGAAGAACACCGCCAAGGTGCAGCCGGGCGATTCGGTGGCGGTGTTCGGGCTGGGCGGCATCGGGCTGGCGGTGATCCAGGGCGCGAAGCTGGCGCAGGCCGGCCGCATCATCGCGATCGACACCAATCCGTCCAAGTTCGAGCTGGCCCGGGTCTTCGGCGCGACCGACTGCGTGAATCCGAAGGACCACGACAAGCCGATCCAGCAGGTCATCGTCGAGATGACCGGATGGGGCGTCGATCATTCCTTCGAATGCATCGGCAACGTCAACGTGATGCGCGCGGCGCTGGAGTGCGCGCATCGCGGCTGGGGCCAGTCCATCGTCATCGGCGTCGCGGGCGCGGGGCAGGAGATCTCGACACGCCCCTTCCAGCTGGTGACCGGCCGGACCTGGAAGGGCACGGCCTTCGGCGGCGTCAAGGGCCGCTCGCAGCTGCCCGGCATGGTGGAGGAGGCGATGCGCGGCGACATCCAGCTCGCGCCCTTCGTCACCCACACGATGCCGCTGACCGGCATCAACGAGGCTTTCGACCTGATGCACGAGGGCAAATCGATTCGCTCGGTCGTGCACTACTGATCGGGGGCGACCCGCCGGCCCGCGCCGCGGCCGGCGGTCGGCGCGGCACGACGGCTACGACTGCAGCGCCTGCGCCTCGAGCTGCGCCTTCAGGCCGTCGGGCAGCTTCAGCTGCCGGGCCAGTTCGTCCAGGTAGGCGCGTTCCATGAAGCTGGTCTCGTCGACCATCAGCAGGCTCGCCAGGTACATCTCGGACGCGATCTCCGGCGTCGTGGCCGCCTGTGCCACGGTGGCCGGATCGAGCGGCTGGCGCAGCGCCTCCTCGTGCCAGCGGCGCACCTCGGGATCGCCGTCCAGGCTGGCCAGTTCGTTCTCGATCAACTCGCGCTCGCGCTCGTCGAGATGACCGTCGGCCTTGGCCGCGGCAACCATCGCCAGCAGCACGGCACGACTGTGCTGCTCCGCCTCGGCCGGCGGCACCCGGTCCAAGGTGCGCGGCTCGCTGGCCACGGCGCCCGGCGTCCACGTCGCCGAGCCGGTCGTCCCGCCGGTTCGTGCGGTTCCGGCCATGCCGCCCGACGCACTGGCCCCCTGGGCCTGCTGCTGCGCCTGCCAGCTGGTGTAGGCCTTGTAGGCCATCAGCCCGAGCGCCGCGATGCTGCCGTACTTCAAGGCCTTGCCGCCATAGCTGCGGCCGCGCTTGCTGCCCAGCAGCGCGCCCAGCACGCCGGCCGCGCCGGCACCGGCGCCGAGCCTGCCCAGCCCGCCGAGGTTGGCCAGGTCGCCCAGGCTGCCCAGACCGCCCGAAGCCCCACGGCCCATGCCGCCGCCGCGGCCTTCGAGCAGATCCCGGCCGGATCTCAGCAGTTGGTCCAGAAGTCCATGTGCGCTCATCGTCTGCCCCTTGTCATGTGAAGCGAAAGCGTGCCAGTTGAGGCCGGTTCCCGGCATCCCCAAGACCCCATGGGGCTGAGGGCGACGACGGGCCGGCGGTCTTGATCCTCGCGGCCGTCGATGCTAGGCCATGCCGTCGTCCCTTCAACGGGTCTCGCGCCAGCCCAGCACCCGGGCCGGCAGGAACAGGATGGCCTTGAGCAAGGCGAAGACCGCCTCGACGCTGAGGCCGATCAGCCGGAACGGCAGCGTCAGCAGCCACACGAGCGGCCACATCACCAGTGCCAGCAAGGCCAGCGGCCAGCACAGCACGAACAGGACCAGCCAGAGCAGCAAACCGAAGAAACCCATGACGCACTCCTTGATCGGGACGCCGCGTCCGGTCGACGCGGCAGGGCGGCACCATAGCGCCGGCGGCCGATCGACGTGCCCGTCGCGCGACAGACGGGCACATCGGGCTCATGGACTGCCGGAGCGCGCCGCGAAAGCCTGCGCCAGGTGCGCAACGAACTGCCGCACCCGTGCGGTTCCCTGGACACGCTGCGGATAGACGGCATAGATGTCGGCATCCGGCGTCTCCCAGTCGGGCAGCACCTGCACCAGCCGCCCGCTGGCGAGGAAGCGGGCGATGTCCCATTCCGCGCGCATCAGGATGCCGTGGCCGTCGAGCGCCCAGTTCACCGCGATCTCGCCGTCGTTGGTGGTCAGCGCGCCGCGCGTCTTCACCGCCTCGGTCACCGTCTTGCGGCCGCGTCGCGCGCTCAGCCGCCACAGCCCGTAGGCCTCCTCGCCCTGGCGGATGCCGATGCAGTCGTGACGCACCAGTTCGGCCGGCGTCTTCGGCGCCCCATGCCGGGCCAGATAGGCCGGCGAGGCGCACAGCAGCCGGCGGTTGGACGCGATCCGCCTTGCGATGACCCGCGCATCGGGCGGCGGGCCGAAACGGATGCAGACATCGAAGGCGTCCTCGTGCAGCGGCGGCGGATTGACCGACAGCTGCAGCTGCACCTGCAGCTTCGGATGCTGGCGCACGAAACCCGAGATCAGCGGCGCGATGTGCGTGCGGCCGAAGCCCAGCGTCGCGTTCACCCGCAGCAGGCCGCTCGCGGTCCCGCCGCTGGCGCTGAGCAGCTCCTGCAGGTCGTCGATCGCGGCCAGGATGCGCCGCGCATGGTCCAGGTAGAGCTCACCCTCCGGGGTCAGGCTCATGCGCCGCGTCGTGCGGCTCAGCAGCGCGGTGCCGATCCGGCCCTCCATCTGGGTCAGGTGCTTGCTGACCGCGGCGGTGGAGATGCCGAGCTCGCGCGCGGCCGCGCTGAGGCTGCCGGCACTGCACAGCGTCGAGAAGAAGCTCAGGTCCGCCGGCGCGATCGCCGCTGCGGCTGTCGCGACGGATGCCCCGCGCGACCGGGTCTTTGACGCCATGCCGATCTCCCACCGATTGTTGAATCCAGGTTAAGGACGGCTTGAATGTAGCCGCGATCCGAGGCGCTCGCCGCTCCCTAGAGTCGGTCCCCCTGGGCCTCCCGAGAGGCCGCCCGCGACACTCGACTGGAGACCCATTCCCATGAAGACCTATCGCATCGCCACGATCCCCGGCGACGGCATCGGCAAGGAAGTCATTCCCGCCGGCCGCGAGGTGCTGGAGGCGCTTGCCGCCACGACCGACCGCTTCCGCTTCGACTTCGAGCACTTCGGCTGGGGCGGCGACTGGTATCGCGCGCACGGCGAGATGATGCCGGCCGACGGCCTGGAGGCGCTGCGCGACAAGGACGCGATCCTGTTCGGCTCGGCCGGCGACCCGGACATCCCGGACCACATCACGCTGTGGGGCTTGCGGCTGAAGATCTGCCAGGGCTTCGACCAGTACGCCAACGTGCGGCCGACCCGCATGCTGCCCGGCATCGACGCGCCGCTCAAGCGCTGCGGCCCGCGCGACCTGGATTGGGTGATCGTGCGTGAGAACTCGGAGGGGGAGTACGCCGGCGTCGGCGGGCGCGTCCACCAGGGCCATCCGATCGAGGCCGCCACGGATGTGTCCGTCATGACGCGCGCCGGCGTCGAGCGGATCATGCGCTTCGCCTTCAAGCTGGCGCAGTCCCGCCCGCGCAAGCTGCTGACGGTGATCACCAAGAGCAACGCGCAGCGCCATGCGATGGTCATGTGGGATGAGATCGCCGCGCAGGTCGCCGGTGAGTTCCCCGAGGTCACCTGGGGCAAGGAGCTGGTCGACGCCGCGACCGCGCGCATGGTCAACAAGCCGGCGACGCTGGACACCATCGTCGCGACCAACCTGCATGCGGACATCCTCAGCGACCTGGCCGCCGCGCTTGCCGGCAGCCTGGGCATCGCGCCGACCGGCAACATCGACCCGGAACGTCGCTATCCATCGATGTTCGAGCCGATCCACGGCTCGGCCTTCGACATCATGGGTCGCGGCCTGGCGAATCCGATCGGCACCTTCTGGTCCGCGGTGATGCTGCTGGAACACCTGGGCGAGGACGAAGCCGCCCGGCGCCTGATGCGCGCCATCGAATCGGTGACCGCCGATCGGGCGCTGCACACCGGCGACCTTGGCGGCCAGGCGAAGACGAACGAGGTCACCGCCGCGGTGATCGCCGCGCTGCGCCACGCCGCGTAGCCACGACCAGGAGACCCCCATGAGCACCTCATCCTTCCAGCGCGCCCGGCGCGCGCTGATCGCCACCGCCGCCGGCCTGGCGGCCACCATCCCCGCGCTGGTCGCGGCGCCGGCCTTCGCCCAACCCTGGCCGGCCAAGCCGGTCACCCTGGTCGTGCCGTTCCCCGCCGGCGGCACCACCGACGTGCTGGCCCGCGCGCTGGCGGAGAAGCTCCAGCAGAGCCTGGGCCAGCCGGTGATCGTCGAGAGCCGCCCCGGCGCCGGTGCGACGCTTGGCGCCGACTACGTCGCCAAGGCCAGGCCGGACGGCTACACGCTGCTGATCGGCGCGGTCCATCACACGATCGCGAGCAGCGTCTACAAGAAGCTGCCCTACGACTTCCAGAAGGATTTCGTCCCGATCACCGGCCTCGCGCTCGTGCCCAATGTGCTGGTCGTCAACGCGGGCGCGACGCCGGCGAAGTCGGTGGCCGAACTGGTCGCGGCGCTGAAGGCGCATCCGGGGCAGTGGAGCTACGGCTCCAACGGCAACGGCACCGCGCAGCACCTGATCGGCACCCAGTTCCAGAACGCCACCGGCACCACGCTGCTGCATGTGCCCTACAAGGGCAGCGGCCCGCTCGCCACCGACCTGCTGGGCGCGCAGATCCAGATGTCCTTCGACACCATCACCCCGGTGCTGCCCCACATCAAGGCCGGCAAGCTGCGCGCGCTGGCGGTGACGACGGCCCGGCGCTCCAGCGCGTTGCCCGACGTGCCGACGCTGGAGGAGGCGGGCCTCAAGGGCTTCGACATCGGCACCTGGTTCGGCGTGCTCGCGCCGGCGGCGACGCCCAGGGACATCGTCGCCCGCTTGAACGCGGAGATGGTGAAGGTGATCCAGGCACCGGACTTCCGCAAGCGCATGGACGAGATCGGCGCCGAGCCGACAGGCGGCAGCAGCGAGCAGCTGGCTGCCCAGATCCGCAGCGAGACCGGCAAGTTCGCGAAGCTGGTGAAGGAGGCGAACGTGCAGATCGAGTGAGCGGCTGGGGTTGGGTTGAGCTCCGGCGGTGCCCGAATGCGCGATCGCGTCAATAACTGAAGCGATCGTCGCCGAGATGGAGGTGTTTAGCGAACCGCCCTAAACAGTTGGGAAACTCGTGCGACTTCGTTGACCCCTGAAACGGGCTTTCCAAGAATCGCCCCCAACCCATGAGCAGCATCACCATCCGCGATATCGCCAAGGCCGCTGGCCTGTCCATCGGCACCGTCTCGCGCGGCCTGCGCAACCAGTCCGGCCTGTCCGAACAGACGCGCCAGATCGTGCGCGAGACCGCCATGCGTCTCGGCTACGACGTCAACCACCTGCGCAAGAAGAAGATCCGCCGGATCGGCTTCCTGCTGCACAGCCAGCACAACACGCTGGCGTCCAGTCCCTTCTTCTCCGCGGTGCTCCATGGCGCCGAGCAGGCCTGCAAGAGAGAGGGCCTGTCGCTGTCCTTCATCGTGGCCGGGCCGGACCAGCCGGTGATCGACCAGGTCCGGGTCCACCAGCTCGACGCCTACCTGTGCGTCGGCTACTTCGAGCCCGAGGTGCTGGATGCGCTCAAGCGCAGTGGCAAGCCGATGGTGCTGGTGGACATGCATCGCCGCGGCATGACCTCGGTCAACCCGGACCACCAGCACGGCAGCTTCCTGGCCACCAGCCACCTGCTGCGCAGCGGGCGTCGGACCATCGCGCTGATCTCCGGCTCGCCGGCGCACTACAGCCTGGAGCAGCGCGCCCGCGGCTACCGGCGGGCCCTGTTCGAGGCCGGGGTCCAGGCCGACCCGGACCTGGAGATCATTGCGCCGCAGCTGGGCGATGGCGAGGCCGGCGTCACCGCGGCGATACGCAGCCTGCTCGACCGCCGTCGCCGGCCCGACGCGGTCGTGTGCTTCAACGACAGCGCCGCGCTGCTGGTCCTGCGGCAGTGCCTGAACGACGGCCTGCGCATCCCCGAGGACATCGCCGTCATCGGCTTCGACGACATCGGCGGCGCCGCCGTCAGCCATCCGCCGCTGAGCACCGTCCGCGTGGACAAGACGGCGCTCGGCGTCAAGGGCGTCGAACTGCTGCTCGAGCTGCCGACCCCCGAGGCGCTGACCGTGACCCTGCCGGTCGAACTGGTGGTGCGCGACAGCACCAGCTGCATCGACTGAGGGCGTCGGTCCTTCCTTCAGATCCAACCCACCACAAGAGGAGACAAGCGATGAAGACGACGACCCTGATCCGACGTGCCGTGCTCGCCGCCGCGGCGATCGCGACCCTGGCCGCGCTGGCCGGCCCGGCCCGAGCCGGCGACCTGGAGGTGCTGCACTGGTGGACCAGCGGCGGCGAGGCCAAGGCCATCTCCGGCCTGAAGGACTCGCTGCAGGCCAAGGGCCACCGCTGGAAGGACTTCGCGGTGGCCGGCGGCGCCGGCGACGCGGCGATGACGGTGCTGAAGTCGCGCGCCATTTCCGGCAACGCGCCGACCGCGGCCCAGATCAAGGGCCCGCTGCTGCAGGACTGGGCCGCCGAGGGCATGCTTGCCAACATCGACACGGTCGCCCAGGCCGAGCGCTGGGACGAGCTGCTGCTGCCGGTGATCAGCGACATCGTGAAGTACAAGGGCCACTACATCGCGGTGCCGGTCAACGTGCACCGCGTGAACTGGCTCTGGATCAATCCCGAAGCGATGAAGAAGGCCGGCGTCAAGCCGCCGACCACCTGGGACGAATTCTTCGCCGCGGCCGACGCGCTGAAGAAGGCCGGCGTGATCCCGCTCGCCCACGGCGGCCAGTCCTGGCAGGACTTCACCACCTTCGAGACGGTGGTGCTGGGCACCGGCGGTCCGGCCTTCTATCGCAAGGCGCTGATCCAGCTCGACCCGGCCAGCCTGAAGAGCCCGACGATGGAGAAGTCGCTCGCCACCTTCCGCCGCTTGAAGGCCTACACCGACCGCAATGCGCCGGGCCGCGACTGGAACCTGGCCACGGCGATGGTCATGAAGGGCGAGGCCGCGATGCAGATCATGGGCGACTGGGCCAAGGGCGAATTCCTGGCCGCCGGCAAGACCGCGGGCAAGGACTTCCTGTGCGTGCCCGCGCCCGGCACCGCGAAGTCCTACACCTTCAATGTCGACTCCTTCGCGATGTTCAAGGTCAAGGGCGAGGCCAACCAGCAGGCGCAGCGCGACATGGCCTCGGCCATCCTGTCGCCGGCGGTGCAGGAGTCCTTCAACCTGGAGAAGGGCTCGATTCCAGTGCGCCAGGGCGTCAGCCTGGCCCGCTACGACGACTGCGCCAAGGCCTCGGCCGCCGATTTCGCCGAGGCGGGCAAGGCCGGCACGCTGCTGCCGTCGATCGCGCATGGCATGGCGGTCCGCGCCGCTGCCGAAGGCGCGCTCAAGGACGTGGTCAGCCAGTTCTGGAACAGCGATGCCATCACCCCGGCCCAGGCGATGGACCGGCTGGTGGCGGCGGCCAAGGCGCAGTGAGCTTCGCCTGGCGCCACTGCGGCGCCGGCTTGGGCCGGCGACTCGACGGCGGCGTCAGGCCGCGACGACCAGCGCCGTGTGGACCTGGTCGCCAGCGACCACGGCAGTGAGCGCGAAGCTGTCGAAGCGCGTCGCCAGCGGACCGCCGGCGACCGGCTGCAGCCGCAGCGCGCCGCGGCCGAAGTCGAGCGCCACCAGCTCGACCTCGTCGAACTCGACGAAGCGCCGCACCGTCGGATGGATGGCCTTGTAGACGCTCTCCTTGGCGGAGAAGAGCAGGGTGGCCAGCAACGGATCCGGCGCCTGAGGGAACCAGCGCCGGCGCTCCTCGATCGTGCAGCACAGCTCGACGATGCTGCGCGTGCCGTCGGCATCGGCGATCCGCTCGCTGTCGATGCCCACCATCGACCAGGTCGACCGCGGGCCGGCGCACGCCCATGCGCCGCCGCGCGTGTGGGAGATCGACCCCACCAGATCAGCCGGCCAGCGCGGCGCACCCGCCTCGCCGATGGCGATGCCGATGCGACGCCCATTCACGGCGGCCATCGCCGCCTCCGCGCATAGCCGGCCGCCCAGGTGCCCGAGCTGCCGCGAAGCGCTCGCCCGTTGCAGCGCCTGCGGCACCAGCGCCGGCACCAGGTCGTGTGCGAGCGCGTGCAGCCGCTGGAGATCGATGCCCAGCCCAACCATGCCCGGTGGCAGCGCATGCGGCGCCGGCGCCAGGATGGCCTCGACCGCCCCCAGACGATGCGGCGCCAGCCGCGCGAGCCGCTCCCAGCAGCTCGGTGGCGGTACTGGAAACGGTTCGATGCGATCGGTTGCGGGATGAAGCGCTTGTGTCATGCCCCTGATTTGTCGGCGGGAAAGGAAAAGATCGGCTCGGATGGCGGTAGAGTCCCGCCTTGTTGAGAATTATTATCATTTAAGTGACCTCGAAGTCACAGGGAGCCGTCCTGTCATGACAACCCCCTGCGTCGAGCCCACGCTGGCTCACGTCTTCATCGAGAACCGGCCGCGCCTGCGGCGCATCGCGCAGGGCATCGTCCGCACGCCCGAGCAGGCGGACGATGTGCTGCAGGACGCCTACCTGAAGCTGATCCACGGCGAGTCGCCGCGGCAGGCGGACCGCCCGCTGTGCTATTGCAGCCGGGTGGTGCGCAACCTGGCGCTCGACTATTGCCGCAAGCACAGCGTCGAGGCGAACTACCGCTGCTTCGACGTGGAGGCCGACGAGTTGGACATCCCCGATACCGCTTCGCCCGAGCAGCAGATGCGCGACAAGCAGGTGATCTGCTCGATCGACCGCGCGCTGGCCGGCGTCCCGGCGCAGACGCGGCAGGCGTTCGAGCTCTACCGGCTCGAGGGCCTGACGCAGCGCGAGATCGCCAAGCGCATGGGCTGCGCGCTGGGCCTGGTGAACGCCTGGATCGCCGACGCCGCGCGCGCGATCGCGGGCTGCCGCCACCTGCTGGCCGACGACTGAGGGCCGCCGCGCGCGCTGCGCGCGCCGTGGCCCGGCCCTGGAGTAAGCTCCCGCGCCAGGGCCGACCGGCCCGTGGAACTTCACTCCGGGTCACGCCGCCGCCAACCCACCATGACACAAGAGCAGGACGATCCCGTCTGGCAAGCCGCCTGGACGTGGGTGCAACGCGAGTTCGATCGCACGCGCTTCGACGCCGCCGCCCGGCTCGAACTCGAACACTGGCTCGCCGAGGATCCCGCGCATCGCCGCGCCCATCGGCAGGCCGCGCAGCTCTGGGACCTCGCGGGACAGGTGCCCGCCCGGGCCTCGCGTGGCGGCGACGGCGCCGCCGCGACCGCGCATCCCGAGCCCTGCGACTGACCCGGGAGGGTCGGCGCGAGAGGCGTGAACATCTCCCGCGCTGAAACGTCTTCACAGGACAAGCCGCCATCTCCGGATCGACCGGAGGGCGCCGGCATCACCCATCCTGCAAGAGGCGTTCCATGTCCACCAGCTGCTTCGACCGCGAAGACGACACCTTCATCGTTCTCGTCAATCACGAAGACCAGTACTCCATCTGGCCGCATTGGAAGGCGGTCCCCGGCGGCTGGTCCGTGGTGCCGGAGGTGCGCGGCGACAAGAAGACGGTGCTGGCCTTCGTGGATCGCACCTGGACCGACATGCGCCCGAAGTCGCTGCGCGAGTGGATGGCGCGCCAGGAGTCGGACAGCGCCGCCGCCGCGGAGTGATCGATGTCCGCGACGGCCGTCAAGCTGCTGTGCCTGCCCTGCGCGGGCGCCAGCGCCACGATGTACCTGCGTTGGCGGCGCCTGCTGCCGCGATGGATCGAGGTCACGCCGGTGGAGCTGCCCGGCCGTGGCGGCCGGCTGGGCGAGCGCTTCGTCGAGGACTTCGACACGCTCTGCGACCAGCTATGCGAGGAACTCGCGCCGACGCTGGCGCCGGCCGCGCCGTTCGCGCTCTTCGGCCACAGCATGGGCGCGCTGCTGGCGCATGGCCTGGCGCAGCGCTTGCGCGAGCGCGGCACGCCCCTGCCGGTGGCGTTGATCGCGTCCGGCAGCGCGGCGCCGTCGCGGCGCGATACGGCGCGTCTGCAGCGGGTGATCGGCGATGAAGCCGCGCTGGTCGCCGATCTGCGCCGCCAGGGCGGCACGCCGGAGGAGGTCTTCGCGAACGCCGAGCTGCTGCGGCTGACCCTGGATGTGCTGGGCGCCGACTACCGCGTGTGCGCGAGCTACCGGCACGAGGCCCGTGCGCCCCTGCCGGTGCCGGTCCACCTGCTTGCCGGCCGCCAGGACGAGATCGCCCCGGACCGTCTGGCCGCCTGGTCGGCCGAGTCCACGCTGCCGCTGACCCTGGACTGGTTCGACGGCGGCCATTTCTTCGTGCGGCAGCAGGAGGGCGCGGTCCTGGCCGCGCTGGCCCGCCACCTGAGCGCCGCCGGCGCGCGCGCGGTTCCCGCAAACGACGCCTTCGCTTGAGCGCGCGGCTGTCCGGGCGAACCGGGCGCCGCCGTTCCGATCTCCTCACAGAAAGAAGCGCGACATGACTGCCGCGATGCAGAGCCTTTCGTCCTCTTCTCCGATCACCACGCCGATCGCGGCCGCGACGGCCTCGCCGGGCGCGTCGCCCTTGTCCTCGTCCGCCTCGGTGGCGTCCGGTGCATCGTCCGACATAGCGCCCGCGACCATCGTCGACCGCCTCGACGAGCTCGCGCGCACGCGGCCCGACGACACCGCGCTCGTGATGCTCGACGACGGCGGCGTCGACGGCCAGGATCGACCCGTCCGCTACGCCGACCTGGCGCGTCGCGCGCGGGCGGTCGCCGCCGCGCTCCAGGACGCCGGTCTGCCGGTCGGTGCGCGGGTGCTGCTGGCGCTGGAGGGGACGGACGACTACCTCGTGGCCTTCCTCGGCTGCCAGTACGCCGGCGTCATCGCGGTGCCGGTGTTCCCGCCCGAGCCGGCCCGCCCCCACCATCTCGAGCGCTTCGGCGCGATCGCGCGCGACGC